>JAGCCO010000186.1 GCA_017651645.1 Bacteroidales bacterium
TTGAGGTTCTTGAGCTGTCCCAGTTCGTCCGGAAGCTCCACGAGCTTGTTGCGGTCGAGGTTCAGTTCTTCGAGAGACTCTATGTCAAAGAGTTCCTTGGGCAAGATACGGAGGTCTTGCTGGGAAAGGTCCAGGGAAGTGGCCTTCTCGGCCTTGGCTTTTGCAATAACATCCATCAGATTCATAGGGCGTCTCCTCGGGTTCTTACTTCATAAATCATAACATTTTAAATCATAGCATTTTTAACGTGGCTCGTATGGGGTGGAACAAAAAAAAACAGCTATTTGTTCTCTAGGCACCCCATTGACAAAACGGTTCGGATTTGGTTGTACTGCAAATATGATTTTTTTTGAATTTTTATTTAAAATTGCCTAATTCTGCATAAATCAGCAATAATTGTATTGTAATATTGTTTGCTTTCCGTAGAAAAAAGAGGTAGTTTATAGGCATGAAACAGATTACTGAATACACGGATTACCGTCATTACATATTGGACTATTACACCGAGCGCAAAATGAAGGGTGCGTTCACGTGGAGGGAGTTTGCCCGTAATGCGGGCTTCTCTTCGCCGGTGTACTTGAAGCAGGTGAGTGACGGCCAGTTCAACTTGAGCGCGGAGGCGGTCGAGCGCGTGGCCGCCGCCATGGGCCTTACGGGGCTCGAGCTGCTCTACTTTCGCGCCATGGTCAAGTTCAACCACGCGCCCGATGACCGCAACAAAAAGCGGTATTTCGAGGAGATGCTCTCGATTGCGGGCGATGGCAAGGTGAAGGTTTTGGAGGGAGACGCCTTCAAGTTCTTTAGCAGCTGGAAAAACCAGGTGATCAGGGAACTGGCTTACGCCATGCCAGGCGCGAAGCCCCTGGAACTCGCCCATGCTTGTCGACCCAAGATTACGGCAGCCGAAGTTTCCGAAACACTGAAGTTCCTTACCCAGGTGGGGTTACTGCGCAAGGACGAAAACGGAAACTACAGCGTGGTCGACAAGGCCGTGACGACGGGACCCATGGAGGTCACGCCCGTCGCGGTTCGCGGCCTTCATCGCGAAATGGGCGAGTTCGCGCTCGAGGCCATCGAGGGGGTCCCCCTTTCGGAACGTCATTTTTCGGGCCTTACGCTGGGCGTTACCCAGGAGGCCTACCAGAAGATTGTAGAAGAAATTGCCGCCTTCCGCAAAAGGGTGGTGGCCATCGCCACCGCCCAGAGCGAGACGGATCAAGTGTACCGCTTGAACTTGCAGTTCTTCCCCATGACAAAAATCACAAAGAAAAATTCAAAACAATAGGCTAGGAGCAGTATCATGAAAAAGTTTAGCATTTATACAACGGCAGCGCTCATGGCGCTTGCATCGAATTTCGCAGGCTGTTCCTCGGACGGTGACGGTTCCGTTGCCGGCAACAGCTCCGAAGAAACGGGAATCATCGCCTTGGAAAATATTTCCATTGCAGGCGTGGCCCGTGTTGGCTTGATCTTGGAAGATGACCAAGAATCTGATTCTGTACAGCGGGAAGAACCGTTGATTACGATATTCAATAATTTTGACAAGGGTTCGGTGGTGACCCTCCATGAACTGGATTGCAAAACGTTCAACGAAACTGGACGAGATTATGGGGGTAATGTCTATGACGACGAAGGCGCCTACAAGGTCGATAGTATTACGATTACGTGCCCGTATGTTTTGGTTGAGGTTTCTGGAAAACTCAATAAAGGCTATTACGATGATGGTCGCACGGCTTCTCTCCGGGCCTTGGTGGACTTACAAACTTCTAAGGAGGTGAATGTCAACGTATTGACTGGCCTTGCTGTTGAGGGTATTTTGAAAAATGTCAAGGCGGGTTCTAGTTTCGCCAACGCAAAAAAGAATGCGGAACAGGCCGTGCTCAAAACCTTTGGAATCTACGATGGCCTTGCGAGTTTTGATTCCATGGACATTTCGGGTAATACTAGGTCGGACGGCGCCTTGTATGCCGTAAGTTACCTGCTGCGGAACTTCTTGTATTATACGCAGAATGTGGTGTACTTGTCCCAAAACATTGCTAGCGGGGAGGAATGGCTAGATGATTCGCGCATGTTGCAATTTGACCTGCAGGGCGGTACTTACAACAAGTCGACCATAGGTAAGGGAGATTTGGCTGACATGGCGATTCGGGCTCGAATGTACAGGTGGCCGAACGAATGGGTGGCAAAGTACTTGCAGAACTATGTTTTGGTGGGATTTGATTTGGATCGGTGTCAGGAATCCAACCAAGGTACTGAAGTCGCCTTGAAGGAATATTACGTGGCACGCTGTGACTCGGGGCTATGGCTCGTGAAGGCGAATTACAGCAACTATGACTTTGGTTTGAGCTACACTACAGGTACCATGGTGGATTCGAGAGACAATCACGAATACAAGACGGTCACCTATGATGTGGACGGAGTTGTACAAACCTGGATGGCAGAAAATCTGAATTATGCCGGTGTTGATAGTTTGCTGTGCCCCGGTGGAGAGAACGCTAATTGCGATACCTATGGGCCTCTTTACCCGTTGAATGTGGCTATGGGAATCTCCAATACGCAGAAGTTCCCGTTGGGTATTATAAGGTTCGGCTCTATGGAAAACTGCCTTGATGAGATGAAGGATGGTGCAGATTCCAGCGAATGGCGCGCCCATTGTGAGAAATATTTCGATGGAACGTATCTGGTTGTTGGCGGGACCTATAATAGGGGCGAGTACGCTTATGGAAATCTCAATCGTTGCGTGACCGATATGGAAGACAGTGTTTCAACCGAGGATGCAGAGGATTACTGCGGTGTTTTGTTTGGCGAATTACGAGATTTCGGATGGTTTAAGGCTGAGGAAGGAGGCTACGCCATGTTTTATGCCGCCGACGAGGATAGCGTTTACCACCTGCAGCCCCAGGGCATTTGCCCTGAAGGTTGGAGACTCCCAACGGATCAGGATTTCAAAGCTCTTGAAAAGTGGGTTGGGAAAAGCCGATTTGGCGTGGTCATGAAATCGACGACATGGCCCGAAGCATGGGTAGGAGGGCGCCTTATGTTGGAAGGGGCCGATGCCGTTGGGTTCAATGCGCTTCCGGCGGGCTATGCCGGGGAGGACATTTGTCAGTTTGAAGAATGTAATTTAGGTAAGGGGGCGACTTTTGCTCTTCAGGGAGGCTCATTCTATGTAATTAGCTCTGATTATGCGGCAGGATACGCGCGTATAGGCAACATTGCAGTTTCCGTCCGCTGCATCAAGGATTCTGCCGAAGCTCGCGAATAAAGCCCCAAAAAGAGCGCCATACGCCGATTGCCCAAAATGTACGGATGAGCCCTTGTGTAAACAAGCCCGTCATCCGTACAGGAGGGCTTTTTTTATAAA
>JAGCCO010000187.1 GCA_017651645.1 Bacteroidales bacterium
GACCGTCAACCTCCGCGTTGACGAGGACGTCAGAATGGGTATCGTGTCGGATGTCAAGCAGGAGCTGCGCCGCTGCTCCGCGCTGAAGATCATGTACGCTTCGAGAAAACCCGGCGGAGACAAATAATCCGCACGAGAATATTGCAAGAAAGCAGCCTCCCTGGGCTGCTTTTTTGTTGTTAATCTCTGAATTATTCATATCTTTGCATGGGAAGGGGGGATAGTTAATGGGGCCGCCCCATTCTGTCCCCTCAAACCTTCTCCATTGACCACCCCTCGATCGGGGTGGCTTTTTTATGCCAACAAGCAACCAGCGTGTTGCCAACAATGACCAGGAGATACGCAAGTCCGGTAATATCTTTGCTTTCCGGGCAGGAACAAAACAATCGGATTCCTTCGGTAATCCGGAATTCCGAAAAGTATTCTTCTTGTGGGAAATACAGGACAATACTCTCGGCGTGTTGTCTTACTGCTTCGCGTAGTTTTTTGCAAACAGTCCAGGTTCCATGCCCTTCAACAGACTTGATTTCCATAGGGTCATCATCAAGATAGCCGTCACACTTCTTAACTCCCTGGATGCTCAATTCAGATTCCAGAACAACTCGGAATCCGCTTCGTCTTAAAACATCCATGGCCTTCCTTTCGTAGTCCCCGCGACGCACTCCATATGGACCACACGTCTTATCGAACTTGTGCCGCCTATGCACAGCACTCATGCCGCCCGACTTCTCGTCGTACGTAACACCAAAATAATCATCATTTTGAAGAAGCCGAAGATACTCGTTATAATTCTCTTCACGCTGCAGGTCGGAACGCCTCATCTCACTTCACATCATCCATTCTACACTTCTTTCGCACAACACCCGGTAGAGGGTGGAAAGAGCCAAATGCTAAGATACGATATTTTGGACATACACGCAACTATCTGCATTAAGAGAATGTCAAAGGTGACTCTCTCTTCTTATGTAATTGATTCAATTCTTCTTATCTTTGCATCAACATACGAGAAATATCGATTTCAAAAAGAAATCTTATTGCTATAGGCAATCTGGCAAAATCTGGTATATATTAACTGTAGCCTGTATGTCAATAAGATTTCCCATGTCCCTTTGGGGCAGGGAAATCTTGTGGTGTACAGTATCGGTCCTACCAGAGCCGTGCCAGAAAGCCCTAGATTCTCTCTGCTCCTTTTTGCTTTTCTTTCAGAGAGATATAGTTATTTGTCTAGCATTACAACCCGGCAGCCGGAGGTTGATAGTTGCATATCCCTGAAATGTTTAGCATTTTGGAAATCCGGCTGCTTTTTCGTATCTTGTAAGAAACAAACCCTGTTTCTATGAAACGCGCTTTTTTCTTTTTCATTATTTTTCTACTAGTTGTATCGTGCTCGAGGGGCCGGATTCTTGTTCGGTCAATAAAAGACGTTGAAACGTATGTTCACGATGCTCCGGACAGCGCTATGGCTGTTTTATCCTCCCTCGATACTTCCGAGTTTTCCTCCAACCTAGTAGATGCCCGCTATACACTATTGAATTCCATCGCGCGTTACCGTCTATATATTGATGAAGATGATGACACGGCCCTTTGTCGGGCGGCGGATTATTTCAGAAAGCATCACGACAAAGAACGCCTGATGAAAACACTATTCCTGGCCGGATATATCCAATACAATCATGCGGATTACAAACAGTCCATCCTGACTCTGACCGAAGGAGAGTCTTTGGCTGATGAATTAGGGAACCGTTTTTATGGAGGATTGATTTGTAGACAGTTGGCACTTGTTTTCGAGAGGACCTTCAATTATTCTGAGCAACTGGAATGTATTCAAAAGGCATTCCATCTGTTCTCGGAGGGAAGATTTGATACCCATTCAAGATACGCTCTTTTGCAAGTAGGTATGGCATATACCGGAAATCGGATGTTTGTCGAAAGTGACTCTGTTTATTCCCGTGTTTTGGATATAGGAAAGCAAATCAGGGATACTCTTCTTTGTTCCAAAGCCATGTTGTCATATGCCGAAGACCTGCTATTGAGAGATGACCAACAGCCGCTAGAAGCGTTAAACTTATTCAATCATGTGAAAGACAGTTTAAAGTTCAACATGCCTTGTTACTCATTCATCGATGCGGCTTATGCCGCCGCGTTATTGAGTAATAAAGAATTGTCAGAAGAGTTGTTTAATAAAGCACAGCTATTAGCAGAAACAGAATACGATCGTTACCTTACCGATTATAGAAGATATGTTTCAGCAATAGCCCTCGGTGACCCCGAAACCGCGTTAGACGCCGCTCAACACTTTATCTCATATCTACAAAAGAATCAAATTGCCCTTGAACGGGCTGCCGCGTTCAATACGCAGCGCGATTTTTATTACGAGAAAGCTAAACTAGAACAACTCAAGCATACTCTGACGCGTACTCGATTATTCGTCATAGGGTTGATATTATGTCTGTCCATAGGCGCATCGGTTTTCATTATTCGACAGTTGATTAAGAATAAACAAAGAATCCAGCGGGAGAAGGAGTTATTGGCTAGCCGTCTGCAAGACATGGAATATTCCTATTCCCATGCACTAAAGATTTCACTTCGTTCTGGCATGAAGTTTTTTAACAAACTGGCGGAATTAAAATGGCAAAATCAGTCTTATCGAATACTACCTTATTTCAATTTGATGCTACACAATCTAGCGACAGATGAGGACACTTTCAGAGAAATGATAGATACCCTTAATGAAACTAGAAACAATCTCATGGTTAGACTCTCTAATCAAGTGCCCGCATTAAGGAAAGACGATTTATTAATCTATTGCTATCTAGCAAATCATTTGGATCACACGACCATCTGTACTGTCTTGAATCGCACTCCTGGTGCTTTGAATTCAAAGATATATCGAATCAGAGAGAAGATTGAAAGAGCTAATGCTATAGACGAGAAGGAGTTTCTGGATGCGATAAGTAACTAATATTCAATAGGTTAAGAGGCTCGCTCGACGC
>JAGCCO010000188.1 GCA_017651645.1 Bacteroidales bacterium
ATATCTTTAACGTGTTCTTTATTTTGGGCACAAGTGCCTTGATAAGACCTTTGCCTGCCTATCAAGGTGTTGAATTGGACTCTTTCTTGGTGGCACTAAGTGGGGCTGTCGTCTGGCTTTTGTTAATTTGCAACAAGAAGCAAACCATCAACCGATGGGGAGGAGTGTTGTTGCTCACTATCTATGCGGTTTATCTGTCTTTCCGATTGGGAGTAATATAGGAGTATAAATCCGCAACTCTGGCAGGGGTTTGGGTTGCGGATTTTTTTTCATCCTCAAGGAACACCATTTTTGCGATTTTCCGTACTTTTGCACCCGAATTCGGCGAGCGTGTCGGTAGCCGAATCATAGGGTGAATCTGTAAGAACTATGCCAGTTGGACACATGTTTAATTGAATAGATTCTTACGAATGAAAAGAGATTCATCCAATCCAAAGATTCTTGTTGCGACCATCCTTTCGATGTCGCTGTTGACCGTGATGGCGGGAGCCGCCGTCGCACCTGCCTTGAACGCCATCAGCGCCCATTTCGCTGACGCCAATTCGCTGCTCATCCAGTTTGTGGTGAGTATGCCCGCACTGTTCATCATCCTCACCAACCTCTGTTTCCCGATGCTGTGTCGCGTGATGCGCACCCGCACTATCGCCCTTTGCGGCCTGCTACTTTATGTGGTGGCAGGAAGCGGGGCCTTTTTCGCCGACAACATTGCTGTGCTGCTGGTACTCAGGGCCTTGTTGGGCGTGAGTGTGGGCATGATTATGCCGCTTTCCACAGGCCTTTTGGCCTACTATTTCCCTCCCGAGGAGCAAGCCCGCCTGATGGGTCTTGCCGCTGCCATGAACCAGATGGGCGGTGTGGTGGCCACTTTCCTCGCGGGAATGTTGGCGGCAGTCAGTTGGAACTTTGCCTTCTTGGTGTATCTGCTTGGCCTCATCGCCGTGGTGCTCGTCATGCTTTTCCTGCCTAATGAGCGATTGTCAAACAAAGGGGGCTTTTCACTGTCGCTTCTAAAGAAATTCCATCCTTCGGTCGTGGGCATGTTCCTCGTAATGATCCTTTTCTTCATCTACCCCACCAACTTCGCGCTGACGGCCTCTGGGATGCTTTCGGTGACGGGAATCACCTTGGTGATGATGGGCTTGGATGTGGTGGCTTTCTTGGTAGGTTTGGTTTTTGGTGCAATGATGAAACGCTTTGCCGCACAGATGAAATACGCTGCTCCCATCGGCTTTATGGCGGGGTATTTATGCCTTGCCGGAGGGACTTCATTGTCACTTCTTTTGCTTGGCTCGGCACTCATCGGCATTGCCAACGGCATCGGTGTTCCTTACCTGAACACCATCGGAAGCGTGAAAGCGGGCAAGGAAGCCGCCACCACGGTGATGCCTCTGCTTTCCACTGCACTTTATTTGGGGCAGTTCCTCTCTCCGCTGATTGTTTCGCCTATCGCATCGGCCGCTCATTTGTCACCATATATGGTAGGCGCAATCATCGCGATCGTTTATCTGCTTCAGGCTATCGTTACTAGGAAGGGGCAGATGCTGCCGCAGTAATCAAAAAAGCATGATCTTTTTATCTAACAAACTCGTTTTCAAATCTTTGAAAAGAGCAACAATTATTTTATTAACCCAAAAAGTAATATTATGTCAGTAACAGTCAAAAACGAAATCAACAAGGCCGAAGTGCTTGCTTCGGGCCTAAAGAAACACCTCGATGAGGTGAAACAAATCGGCATCAACGCCGAAGAAATCAAGAAGATGGAAGAATTGAGCCATAAACTTCTTCAAAAAGACGAAGAGGTTGAAGCCTTGCGTCGTGAGGCCAATGAAAAAGGGCGCGAAAACCGCGAACTTTTGGCAGAACTGAAGGAACAGATGTTCGCTTTCCGCAAAGTTGTCAAGCAACGCTATATGCAACCCGATTGGATTAAATACGGTGTTCAGGACAAACGGTAACTTCTTTAAAACAATCCTCAAAAATACCGCAATCCAGGCATAGTCTTAGATTGCGGTATTTTTCGTTCAAGAGGAACAGTTAGTAGATTTCACCCG
Organism: Bacteroidales bacterium; assembly: GCA_017651645.1. Next base: position 2,052 of record JAGCCO010000188.1, read on the forward strand.
TTTCAGGATTGTTTTTATTACCTTTGCAGCCGAATTGCGAATCAGATATATCGGAGAAGACTTGATGATGAGAAAAGAGCTGTCGGAAATGACGTTGGAAGAATTGTGGGAGTTATTCCCCATCTTCCTTGTTCAGCCCAATGATCAATGGAATGAATACTTCAAGGAATTAGAAACTGAACTTACTAACCTTTTGACAGGTTATCCTGTTAAAAGAATCAGTCACATTGGAAGTACAGCAATCCATGGCATTTGGGCCAAGAACATAGTTGATGTGATGGTCGAGATATCCGAAAATGCCGACATGGAAGCAGTATCGCATGTTATGGAGCAGAATGGTTTTATCAGAATGTCTGATGAAAAGGGACGCATTTCACTCAACAAGGGATATACAAAAGAGGGATTTGCGGATAAGGTTTATCACATTCATCTTAGATACGCAGGAGATAATGATGAGTTGTATTTCCGCGACTATCTGAATGAGCATCCTCAGATTGCAAAGGAATATGAAACATTAAAGCTTGAATTATGGAAGAGATATGAGCATGACAGAGATGCCTATACCGTTGCAAAAACTGATTTCATTCGCAAATGGACAA
>JAGCCO010000189.1 GCA_017651645.1 Bacteroidales bacterium
ACAGATACTCGATCACTTCCGACTGGGGTGTGATAGGATATCCGAAATAAGCATCGGCGCCGCAGCGGATGGCGGCTTCGGCCAATGCCTCGTTACCCTTCATCAGTTTTAATTCTCCCATTATGTAAATTTTTTGATGTTAGACAATAGGTTGGGTTACAGGGCTTTCTTGTAGACCTTGATGACGCCGTCGGGGCAGGTGATGCCGCAGCTCGCGCAGCCTATGCAGGCTTCGGGATTGGCCATGAATGCGTAATTGTAACCTTTACCGTTTACTTCTTTTGCCAATTCGATGACACCGCAGGGGCAGGCCGTGATGCACACGCCACAGCCTTTGCAACGCTCGATGTCAACAACGATGGCTCCTCTGAATTTTGCCATATTGATTAGATTTTAGGATTTGTTGTTTGCACATTTTTAATGAGCCACGAAATTAGGGATTTTTGGGCAATTGTTATTCTACTTTTCGTTTTATTTCGGGGCGAAATGCTAATTTAGATTGATTTTAAATAACATTGTCGCAATCTGCGTCCTCGCAGATTGAAAACAGCCGTTATTGGCTTCTGAATGGTTTTTGGAATGATTTTTGTAATAAAATATCATTATTAACCATTAAAACTTGTTGAATATGAAAAAGTTATCAATAATTATAATAGTTCTGATGCTGATGACTCATGGTTTTGCACAAGAAATACACTTAGATGGTGCCACTCCTACAACAAATACCACAACAAATAGTCATCGTACATCTCTCTATGTTTATGGTGGGATTGGCATGTTGGATTGGCTTTCAAGTTTTATCTCTTTAATGTATGGAAATGGGCTTTTGGTTACTCATTATGATGCAGGTTTTTTGCTTAATCAGAAAGCCAGTTCACATTGGAGTGTGGGCTTAGGTTCTGAGTTTCATGGAAGCCAGGCGTGGAATAGTTTTGTAAATGAGGGGTTGGGACCTGTTTTTTACTTGGATAAGGATTTTCATACGGTTCCAGTATATGCCAATGTCAGGTTTACTATTGTAAACAAGGTTGCTCGACCCTATTTGGAGCTTAAAGCGGGGTATGCCTTTCCCTTGAATACAGTATATGGAGCTTATAGAGCAGATGTACTAAATCACACATATACTGGGTATCCAGAACCAGGCTTTCAAGGACCTATAAAAGCAGGTGGTTTTTATGCTGCATTTGCGCCAGGGTGTGATATTGGACGACATGGTGTTTCATTGGGCGTGACTTGCATGCCGATTAAAGGAGATTTTATTGATTATAGCACGAATGAAACACTTTCAAAAGAAGGTCCAATGCTGAACATCTTTGTAAGATACTATTTCGCTGTGTTGAAGTAACTATTCTCATTGTCGCAATCTGCGTCCTCGCAGATTGATTTACACTGTCGTCATTTGCGTCCCGCAAATGAAAAAAACTACCTTTTCGACTGCGGGACGCAGTCGTTGACAATGTCGCTGGCAACCCATGCCAAGTCCTTGTTATTTGCAATGATATAACGCACAACGTTGTCAAAATGCACTTCGTCTCTAATCAATCGGTCGTATGATTCTGATTGCCATACAGGGCCGCTTTTCTTTTCGTTTTTGTTGATTTCCTTTGCGGTGTAGCTCTTTAATGACCGCATAATCTCTGTCAACTTGAGTCCTTCTCTAAGTTTCATGAGTATATGGACATGGTTAGGCATTACGACAAAGGCCACCAAGTCATATCGTTTGCCATTAAAGAACAGCAATGCGTCCTCTACAATTTTCCTGTTGCTTTGCTTTTTGAGCAGACAATCTCCATGACCGTTATCCAACCATTTGTCAACGGCTTTGCCAAACTTTTCGATATATTCTTTTGTCACCTTTATATCCCATGGTTGGGGATGTCTTTTTAACCAACTCTCTTTTTCCTCACGAAGCCAGTCTAGTTTTTCTTGAGGTAGGGAATCATGCAATCTGAAAGTGACGAAAACATACTTGCCGTCTTGGTGCCAGTGTGGAAGAAAAGTGCCCCAATCAAAGTGCTCAAAGTCGCTTTCATCAAAAAAAGGGACATTGTCACATTCTGCGTCCTCGTAGATTGGCTTTTCATTGTCGCCATTTGCGTCCTCGCAAATGGAAATGGTCTTTATCTCCTTTGGCATATAGGTAGTATTATTATTTTGCAAAGTTATAAAAAAGAAATGAGGATGCCAAAATATGACACCCTCATTTCTCATTGTCGCAATCTGCGTCTCGCAGATTGACCATTGTCATCATTTGCGTCCCGCAAATGAAATAATGCTTCTTCGACTGCGGGACGCAGTCGTTGACAATGATTATTTCACTGGATGATCCAAGGCAAACGCCTTCAGTCTCTCTGCCAAAATGGGAATCTCTTCCCTTTGGATGAGCGATGTGCAAGCGCGGATACCTTGCTTGGTGCTGCCGCAGGTGTCCAACGAGATGCCGGAGATACCATAATAAAGCATCTCTTCCACAAGGTCGGCGCCGGTGAAACCAGGATAGCAGTAGGTGAAATAGAAACCGTCAGCGATAGGCTCACCGCAGTCCTCATCGTAGGTGATGTAGAAGCCGTTGTCGGTGAAGGCTTTCTTCATCAGCTCGGCTTTGCGGCCGTACTCGATGACATCGTCACGGTAGCGGTAGGTGCCGTCGTTGACGGCCTTCATCACGGCGGCGAGGGCGTATTGTGCCGAATGCGAGGTGCCTGAGCTCAGCGGGTGAAGAGCACCGAAGAGGATGGCACGCAGGAAGATCTCCTGTCCGCAGAAGGCTTTCAGGTCGGGATAGTGACGCGAAGCCAGCTTGTTGCTGATGCCGATGATGGCGCAACGCTCGCCAGCATAACTGAATGCTTTAGAGCTCGAGATCATCAGGATGTAGTTGTCGGTGTATTTGCCCACGGTGGGTTGGTAGGGTGCTTCACCCGGGTGGCTGTAGTCCTTGCGGAAGTCCATGCCGAAGTAGGCCAGGTCTTCCATGACGATGACGTCGTACTTGTTGGCCAATTCGCCGATGATGCGAAGTTCCTCATCGGTGAGGCACACCCACGTCGGGTTGTTGGGGTTGGAGTAGAGCAGGCTGTGGATGTTGCCCTTACTCAGCACTTCTTCCAATTTGGCGCGTAGTTTCTCGCCACGGTATTCATAGATGTCGAAATGCTCCATCGGGATGCCCAACACCTTGTTTTGGAACTTATGCACAGGGAAACCCGGATCAATGAAGAGCACAGTGTTCTTCTTCACGTTGGTGTGGCCGGCAATCATGAACGAGGCGAAGCCGCCTTGCATGGAGCCGACGGTGGGGATGCAGTTGGCGGGATCCACGTCGAGGTCAAGGAAGTTCTTGATGAAGCGTGAGGCCTCTTTCTTTAAAATGGGAGCGCCGTCGATGGGCGGGTAGTTGGCGGCCACGCCGTCTTGCAAGGCCTTGATTTGTGCCTCCACGCCTACCTTGGCGGCCGGCAGACCAGGGTTGCCGATCTCCATGTGGATGAACTTTTGGCCACAGGCGGCTTCGAGGTCGCGGGCCAACTTATTGATTTCGCGGATACCTGCCTTGCCGATGCAGGGTAGTCCGCTTTCAGCAAAGAGTTTCTTTGCTAAATCTTGGGGTACAATATTGTGTTGCATCATATCAGTTTTGGTTTGTTTTGCTCGTTTTAATTGGAACGGCAAAGATAGGAAATTATTTGAGACGGGCAAAAATAAAATGATTAAGTCTTTATCGTGGTAACTATAGTTTTCCTATTTTTGCGCTTGCAAACCTCACCGCAGACTGTCGCGCTGCAAATCTAGGTTTGTTCTTAGATAGCAAATCATTAAATTCAAATACTGATGAAAAAGCAATTGTTACTTGCCTTAGCATTGATGATGGGCTTCACGTCCGTCAAGGCACAAGATGAAAAGAAAGAAGAAGGATTCCAGTTTACTACAATCAAGGAAATTCCAATCACGGCCGTTCGCGACCAACATCGCTCTTCCACTTGCTGGGCCCATTCCGGCATTGCCCTGATGGAGGCCGAAGCACTCCGCATCAAGGGCGTTGACGTCGACCTCTCCGAGATGTATGTTGTCAGTCATTCCATGATGGATCGTGCCGAAAAATTTGTCCGTCTGCATGGCAACGCCAGCTGGGCACCAGGCGGCAAGTGCGGCGATGTGCTTTACTGCTTGGAACACTATGGCTTCGTCCGTCAGGAAGACATGCCTGGCAACCGTTATGGCGGAACCTTGCCCAATCACACCGAACTCGACCTCGTGGCCACAGGCTATGTGAAAGCCCTTGCCAAAAGTGACATCAGCAAACTCAGCCCCGTGTGGAAAGAAGGCCTGCAAGGCATTTATGATGCCTATCTTGGAAAATGTCCTGAAAAGGTGAATGGCATGACGCCACAGGAATATGCCAAGTCGTTGGGCCTCGAAGCCGACAACTACATCACCCTCACCTCTTTCACGCATCATCCTTTCTATGAGCCTTTTGCACTTGAGATCGAAGACAACTGGCGTGGCTGCCCTTATTATAACCTGCCTATCGACGAACTGATGGAGGTCATGCAATATGCCATCGACAAAGGCTACACCTTCCAATGGAGTGCCGATGTCAGCGAGCAAGGCTTCACTCGCGATGGTATTGCCGTCTGCCCCGATGCCGAGAAAGCGGTCGAACTCTCAGGCTCCGACATGGCACATTGGTTGGGTATGTCGGCGGCAAATCGTCGCAACGAGCTGACATCTAAGCCAATGCCAGAGATTGAAGTCACGCAAGAGATGCGTCAGGAAGCCTTTGATAACTGGGAGACTGG
>JAGCCO010000190.1 GCA_017651645.1 Bacteroidales bacterium
CCGATGGCTGAGTACATCGACGAGTGGGCTGCTGGCGGCAGAAAAAACATTTTCGGTGAGACCGTGAAGGTCGTGGAGATGCAGTCCGAGGCTGGTGCCGCCGGCGCCGTCCACGGTTCCCTCCAGGCTGGTGCTCTGACCACCACCTACACCGCATCACAAGGTCTCTTGCTGATGATCCCCAACATGTACAAGATCGCCGGTGAGCTCCTTCCCGGTGTCTTCCACGTTTCCGCACGTGCCCTGGCCGCCCAGGCTTTGTCCATCTTCGGTGACCACGCCGACGTGATGAGCGCCCGCCAGACCGGTTTCGCCTTGCTGGCCACCGGTTCCGTGCAAGAGATCATGGACCTCGCTCCCGTGGCGCACTTGGCCGCTATCGAGGGTCGCGTTCCCTTCTTGCACTTCTTCGACGGTTTCCGCACCTCCCACGAAATCCAGAAAGTGGAAGCTACCGACCAAAGCAAAATCGAGAAACTGGTCAACTGGAAAGCCCTCAAGGAATACCGTGACCGTGCCCTCAACCCTGAGCACCCCGTGACCCGCGGCACCGCCCAAAACCCGGATATCTACTTCCAAACCAGAGAGTTGCAGAACAAATACTACGACGCTCTTCCCGACATCGTTGCCAAGTACATGAAGAAGATGAGCCGGATCACGGGTCGTGAGTACGCTCCCTTCACCTTCTACGGCGCTGCTGATGCCACCGACGTCATCATCGCTATGGGCTCCATCACCGATGTCATCAAGACCGTCATCGACAAGGAGAACAAGGCTGGTAAGAAACTCGGTCTCGTCAGCGTGCACCTCTATCGCCCGTTCAGCGTGAAATACCTGATGGCTGTGATGCCCAAGAGCGTGAAGCGCATCTGCGTTCTCGACAGAACGAAAGAACCCGGTGCCAACGGCGATCCTCTCTATCTTGACGTTGTGGAAGCTTTCAAGGATGCCGAACTCCACCCGATGATCATCGGCGGCCGCTTCGGTCTCTCCTCCAAGGACACCACCCCGGCTCAGGTGCTCGCTATCTACAAGAACCTCGCCGCTCCCAAGCCGATGAACCAGTTCACGGTGGGTATCAACGACGATGTCACGCACCGCTCCCTCAAGGTCGGCAAGGAAATCTCCATCCTGCCCAAGGGCACGTTCGAAGCCAAGTTCTACGGCCTCGGCGCTGACGGTACTGTGGGTGCCAACAAGAACTCCATCAAGATCATTGGTGACAACACCGACAAATACAGCCAGGCTTACTTCGACTATGACTCCAAGAAGTCCGGTGGTTACACCTGCTCCCACCTCCGTTTCGGCGACCAGCCCATCCTGGCTCCCTACCTCGTGGGTACGCCCGACTTCGTGGCCGTTCACGTCCCTTCTTACCTGAAAAAATATGACTGTCTGCGTGGTCTGAAGAAAAACGGCACGTTCCTCTACAACTCTCCGTGGAGTGTGGCCGACACCAAGAAACATCTTCCCGACTTCGTGAAGAAATACTTGGCTCTCAACAATATCACGATGTACATCATCGACGCTACGAAGATTGCCGCTGAGATTGGTTTGGGCAACCGTACCAACACCATCCTGCAATCCGCATTCTTCAAGATTTCCGGCGTCATTCCTTACGACCTCGCTGTGGAGCAGATGAAGAAATTCATCGTGAAGAGCTATGGCAAGAAGGGTGAGGATGTGGTGAACAAGAACTATGCAGCCGTTGACCGCGGCGGTGAAATCACCAAGGTTGACATCCCTGCAGAATGGGCTAAGCTGGATTGCACCACCGACTTCCAGTTCGAGAGCAATCCCGACGATCCCGAATTCATCAACAAGGTGATGCGCCCGATGGTGGCACAGTGCGGTAACGACCTGCCCGTGAGCGCCTTCAAGGAAATCGTGGACGGCACCTTCCCGGCTGGTACCACCGCTTACGAAAAACGCGGTGTGGCTACCGTGGTTCCGGAATGGGATCCTTCCAAGTGTATCCAATGTAACCAATGCTCCGTGGTTTGTCCTCACGCTGCCATCCGTCCCGTGGTGATGACCGACGCCGAGATGAAGAAAGCTCCGAAGGCGATGAAGGCCATCGATATGAAGGTCCCGAAAGAACTCGCCGGTATGCACTTCCGTATGCAGGTTTCCGTGATGGACTGCACCGGTTGCGGCAACTGCGCCGACGTTTGTCCTGCCAAGGAGAAAGCCCTGACGATGAAACCGTTCGAGGGTCAGCTTGGTGAAGTCAAGAACTGGGAGTATGGTCAGAAGAAGGTTACCTACAAGGACAACCTCATCGACAAATTCGCCACTATCAAGAACAGCCAGTTCGCTCAGCCTCTGTTCGAGTTCAGCGGTGCTTGTGCCGGTTGCGGTGAGACGCCGTACATCAAGACCATTACGCAACTCTTCGGCGAGCGTATGATCGTCGCCAACGCTACCGGTTGTTCCTCCATCTACGGTGGTTCTGCGCCTGCCACTCCGTACTGCAAGAACTGCAGAAGCGGCAAGGGTGTGGCTTGGGCCAACAGCTTGTTCGAGGACAACGCCGAGTTCGGTCTCGGTATGGCCACGGCTACCCGCAAGATGCGCGACCGCGTGGAGCGCATTATGAAGGAAGCCATCGCCAACTGCGAGTGCTGCGACAAGAAACTCAAAGCCCTCTTCCAAGAGTGGATCGACAACCGCGAATGCGGTATCACCACCGCCGAGCTGGCCGACAAGATCGTCGCCGCTTGCGAAAAGTGCGGTTGCGACTACTGCAAGCAAATCGTTGACCTGAAAGACCACTTGGTGAAGAAATCACAGTGGATCTTCGGTGGTGACGGTTGGGCTTACGACATCGGTTTCGGCGGTCTGGATCACGTGTTGGCCAGCGGCGAGGATGTCAACGTGCTCGTGCTCGACACGGAGGTTTACTCCAACACGGGCGGTCAGTCTTCAAAGGCCACTCCGGCAGGTGCTGTCGCCAAGTTTGCCGCTTCCGGTAAGAAGGTGCGCAAGAAAGACCTCGGCATGATTGCCAAGAGCTACGGCTATGTGTATGTGGCACAGGTCGCTATGGGCGCTTCTCAGGCTCAGTACTTCAAAGCCATCAAGGAAGCCGAAGCTTATCCGGGACCGTCATTGGTCATCTGCTACGCTCCTTGTATCAACCACGGCATCAAGGTCGGCATGGGTCGTTCCCAGCACGAAGAGGCCAAGGCTGTCGAGTGCGGTTACTGGCACCTGTGGCGTTTCAACCCTGCCGAGGAAGAGGCCGGCCAGAACGGCTTCCACTTGGACAGCAAGGAACCCGACTGGAGCAAGTTCCAAGACTTCATCATGGGCGAGGTCCGTTACAACAGCTTGTTGAAGACCTTCCCGGCCGAAGCCAAGGAGCTCTTCGCCAAGACCGAACAGTTCGCGAAACTGAGATACGAAGGGTATAAGAAGTTGAGCGAAGGGAAATAATTGCTGATTTCCAACATTCAATGGGGCAATGGGTGGTTTTGCCTGTTGCCCCATTTTTTATAATAATAAAAGGTAGTCTTAATGCGTTAATATTAATATTTAATCTTTCGAAAAAATGATTAACAACAATTTGATATTAGAAAATGAAAAACAATCTGTCATTGATATCGCTGAAGAACAATTCGGAAGGGATTATTTCGACAAATTGGATAAAATGATGCAAGATTATCTTGACGAAGAAGAAACTTTAGATTACTCACTAACTACAAATTACGAAGGAGCGTTTTATGCCTACGCGGAATGAAATTCAACAAGAAATCCTCAATGCGAAAACAGCAGCCCAAGATGAGGTAAGAAGAAAGTATATTCGTGAATTATCAGAATATACTCATCGTGATACCATTATTTATATTACAGCATATGCTACAAATAAGATGGTTCATATACCATCTCAAGCAGTATCAGTTGTAGTGGATGATGTTCAAGGCTTCATGTCTACATTGAAAGGGCTTAAAAACGACAAATTAGATATCGTAATTCATAGTCCAGGAGGTTCTGTAGAGGCGGCAGAGCAGATTGTTAATTACCTAAGATCAAAATATAGTCATATAAGAGCAATTATCCCCCATAGTGCTATGTCTGCAGCCACTATGATCGCTTGTGCATGTGATGAAATTATTATGGGAAAACACTCTGCGATTGGACCGATAGACCCTCAAATCACATTTCCTACTCCAACGGGGTATTTCACAGCTCCTGCACAATCTTTATTAAGTGAGTTTGAACAAGCAAAGAGAGAAGTAATTGCCAATCCAAATGTAGCACCAATTTGGATTAGCAAATTACGCAATTTGCCCCATGGGATTTTGGATATTTGTAAAAATACCACACAATTATCCATCGACAAAGTCACATTGTGGCTCCAATCCTATATGTTTAAAAATGATGCAAACGGAACGCAACTGGCGGGCAATATTGCAAAATGGTTAGGTACTGCCTCCAATCATTTGACACACGGGAGACCTATTCCATTCAATACAGCCAAAGAGAAAGGGTTGCATATTGTTGCATTGGAAGATGACCAAGATTTACAGGATAAAGTCCTATCCGTTTTTCATTCATCAATAGTTACCATAGATGTAACCAATTGTGTCAAAATAATTGAAAATCAGAATGGTATAGGAAGTTATTCGCAATTGAATCTGAAATAATCTTCGTGTATTTAAATCAAATATTCACAAAATCTTTTTTATTAATCTAAATTAATAGAATAGAAACATATATATATTATAGATAGCGTTTGTGACTATCCTTGAACGTCAATTGTAGTATAAACAAAAAGAGAGAAATATAGAAAGAAAAGTAAACTAACATATTATTAATCATAGCGTTTGCTATTTGTTCGAGTAACACTGAAACGTAGGAAATTTCAAAATTACACCGAGAACAGATTGTAAACACCCACAGCGTGGGCGTTTTGTCTGTGTAATCGGTTTCCTACGACCGCAGTGTTAAGGCAAA
>JAGCCO010000072.1 GCA_017651645.1 Bacteroidales bacterium
CGTCACATACGCGACCTGCGGCAGCGTGAACTGACCATACGTGATGGAAAACTCGTTCCTATCCTTGTCATTCTTGGCAAGGACGGGCATAACAAAGGCTAAACACAGCAAAAATGCTACGAGTTTTTTCATGCAGTTAGTTTCAAGTCAGTGGGGACAAAGATAATCAATAATTTACAATTCCAACACCTTCCACTATGTGGAAGCGAAAAAGTACAAGAAAACATCCATTAAATATCAGCAAACCAGAAAGATTTTGTACTTTTGACAAAGAAATCCCATAAACGCAAATACTGATGATTCAATACATTGCAGACGCCTTCACGGACACCCTCTTCGCCGGAAATCCCGCCGGCGTCCTCCCCTGCAAAAGAATGCCGGAACCGGCCCTGATGCAGGCCATCGCCATCGAGAACAACTACTCCGAAACCGCCTTCGTCGTCAAGCGCGAAAAAACCCATTACGACCTGAAATGGTTCACCCCCGGCGGCGAAGTCGAACTCTGCGGCCACGCCACCCTGGCCACCTCTTTCGTCCTGCACCAATTTGCCGACAAAGGCGTGGAAGAAATGCATTTCCACACCAAAAGTGGAGAACTCATCGTCACCCCCTCAAAGGACGGCTATACGATGGATTTCCCGGTAGGTCCATACAAGCCGATCCCCATCACCGAAGCCATCCAAACAGCCACCAACGGCCTGGCCAAAGAGGCCTATTATGACGGTGGTGATATGATTGTGGTGGTCGATAGCGAAGCCGACCTCGCCGCCCTGGTACCGGATTATGACGCCATGTGCAAAGTCGATGGACGCGGCCTCGTAATTACAGCCAAATCAAAGGATTACGACTTCGTCTCCCGCTGCTTCTACCCCAAGCTGAACGTCCCCGAAGACCCCGTCACCGGCAGCGCCCACACCTACTTAACGCCCATCTGGGCCGATAAGCTTGGAAAGACCGAAATGATCGCAAAACAACTCTCCCCCCGCGGCGGCACCCTCCGCGTAAAACTGGGCGGTCAACGCGTCTTCATCACCGGCCAAGCGGTGCTGTTTATGAAGGGCGAGATTCCGTTTGATTTATAATCGTCATGCCCGACCAGCCTCCTCCGTCATGTCTGACCTGATCGGGCATCTTTCGCCACAGCCCTTCTGCGGACACGTTTACAAAAAAACCGCCCGGCAAGCCCCTCCATATGTAAACGCGGCAACCTTTTGGCCGAAAACAACCGATTTCCCTTCCGCGTTTACAGCCAGAACTACGCAAAATGCCCCTTTCGTGTAAACGCGTCCAGCCCGTCCTGCCCGATCGACTGCCCCATCACACCCGACCAGCACATCCGTCTTGCCCGACCTGATCGGGCATCTCTCACATGAGTACAGAGGAATACAAAAAGGCATCTCACTTGGGCTGAGATGCCTTTGAAGTGCTTTGAAATCGTCACATTATATGACAGCGACAAAGTTACGAATTAAAATGATTCCCGCAAGAATAAAGTGAGAAAAAGGAATTGCTGTAACTCCCCAGCGGGAGCCGGTGCGCTCCTGCTCCATGACGGATTTCAGCCGATCGCGTAGGGGGGAAGGCGCTTGACGGCTAACTCCTCCCTTTTACGGGCCCGGACGAGCCGTGCCCGTAACGGTCGTCAAACACACGCCGTCATCCCTGGCGGGACCGCTGCCTTCCCCCCTGCTCCCCTGCCGCTGAAATCCGAATTCCGCAGGAGTGCACCGACCCCCGAAGAAGACTTACAGCGATTGACGATTTGTAAGAACCGCTCTTGCGTCGTTCTCTTCACCACCCATCTCATATCTTTCTATTCACCTTTTTCTATCTTTTCTTTTTTTGTATTTTTGCATATTCACGAAAGCAAGTTTTAAGCATCAATGGATAACCTGTCTACTCGCAAGCTTGTTGATGGATACCATAGGGCATTCATCGATGCATCCCGCGAGTCTGATCCGACCTTTTCTCCTAGCCTTCTTTCTAATTCACACGGGAGAAAAGTGTTAACTGCTATTGAGAAAGAAATGAAAGGATGCGACGACCTGTTTATTAGTGTTGCATTCATAACGATGGGTGGAATCGCCCCACTTCTTGGAACGCTTAAAGATCTTGAAAAACAAGGGACTAGAGGACGCATCCTAACAACAGACTATCTGATGTTTAGTGATCCTCGGGCTCTTGATAAGCTCGCCTCGTTAGAAAATTTAGACGTGCGTGTTTTTAAGACTGGCGAGAACAATGTCGGCTTTCATACAAAAGGATACATGTTCCATAATGGAGATAATCTTCGTATCATTGTTGGCAGCTCCAATCTAACGCAAGATGCCATCACGAAGAATCACGAATGGAACACTAGACTTGTCTCATCCACAGAAGGGGCATATGCCAAAGATATTGAGGCAGAATTCGATGATCTTTGGAATTCTTCTGTTTGTTATGATGAGTACAGAGAACAATATGCCGAGCTGTACGAAAATAGCAAAAAAGAAAGAGAGGAAATAACCCGACTTACAAGGACTCTCGATCTTGGTTACTCGCAAGTTCTCCAGCCGAACTCGATGCAGGAACTCTTCACATTGAACATTGAAGAGATTATTCGTTCCGGAGGGAAAAGAGCCCTGCTCATTTCGGCGACAGGAACCGGAAAAACCTACGCTTCCGCTTTTGCTATTAGAAAGCTGTTTTCCGAGAATGTCCTAAAAGGGAAAAAGGCGCTGTTCCTTTCACATCGCGAGCAGATTAACAGACAAGCCTTAAAGAGCTACAAGCGTATTTTCGGGAAGAATATTCCGATGGAGCTTTTAAGCGGAAATAATAACAATGTCTCTATAGCCAAGACGGCCTCTTTCTTGTTCTCCACGATGAACATGATGGCTAAAGAGAGTATTCGAGAGCAATTCGGCCAGAAGGATTATTCTGTTATTGTCCTGGATGAATGCCACCGCTCTGGTGCGGAGAGCTATCAGAAGATTATCAATTATTTCCGTCCTGAATTACTTCTAGGAATGTCGGCCTCTCCAGAAAGAACCGACAGCTTTGATGTATTCCAGTTATTCGATCACAATATCGCCTGTGAAGTCCGTCTCCAGCAAGCACTTGAGAATGAAATGCTCTGCCCGTTCCACTATTTCGGAATTACAGACCTCGAGATTGAAGGCGAGGATATTAGTGATTTAAAACGCTTTCGGCATCTTACATCCGATAAACGGGTCAAGTACATTCTCGAAAGAGCCGAATACTATGGCTTCAGTGGCGACCGAGTTAAAGGACTTATTTTTTGTAGCAGGAAAGAAGAAGCCAAAGAGCTTAGTGAGAAATTTAATCAAACAGGCCGATATCATACAATCATGCTCTCTGGTGATGATTCTCAGCAAAGCCGAGAAGATGCAATTGAACGGCTTGTGTCCGATACTCGCGCCGACAAGCTTGATTATATATTTACGGTTGATATTTTCAATGAAGGCGTAGATGTTCCAGAAATCAATCAGGTTATTCTCCTCCGCCCAACGGAATCGCCCATCATCTTCGTCCAACAACTTGGTCGTGGACTTAGAAAGGCCGAGGGAAAAGAATTTGTAATTGTTCTTGACTTTATTGGGAATTATCAAACGAACTACATGATTCCCATCGCTTTATCTGGCGATAGATCAGGCAACAAGGACAATATTCGCCGATCCTTGATGGAAGGGAATAACATTATTAAAGGCGCTTCAACCATCTATTTTGACGAAATCTCACGAGATCGGATTTATAAATCAATTGATACGGCCGATCTCAACCAAATACGCCTCCTCAAAAAAGAATATCAATCGCTGAAATACAAATTAGGTAGGATTCCCCATCTGAAAGAGTTTGATGATCTGGGAGAACTCGATCCTCTTCGTATTATTGATAGGAGAGGCTCGTACCACGCTTTTCTCAGGGATTATGAAAGTGACTTTACAGAGAAATGGTCAGATAATCAGTATCAGATTCTTGAATTCATTTCCCGTAAATTCGCTTCGGGGATGCGAATCCATGAACTGGCCATTCTAAAGCTATTAATTGAACAATCAGAGAAGTCTATTAATTTGGAGGCCCTTTTGTCGAGCCGCTACGGTGTTATTCTAGACACCAAAATACGGACTAGTGTTGCATCTGTCCTCCGCGGTGAGTTCTTCCGGGGAGACAGATTCCATATTGCTTTAATTGAAGAGAATCAAAACGAATTTGTGCTGTCCAGTGTGTTTAAGACAGCTCTTGAAGATACGGCTTTTCACGCCGCAATCTGTGAATTAATTGATTTCGGTATTTATCGACATAATCGTGATTATTCTCATCAGTACGCCCAAACGAGCTTCAATTTGTACAAAAAGTATACGTACTCAGATGTGTGTTGGTTGCTTAATTGGAAAAAAGAAGAGGTCTCACTGAATATCGGGGGTTATAAATACGACTCATACTCTAAGACTTACCCCGTATTTATCAACTACGAAAAAGAAGATGATATTGCAGCAACCACAAGATACGAAGACCGATTTATGGATCCTTCCTCATTAACTGCCATCTCAAAAAGCCGCCGCACGATAGAGTCAGATGATGTCCAAAATGCAATTCACAGTGAAGAACGAGATATCATGATGCCTTTATTTGTTAGAAAAAACAAAGATGATCAGACATCAAAAGAGTTTTACTTCTTGGGTACAATTCGACATAATGGGCATTTGCATCAATTTGTTATGAATGACACCGAAGATGTCACGGCCGTGGAGATCGGATACAAGCTTGACACTCCGGTTGAAAATAATCTTTACGAGTACATCACAGAACAATCCTTATGAAAACTATCGAAGTCGTTGCGGCTATAATCCGCAGAGATAATGACATATTCGCCACTCAGCGTGGATACGGAGATTTCAAGGACTGGTGGGAATTCCCGGGTGGTAAAATGGAACCGGGCGAAGCGCCCGAACAAGCTTTGATTCGTGAAATATGGGAAGAGCTTTCGACCGAGATTAGCGTAGATAAGTATCTTTATACTGTTGACTACGATTATCCAAAGTTTCATTTGACGATGCATTGTTATATGTGTTCGTTGATGAGCGAAGCTTTGCATTTAAACGAGCACGAAGCTGCTCGATGGCTGAATAAAGAAGACATTCATTCCGTTAATTGGTTACCCGCAGATGAAATCTTGCTACCAATGATTGCGAATGAGTTAGATGCTGATGCGATGACCCTGGTAGAGTTGAGAGACAAAGATGAAATGCCTCCCATCATACCCTCAATTCCTGAGCCCACATCTGAGGACCATTCTTCATGATGCGGTGTATAATCTTTGCTGCGTTATGGATGTATTCGAAATGAAGTTCTCCAAGGTGTTTCCCTTGCTCATCGCGAAGGCAGTGCGGAAGGGGCGTACGGAGGAGGAGGTGTTTATGGCGACGGAATGGCTCACCGGGTATTCTGAGGAGGAGCTTCGGGCTTTGTTGCGCAGCGATGCCGCCACGTATGGGGCGTTCCTGGACCAGGCGCCGTGCATGAATCCGGCGCGGTTTCAAGTGAAGGGGAAGATTTGCGGAATCCGGGTCGAGGAGATCGAAGATCCTCGCATGCGTGACCTCCGGATCCTCGACAAGTTGGTCGACGACCTCGCCAAAGGGAAACCCCTCGACAAAATCCTTCCGAAGGGTTAAACCTTGAAGATTTACATCGCCAGCACGATGGCGGGATCAATATTCAATTTGGATGAAATGACTCGTGCCTGTTCGAACGTGGGATTGGCTTTCCCGCTTAGAATGGCGCAAAGACGAGGAGCGGTCATTCCAAGGAAGGATGCCATTTCTTTCTGACTCCAATTCTTCTCTACCAAACGGGAGTTCATCGTCGCCGAAAGAGATGGTGTTTCTATGTGGAAATGCTCTTTTTCGTATTCCTCAACCAAGGCCGAAAGCACATCCAGTTCCTGAAGACGAGCGTCGTCTGCGGGCGTGTTCTCGTCCGTCTCAAAGAAAAGCTCGTCTATACGGGCCATCATAGCCTTATACTGTTTCTCATCCTTGATCTGTGCCATAGTCCTATTCCTATATGGTTGATACATCAATCTTGTCATATTCCTCATGGGTCCCCACGAAACGGACATATACGAGTTTCGGAGTGAATTTCACGGCAACAACCAATCGGTAATGGTTCCCTTTGATATTGAATACGTACCGTTGATTCCCCACATAATCCACCGAATTGAAATCCTTTCGCATATCGCTGAGCGAAGTCCATTTAGCCCTGCAAGTCTTGACATACCATTCTTTCAAAGCCTGCTCACTGTCCGGACGTTTTGCCCAGAACTCTCTCAATGTGGAGATGGCGATCACTCTCATAGTGCAAAGATAAGAATTATCGTGAAAATAACAAAATTATTAGAATAATAACAGCATATTGATGACTTCCTACAGGTAGTTTATCTACCATTGTATTCATTCAAACAAAGATGGTTAAAATGGGTTTATTCTCGAGGAGTTTTCTCTCCTCCTCGAGTTTCTGTTAGTGTTTTTTGATGACGATTCTGTGTTTCTTATCCGATTCTCGTAAGAAACAAGTGGAAAACAAGATTAATTCTTATCCTGCTGCAGTTTTTCCACCAACTCCTCCAAACTCCCCGCGACGCCGTCGAAGAGTTTGTACATGAGTTCGGGTTCGACCATCTCCGGAATATACGCGAGGACGCGCTTGCCGGCGCCGGCCATCCAGCCGGCTTCGGTGTGCGCGCTGCGGCCGCAGGGGAGGACGAGGACGCAGGTGTCGGCCCAGGTGAGGGCGTCGATGTCGGCCTGGAACTGGCGTTCGGCGAGGGGGTGATGGAGGCCTTCGGCGTACTGGGGGTAGGTCCAGTTGGGGGCGTCGGGGTCGATGTCGGTCCAATGGAAGCCGGCGCCGCCGTGGGGTGGATTGCGGAAGTCGTACACTTCGTGCCCTGCTTCACGCAGGCGTTTTACCACTTCGGGGAAGTATTGGTTCCTCCAGCTGGAGGCGACGTAGATCCTGGCCATA
>JAGCCO010000191.1 GCA_017651645.1 Bacteroidales bacterium
CGCAGCCGCTTCAACCTGCCTATCATGTTCCGGCTCAGCGCGCGTCAGGAAGGTAATAGCCCCCAATAACAATGCTTATAGTTTTTAGAAGTTAATAATTTGGCGCCATACAGCTCCTTCGTTGCGAAACGAAGGAGTTTTTTGTTGTTTCCTATTCCTTAATTAATACTAAAAATTCGGTATTATTTGCGATGGATTGGGCTTTTTTTGTTACCTTTGCATTCGTTGACAGTACTATTCCTTGTGGTATTTGATGGTTCAATATTCGGCTGCCTTACAAATAACAGTAAATGAAATAGAGTTGATAGACAACATGAATATCTCTGCTTTCCTGATAGGCGTTTCTACTGCGTTTTTTTCCATCTTCGCTCTTCATATACTCTTCTGGCATAAAAGACGCTCACGCTTTCAGACGGTGGTAGGTGTCATCATGGCCATCTGGGCTTTATGGAACGTAAAGGACATCATCATCACCTTCCCCAGTATGTATCGGGAAGATGTACTCAACTGGATTCTCATCATCGACGGCTGGTCTGCCATCACCTATACCATCTTCGTCTTCGAGGTGACTATGCCCGGATGGACTACCTTCAAGCGGCTATTACTTTTGGCCATACCATTTTCGGCTTTCACACTTGCCTATCTGATATGGCCCATTCCAAGGGTAATCATCGCCTATGTGGCGTTCTTGTGGTGCTATGCGTGGACTATTGTGATTATCGGCTACGTCAAGATGAGGCAGTACCTGAACTATGTAAGGAGCAACTACTCGAACATCGAGAACATCGATGTGTCGTGGTTGCGTCCCGTGTTCGGCTTTGTCATTGTCAGCCAACTGGCTTGGCTCTTCACCTCGCTCTATGCCCATATACTGACCGACATTATTTACTACTCTTCTGTCATCCTGCTATGGCTCATCGTGTTGCACTATAGCTGGAACTTCCATCCTATCGTGCCCGATGCGGATGCTGGTTTGGGGAACGATGGCTTCGACGATGCTTCTGCTGGCAAAGCTGTTCAACAGTCTCCCCTGCCCGTCGGTGGTGTGGAGCAACTCATGGAGAGCGAACGGCTCTATCTGAACAAGAACCTGACGCTGAACGACCTCGCGAAAGCGATGGGTACCAACCGTACCTATGTGAGCAACTATCTGGGCACGGTGCTTGGACAAACGTTCTATGACTATGTGAACCAGCTGCGCATAGAAAAAATGAGCATTCCCATGATGCAGGAACACCCAGAGTTCAAACTGGAATATGTGGCAAGCGAGAGCGGCTTCAGCTCGATTTCTACTTTCCGCAGGGCATTTGTAAAACTGACTGGGCAAACACCCAGTCAGTTCGGAAAAGAGCAACTACTCCCGGAAAACACTGAAGGATGGGAGGTAAATGCCTGAGATTATTGCGGCATCTTTACGGGGCGTATGGTGTGGCCGCCATCACGGCCGAAATAGTTCATCTTCATCATACCGCTGCCGAAATAGAAGGTCTCGGCATTGCGGTTGTTATATTCATAGCGTGTGGACGACCAGTAGTAGCCGTATGTGTTGCCGTTGTCCAGTAGCTTGCTGGATTCTTCATCCATTGTTTTCTGATAGTGACGCCCTGCCGCAGGGATGAAGATGCTATTGCCGTTGGGACCGGTAAATCGCCTTCCGTTCATCTCGTTCACCGTCTCCCATTCCACTGTGCACTTTTCCATCAGTTCATTAAACTGCTCCAAAGTGGGCATCTGCCATCCATTACCCCATTGGGCCGTAGCAGCATCATATGCTTCCATGCCTGCAATATCGGTTGTACCGATGTCAATGACATTCCAGGTGTTACCATCTACATAATAGGCGTAGTTGTTGGTCGTGAACAGTTCTTTTGTCTGGGGCTCGGCCCATGCAAAGTATTCGCCGTATTCCTCTTCGGTTTCGGCACCAAGGTTGACGGGCGACCATAGTGTACCCGAGGGCAGGCCAAGATCGACAGGTTGCACCGTCTTCACTACCTGAAAGTCGATGTGTGAAACCTCGCTGGCTTCGTACTTCACAATTTCGCCGTCGGCTTTATGAACCCTGTAATAAGATTGTGCTGTTGCGCTGGCTGCCGTAAGGAGCATGCATGCCAGGAGTAAGAATGTCTTTTTCATTTTCTGATGTATTTAAATGATTGATTTTTTGTCTTAATGATAATAACTCCTTTGTGTGACAGGCTGATGGAGAGGCTTGCTGCCCCGCTCTCATCGACCTTCTGGCTGGCTATCAGCTTCCCGTCGGCTGTGTAGGCCGTCATCATGCTGCCAGGAGTCAGTCCGCTGGCTTTGATAGCGCCGGCTGCAACCTCGAAGCGTGAAGACTGCGGGGCCGTGATGCGAGTCCCGTTGTTTACGGTCTCGGAGAGATAAACCTTCTGTACAATGTCTGCATCGTACAAAACTTGTGTGTCGGAAGCGGTCAGCTGCACCAGGTTGCCAACGAAGGTGATACTGGGCAAGGTTGAGAGCAGAAACTCGGACTTGTTGCCATCCGCCAACTCGACTACCACACAGGGCTCCATAACCTGCGCCTGCATGCCTAAAGACAGCAGAAGCATGACTAATGAAGAAAACAGTCTTTTTGAATTTCTTTTGTTCATTGTGATTTAATTATTGATTATGAATATGATGGGTTGTGACTTTCTGCCTGCAAAGGTACACGAAAAAATTAAAGGAGTTTTATGGAAAACCTATCAGGAGGGAGCATTAAAACAATTCAATGCGTCAAATGATAAAAGCCGGGGCTTATATAGTGCTGTATGTTTGGATTTCGGTGCAAATCTCTACACTAAATAGGAAAAAAGGGGATGTGCCTATTTTGATACACCCTCTTTGGGAGATTTCCTCTGCTGAACCGTTCAATTCTTAATAAAAGATAAAAAATCACTCTTTTTGCGATGGATTGGGTTTTTTTTACTATCTTTGCATCCGATGTTAACATGTAAATTGTAAATTGTCAAATTGTAAATAACATAGATGGGATTCTTTAATTTCTTTAGCAAAGAGAAGAAGGAAACGCTCGACCAAGGGCTCGAGAAAACGAAGGAAAGCTTCTTCGGTAAACTGACGCGAGCTGTTGCTGGGAAGTCTAAGGTGGATGACGAGGTGCTCGACAACCTCGAGGAAGTACTCGTGACAAGCGATGTGGGTGTAGATACTACACTCAACATCATCAAGCGAATCGAGGCTCGAGTGGAGCGCGACAAGTACGTGACGACCGACGAGCTGAACAACATTCTTCGCGATGAAATCGCACAATTGCTCACGGAAAACAATACAGATGACACCGAAGGCTTTCAGATTCCTGCCGACAAAAAGCCGTATGTCATCCTCGTTGTGGGCGTTAACGGCGTAGGCAAGACGACTACTATCGGCAAACTCGCTTACCAGTTCAAGGAGGCAGGCTTGAAAGTCGTGCTTGGCGCTGCCGACACATTCCGTGCTGCTGCTGTAGAGCAGATATGTATCTGGGGCGAAAGGATTGGCGTTCCCGTTGTAAAACAGAAGATGGGAAGCGACCCTGCCAGTGTGGCTTACGATACCCTGAACAGTGCGATTGCAAATGGCGCAGATGTTGTGCTCATCGATACTGCGGGCCGCCTGCACAACAAGAAGGGCCTCATGGATGAGCTCTCGAAGATAAAGCGTGTAATGCAGAAGCTCATGCCCGAAGCGCCGCACGACGTGATGCTTGTCCTTGATGGTAGCACCGGCCAGAATGCCTTCGAGCAAGCAAAGCAGTTCACCTCTGCAACGGAGGTGACGAGCATGGCCATCACGAAGCTCGACGGCAGCGCAAAGGGTGGGGTAGTGATTGGCATAAGCGACCAGTTCAAGATTCCCGTTCGCTACATCGGCCTCGGTGAACGTGCAGAAGACCTCCAGCCCTTCAATCGCAGAGAGTTTGTCGACTCCTTATTCAAAAATTAGGAATGAAGAGTGAAGAATTAAGAATGAAGAATGAAGGTTGAAGAGTGAAGAATGAAGAATGAAGGATGACGAGTGAAGGATGAAGAGTGAAGAATGAAGGATGAAGTTGCCGTGATGTAAATTGCTAAATTACTAAATTGTAAATAAATAGTAAATTGTAAATAGTCAAATTGTAAATAAATTGTAAATTGTAAATTGTTAAATTGTAAATCCATTGACCTCATCACGCTCGGCTGCAGCAAGAACCTTGTTGACAGCGAGAAACTTATCCGTCAGCTCGAACTGAACGGCTTCAAGGTGACGCACGACAGTGAAGACCCCGAGGGCGAGATAGCGATTGTGAATACCTGCGGTTTCATCGGCGATGCGAAGGAGGAAAGCATCAACATGATTCTCGAACTTGCAGAGCGAAAGAAGCAGGGCAAGCTCCGTCAGCTCATCGTGATGGGTTGCCTTTCGCAGCGCTACTTCGAGGAGTTGAAGGTGGAACTTCCAGAAGTGGACCGCTTCTATGGTAAGTTCGATTGGGAACAAATTATCACCGACCTGAAGGGCACTTATCACAAGGAAGCTTGCAACGAAAGGCGGCTAACGACACCTTCGCACTATGCCTATTTGAAGATAAGCGAAGGCTGCAATCGGCATTGTGCTTATTGCGCCATTCCTATCATCACAGGCAAGCAAAAGTCCCATTCCATCGAGGAAATCGTGGCTGAGGTTGAGGGCTTGGTTGCGAAGGGGGTCAAGGAATTTCAGGTCATTGCACAGGAGTTGACAGGCTACGGCACAGACCTCTACGGCAAGCAGATGATTGCGCCACTCATCGACCGCATAGCTCAGGTGCATGGCGTGGAATGGATCAGGCTGCACTATGGCTATCCAGCACATTTCCCGTGGGAACTCCTGCAAGTAATGAAGCGTCACAATAACGTATGCAGATACCTGGACATCGCCTTGCAGCACATCAGCGATAGTCAACTCTCGGCAATGCGCAGGCATATCACAAAGCAAGAAACCTACGATTTCATCGAGAAAATCCGGAGGGAAGTGCCCGGCATTCACCTTCGCACGACACTTATGGTTGGCTTTCCTGGCGAGACCGATGAGGATTTTCTGGAGCTTATTGATTTCGTGAAGTGGGCAAGGTTTGAGCGGATGGGTGCCTTTGCCTACAGCGAAGAGGAGGGAACGTACGCCGCTGAGCACTATGAGGACAATGTCCCAGAAGAAGTTAAGCAGGCTCGACTGAGTAAACTCATGCGTATTCAGCAACAAATCAGTTCCGAAGTGCAAGAGAGCAAGGTTGGCCAAAGCATGAAAGTCATCATTGATCGCGAAGAGGGCGATTACTTTATAGGTCGCACGGAATTCGATTCACCGGAGGTTGACCCCGAAGTACTCATCAAGAAAGCTGATGCTCCCAACCTTAGGCCAGGATTATTCGTGCATGTAAATATAAAAAATG
The DNA here is from genome assembly GCA_017651645.1 of Bacteroidales bacterium. Next base: position 5,417 of record JAGCCO010000191.1, read on the forward strand.
CCGATGAATTCGACCTTTTTGGATGTGTCGAGGAATAAAAGAACTGACTAACAAATATCTCAAACAATATGAACAACAAGGAATTTATTGCCGATTTGGCCAGCCGCACTAAATTGAACAGCAAGGAGGCCGCTTCGCTGGCAAGCGCTGCCGTATCTGCCATCATTGGCGAACTGATGGAAGAAAACACGATTTTCGTACCCGGTTTTGGCACCCTCGAGGTGAAGAAGAAGCTCGAGCGTGTTTTGGTCAACCCCAACACCAAACAGCGTATGCTCGTCCCGCCCAAGATGACGGTGAACTTCAAGCCCAACACATCCTTGAAATTAAAAGTTAAGAATTAAGAGTTAAGAATTATGGCTAACAAGATAACCCTCCAGCAGCTTGCTAAAACCTTAGCAAAGAAGCAGAACATTACGCAGAAGGATGCCGAGGCATTTCTGAAAGAATTCTTCGATTCCATCGTTCAAAACGTCACCTCCGACAAACTTGTCAAGGTAAAAGGTTTGGGAACGTTCAAGCTGATTGAAGTCCTCGACCGCGAGAGTGTCAACGTCAATACCGGTGAACGCATCGTCATTCCTGGGCATTCGAAACTCTCTTTCGCACCCGAGACAGCCCTCAAGGACCTCATAAACAAACCTTTTGCCGACTTCCCTACTGTTGCTCTCAATGAGGGGACGAGCATCGAGGAAATGGAAAAGGTGCCTGTCCCAGAGTCCTCTACTGATTCTTCTGCCGATGAGGATGGAGAAAATGTTGCCGTTCAGCCAGTTCAGGCATTTACGCCTGTTCCTGAGGCAGAACCAACTCATGAACCTGAGCCCGAACAAGAGACGATTCCTGAGCCAGAGTCTGTGCCTTCGCAAGAACCCGAACCACAATCGGCTCCTCTGCCTGAATCAAAGCCTGTGCCCGAACCCGAGCCTACTCCTGAATCCATTCCTGCCGCAGGAACGACGAATGATGGAAATAATCCCCATTCCATCGGTAAATATGCCCTTTGGATAGGCTTGCTTTTGTTGCTTTGCCTGCCTTGTTTCTTTGCTTATAGGTTCTTAAATAAACCCACCATTAAGACGGAGGAGCCGGCTCAACCGCAAGTAGAAACTCCGATTGAAGCAGCACCTGTGCCCGAGGTTGAATACGCACAAGTTCCTGGTGGTGAGTACAAGATTGTGGGAACGCGTAAGACGCACGTCATGAAACCAGGTGAGTTCATCACACGCATTGCCATTCAGGAATACGGCCACAAGGACTTTGCCCAATACATCATCGTCCACAACGCCTTCCCCGACCCCGACAACGTCCCTGTCGATATGGAAATCAAACTGCCCGAGCTCGAGAAGATTGAGTAGGACACAACAAGAAAGCCGCCCATGTTGAGCGGCTTTCTTGTGTTAAAGTCAGATACAGATTATTTCACGACTTCTTTCCTGCCTTTGACAACGTAGATTCCCTTAGGTAAGCCCTTGAGTTCAGTCACTTGGTGGCGGATGAGCTTTCCGTCCAGAGTATAAACGTCGAAGGGTTTGTTGTCGTCGTAAACGTCGGTTATCGCATCCCAATCATCTACAATCTCAAATTCGTAGGTGTAGGTCTCGCCATATATCTCTGCCCACGTCTTGGCTCTGAAGAAGAGTGTGTGCTTACCGACAGACAGGCTTTCACCATCTATTTCCAGTTGCACGATGCCGGGACAAACGCCAGTTGCCGTTACCG
>JAGCCO010000192.1 GCA_017651645.1 Bacteroidales bacterium
GACCCAGGCATCACCGTCGTGGTCGAAAAAGCTGAGATCCAACCCGACGTGGTCATCGACGAGATTTCTCAGTTCGAGCCGCTCAACGCACTCTATGCCTGCCCGCACGGCGTCATCGCCATGTCGCAAACCATCCCGAACTTCGTGGAGACCTCGACCAACCTCGCCTCCTGCAAGAAGAAGGAAGGCTATTTCTTCATCCAGACCTCACAGCGTAGCTCCATCGAGTCGTCGAAGCAAGACATCGCCAACATGGTGGAAGCCGTATGGAGCCTCGCCGACGCCGACGTGGAGCACACCGACGGCTATCCGGGCTGGGCACCCAACCCCGACAGCACCATCCTAGACGTCGCAGTGAACTGCTACAAGAAACGCTTCAAGAAAGATCCTAAAGTCAGAGCCATCCACGCCGGACTGGAATGCGGCCTCATCGGCGACAAGATTCCGGGCATGGACATGATCAGCTTCGGTCCCACCCTGCGCGGCGTCCACTCACCCGACGAGCGTTGCGAGATTGCCACCGTCCAGATGTTCTGGGACTTCATGTGCGACATTCTGAAGAACGTGCCTGCGACTGCTGAAATGCCTAAGCCAAAGAAAATGTCTACCGTAAATAAGGCAGCAGCCAAGAAAGCCCAGAAAGCAGCCAAGAAGGAGACCAAGAAAGCTACCAAGAAAGCAACAGCTAAGAAAGCTACCGAAGAAAAGGATGCTGACGAGAAGGCTACGCGCACAAAAGCACCTGAACATAAGTCTCAAGCCAAGAAAGCCGTTGGCAGCAAGAAGACCGCGTCTGTCCAGAAAGCCGCTGTCAGCAAAGCCACGGCCAAGCAGACTGCAGCCAAGAGAAACCCTATGAAGAAAGGCAAATAATAGAGGTTTAACCTGATTTGAAAGAGTCCGTTGGAGTGATCTGACGGGCTTTTTCTTTGCAATGCAACAAATATACCCCTTATTCAAATCAAATTTTGATGTGAATAGCATCGTATTTCGCCTCATTCATTCACCTACAAAGCAAAAATAAGGCTGTCTCCTTTTGGAAACAGCCTTATTTCAATTCTTCCTGTTCTTTATTTTGACTTATCCGGCCAAGCAGGAATCTCGGGAATGTCAGGATAATCCTTCATCTGCTCAAGGATGACCTCGATGGCCTTGTTGAGCTGGTCGTCGACACCTTCAAACTCGCGGGCAGGGTCGTTGTCAATAACAATATCGGGATCGACGCCATAGCCTTCGATGACCCAGTTGCCTTTTTCGTCGAAAGGAGCAAACTCGGGACGGGTTAAGCTACCACCATCGATGAAGGGCAGGCTGCCACGGATACCGACCACGCCACCCCATGAACGCATGCCGATGGTCGTGCCAATCTTGTGATTCTTGAACTGATAGGGGAACAAGTCGCCGTCGGAAGCAGAGTATTTGTTGAACAGCAGCACCTTGGGACCCAGCATCATCTTGGTGGGTTTGGTCTCAGGCTCACCGTTACGCATCACATCGTACATCGACAATTCGCGGCGCAAGCGTTCCACAATCATCGGGCTGACATTGCCGCCGCCGTTGCCACGGTCGTCGATGATGAGAGCTTTCTTGTCGAGTTGGGGATAGAAGTATTTGGCAAACTCGTTCAAGCCTTCCACGCCCATGTCGGGGATGTGTATGTAGCCCACCTGTCCGTTGGTAGCCTTGCTCACCTTCTCCACGTTGCCTTGCACCCAGTTGTAGTAGTACAAACCCGTTTCATCGGCAATAGGTTTCACCACCACATCGCGGGCACCCTTTTCAGAGGCCTTATTATTTAAGGTGAGCAACACCGCCTTGTCGGCCTTGCCGATAAGGGCGCTGTACATGTCTTTCAGGTCTTTGGTGCTCTGTCCGTCGATGGCGATGATGTAGTCGCCTTCCTTGGCGTTCACGCCCACCTCGGTCAGCGGCGAGCGGGTCTTGTCGTTCCAGTTCTCGCCCTTCAAGATCTTGTCAATCTGATAGTAGCCCGACTTGTCACGGTGGATGCGGCAACCCAGCATACCCATGGGGATGCGCTCGGGCTTCACGCGGTCGCCTTCACCCACGTAGGCATGACCAATGTTGATTTCGCCAATCAATTCTCCGATGAGATAGTTGACATCGTTGCGGTCGGCGCAATACGGCAGCAATTTGCCATATTTTTCCTTCATCGCAGGCCAGTCCACGCCATGCATGTTGGGCGCATAGAAGAAGTCGCGCATCTGACGCCAGGCCTCGTTGTAGATCTGCGTCCACTCGGTGCGCAAGTCGACCCACTTTTTCATATTGGTGAGGTCGATGCCATCGCCACTGCCTTTGCCAAAATCACCAGGGCCATCAGGTCTCATGCCAGGACCCATAGGGCCAGCACTTGAACCTCCACCACCGCCAGGCATGGGGCCTTTCGGGGCGTTGACCACCTTATAGCCACGGCCTTCGCGCATGAGCATCTTGGTACCATCGGCAGAAAGTTCATAACCGAAGCCTCCGATGGAAGTGCATTTCTTGGACTTGGCATCGAAATAGCCGAGACCGCCGCCATTACGACCAGCAGCCACATAATACAAACCGTCTTCCACTCCAGTCAGGTTCCAATAACGACCTGCATTGACGGGCAAAGCCACTACCCTATTCATGATGCCGTCGAAATCGATCTTCACTTCTTTGGTTTCCTTTTTGCCTTCAGGTTTGCCCTCGGGGCCGCCCTTAGGTCCACCCTTGGGGCCTCCCTTAGGCCCTTCCGGCTTGCCTCTGAATTCCTCTTTGCCCTCTTTCTCGCCATCCAACTTCACCTCATCGTTTTCGGTCAAGAACGGTGAAGGCGTATCCTTCTGCAAAGTAATGAGATAGATGCGCGACATATCGGTATACACATGGTTCCATTCCAGCCAACCATAGGTCGGACGGAAGTCACGTTCCGAGGTAAAATAGAGGTATTTACCGCTCTTGTCGAAAGCAGGTGAAGAGGAGTTGTACCAGCTGTCGGTGACGGTCTCGTCCTTACCTGTTTCAACATTATAGATGTGAATTTGGCTCACAGAGAAGGTGCTCGGCATGGCATAAGCAATCCAGCGGCTGTCGGGCGACCAGCAGAACTCGTCCATCTCACCCGCCTTACTGCTCGCCACCACGGTAACTTTCTTCGAGGCTACCTCCACCATGTTGATGCGGTTCATCTTGTCGTCCCACAAGATGCGCTTGCTGTCGGGTGACCAGGTCAATCCGTACTTGTAAGTATCTGAATTTGAAGTCAGTTGTATAGCCTCCTCCTTGCCGTCTTGCGCTTGGATGTAGATTTCATCCTCGCCCGTGCGGTCGCTGATGTAGGCGATGTATTTGCCATCGGGCGACCATGCCACATTGCGGTCGTGGGCATTGTCGCTCTGGGTCAAGTTGCGCGTGATGCCCGAATTGACCGGCACCGTCCACACATCGCCACGGGCACCGAAGGCCACTCGCTTGCCATCAGGTGAGATGCTGCTTGTGTTGATGAACTGGCTGGCGTCCACATATTTATTACGGACAGATTTGTCGTCGTGGGCCATCTGGACAGGGATGGGATACACCTTCCCATCAGCAAGGTTGTAACGGAACAGTTGACCGCCGTTTTCATAGACGATGTCCTTGTCACCGAGCGAAGGCCACTTGATATCATAATAGGTGTAGTCGGTCACCTTGGTGGTCTGCTTGGTGGCACGGTCATAGCAGAACAGGTTCATCGTGCGGTCGCGGTCGGAGCAGAAATACACCTTGTTGCCCACCCACATCGGGAAGATGTCCTGAGCATTGTTGTTGGTGATGTTCTCGATCTTCTTCGACTTGAAGTCGTAAATCCATACATCATCGGCCATACCGCCGCGGTAGTATTTCCAAGTGCGAAACTCGCGCATCACGCGGTTGTAGGCAATCTGTTTGCCGTCCGGCGAATACGAAATCCAGCCGCCTTCAGGCAGAGGCAGTTGCTCGGACAAGCCTCCATTGATGTTAGCAATGAAAAGTTGGCCAACGAAGTCGTCCCAGCTCTCCTTGCGCGAACGGAAGACGATGTTCTCGTTGTCCTTCCATGCCATGACGATGTTGTTCGGACCCATACGGTCGCTGATGTCGTCACGTCCCAAAGTAGGTGTGTAGGTCAAACGCGTGGGCGTACCACACTCAGGATACGGCATGACGTAAACCTCTGTGTTGCCATCGTATTGCGCCGTAAAAGCCAGATGTTTGCCATCGGGCGAGAAACGCGCGAACATCTCATAGCCGTTGGCATCGTTGGTGAGTTTGTGGGCCACACCGCCTTTGATATCGACGGAATAAAGGTCGCCACCGTAGGTAAACACCACGTCATTGCCGTGGATGGTCGGGAAGCGCAACATTTTGGCTTCCTCTTGGGCAATCAGGCTGATTGAGCCCAATAGCAGAATTGATAGAAATAAGTGTTTGATTTTCATAAGATTGATATTTAAATTTGTTGAATATTATTCCAAAATCATCTCGACACGACCAACCTCTGCGCTGTCTTTCCCTTCGAAGTCGTTATCTCCACCACATACACACCTTGTCGCAGGTGACCGATATTGAACTTAACCATATCCGCCTTTGCATAATCCTTTTCCAAAATCATCTGTCCCATCACATCCAAAATACGGATGTAGATAATCTCTTCTGCTTGAACAGTCACCTCAGTTTGGGCAGGGTTGGGGAATAGCTTGAGAGGAATGATACCGTTCTCATCCAAGCCGAACCATGTCGCATTGATGTCGATGCTGTACACCGTATCACAATCGTGTTCGGTTCGGGCAATCAGTGTGCCTTGGCCGATGTTGGTCACCCACAATTGGCAACGGTAACGGTCACCCAAAGGTTTAGGTACCCAATCGGGATTGGTGCAGCTCCAATTGAGTGTGTTCGGAGCGATGTTCACCGAGTCGGGAACATAGTAAGCATAGTATGCCGAAATCAAGTTACTTGCAGCAATCACCTGTATTGGCCCTTGAAGGGCTCTTTGTTGGGGTTGATTCACTGTGAGATGCAGGTGTACAAGACTATCACAGCCCAAAGAAGTTTGGAACAGATGCTGATAGTCGCCTGATGCTTCACAAATTTGCCCATGCCAAGCAAACGCACCACAGGATACGGCTGTAGTATCGGTTTCCTGCACTTGTTCGAACGACAAATGCAGCCTGACAATACTGTCGCAACCCATCGTCGTTTGCAAAGTATGCTCGTATAGCCCTGGCGAATAATATGTTTGCCCATACCATGTAAACGACCTACAAACCGTAGCCACCGTATCGCTCTCCACCGCATCACTAATAGTCAAATGAAGCCTGACAATACTGTCGCAGCCCATCGCCGTTTGTAAAACATGCTCGTATTGTCCTGTGGTTTGATAGGTTTGCCCATACCAAGTAAACGATCCACAGGTAGTAGCCACAGTATCGCTCTCCACAGCGTGGTTGATGGTGAGGTGAAGTCTGACAATGCTGTCACAACCCATCGTCGTTTGCAATGTGTGCTCGTATTGTCCCGTGGTTTGATAGGTTTGTCCATACCATGTAAATGCCTCACAGGCCTCGGCTATGGTATCGGTCAAGACAAAATCGCCAACGGTGAGATTCAGCATCACAATGCTGTCGCAACCTATATACGACTCCAAGGTGTCTGTGTAAACGCCAGTTTCAGTGAGTTGCATCCCATGCCATAAGTAGGGTACATCATGGCAGGTATACGCTTCCTCGCTAACATGTTGTGACTGGACCCTGATAACCTTGGAGAGATATATCGAATCCATAGCCCGGTGAGGGTTGTGCAACACATTCGTCACCTCATAGGTACCGTCCTCGGCATAGGTGTGTTGCACATGTCGCCCTTGAGCCGAAGTACCGTCGCCAAAAAACCATTTCACATCATCGAAGCTCCAGCTTGTCTCTGTGTCAAAATCGATGGCATGATTGGTGCAGAAAACGTAATCATCCGGAATATCAAAATAATACATTTCGTCCACCAGGATTACGTATGACATGGGAGACTGAAAGCTATTGGCTTCGAGAAACACACCGGAATCCACAAGATCGTCGGCAACATCACAAATGCCCATCTTGATATGGTATTGTGTCATAGGCACCACCCTGAAACTGACATTCATCAGCACCGTAAAGCCATCATACTGAATCGTAGCTCCGCCTGTATTGTCAACATAATACTGTGAATTATAATGGTCATTCAAAGTATTAATGGATACTTCTTCGTAGGTGTGAGGAATCAATGCCATATTGGTGTTAAGATAACTCCCGCCATCAGGATTAAGGCCGCTCACAAAAAAGCCGAACACATCGTTATAATCTTCACCGACATACTCTGGATACTCCTCCGATCCAAACACATAGTTGAACGAAACGATACTGTCCCATGGGACAAAATCGAATTCCAATACCGCCACATCATTGATTTGACCCGTAGCCAGTTGTCCCAAACTGCTATCATAAAAAGACGAACATGTTGGAGTATCCTGAGCTTCGGACGAATCATTAGGCCCTTCAGCGACTCTGACATTTCCAGTTGCGATAATTAAACCTCTTTCGATACCAAGATTGGTTGGCGTTGAGCCCGTTTCGAAAATACCAATATTATCGCAACCAAGTTCGTCGTCATAGCCATTAAAATTCACGTTCGATATCGAAACGCCTCCGCTCATCAGAATGTTCCTGACCAACGAATCAGCGTTCCAACCGTCAATTTCGTTGGCTGAAGTGACCACGAGTTGTGCCTCCACTTTTGGCATGCCAATAACATAAATCAAAGCAGGAAACAATATGAATTTGAATAAAGCAACCTTAAGCTTCATTTTTGTTGTTTTTGTTCAATGGTTAGACAAATTAATACCTATTTTTTCCGACTTCAAAAATAGCGTATTTTTTGAACACGCCAAACAATTCATCAACAAAACACAAAGTTTTTATTGCCCCACAATCTTCACTCTTCTCAAATCCAGCAGATTCGTCGGGTTGCTGCCCATGTCTTTCACGCGCTTGTTGACGAAACGCAGCACCTCGTCATAGAACAGCACCACCACGGGCGCGTCCTGCATCATCAGGCTGTCCATCTCGGTGTAATAACGGGCGCGTTGTTCCACGTCATTGCAGAGCAAGGCTTTTTCGTAGAGTTTGTCGTACTTGGGATTGGAATAATGCGTGTAATTCGGACCTGAAGGAGAGAAATTGGACGTAGTGAACAGGGACAGGTAGTTTTCCGCATCAGGGTAGTCGGCCACCCACGAAGAGCGGAAGAAAGGCAGACTGCCGTTGACCCTCATGCTACGCATTGTGGCAGGCGGCATCACCTCCATCTTACACTGCAGGCCAATCTGTTCCACCTGACTCTGCACAAATTTACCAATGTCGGCATAATCGGCCACGGTGGAGAGTTGCAACAGATAGCCTTCTAAGTGATTCTCCGCCACCAAGCGTTGCGCCCGCTTTAAGTCATAGCCGTAGCCGATGGTGCTGCTGTGTCCAGGCAGGCCCACGGGAATCATGCCACCCGTGCCAGGCTCACCGATGCCGTTACGCAGGTAACGCAACATCTTCTCACGGTCGATGCAAAGATTGACCGCTTGACGCAAAGCTCTGGCGCGGTCGGAACCAAGCGGGTCATTAGGGTCGATGAAGAAGGAAAAATACTCAGTGTTCAGATAAGGCTCGGTGATAAGTTCAATCTTGTTCTCATACTTCTTGCGCAAATTGCCATCGTAAGTCAGCAGTTCGTCCTTATAGCGTGCGTCGATGCCCGACATAAAGTCGAACTTGCCCTTGATGAATTCCAGAAACGCCACCTGCTTGTCGATGAGGAAGCTGATGGAAACAGCATCAATATAGGGCAGCATCTCCCCTTTCTCGTCGCGCTCGAAATAGTTAAGATTTTTGCGGAAAACGAGTTTCACATTCTCTTTCCAGTATTGGAATTTGAATGGCCCTGTCCCCACGGGATGGCTACGGAAGTCGGCACCGTAGTATTCAACGGCTTCATGCGGTACGACCGATGCATAAGTCATGGAAAGGATGCCCAAAAACGGTGGGAAAGGCTTCGACAGTTCAATTTGGAACGTGGTGTCATCCAAAGCCGTAAAGGAATATTGGTCATCCTCCTGTTTGACAGACGAGAAAATCCATAAGCCTGGCGAACTCAAACTCTTGTCGACCACACGGTTGAAGGAATAGACGAAGTCTTCAGCAGTGACAGTACGAGGTCCCTGAGCCTGTCGAAGGGCCGACCCTTGATTGAAACATTCATCCTCATGAAACCGCACATCATTACGCAAATGGAAGGTATAGGTCAAACCATCCTCGCTAATGTCCCACGACTTGGCCACCATCGGCACGAGGTTCATCTTGTCGTCGAAAGCCACAAGGCTGTTAAACAACTGATTACAGGCCCAGATATGCGGCAGGTCCTTGGCATAAATCGGGTCGAGGGTGAGGATGCCGGCGGATTCGTTGTACTTGAAGATGGCTAAGCCTTCGTCATCATCCTGTCGTTGGCCACAACCGGCAGCCAACACAACAAGCAACAACAATCCGAGCCAGCCTTTCCTCATCATCACTTCACTTTAAATCCAATTACCTCAGGATGCAGATTGCGCAAATACTTGTTGTAGTCGAGGTCGTTCTCGTCCTGCTCTTTCTCCAAAGCGAGGTCGAGCACCTCCATCATGTTCTCCACATAGTGGAAGTTCAGACCTTCGACATAATCCTCCTTGATGTCCTTGATATCGTGTTCGTTGTCAATGGAGAGAATAAGGTCGGTGACACCGTTGCGCTTGGCGGCCAGGATCTTCTCCTTCACGCCACCCACGGGCAGTACCCTGCCACGAAGTGTAATCTCACCCGTCATGGCCAGTTGGCTCTTCACCTTACGTTGGGTAAAGGCTGAAGTCAAGGCGGTGAGCATGGTGATGCCCGCAGAAGGGCCGTCCTTAGGCGTGGCACCTTCGGGGATGTGGACATGCACGTTCCAAGCGTCGAACACATCGGGATTGATGTTGAGTTGCGAGGCATGTGCTTTGATGAACTCGTAGGCAATGGTTGCCGACTCCTTCATCACCTCGCCCAGGTTGCCCGTCAGCGAGAGATGGCCACCGCCACGGCTCAAGCTGACTTCAATGGACAGAATCTCGCCGCCCACCTGCGTCCAAGCCAAACCTGTGGCCACACCCGGCATGGTGTGTTTCACCTCGTCTTCGTCGTGATGCATCGGCACGCCGAGTACTTTGCGCAGGTCTTCCATGGTGATCTTCTTCTCAAAAGGCTCTTCGCTGACCACCTGCTTGGCACGGAAACGCATCATGTCACCGATACGACGCTCCAGGTTACGTACGCCAGCCTCGCGGGTGTAGTCGTCGATAATGTGCATCACGATGTCCTTCGGGAAACTGATTTGCTTGCTGTCCAAACCGTGCTCCTTCATCTGCTTGGGGATGAGATGACGCTTGGCGATTTCGTATTTCTCCTCGCGCAAGTAGCCGCTCAAGTCGATGATCTCCATACGGTCGCGCAAGGCGGGATGGATGGTGGAGAGGTTGTTGGCCGTGGCGATGAAGAGGATCTTCGAGAGGTCGTAGTCCAACTCGATGAAGTTGTCATAGAAGGTGTTGTTCTGCTCGGGGTCAAGGATTTCGAGCAAGGCGGCCTGCGGGTCGCCTTGGACGTTATTGCCGCTCACCTTGTCGATTTCGTCGAGGACAAAGACAGGGTTGCCCGACTTCACTTTGCGCAAATTCTGTATGATACGGCCCGGCATGGCGCCGATATAAGTCTTACGGTGGCCGCGCAATTCGGATTCGTCGCGCACGCCGCCCAATGACATTCTGACATATTTGCGGTTCAAGGCACGGGCGATGGACTTACCCAAAGAGGTCTTACCTACGCCAGGAGGTCCGACGAGGCACAAGATGGGCGACTTCATGTCGTTGCGCAACTTCAGCACCGCCAGATGCTCGACGATACGGTCTTTCACCTTGTCCAAGCCATAGTGGTCGGCATCGAGGATACGCTGGGCGCGTTTCAGGTCAAAGTTGTCTTTGGTGTATTCTTCCCACGGCAGGTCGACGAGATATTGCAGGTAATTCAGCTGTATGCCATATTCCGCTGCCTGGGCATTGGTACGTTCCAGCTTCTTCAGTTCACGCTCAAAGACCTCCGCCACTTCCTTCGACCATTTCTTCTTTGCAGCCTTCTCCGTCAGTTCCTTGACATCTTGCTCGTTGGGACTGCCACCCAACTCCTCCTGGATGGTACGCAGCTGCTGGTTAAGATAATACTCACGCTGCTGCTTGTCCATGTCGACGCGCACCTTGCTTTGGATCTGCTGTTTCAGCTCCATCATCTGTTGTTCCTCGGTCAACACACTCAAAAGGTCGTTGGCCATCTGGTTCAGCGTACGGGCTTCAAGCAGCATTTGCTTTGTGGGCATGTCGGCTTCCACGTTGCTGGCCACAAAGTTCATCAAGAATACAGGATCTTCGATGCTCTTGATGGCAAAGCCCGCCTCTTGGGGCAGGTTGCGCGAGCGGCCGATGACCTGTATGGCCAGTTCCTTGACCGACTGCACCAAGGCATTGAACTTACGCGTATTGGGCATCTCCTCTGCCACGACATACGGAACCACAGCAGCCTTGAGATAAGGCTCCGTCTGGGTCGCTTCCACCACCTCGAAACGACGCTTACCTTGGATGATGACGGTAGTGTTACCATCGGGCATCTGCAGGGTCTTGATGATCTGTGCTACGGTACCCACCTTGTATAAATCGTCAAGCGTCGGATCTTCCACATCGGGATTGGTTTGGGCGATGACGCCGATTGCCTTGCGTTTCTTATAGTACTCCTTGATTAGTCTGATGGACTTGTCACGTCCCACGGTGATGGGGATGATAACGCCCGGATAGAGCACCGAGTTGCGCAAAGGCAATATGGGCAACTCCTCCGGCACCTCTTCGTCTTGTCCGAGGCGTTCGTCTTCAATCGTCAGCACGGGGATGAACTCGGCGTTGGGGTCCATCATATCGGAAAACAACTCTGTATCTATTTTAAAACTCATCTATTCTCGATTTGAAACAACAGGCGACATTTTGTCAGTGTGTCGCCGTATTACACCTTATTATATACCTGGCGCAAAGATACGACAATAATGATGCCAAGACAAAAAAAAAAGCCCTCGCGATTGCAAGAGCTTCCCTTTTTTCGGTTTCGTCCAACTTACTTGGCTTCCTTCTTCTCGAAGAACTTCTTGTACTTGTTGTTGAACTTATCCACACGACCGGCGCTGTCGACGAGCTTCATCTTACCGGTGTAGAAGGGATGTGACGCACTGGAGATTTCCAATTTCACCAGAGGATATTCGTTGCCGTCTTCCCACTTGATGGTCTCCTTGGTGTTGATGGTCGAGCGCGACAGGAAGGTCACGTCGTTTGACATATCTTTGAAAACAACCAGACGATAGTTCTTGGGGTGAATGTCTTTTTTCATCGCTTTCTTTCCTTTAATTTTGAGTGTGCAA
>JAGCCO010000193.1 GCA_017651645.1 Bacteroidales bacterium
AGCAATGACAGAAGAAATTATTATAGCCGGTTTCGGCGGACAAGGTGTCTTGTCAATGGGTAAGATCCTTGCTTACAGTGGTATCATGCAGGACAAGGAAGTCAGCTGGATGCCTTCATACGGCCCCGAGATGCGTGGCGGTACGGCCAACGTGACCGTCATCGTCAGCGACGAGCGCGTGTGCTCTCCCATCCTCAATGCTTTCGACACTGCCGTCATTCTGAATCAGCAGTCACTCGACAAGTTTGAGGACAAGGTGAAGCCCGGTGGCTATCTGCTTTACGACCCCAACGGCATTACCCACAAGCCCAGCCGTAAGGACATTCACATCTACAGCATCGAAGGCGCACAATTGGCCTCCGACATGGGTAACAGCAAGGTGTTCAACATGATCATCTTGGGTGCTTTCCTGAAGCTGCGCCCCATCATCGACAACAAGAACGTCGAAGAGGGTCTGCGCCACTCCTTGCCAGAGCGCGCCCACAAGCTCATCCCGCTGAACATGCAGGCCGTGCAGGTCGGCATGGACAATGTGAAAGCTGAGAACTAATTCGGTTTTTCCCGAAAGCGAGAAAGCCGCTCCGATTAGGGGCGGCTTTCTCATTTGGCAACAACGGCGTGATTGACGCAAAAAAGGCTGCCCCTAAAAGGACAGCCTTTTCACCATCTATTGAAAAAACATTACTCTTTCGTCTCTTCGGCGGGAGCCTCAGCTGGAGCCTCAGCCTTAGGAGCAGCCTTCTTGGTGCTTCTACGGGTGCTCTTAGCCTTGGCAGCGGGCTTTTGACCTTCGCGGGTGTAGACCTCGTTATAGTCGACAAGCTCCATCAGGGCCATCTCGGCGGCGTCGCCAAGACGGTTCTCAGGCATGCGGATGATGCGGGTGTAGCCACCAGGACGGTTGGCCACTTTCGGACCCACTTCACGGAACAGCTCGGTCACGGCAAACTTGTTTTGCAAGTAGGAGAAAACAACGCGGCGGTTGCTTGAGCCCTTCTCGGTCGTGGCGTTGTTTTCGGGCTTTGCCTTGGTGATCAGCGGCTCGACATACACACGCAAAGCCTTGGCCTTGGCCGTGGTGGTGATGATGCGTTTGTTCAGAATCAGCGAAGAAGCCATGTTCGAAAGCATAGCGTTACGGTGAGCGCTTTTTCTTCCCAAGTGATTGAATTTCTTATTGTGTCTCATCTTTCTTATTCCTTATCTAATTTATATTTGCTGACATTCATACCGAACTCAAGGCCTTTGCTTCTGACCAGCTCGTCCAGCTCAGTGAGCGACTTCTTACCGAAGTTGCGGAACTTGAGCAGGTCTTGCTTATTGAAGGCAACGAGTTCACCAAGCGTTTCAACCTCAGCAGCTTTCAAGCAGTTCAAGGCACGCACCGACAAGTCGAGGTCGACGAGCTTGGTCTTGAGGAGCTGGCGGGTATGCAACGAACCTTCATCAAAGTCTTCCGTCACGGTCTTTTCGTCGGGAACGAGGTTGATGTTCTCATCGGAGAAGAGCATGAAGTGATAGATGAGGATCTTCGCGGCTTCTTTCAAAGCATCTTTAGGATTGATCGAACCATCGGTATCAATTTCGATGACAAGCTTTTCGTAGTCGGTCTTCTGTTCGACGCGCCAGTTTTCCACCTTGTAGCTCACGTTGCGGATGGGCGTGTAGATGGAGTCGATGGCGATGGTGTCGACAGGAGCGCCAACCACCTTGTTCTCATCAGCCGGCACATAGCCTCTGCCCTTGTTGATGGTCAGCTCAAGGTTGAGCTTCACGGATGGCTCGAGGTTACAAATGACGAGATCCGGATTGAGCACTTGGAAGTTGCTGAGATACTTGTTCATGTCACCGGCCTTGAACTGTTCCTGGCCTGTGATGACGAAGCTGATCTTCTCGTGCGTCTCCGTGGGAACGACTTGTTTGAGGCGGACTTGCTTGAAATTCAAGACCATGTCGGCGACATCTTCGATCACGCCGTCGATGGAGGCGAATTCGTGGCTGACGCCGTCGATGTGGATAGAAGTGATAGCGAAGCCTTCAAGCGAAGACAACAGGATTCTTCTAAGCGCATTACCAATGGTGATGCCGAAACCTGGTTCAAGAGGCCGAAACTCGAAGACGCCTTTGGTATCGGAGCCTTCAATCATGATAACCTCATCGGGTTTTTGAAACGCTAAAATTGCCATATTTAATGATTTTACCAGGTTAACAAACAACAATTACTTAGAATACAATTCGACGATGAGCTGTTCGTTGATGTTTTCCGGGATCTCTTCACGAGCCGGATAGTTCATGAACTTGCCACA
>JAGCCO010000194.1 GCA_017651645.1 Bacteroidales bacterium
CCTCGTAGTCCCATGTCTCCTTGCTCGACTCCATCCACTCACCATCCACATAGCCATAATACATGGCAAGTGTCACATGGTCGTCATCGTCATAGGAAAGCACGGTTTTCCCATAGGTCTTCCATATTCCGCCGGTCTCGTAATAAGAGTAATGGATTTCTTCCACAAGGCTCTGCGCATTGTAGATGTATTCTTCCTTGATCGCGACGTCATAGTCAATCATGGTAATCAGGCGGTCAAACTCGTCATAGTGGTATTCATAAGAAGGTCCCAGTATCCATTCGTCATCAAGGAAATAAAGGGCGAGCCAGGTACAATTGGAATGCGCATCGTAATCGAGCACGATTTTCGTGTACTCACTCGTGACGCTGTCCAGTTCCATGGTATAGGCACGGTCGTGGCGGTTCATTTTCTCCACCAGTTCCAGACTCTCTTCCCAAGATCTTTGTTTGGATTCTTTCTTGATGGGTTGTGCCGAGGCCGAAATAAGGCAGCACATCAAGGATGCAATTAAAATAGTGTTTTTCATCGTATCAAAGATTTGAAATTCATATTTGCAAAAGTATAGCAAAAAACCTCTGTTTTTCAAATTCAAAGTCCATTACAAACTTTTCCAAAATATTGTTGTTGATTATCAATGGGTTGAAATTATTGATTACAAAATTTTCATCTAATCCTATGCCGCTTGCGCAACTCTATTCCGTTTAAAAAGTGACCTAAATGTTATCGCCAATAGCGGTAATACAGTTCCATGAAATGTCGGTCGGTGCAGTATTTCCGCGAGGGCGTTGCACATCGGCGATTTCCAGTTTCGGCAATTTAGTAACGAAACCTTTCTTTGCCGTGCAGGAAGACAACGCCAAAACCGTCAGTGCGAAAGCGAATAATAATGTCTTTTTCATATCTGTTTAGTATAGAATTTCCACAAAAGTATACATAAAAACGGCTTGTCAAGAGATTTTCAAGGGTGCTTCCCGTTTTGTCCCTATTATTTTTGGGCTGTCAGTTGTTATGAGATTGAGTATCAATATTATGAAAAATTGACGTACAAAGCTTTGTCCCTATGAAAAATGATGTTTCAGCGTTTCACCACTACCCTTGCAGCGTGTTTTATCCCTTCCGCATCAGTAATCCGCAGCAAATAAACCCCTTCTGCCAGCCCAGCCACACTGATTTCATTCGCATCGCGCACGGTCTTCACCACCTGCCCCAAAACATTATAAACCCAAACCTCATCAGCCTCAACACCCTCAATAATAACCCTGTCCTTGACAGGATTGGGATAAACCTTAATAGGGCTTTCCGTGTTTTCGCTTACCGCATCCGGAATAAAAGTACAAGAATACTCACCGTAATGGTAAAGCAAAGTAGTATTACCCTCCTCATAATAGCATCTGATATAGCAAAACTCTCCGCTATCATTGCCACCGCCATAACAAGTCAGCTCATCAGGGAACAAGCCTTTATCATATCCAATCCCGTCGATAATCCATCCCTCAAAAATCGGATCTGTACCCCCATCGCTTTCATAAGCGGTCACATGTTGCCTTCGGTATGATATATCAAAATATGAATCGCCAACAATATATCCAACACTGTCAACCGTAACAAGATACGTACATTCAGCAACATCACAATACCACGAATCACCCGCTTCGGCGTTGAAGTCATACAACACCGTGAACGCATCCTTCGTTTGATTGTACCAATAAACGACATTGTTTTCCTGATAAACGTATTGATCGTCGTTGACCACACTACAGGTGTGTCCATGCACTTCCTCAACGCCTGTCACTGAATACCTTACGTAATAGAAAGGAGGTTCCGTAATCGGTCCATTGGATAACACATGGAAATACCACTCCGCTCCTTGGGGTGCAAATTGCCTGCTTTGGTTTACGATTTCATCAGCTCGTAAAGTGCTCCTATAATAAAGCGGAATCCATTCATAGCTTTGAAAGTAATACCAGCCCATAGTATATAAACGTTGGTCGTTGCACATGTACAGCTCTTCCCTTTGTGGCCCACTGGCCCATGAATATATGTATTCACCGACCGGAATGAAATGCTCGCCATGATCGGTCGAATACAACAATATGTTGTGTGCCTGACCGAGACGCTGTATTGTGAAAACAACATCGTCATCTGAGACCGCAATGGTGTATCTCCCTGTAAAGTAAACACCATTATGATAGATGAAATTATGGTAATATGTTTCTGCTACAATGATGTTGCCTTCATTATCCAATTCCATCTGTCTCATATATTCGGATTCAGCCTTCAGTTCCCACTGCGTCATGTCATACGTCGTGGCACTGTAAATTCCAGTAGTATTGCCAACATAAACGTTTCCGGCTCTATCGGCAAGCAAACCTATGCAGGTCTGGTCATCATCAAGGAACGGTAGCGTCGTCTCGTTCCAAGTCCCACCGCCGTCGAGTGTCCACGCCAAAATGTTGTTGCTGCATATAAACAGGCTGTCGTTTGAGACCGAATACATCCTGTCGACATAATTCCGAGCGATTCCGTTCGGTTGCACATTCCATGTGTCGCCGTTGTCGTCGGAATACCATATCTTATTGGTATGGTCATTGAAGACGAAGATTCGTCCCTGCTTGTTGATCAGAAACTCTGAAGTTTCCACATTGCTCTGGTCATAAATGGGTTCCATAGTCTCGCCAAAGTCTCGCGAACGGTACAGTGTTTCATCATAATAAGCGCCACTGTAAAACCTGTCGTCATTGGCTGCCACACCTATTAACCCATAGGGATTCAACAAATCAGTCCAGATGTTCTGCGCCTCCAGAGCTCCAAACCATCCGAGGCAAAGCAAAAAGATAAACAGCTTTTTCATAGTTCTATGGTTTTATTTCCAGCAAAAGTACTGAATATTAATAAATGTCAAGCTCTTTAATCCACTTTCCCGTTTCCGCAAGGGTCGTTGAGCCTGCCGAAACGCCTGTGTAAACCTTCCAAATGTACGTTCCAGAAGCCCATCCTCCAGCATCAATCCTCGTCACATTCTCCGTGATGGCTTGGCTGTGAACAAGCCTCCCATTCATATCATACACCTCCACCCAAGCATTCTGCAATCCCGTGCGGATATTCAGCACATCCTTCCCCGGATTGGGGTAGGCGATGGCCACCTTCAGCCCATTCTCATGAGCTTCCTCGATGCCCACAAAAGCCTCAGCGGGGAATTTGTTTATACTACACTTGTAGTTGGTATAATTCAGGTCATAACTTGTAGTCAATAGAATTAGTCCGTCTTCTTTAGTGGAAACAACACTCAGTGCCATGTCGCACACATTGTCATTATGGGTTCCATAGAAAAGCGTTGATATGGTGTCAAATTCAGGTGTCAGCCGCTCTATCACCACCCATGAGTCATCATCGTAATACATCCCCACGTTCAATGCGTAAGCATGATAAAGGGAATTGTCGTCAAGCAGAGCAACACTTGAAAAAGTTGTAGGAATATCAAAGGTATTTCCTGTCGTTTTCCTTTCCACATAGCGGACAACGGGCGTGTTTTCCCCCGAACCATTGATGTCGTCATTGTATTCGTATAGGACACAACAATACTCGTCCTGCATTTCGACGACCGAACTTGTCAGATAGGTCCGCCCTTGGCGGTTGCGCACGGCATTGAAGTTCTGGAAAGTGATGTTGCCGCCAAACGGATGCACTGCGGACGGATGCCGGAAACATCGGCTGCGCACCAAATTGAAATCATAATCTAAGTAAGCTAGGTTTTTTTGCCCGTCGCTGATGACATCGTAAATAAGCCCATAGTGCAAATACAGGCTGTCCGCTTTGACGATATGCTGGCGTTGGTAAACCAACTCTGGAACTACGCCATGACGGACATTCCCGCAATAGCTCACCCTATTCAGCAGGTTTCCATCGAAATCCAACCTGAAGAACACCGTGGAGTCGTATCCGCGAGACTCGTCACTGACATAGCTGACGGATTTGTAATAAGCACCTACAATGGTACCGTCGTCATCGACGAAAGCGCTATATATTAGTGCTTGACCGCTGTTATAGGGATAAAAAGGATTATTTGTGCTTCTCCATTCGAAGGTGTCTATCGGGATTTCAAACTCATGGCTTTCAGTAATGGAGAGGCCGTCGTTGAGTTTGTACAGGCCAAGAATGCAATGGTCGGTAACGGGCTCAAAGTTCATGAAATAGTTGAACGAGCAGGTGTCGTGGTCGGGACTGAACGCCATCAGAGCATACACCTCACCAGAGTCATCTTCAAACACAAATGGTGCATACCCCCAATAGCCATCCTTGCGGTATTCCGATAGAGCCAATTCCGTTCCATCTGAATCCAACTTCAACAAGACAGGATGAGAGGATACATTGTTGCCCCAAAGGTTCTCATCTCTATAAAAACCAGTGGCAATGATTCTCCCATCAGACAACTCATGCGCTCCAAGAAATAATGAATAATTGTATACAGGTTGGCTATAGTTCCATTGCCATTCTTGGGCAAAAGCCTTGGCCCCGAAAACCATCATCAGGAGCGCAAGCAGGGTGTAAAGTCTTGTTGCTTTCATCGTATTATTGTTTTTGTTTCTCCTTCCTCATCATCATAATTCCTTGACGAATGCTATACTCACTTCCATTCTCATCAAAAGTAAAGCCCATCTGAATATGCCTGACGATTTGCTTTTTGTCGATGAAAAACTTAGTCGGAGCAGCGGCAAGATTGCTTCTCAAAGCATCTTTTTGGTCGATGATGAATATATTGTCATATTTGCCTTGAAGAGTCTTGGCATACTCAACCGTTTTTTGCAGGTCTGAATCTTCCGACAATTCGACGAGGCATAAAATATCAATCCCTTCCAGTTCATCCTTCATGTTGTTTATGGCATTGGGAAAATCTTGTTCTACCTCCTCACCACCAAAACTACAGTATGTGTCGGTGAAAATTAGAATAGTTTCTCTTTTTAGCCATTTCTTGAGCCTAATGCTCTTTCCTTCAAGGTCTTTTACCCGAATATCAGGGATTTCTTTGCCAACCGTATTGTGGTACCAATCCATATATAATCTCATGGTGAGTTCTTGGTTTTCTTTTTCAGAACGGCTAGCAACACCATCATTGTACTTTTCGTAATCCACGGGGATGATATAGCTGTCTGACCTGTTGCACGATGCAAAAGCAAGTACGATGCTTGTAATTACAAATAGAATTTTATTCATAGTTTATTATTGTTTCTTCAACCATTTCCCGCTCTCCGCTTCCTTGCCATTTGAAACCACCTTCCAAACATAAACCCCTTCAGCCCATCCTCCAGCATCAATCGCCGTAACATTCTCCGTGATGGCTTGGCTGTGGATGAGTCTTCCGTTGGTGTCGTACACCTCCACCCAAGCATCCCGCACCCCCGTGCGGATATTCAGCACATCCTTCCCCGGATTAGGATAGGCAGTAGCCACCGCAAACCCATGCGAATACGCTTCCTCGATATTCAGAAAGTCAGAAACGGTGATTTTAATGATGCAATTTTCAGCCGCATGGGTGTTGTCATCCAGCCCATCGCAATACACTAGGCACCCACCATCGGGACAGGCAACTATGCACTCGGCAATGAGATATTTTGACGGATGGACATAATAAATCTCGCCGTATTTATTCAGGTCTTGATCCATGTAGGCGACATAGAGGTTGTGAGGGACTGCTCCATCCATGCCACCAGCCATATACACCTCGTCAGACGAGCCAAAATCGATTGTGTATAGGAATCCGCCTTGACATACTGTAGGAGTATGTATACCCCACGTATAATGCGTCTGGATCATGTTCTCGTCATAAACCGACATTAGGATGTCTTGGTAGATTTCAGGATTGTTGTTATAGGCTGGCACCGACCATTTGTTGATGGAGTAAGTTTTTCCATTGTATCGGTTTACACGGAAATATGCGTTGTCACAACATGATACAGGTGGATAAGAAAGTTGGTCAACATTCACAATCGTATCCACAAGGTTCAAATCAGCGTCAAAAGTAAAGCAACTAAAGCCGTATGGGCCATCTGTCCGCTGCCTGATGATTCTGCAACCGAGGGAGTCGGGAGCGGTAACCAAGCCATGTCCCGAAAGCAAATCAGGATGGGCATTGATAAGGTTCTCCGCAAGCACATGCCCTGCATCGTCAAACTTTACAATCTTAACACCTTCATACTCGGTGATGTAGGAAAGAACAGCTCCACCGTCTTTGTTGACAATGACGTTAACGGTCTTATTGATCAGATGCCCATTAATTTCATAGAAATCGGAGCCGAACCAATCGTAATCCTCAAAGGTCAGACCCAAGTCTTCATGTATGATGGCCTTATGGAAAGTACAGGTGTCACTGCCCTCGTGTCTTTTCAGGAAGTAGAAAAAAGGCTCGCGGTCTTGGAAGCGGAAGATTTCAGTAATAAAAGGGGTTGCAGTATCAGCCAAAAACTCCTCGTTCCAAACCTGGACTGATGCCAGCACTTCGCCGTCATCGCGCATTTTTTGGACAAAAACCACAGGCTTGTTGTCGTCATTTGTCTTCGAAGCCAAAGAAAGTAATGTGGTTTCATCAATATAGTTCATGGCAAATACGACAGTATCTCCCGTTGACCTAATCTCTTCAAGATGGTAAGGGTATTCTTGCCCTTGCATCGTCACCCCTCCCGCCATCAGCAGGAGCGCAAGCAGGGTGTAAATTCTTGTTGCTTTCATATTCATATTAGTCTTATTTGTCCTATAAGTCTCACTTCGTTAGCACGATAGCACGAAAGTACGAATAACGAAAATCCTATCTTCTCACAGCCACTTTCGCAAGAAAGTTTCTCCCCTCCGCATCCGTAATGCGCAGCAGGTAAACGCCTTGCGGCAAGTCCGTAACGGGGATTTCATTCGCATCGCGCAAGGTTTTCACCAACTGCCCGAGGGCGTTGTAGACCTGCACTTCGGCAACCTTAGCGCCTTCAATCAGCATAGTCTCTTTAGCAGGATTGGGGTATAGCGAAACGTGCTGAAGGTCTTGTTCTTGAACCGATGTCTCATCAATATAGCAGATGTTGTATTCCGGGTTCTCAAAGACCTGCTCACCGTCTTTGTATTCGCATAGCAAATTATTCTCGCAATCATAGTAATCCAAATATCCTATTGGGAAATTGTTCGGAAAAATGCCCTCACGGAAAGTCAAAGCATCATGCCACGGAAGATAA
>JAGCCO010000195.1 GCA_017651645.1 Bacteroidales bacterium
AACTATGGCCACTTCAAGAACACAAAAACTGGGCAGAAGATGTTCCTCTATCTCACCGGTAAGGAAAACAAAATATGCTTTACTTACAATGGAGAGTTATATGTTGTAGATGATTGGCGCCAGTAGTTAAATTCCAATTTATCGGTCGGTGTTTCGCCGTGAAAGAGAAAAGTCATCCGGGAGGGTGTCTATTTTCGTTTATCCCTATTGAGTCCGTCACTTGAGCCGAGTAATGCATCAAGAAAGGTTATCTCGATATTCCAACGCCACGGCCACGATCAATCCTGTCGATTCTCCAGTCATACTCACCATCGGCAACACTTTTGACTCCTCTTTCAGCACGGTTGAGCTCCCAGTCATTAAATTTTGCTATTTTGCTGGATACATAGACAAGCCAGTTACCAATTGCTTGAAAAGTGGTTTTCGCAATTGCAGCCAGCCTCGTCATCACGTTCTTGATTATGTAGGCTTCATTATCTCGAAAGCAATCTCCGTGATTGCCGCCACGACCTCCGGTACCGGAATAAGCATAGTCCTGGATAGCTTCGATCGCGAATTTGATTACCTCATCCGTGGCTACCAGATAGCCTGAAACGGCACGAAGGGCCGGGTCTTTCCACTCGTTACTAGTATCAATCGAGTACTTCTCTCTACGTTTCTCCGCGACTTCTGTCTGCAGTCCGTCAAGTGTTGCTTGCTCGCTGTTGATCCTTTGTTCCAGCCTGTCAATCTCACTTTGCTTCTCGGTGACCTTTGATTCGGCGCTGGTGAGTTCGGCTTTGGCGGCTTTGGCTTTCTTATCAGCCTCGTCCTTCTCCTGCTGCGCCTTGCGAGCCTGGTTCTTGGCCTCCTGTGCCTTCTTCTCGGCCTTTGTTTTTTCCTCCGTAGCTTGCCGAGCCTGGTTCTTGGCGATATCTCTTTCACTCTGGGCCTTGCGTTTCTCTTCTTCCAGCCGCTTCTTCTCCTTCTCCTGTTTCTGAAGGATGAAGTCGTTTCGCTCCAGATGGTCCGCCCTGGTCTCGGACTTCTTCTGCCCGCGCTGCATATTCAGCATTTCGGCCAGCATATCCTGCATCTCCGACATATCAGCTTCTCCCAACTTGTGCGACTTGCCGGTATCGTGGTCCATCCAGTCCCATACGATGTGGGCGTGATAATTCGGCTTCCAGGTCTTCTTTCGCTCATTATCCTCATAGTGTCCCTCGTCCCGATGGATGTGTATCTGGACGGCTTTTATGCCCCACCTCTTTTCCACGGCGTTGGTGAATCTCTTTAGATCCCCCATCGTCGTGTTATCCATAATGATTGCCACGCCTTCGCGGAGGGGGCTGCTTCCTTTACGGACACGGGTCCTGCCATTCTTGTCCGTATACTTGACATCCTTTTCCTGCATCGCCCTGCCGGTCTTCGCCTTCACCATTGCCTTAAGCGAATCATAGTATTCCTGGAGACTTGTCCCCTTCATATCGGATGGGACATAGGTCGAGTTTTGGCAGGTCAGGTCTTTGCGTATATAGATATTGGCGGGGTTAAGGGCCTTAAGGTATTGCTCGTCCCGCCTGTTGTGTTCTTCGCTCTGGGCGATGTTGCACGGTTTGATATGGATGGATGCTGTTGCGTTTGTATTCATGATGATTGTGTTTTACTTGTTAAACTTGTTGAAGACCGGCGACGGGGTATCGGGGCGGAGCCCTGATCGGAGGGTGCAGGGAGAGGCTCGCTCCCTGCCCAGGGATCCAAGGGGCGGGTGTCCCTTGCCCAAGCCCTCGGCAGAGCCCACAACTACGGAAGCGGAGCGTGTAGTTATAGTGGGCTATAACAGGGCGAGCCCTGCTGTTAAACCTGCCACCCTCCGGACTGGTTTCGCTTCTTTCTTCTTTCCCTTAAATTAAGGCTTCATTAT
>JAGCCO010000073.1 GCA_017651645.1 Bacteroidales bacterium
ATGGACCTGTATGTACTTTCCTGATTTTGGTTGACTCCGATTGGAGCCTTCCCCTGAAAGAAGTTGACTCTGGTTTAACTTTATTACTGGTGTAGGTTGACTCTTGTCACTATCCCTACTTTTGGTTGTCTACCCAGGCCTTATCCCGTTCAGGGGTTGACCGACGGCCGGAGGCCGGAGGGAGACCCCTGAACGACAGGCAAAGATACACTGTTTTCCGGGATTTCCAAGGCGCGTGCAGATAAGATGGCCTTCTCACGATAACTGATCCACCACTTCTTGATGGCCCCCTCATGGGTCGCCGCCTGGGCAGGTGTCATCATGTCAATGCTCATGTGAGGCCTTTCGTTATTATAGAAGTCAACGGCACGGGAGACGGCCGCGATGACTTCTTCCAGGCGTGTGAAGCGGATGTCTTTCAGAAGTTCATTCTTCATAGTATTGTTGATGCGCTCTGCCTGAGCATTGTCCTTTGGGTCACCGGTTTCTGTCATGCTGATGCTGATATGATTGCGCTTCAACAAGTCCACATAATCAGAACTGGCGTATTGTATACCTCGGTCGGAATGATGGATGAGATTGACTGCCGCCTTCCCGCCAATGCGTTTCAGCGCCATTTTCAAAGCCTCCAGCGGATAGATGGTTTCCAGGGTGGGGCCGACACTCCAGCCGACAACCTCTTCCGTATATGCATCCAGGATGAGGGATAGATAACAGAAGATATAGTGATAGGCGTCCACCCAGATGGCGATATATGTCATATCGCTTACCCATAGTTGGTTTGGCCCATTCGGAATGAAGTCCTTGACTATATTCGGATATGTCGGCAATCCATGCGTGGAGTCCGTTGTCTTAGGCTTGCGCACCTTTAGGCGGACCTTCAGATGATTTTCGTCGATGATGTCGGCAAAGCGGTCTCGGCCAACCGGACAGTTCCCGTCAAAAGCCTGCCTGTACATATACCAGAGCTTCATCCCGCCTATCCCGGGATCCTTGACACGAACAGACTTGACGAACTCCAGGGCGAACGCTTCCTGAGCCGCCTTTCTCATCACTCTAGACTCATCGTGCTTGTAATATGCCTGCTTCGTTACACCAAACAGCTCGCAAAGGAGCCGAACCCCGTATCGGACGGGATTCTTTGCGTGCAGGTTCTCTACTGCTTGGCGCCAGCTTTTTTTCTTATCGAGATCTTGAACTTGGACTCGGCAACATTGATCAGTTCTTCGTAGGCCTCGGCTTTGATTTCCGCTTTCTCAAGCTGGGCGCGCAGGCATAGTACTTCTTCCTGAAGAGATTGTACATCCTCAGGCATCTTTGCGGAAGACGGCTCCGTCTGGACAGACTCCACTTTCCGCGTCTTAACATTCGTCGTAAGCTTCACCATACGTTGTGCGTGCGGATTCTCTTCTGCAAAGATAGCAATCCATCGCATAATCGTAGTCTTACTTACCGGAAGAATCTTGGCAATCTGTCTGAATGAGAGTCCCTCTCTTACATACAGATCAACCGCTTTGTCATAGTAAAGATCCCGTGTCTTCGTTTGATACTGAAACATTGTGACTCGTGTGCTTTACGAGTCAACTTTTTTCAGGGAAAGACA
>JAGCCO010000196.1 GCA_017651645.1 Bacteroidales bacterium
GTAAGCATTCGATAAACTACAGGTAGTAATACCTATATACTATAGCAATAGCAGCTGCAATCACATTAGACTGTAGCTGCTATTATATTATGTGGTACCAATATGTTGTACCTATATCATGTAGTCTTAGTCATGACAGACTCCGGATGTGAGAGTTTCCACTTATGTGGTAGTAGTTGCAAGAGTTCCTCATGTGATGCTTTTGTATGATATGGCATCTGGCTAATGATATCATTCAGATAGTCCCTCGGATTGACATCATGGTTCCTGCATGTAGCCAATAGTGAGCAGACTACTGCCATATTCTGTGCAGCCTCGTGATTTCCACAAAAAAGATAGTTTTTCCTGCCCAGCGTGACGGGACGTATCTCATTCTCGGCAAGATTGTTGTCAAGCAGCAGTCGTCCGTCATCGAGATATCGCACCATGTTGTCCCATCTTGTATAAGCATAGGTGATGGCCTTGCCTATCAGTGAGCTCTCGCTGTACTTTACACCCTCAGTCTCCATCCACAGCTTCATGGCCTCCATGATGGGCCTGGACAGTTCTTGCCTCTTTGCCTTGCGCTCGTCAAAAGACATCTGGGCGTCATCGCATATATGTTCTATCTTATAGAGGTGCTGTATCTCCTTCAAGCCATGCTCTGCCATCGGACGGTTCTCATCCAGCGCCTGTTCTAGATGGCGGCGTATATGCACCATGCAGTTAACCAGGAGCACGTCGGGATTTGTCTTGAAGGCCGTCTCATAGCCCGCAAAACCGTCACATTGTAAGTATCCCTTAAAGTTATATCTGTTTGCCAGTGCCTCTATCACCGCTCCAGCCCTGGAGCCCTGGTCGTAATGGAAGAGCACCAGCCGCTGGATTACGGCTCTCACCATCCAGAGGTATTCCTTCGCAGCCTTGTGGGTCTCCTTGTTCATGACAGGCGTGGTGGTCTCATCTGCCTGCACATAGTCGGATTTCATCACCTCTGCCTTGAGTACTTCATAAAGTGGTCTGAGCAGTTCCATAGTTTGTTTGAACCAGCCGTCCACAGTGCTCTCGGTAAGACCTTTCATACCAAGGTGACTATACTGCTTGATCTGACGGTAATAAGGCATATGGTACTCGTACTTCTGGAGCAGTATCTCTGCAAGCAGGCTGGCACCTGCGATTCCCTTGTAGATAGGCAGCAGAGGCATGGGGGCTATCAGTACTCCACTCATTCCTTTTGGTGCAGTAGCGGTATTGTCCTTCAAGCCCCACTTCTCGCGGATGATCTCCTTGATATACAGCTGGCCTGGCTTGTGCTCCACGATGCGGGTCACCTCCTGGCCGATCTTCTTGTAGAGGTTCGTGTCGAGATTATCAGGTGTGAGAATCACCTGTTCCAGTACTGGCAGGTCCTCCATCATGATACGGTTCTTCTTCTCCTGACGGCGTTCTTCCTTAGTCTTGACAATCTTCTCCACTGCCTCGTCATGAGCATCTGCTATCTGCTGCGCATTCTCAGGGAGCATGCCTGCAAAAAGGTCGGGATAGTTGGGATCGATAATGGGAAGCTTTTCTGACTTGCGACCAAAGAGCTGGCGGTTCAGCCATGCAACCTGAGCTGTCAGTTCCTTGATACGGGCGTTCAGGGACTCTACTTCTTTCTTGTGGTTCTCGGACAATGTCTGGATAGAGGCGTTAAGCGACTCTATCGTTTTTAAAAGTATGTCTCTTTCTTCCATTGTCCGTACCCTTTTAAATATAGTGCAAAGGTACAAAAAATATCTGAGAACAAAGAATAATTTGTGCTATAAAACACTAAGAATCAGTAATATATGTGTAATGGAATTCAGCCTAAACAACATACTCTCTTCGCTGTGCCCTAAGGCGCCTGAGTCGCTGGTCTGGAGACTCCTGTATACCCTCTACCATTACCACAAGATCTCGCCACTCCATCTGGTAGCTCTGCGTGTTCTCATCATACTCGGGTAGTTTGAAACGTCCTGCCTCCAAACGCTTCACATACATCACCATACCACCGTCTTCGGCATGAAGCAGCTTCATCAACCTGCGACTTGAACCAATGAAGATAAACACATCGCCATTGCGCACATCACTCCTCATCTTCTCATGCACCACGCCACAGAGAGAACTGATTCCCTTCCGCATGTCAGTTCTCCCAGGACACAGATAATACCGCATCGTGTCATTCAGGCAGAACATGGGTGGAAAGGCTCTTGTTTAACAATTCCAGAAGTACGCCTTCCGTACCGCTACCAAAGTGGGCACGAAGACCGTTGGGGAATAAGAGAGTCGCACCAGAAGGTACAGCACTGGAAAACACAGGATCTGCATGTTGGGTGAAACTGATGGGGGCAAGTTCCGGTTTGGGATCCTCCTTTACTAAAAACTTCTTACGCCAATAATTATAGGTGGAGTAGTTTATGCCAGAATCATGCAGGTAATCCTTGACAGACTTGCCGCTCTGCTGCAAGTCCAATTGTAATACTTCAAACTCTTCTTTGGTCATAATACAATAACAGTTATAGTTGTGTGCACTATTGCGACTGCAAAGGTACTACAAAACTACAACTGTTACAACGTGTATTTCTACGAATGCTTAC
>JAGCCO010000197.1 GCA_017651645.1 Bacteroidales bacterium
GTACGTTCCTGATTTGTAACGAGGACGGAACATACAGCCTCGCGAATCCCAATCTTGAAATTGAGTATGGAAAGGAAAGGGATGATGGAAATTGATTTTTCCCCGGTCTTGATGGCGGGGCAGATAGGGCGGTATATATAATATATATATACCGACCCTAAAATCTGCCCCTCAAGACCATCAACGTGAGGAAGGTTTCCTTTCCCTCTTTTTCCCTTATTTCTTCCTTAAATCGCAACATCATAAAACAGATAGAATGCAGGCTAGTGCGGTTGTCATCCCTACAGCCTAAAGAAGAAAAAGATAAGGGGGGCAATTTAGTGCATATTCTCTACCCCAGTCAAACTCTTTTCTGTAATGGAAAAAGTATACGGGATAAAAGAAACTAACAGTAGTATATCAAGTTTTTCTTCCGATGCTCTCCGCTTTTGAACCGAAGTCCCAATCAGTTGGAATGCTTTACGGAAGAGAAACGGAGACCTAATCCGGCGGAAACGAGTAGCCCGCCTTTAACGCCTTTTTGATAAGGACTCAAATATGAAACACCTATCTTATAAAAGGATGACCGATTATTCTTGCTTCGGTTAAAATACAAAGATAATCCTGTTTCCATCTGGCCAAGGTCCGAATACCAAAGACCAAACATATGGGAAGCTTCGATATCGACCGAACCGCACCGATATGCAGCAGAAAAACCTGCCATAATATCTTGCGAGACTTGTTGCTGGGGTTGGCTGACTGTATACAAATTTAACTTGGCTGGGACAGACAGAACAAACTTATCAGAGAAAGCGATGCCTGGAGCCATGGTAAACCCGGCAGAAAGAGCGTTTGACTGGTTGTCTGGGATCTTACTTGAAAACTGAACACTATTCATTAATTCAAAGCTAACAGGCGGTGTCGTCTGTCCATAACACAAGCATGTAACCCATAGAAGCAAACAAGAAACAAGAAATCGATTAGTCATACCTAAAGTCTTTGATTATTCGTCTTTCGTGGGGACGTGGGAGCCAACCACGAAGAATAGGATGCCGAGGGCGCCGAGCACCAGAGTTGTCAGGAGTGAGACCAGAAAGTCACTCCAGTCGAAGGATCCAGTCCGAATCCGGTGGGCCACCAGCATCGCAATAGGATACAGAAGCGTGTAAATGGCAATTGCCTTGGCAATTTTCTTTTGGTCATTGGAGAGTTTCATAATGTGGTGTGCTTTAGTTAATCTTTGAATAATCCTACCAAGTATATTATTGATTCTTCTTTTTCTCGTTAAGGAATACCCCTAATGCAATGAGTCCGCAAAAGAGGATAAAGAGAACAATGAAAAAAAGTCGGTCTTTGTTATTCTCGAATCCTGTCAGTGAGGTCCAAATGACGCTAACTATTAAAAAGAGGAGACCAAGAATGGCAAAGATCTTTTTTTCTTGGAGTTATCATTCTCGTTTCCCATATCGATGAAACTATTGGTGTGAACAATAATCTTTGATAAGATCTAGAAATCCGAATTTAACGTTTCTTTTGAAAATGAAGACGATCCCAAAATTTCCAGTGCCGATATGCTTTATCAAGGACCTTTTCGAAAACGCCATAATCTTCCCAAGAAAAAGAGAACGTTAGCGGTTCTTTATTAAGCTCATTCATGGCAGTTTTAGTATATGCTTCAAGATACTTATCTTCGTAATAAGCATCAACAAAAGGAAGAATGCTCTCCGCAAAATCCTCTCGCCATAATTTACAGTCGCAATACTTGATAAAGAACTCTGTCCCGGTCATTTCTTTCCTCTTAACCTTTTCGACGGCTTCAGGCTCATCAGTCAAGTGGACATCCCCGCAGAAACCTCGCATTATCGCCCAAGTTAAAAACATTGAACAGTGATTACAGGCGTTTTCCCAAATAATATCGGTGTCTGATTCTTCCAACTCCTCGGGCTGCTTTCCTGTTGCGTTGCAGTAAAGGAGCATAGCAGATTCATACTGCCATTCGGCTTTATCTCTCGTAAAAGGTTCGGTTTCTTTATTACGAGAGAGGGTGGAAAATAAAACGACCGCAACGGCTATAACGATAGTCGCTAAAGTCAATATAAGGGATGAACTCATAAATTCCTGTTTTATCGGCCTAAAGATAGCGATTATCTCCCAATAACCGAATACTGCTCAATCACTTTCCCTTTCCGATACACCGCAAAACCTCTTTTCCCGGGTTGTAGAGTTATCCAACCCATATTACAGCACAACCAGGCTCCGCAACCTTCACGGCGTCAGGACTTCTTTAATTGTATGGTGGTAGTAGGTAGTCATATCGGAGGCGAAGATAAGGTGGATAACGATCAGTGTTATTCTCCACTGTAGCGTCCGGCAAACAACACGGCTCCTGTGCTCGACTCCGTAATCAGATACAGAAACGGATGATCAGCGTGGAAGACTGCGTGGGGGTTGGGACCGGGGGATGTAACAAACACTCCGGCAGAGGAGACGGCAGCTGCTTCCGAACCTTCTTCGTCAACTTTGATGGCGGCATCCTGCCGGACAAAGCTCAGGCATAAGGCATCCGGAGACATCGCACCGAAATCGGCCCTGGTATCGTTGAATGCCCTGGGCATTCCCATCGATGTAAGGATGTCATTGAGTTTGATGCCGAACTTGGTCTCAAATCGAGGGAGCCACAGATCTACCTCGCTTATCCCCATACCCAGGCGGTAAGTGTTCCAATCGGCCTTTTTCAACTGGCCGATGACATCCGGAATCCCGTAACCCGTCTTAGGCAGGAACGCCATCATGGAGAAGGCACCGTTTCCGTAAGGGAGGTTAACCACCTGGTAAACGTCATTCTCGGCATACTGGTAATTCTCGGCCTGCTTCATCATCTTTACCATCATCTTCTGCCCGGCACCGTTGGCGAATTCTTCATCTGAGGTGGCAGATTTGTCGAACATGAACTTCCATTCGCTCTTGAAATACAAGGCGTTGAACAGATAGCAGAGCATGTCGATACTGACTCTCTCCAAGACCTTCGGCACCATTCCGCCCGTATGATCCGAACACCATTGGTTGATTTCTTTCACGGCCGCATCGCTATCGGAGAAGTCCATATTTGAAACGTGTGCTTCATAATACTTTCTAACTGTTTCCCGATAACTGTCTAACAGAGAATACTTTTGGTTAACCGAAATGGCATTGGCTATGCTGAGGGTTGTCTTTTTGTCCAACTCTGGGAGCTGCTGCAACATGGATAGACAATACTCGTTTACGGCATCGACCTCACCTTTCCCATATCCGAGCACTTTGCATATTTCGTCGGAGGTTTCCCCCCGAGTGCCGTCCAGGATCATCCCCAGCAAGAATTGCATGCTCAGCGGGGAGATAATATAGTTCTCCTCGGTTACGTTATTGATCCGGCCGATGTAGTCGAAGGTAAAAGGAAGACCCTGTTGGATGAAATCGGCCGACTTCGTTGTGATTTCAATTCCCTGATAAGGGTTGTCCGGTTCATCATCTTTATTCTCGATCTTCTCGCAGGAGAGAGCAACCATAAGCAGACTGACCGCTATGACCAATCCACTCATTCCTTTCATTGACGTTCTTGTTTTCATAATATCCCAATGCAAATCTATCAAAATGTTACGACATACCAGCAACTTGTCGAAAACCAGTTCCTCAGATAAGGAATTCTATCCACGCCCATCCGCAGCTTGACGGGGCGTAGCCCAAACTTGGCTTTGTAGTGGGGGTTGATGAGCCATAGTGTCCGGTCCAGAACAGCGAAGCCATGCTTCTGACAGAGTTTCTCAAATTGCTCCACGGTCATCTTTGAACGGCGGATGTCCATCAGTTCTTCAATATGCCCTTGGGTGTCTTTGAACAGACGAAGGATTCCCCGGTACAGAGGCTTCGGCAACAGATGAATCCACGGCAGAAATTGGAGCACCTTGAGGGAACAGGTCTGCTGGTGGCCACCGAAAGGCATCTGCCATGCCGGGAAAGCCAGGAAAGCCACACCGCCAGGAGCCAGAAATGCGTGAATCCGATCCAGGAAACGTCCCTTGTCTTCCGGTGAGATATGCTCCATCACGTCGTGGACTAGGACTACGTCAAAGGGCTTGTCCTGTACGGGGAAATCGAAGAAATCAGCACAGATGAATGCCCCTTTTGCTCCATTCACCTGGAAATAGCTCCGGGCATTTTCAATCTTCTTCGCGGAAAAGTCCACGCCCGTCACTTCGCAGCCAATCAGCGCAAACGGCAGGAGATTCCCGCCTTCACCACATCCCACTTCCAGTACACGGGTACCCTCGGCAACGGGGATGAACCGACGGAGATAATCGACGTAGAAGGCTGTCGATGTCTCCACCAACTCATCAAAGTATTGATGCCTGTCCTGGTATCTGTTCCCCATCCGTTCCGTTTTTCTATATGACTGAACGGACGGGCAAATACTGCGTGCTTTAGAAGGTCAGCCTTACTCCGAACGGCACGGCAAACTCAACGGGCTGTACCTGCCGGATGGTTTGGATGCCGCCTCCGGTATCGAAGTAGTACCGTACCTGCGGCTCCACATACAGCCCCATCCAAGGTGTCAGGTTGTACTGGAAGCCGATGCCGGCTCCGGCAGACCACTGAATCGGCGCCTTGAACTTCAGCGTATTCTGATATGTGTACGCCACGCCATTGTGATGTTCACTGTTCAGGATTCCGGCGACCGGAATCTCCATCTTACCGAAGGCCGATGCATTCAGGTGGAGATTCCCCTTGGACCAAACCGTATAGGATAGCCCGAGCGGAACACCCACGTAATGGACAGTCTGCCGATTCTTGAGATAGAGTGTATCGCGGCCGATGGTATGCGAGCTGCGCAACCGTGTATACTCCAGGCCGGTCAGTACGCTCCAGCGGTCATTCAGGCCGATGCTGACGCTGAGACCTATCGTAAACGGCTTTTCATATTCGGCCTTCTCCTCCACAGGCATCGGATTGGGATCCATTACGTCTGGTACTGCAAGCCTCTCCGCAAAATGGAGGAGCGAATTGTAGTAAGCGAGTGAATCGCCGCTACTGTAATGACCTTCCATTGATTGTACGGCTGTGAGGAAATCACCCCAGGAGGTTACTCTCGTATCCGGTGCCAGTATGTAGGACGATGCGTCAGCCAGGATACCGGATCCCATTACAATCGGGCTACTTCCAGCAATAGCGCTGGGAATTGCCGAAATCGATGGTAACAATCCAACGAGGTTTTTCTTTTTCGAGGACTTGACATCGGCCAGCAGCGGCTGGTTGAAGGTGGTTGCCCGCTGTTGAGACTTCCTGATGGAGATTCCATGTCCGGATGCCTGGAGCGTAACGGACGGGATAGTCATCGGTCTTATATCAATAGGCGTCAATCTCCGCCTCATCGTTGTAGTATCGACCAGTTCCGGGGTCATATCAGGTGTGATGGTCGCTGCCACTCGGATACGTTCCACTCGTGTCGGAGTTACAGGAATAGCCAACGAATCCACTGGAATCACGGCTTCAATGCTATCTGCACCTTTATTCACCACTACCGGCCCATCTAGACCCGGCGTTGGCTCTGTTTCTTTATGTAGCAGGAACGGCATGACAATCAATGCAATCAGGGCCAGAAGCGCCAGCCAATACTGCTTCAACTCTTTCTGAAGCACCTGGCGAGCCCTGAAAAGATTGGACGATGATGACCGCTCTCCGATATGCAGCAGCGCCCCGATCTCCTTATGGGAAAGACCTTCCAGCACGGACAGGCGGAACACCTTCCCATACTGTTCCGGCAGGCGGTCAATAAGCGCCATCAAGTCCTCATACGGAGGCACGGGATACAGCGGCTCATCCGGCACATCCTCCATATCCAGATCCTCTTGCGGGTGCGTGAAATGCTGGCTTTCCTTGAGATAGTCGATGGCCATATTCTTCACGATGACACCCATCCAGGCATCCAGTTTATCGGGATTCTTCAACCGGCCGATGGATGACAGAATGACGATGAAGGCATCGTGCAGCAGATCTTCCGCTACCTCCTGGGAATCCACATAGTGCCTGCATATCCCCATGAGCTTCCGGGAATAGCCTCGATAAAGGGCCTCCACAGATGCGGGGTCCCCTCGTTTGCAGCCATCCACGAGTTGTCTCTTGTTCATCCAGCCTGTAGCCTATTTAATATTTAGACTACAAATTTACGAAATACTGCGTGAGGGAGCGGAGAAAGTAAACTGAACCACGAAGGTTAGACAAAAAAAGGCTCACCTGCAATCTTCCGTGGTATTAGTTCAGATATGATGGCTTGCTGGATATTCCGAATGAAAGTGGCCCCCATGCGCTCCTACGAACTTTGGACGTTATCTCGACCTTTCACCACCATATCCATTCCCCACTTTCCGGATTTGACCGTCATAATATCCATCGGCAATGTCCTTGACCTCCTTGTTGGCACGGTACAGTTCCCGATCACTGAAATGGCCTAATTTATTGGCCATCCAGACAAGCCACTCGCCGATTGCGTGGAGTGTGGTCTTGAATGCTTCGGCCAAGGACGTCATCACTTTCTTGATAGCATGGGCTTCCTCGGGCCAGAAGATACAATCGTGTTTGCCTCCGCCACGGCACATGAAACCCGAATAGGCGTAATCCTGGATGGCGTGGATGCAATAGGGGATGGTCTCATCAGAGGCTATCATCTGATTTGAGAAACCAACCAGGAGCGAGTCTTTCCAACCATCGCTGCCAGCACTCTTATCTGAGTACTTCGCAAAGCGCAGATCTCTGGTTTCCGTAATCAGCCTGTCAAGTACTGCCTCCTTGCTGGTGATTCTATTTTCCAGGTTATTAATCTCTGTCTGCTTCTCGGTGATCTTCGATTCGGCGCTGGAGAGTGCCGTTTTGGCCTCCTGGGCTTTCTTCTCGGCCTCATCCTTTTCCTCCACCGCTTTTTGGGCCACTTCCTTGGCCTCCTGCGCCTTTTTCTCGGCCTTGGCCTTCTCGCTCTGGGCCTTACGTTTCTCTTCCTCCAGTCGCTTCTTCTCCTTCTCCTGCTTCTGGAGGATGAAGTCATTGCGTTCCAGATGTTCCAGCCCAGTCTCGGACTTCTTCTGACCGCGCTCCATGTCCAATGCCTCGGCCACCATGTCCTGCATCTCGGACATGTCGTCGGCATTGAGCTTGATGGATTTCCCGGTCTTCCAATCCATCCAGTCCCAGATGATATGGGCATGATAGTTCGGTATCCAGGTATTCTCGTCGGCGGGATTCTCGTAGTGTCCCTCGTCCCTATGAAGGTGGACTTGGAGTGCCTTGATGCCCCACCTCTTTTCCACCTCCTTGGTGAACCGGAGAAGGTCTTTGAGCTTGGTGTCTTTTTCGGTGACGACGACGCATTCACGGATCGGGCTGGCTCCATTCCGGGTGCGCACCTTGCCATTCTTGTCTGTGTACTGGACGTCCTTCTCCTGCATGGCGCGTCCGGTCAACTTCTTGACCATTTCCCGGATGGATTCGAGATACTGGTCCAGAGTGACGCCATCCATTTCAGGCGCGACATAGGAGGCGTTGTGCTTGGTCAGGTCGAGCCGGACGTAGAGCTTCTTGGGGTTGAGCTTCTTGATGTACTCTGGGTCCCGCCTGTTGTGGAGTTCGCTCTGTCCGGTATTGCATGGCTTCACATGGACGGAAGCCTTGGGTTTCTTTGACATGTTGCTAGTGATTTAGTAGATTGATGATGTTGTGATGATGTAGAGCCATGCCCGGGTCATTAGGGCGGAGCCCTGATCGGAGGGTGCAGGGAGAGGTCTCTCCTTGCTCGGAGTTCCCAGGGGTGAAACGTCCTGGGCGGGGTATCGGGGCGGCGCCCTGATTGGGACGGGGCAAAGCCCAGGCTCTCGGCAGAGCCCACAACTACGAAAAGCGAAGCGAGTAGTTATAGTGGGCTATAACAGGGCGAGCCCTGCTGTTAAACCTGCCACCCTCCGGACCGGCTACACTCCTTTCTTCATTTCCCTTCATTACAGACTCTTGTTTGTCTCCTTGCTGACATGGATGGAAAGAAGTTGGTGCGACAGGATAGACTCCTTTCTCCGTAGAGACCTGTCGCCGGAGGGTTACCTCTTCCCGTCTTTTCTCTATCCAGTTAGGAATATAGGGAAAAGGGTCGGGAAGAATCTACGATGTCCCACATGGATCCGCCGCTAGGCATACTTCCGAACCAAGTGCGCGATGGCTTCCTCGAGGAGAGCTCGCTTGGTCCTTCCGGTCTTAAGCGAAAGATCCGTGAATTGCTCTCCAATACTCGCGAGGCAACTGACGTTGATTTGCCTGAGTTCCTCGCGTGTCTCGCCCTTCCGTGGATGTCCACGGTTGACGTTCTGTGCCTCGCGGAGGATCTTCCTCTGCTCTTCCGGAGTAGGGGATGGGGAAGTCGCTAGAGAATTAGTGGGATGGGATTGTACTTTCCGCTTGAGTTTTTTTCTTTTCACCATAGTCTAGTTAGTTAACGTTAAACATCCCGGTCATATGGCGAAAAGCCACAACTCGACCGAGCTGTGGCA
>JAGCCO010000074.1 GCA_017651645.1 Bacteroidales bacterium
ATCAATCAAGGTCACGCGTTCTCCGGCCCGTAGGAATCCCTCACAGCATTGCCGGTTATTCTCCTTCAGGTTGGCAATCGTGCAGTCTGAATCCTCCTGCCTGGATTCAATGACTGAACTTTTGCCAGCGATGTCCCCGAAATGCTTGTCGATATACTCCCCCGTCATGGCCAGACAGACAAACTGGATTTCAGTCAAATACTCATCAGAGAAATCTTTCCTCCAGTCAAAGGGGACATAGCACCCTTCCACAATGAGGTTCTGCCGGTTCTCAACGGCGGTCTTTATCATTTCCCGCACAATGGGCCACAGGTAATCCCTCAATGCATCGTCATCCAACGGCGTGAGGTCGGTATTCCCACTTCGAATCAGGCCCATCTTGAGATGGTCGATCGACAGATAGGGATACTTGTACTTCTCAAGCATCCGCTGCGCCAGAAGGGTTTTCCCCGTGTGCGAAGCGCCTGTAATCAAGATGATCATCGCGAAATCTTCCTGATAAGTGTCAAGTCTCCGCTGGACAAGGCTTCGAAATGGGCCTCGATCTTTTCGATATCCCAGTCCCACCACTTCAAATCCAGCAGATAGGCGATGAACTCGTCGTCAAATCTTTTCCTGATGACCCTGCAGGGGTTTCCGGCGGCAACGGCATAGGGAGGAATGTCAGAGGCCACTACGGAATTGGCCCCGATGATGGCGCCATCGCCGATATGGACACCCGGCATCACTGTCACATGCTGACCAATCCAGACGTCATTGCCGACCACGGTGTCGCCCTTCAACGGCAACTCATCTTTCACCGGCGCAATGGCACTCCCCCAGTCCCCTCCCATGATGTAGAAAGGATAGGTTGTTACACCATCCATCCGATGGTTGGCGCCATTCATGACGAACTCGATGCCTCTGGCTATGGCGCAGAATTTCCCGATGATCAGTTTGTCGCCGATGAAATCGTAGAAATGCGTCACGTGTTTCTCGAACTGATCGGCGCCATCCACATCATCATAGTACGTATAATCCCCGATGATGATCCGCGGATTTTTCACCACATTCTTGATGTAGCAGAGGCTGGGAATCTTCGGATTCGGGAACGCCACGTTCGGGTCGGGTCGGTTGGATATATTTTCCATATTGACAAAGTTAACAAATATCGACCATTTTCTCAAGGATTCCCCATATCAACCTGAATACCAAGCAGATGCACATCCCGAAAATCATCAGAATCGGTTCGATAATTGTCCCGTTTCCCCTCCCTCACTGCTCGTACAGGTCCATTCGCTGGACCCATACAAGCATTTTCGACCATTTTTGCTCGCACCGGTCCACGTATTGGACCTATACGAGCACTTTGGTTCTGATTAGCCCCCCTGAGGAAAGTCAATTTCCGTGAGAAATCAAAGTGTTTTATAGCCTTTTACTAAATAATCATCTTCTTTGTTGTATCTTTACAATGTGAGAAAGATCGGTCATAGTTATCTTTTACTAACAGGGATATTGATAGTCCTCGTTTGCATCTCTTGTTCACCCCGAGAAAAGATTGGTATTTCAGAAGACCCACGGCTTCAGCATTCTTTCAGTGGGAACTATCATGATTGTGAGGAAATTACCATTGGTTTTGGCGCAGATGGACGGTTTGCCTGCATGTTTAATTCCACAGAATTTGTTGGGCGTTTCTGGGATGTTGTATGGGGGACATACTCCGTGGATTCCACGCATGTTTACCTTCATGTGGACAGGTTCAATGAAGACAATTTAATATACACTTCTCTCCCTTTTGAGATAGCGGACTCAATCCTTTTTACCCCATCCGGGGATGGCTTGAGAATCTATTTTAAAGATGGTCAACAAAAAGAAGAGGCATTTCTATCAGCACAAAAAAGCATAACATCTTTCACAACCGCGGGGAATAAGGATGACAGTGTTACAGTGAAGGTTATCTTTTTACTGATGTTTTTTGTCCCAATAGTATTAGTGGGACTAGTAGTACGCTTGATTGCTCGATTGATAAAGAGATCTCGCAACCTATAGGATTAGACATACGAATTCCACGGCACATTATCAAACCCGGCGAAGACTTGTGTATTCAAAAAATCTTAGTGTCCGGCTTCTTTAGGTAATCATCTATCTACCTGACTACCAAACAGATACACTTCCCGAAAATCGTCAAAAATGGTTCGATAATTGTTAACGATCACGTACAATACTACTTAACTAATTGATTATCAGAGATTTAGATTTCTGAGAAAAGTCAATTTCTGTGAGAATTCCAAAGCAAAACCCCGGCAATCTTCCAAGACTGTCGGGGTTTGTGTTATGCCGATAAATTGGAATTGACAAGGTCTGACACACGAATAATCGTTTCAAGAGAATCAGTGACACGCGATATGGGTGAGGAATCGTTCCATCTCCCGGCTGATGGATTCGCTTTCGTAATAATGGACATAATGTCCGCAATCGAGATAAACCGTTTCGGCATGCATCTGCAGGGCAAACTCTTGGCAATTGGCTCTCCAGTTTGAAGAGACTTCCTTCCCGTTGGAAACAAACATCAGGATCGGACAGTCTATTTCACCGGCTGATTCGACCACTTTCGCATTCTCGATCACCGCTTCCGCTTCATGGATGAAACACTTGTTGAAGGCATTCCTTTTCCAAAGCTGGCGCTGCCGGCGGATTTCCTCTTTTGTCAGGCCACGGGTATTCAACGGAAACCAGAACAACAATCCGTGATCAAGATACTTACGCATCCGCTTCATAAGCCGGATGCGCCGGGCAATCATATCTGGACTCCATTCTTTATAGGTTTGAGGAGTCGCCATATCCAGTCCAATGATTGCTTTAACCTCTTCCGGATAAAGCTGCTTCCACCGGATGGCCTCCAGGCCGGACATCGAATGCGGCACCAGGATATAGGGGCCTTTCTGGCCGGAATCCAGCAACGCCTTCCTTTGGATGGATACCAATGCATCTATGCCACACGGTACTTCATGCAAGTCAGACTCTCCATATCCGAATTTCTCAATAACGATGATTCTGTACAGGCCGCTCAGTTTTTCATAAAGGACTTTGAAATCATGCACGGGGGAAGCTGTGCCGGAGCCGGACATAAATACAAGCGTTGTCCCGCTCTCGACGCCTGTCTCATAAACATGCATTCTATGCTTGTCTATCAGAGCAAATACCGAGCGCTCGTTTTGTTCCATTGTCATAGTTTTGGGAGGTCGTGATTAAAACTCACCGATAAATTTGGATTTACCAATATCCCTTCTACCCCAAATCGGCAAAGACGAGCCAGTCGTGGTGGTTGTACGTCAGATAGCCTGTCAAAAAAAGCTGTACAACGACCAGGATGATCCAGAGCGGCCAATACTTCCGGACCAGGTTGCTTCGTCTCCAGCGCCTGGCCAGCAGGACGGCTCCGACCATGGCCGCCAAGTAGATGATGATATCCAGGAACATCAACTCGTGATGGACGAAAACCCAATAGGAGAAGAAAGCGCCGACGATGGCAGGCACCACGGTCAGTCCGGCCAGGATGGGCGCTCCGAATTCCCGGATATCGTGGCGGCTGAGCACCAGATACA
>JAGCCO010000198.1 GCA_017651645.1 Bacteroidales bacterium
ATTATTGCAGAGGCAATCCTGAAAGGCTTGGATCCGACAGATGAGGGCCAGCGGAAGAAGGCGGCGAAAAGCCTGCTTGGCAAGGTCAACTGGAAAGGAACGTATCAATCCAGCTGTGATCTTGCCGAGACCCGTACCGAACAGTTCTGCGAAGAGATAACCGTCCCGAAGGAGATTGTGGCAACGTTATTGCTCGCTGCCGGCGGAAAAGGTGGTGTCAGCGTCGGGGGTGGCGGAGGTGGCTCCAGCGATGATCTCACCAACTGGGACGGGACGAAGAAGAAAGATAGAGGGAGAAGACGGTAATGGGTTAATTAGAAGTTCTCCTTGTAGTGCCGGATAAGCATTCGGCATTGGGAAAGAGGATGGTCCGGAAACAGATCATCATACTCGGCCAACTCCGACTGGTTCATCTTGTATGGTGCTTCGGTGTCCGGATCATAGGGATCAAAGGACCACTTATCTTCTGAGAAATCCTTATCTTCCTGACTGAGGTGTGCGAAAACGGAGGCATCTCTGACTCCGGTGACACCATACTCTTGAAAGAATCCTTGAACACGCACCACGGAACTGTTTGGGCGAAGAAGAAAATCCAGAACGAGGGTGTACCCAACGCCCTCTTCCTCTCCGTTGTACGTCTTGACAATGCTATAGATGTACGGAAAACCGCTAGTCCGCCGTCCGTTCTCGACCTCGATGAGCGCCTGGTTCTCGGCGAGGGTGTGATGAATCCCGTCGATCAGCGCCTTCTTATCATTGAAATCCATCGCATCTTCTGGGTCGATTGGATAGATAGAGACCATACAGAGGGCGTTATCTGTTTGTTTCCCATAGGAGACACATCCTTCGGGATCCTCCGGGAGCGGATCAAGTTTCTGATA
Source organism: Bacteroidales bacterium (assembly GCA_017651645.1). Next base: position 882 of record JAGCCO010000198.1, read on the forward strand.
ATCTGCGGGAACGATCATGGCCTAATACGGATAATTGGTTTAGACAAAGATACGAAAAACGAATGAGGCCCTAGCCAAGTTCGTTCCACTAAAAATGGTTAATCCTCCCAAAATCGCTATCTTTGTTTTTTACGGATATTCCTAATGGCAAAGAAAGACTATACAAAGTCTATAGACTCTGTGTCAGACCTCTTCAACTTTCTGTTCGAGGCCTGTAATATTCTGCGTGGTCCGGTCTCGCAGGATAACTTCAAGGACTACATAACGCCGATTCTATACTACAAACGCATCAGCGATGTTTATGATGAGGAGACAGAAGCTGCCTTGGAGGAAAGCGGAGGAGATCAGGAATATGCTTCCCTTCCTGAGCAGCACCGCTTCGTAATACCTGAAGGATGTGGCTGGAACGATGTGCGGGAGCGTTCGGAAAACCTGGGAGCCGCAATTGTTGGGGCAATGCGTAAAATTGAGCTTGCAAATCCGGATACGCTGTACGGTGTTCTCTCCACGTTTTCGGCGCAAAAGTGGACAGACAAGAAGAACCTCCCTGACGGGAAGATTCGCGACCTGATTGAGCATCTATCTACCAGGCGTCTCGGTAATAAAGATTATCCGGCAGACTTGATGGGCGATGCGTATGAGATCCTTCTCAAACGCTTCGCAGATGACAGCAAGGCAAAGGCCGGCGAATTCTATACTCCTCGCCCTGTAGTTCAGTTGCTCGTACGCATTCTAGATCCGCAACCTGGAGAAACCGTCTATGATCCGGCCTGTGGATCCGGAGGTATGCTGATAGAGGCTGTTCATCATATGCACCACGACAACCTGTGCTGTGGTAGTATTTTCGGGCAGGAAAAGAATGTGGTCAACGCTGCCATTGCCAAGATGAATCTGTTCTTGCACGGTGCGTCAGATTTCAACATCATGCAGGGAGATACACTACGTAATCCAAAGATCTTGTCCGGAGGCGAGCTCGCAACCTTCGATTGTGTAATCGCAAATCCGCCGTTTTCCCTGAAGAAATGGGGTGCTACTGAGTGGTCGAATGACAAATATGGCCGTAACATCTGGGGGACACCATCCGATTCATGTGGAGACTTCGCGTGGATCCAGCACATGATCGGTTCTATGGGCCGGGGCAACAGCCGCATGGCAGTAGTGATGCCCCAGGGCGTTCTCTTCAGGGATGATGAAAAGAGTATCCGAGAGAAACTCATCAAATCGGATCTGATTGAGGCAATTGTCACGTTGGGCGATAAGCTGTTCTACGGCACGGGCCTCTCCCCGTGTTTCCTTGTCCTGCGACGTATTAAGAAGGCCGACCATTCCTCCAGGATCCTCATGGTGGATGGGTCTAAGATTCTCACTCCCAAACGCGCACAGAATATCCTTTCTCCGGAAGATGTCGACAGTTTATATGAGCTGTACACTAACTTTACGGACAAAGAAGATTTCTCTAAGGTTGTTACCTTGAAAGACATCGAGGCCAAGGATTGGAATCTATCCCCGAACAGATATATTGATTACCACAAGGAAGAGGTTCGTCCTTATGCCGAAGTCCTGCAAGAGTTTAAGGATGCATTGCTTGCTGTCCAAAAGGCAGAAGCAGAATTCCGTTCCGTCATAAACAGTTAGAGATATGGCATTAAAAACAAAGCATTTAGTTTCGGGATATCGTGTCCCTGGAGAGCCTATCTCGCTGGATGAGATGAAGACTTTCCTATGGGGCGCTGCGACCCGTCTGCGCGGTCAGATCGATGCTGCCGGTTACAAGGAATACATCTTCCCATTGCTATTCTTCAAACGCATCAGCGATGTGTATGATGAGCAGTATAACGGTTTCTTACGGGAAGGCGGAGAGGAATATGCCGGTATGCAGGTCGAGGACCTTGCAATAAAGATTCCGCAGGGAGCTCACTGGGACGATGTTCGTGAAGTTACCGAGAATGTCGGTCAGAAACTCGTGGAAGCCTTTATCGCTATCGAACAGGCTAACCCCGGTGAAGAAGTTGACGGCCGAGTCGTTGGTGGACTGGAAGGTATCTTCGGCCCGAAGGATGGCTGGACCAATAAGTCCAAAATGCCGGATAGTATCATTACCTCGTTGATTGAGGATTTCTCCAGATACGATCTGTCGCTTGAATCTTGTCCTGCCGATGAAATGGGGCAGGCCTACGAGTATCTGGTCGGCAAGTTTGCCGATGATGCTGGGAATACGGCTCAGGAGTTCTATACCAACCGTACGGTTGTCACGCTGATGGCAGAGATCCTCCAGCCTAAGCCAGATGAGAGTATCTACGATCCGACGTGTGGTTCCGGAGGCATGCTTATCAAGTGCTTGAACTATCTCCGTGATAAGGGACAGCCCTGGCAGGGTGTAAAGGTATTCGGGCAGGAAATCAATGCTTTGACGGCGTCCATCGCCAGGATGAATCTGTATCTGAATGGTGTAGAAGAGTTTTCCATTGTTCGAGAGGATACGCTCGCGCATCCTGCTTTTGTGGATGGCAGCCGATTGAGGAAGTTCGATATTGTACTTGCGAATCCGCCTTATTCCATCAAACAGTGGAATAGGGATGCTTTTGCACACGACTACTGGGGACGCAATATGTTCGGCACTCCGCCTCAGGGACGCGCCGATTATGCCTTCATCCAGCATATCATCGCCTCGATGGACGAAAAAACTGGGCGCTGTGCGATTCTTTTACCGCATGGAGTCCTCTTCAGGGATGAAGAAAGCGAGATAAGGAAGTCTTTGGTGCAAAGCGATTTGGTTGATTGTGTAATTGGTCTCGGACCTAATCTGTTCTATAACTCTCCGATGGAGGCTTGCATCATAATTTGCAATCGAAACAAGCCGGTCGAGAGAAAACAAAGAATATTGATGATCAATGCTATCTCTGATGTCACAAGACGGAATGGAGAAAGCTTCTTGACAGATCAACATATTGCAAAAATTGCAAATTGCTATCACCAGTCAGCAGAACAAGACGGATTTTGTCGGCTCGTAAGCATAAATGAATTGGCAGAGAAGAATTATAATCTAAACATTTCGTTGTATGCTTATGCAAAACAATTCTCTGAGGAATCGGTTCTCTCTCTATCTGATTCTATCACAGAGTGGTCAGTTCTGCACTGCTCGGTAATGGATTCTTTTAAGACTATGTTAGACACGTTATCCGAATAGCTATGGCAATGGTTAAATTAGGGGATGTCGCCATCGAGAAGAGGGAAACTTGGACAGGTTCAACCCAAGGAGTTCCAATCATTGGATTGGAGCACCTTGTTCCTGGGGAAATTACGCTTTCCTCGTGGGATTCTGATACCGACAATACTTTCTCTAAGATGTTCCGTAAAGACCAAGTCTTACTCGGTCGCCGTCGTGTCTATTTGAAAAAGGCCGTTATTGCACCATTCGATGGAATTTGCTCTGGAGATATTACAGTGATTGAGGCGATTCCTGGAAAGATTTCCCCTCGGCTTCTTCCGTTTATCATTCAGAATGAACGATTCTTCGATTATGCAATACAGGGTTCTGCGGGCTCTTTATCTCCTCGCGTCAAATGGGAACATTTGAAAGACTATGAGTTCAACCTCTCAGATTATGAGGAGCAAGAGTCTCTTGCCAACAAACTGTGGTCAGCCCTAAAGCTCAAAGAGAGTTATCATGCACTTCTATTAGCCACCGATGAAATGGTGAAATCCCGATTTATCGAGATAACAAAATCGGAGAGGACTCAGCATCACGCCCTAAATAAGCTTACATCAATAGAACGCAAAAACGTCAACCCCATACGAGGTACTATATATACTTTGTACAGTTTCCCCGCGTATGACAACAAT
>JAGCCO010000199.1 GCA_017651645.1 Bacteroidales bacterium
CAACAAGGCCGTCAAAAGAGAGATACGCATCGGCCGTCAGAACCCGCAGTATTACGAGGTACTGGAAGGCCTTGAACCCGGCGAGAGGGTGATTACCTCCGGGTATGATACGTATGGTGATAGTGATGTATTGGTATTCTAGGCAATGAAAGTATTCAGAAAGACGGGCGTTTCGACGCTGATCAATATTCTGGGAATGAGCGTCGCTTTTGCGGCAGCAATGATCCTGATGGTGCAGGTGCGTTGGGATACGACCTATGACGCCAATTTCGAAGGGCACAAGCAGGTGTTCCGGATGGAGAACAACTGGATGGACAAGGGGTTGTTCAGCACGTCCTTTTCCCGGCCGATGATTGAAATCATTAAAACGGCCAGTCCCAATATCGAGGCTCTGGGGACTTACTGGACTATGCCCCACGAAGTTACATTAAAGAAAGACGGGGAAGAGACGATACTATCCGTTCCCTCTGCCAGAGTTGACAGTTCCATGTTCTCCGTGTTCCCATTTGAGTGGGTTGAGGGCTCGGCCAGGGAATTCATCGCCGGCGAGACGGCGGTCGTGAGCGAGGAATATGCGAAGACCTTCTTCGGCGACGAGAGTGCCCTCGGCAAAAACTTCAAGGCTGGTAACGGAGTCGAGGTTCGAGTCATTGGCGTTTTCAAGGATATGCCCAAAAACTCCAACATGCACTATGGCGTGCTTGTTAATCTGGGTGATGATTACCTTGATAATTCCAATGAGTGGTCCTTCCCCGCATTTGTAAAGCTGAAAGATCCATCCCTGGCCAAGGAAACCGAGGCGTTGATGGAGAATGTCGTTTTGGAACAATACGGAAACGATTTCGATGCTGACGAAACGGCTGAATTCCGCAGGGGTTTCCGCATCAGCAACCTGCATGATGCCCATTTCGAGCGGGATGTCCGGGCCAATATCGCAAGTGCGAACAAAGCGATAACCATTACGCTGACCGCCATTGCCATCCTGCTCATTCTCATCGCCATCATCAATTTCATCAACTTTGCTTTCGCCGAGATTCCTTTCCGTATCAAGAGCATCAATACCCGGAAAGTGTTGGGCGAAGGACGTGGCTCGTTGATTGGACGACAGCTTTTACACGCCGGGCTTATCGCGCTCATCGCGTTTGCGATTGCCTGCCTGATCATGCACGTGGTGGCAGGATCTTCCTGGGCGTCGTATGTGTCCGACAGCCTGACGCCGAAGGATAATATCGGCATTCTGGCGCTGATGCTGGGCGTGGCGCTGGTGTCGGCTGTCATCGCCGGCCTTGCCCCGGCCCTGTATTCCACCTCCCAACCTGCCGCCCTGGTCCTGAAGGGTTCTTATGGAACCAGTGTGAAGGGAAAGGCCCTTCGCAACATGCTTGTAGGGCTTCAGTTCGTGTTGTCGTTCCTCTTTATCCTGATGGCCCTGTTCGTGGGCGTTCAAACCAAGTATATGATTGGCAAGGATATGGGTTTTGACGAAGCACGCGTTCTTCAGACCTGGTGCGGCTACCCTGCCGGAAGCCAGAAAGATGCTCTGAAAAGCCATTTGCTTCAGAACCCTTCCATTGAAGATGTGACCTTCTGCGACAGTCCAATCGTTTCCGATGGGAGGATGAGCTGGAGCCGTACCGGGGACGACGGCAATCAGGTTTTTATGGAAGCGCTTCCCGTGGACGAGAGTTTTGTTCAGTTCTTCGGGCTTCAGATTGTGGAAGGCCGTGACTTCCGGGAGTCTGACAACCGGAATGAGGCCGGCAGCATCATTCCCAATGAGACCTTCATGCAGATGTTTCCTCAGTTTCACGTCGGGAGCCTTATGGAAGGGCATGTGGATAACTGCGAGATTATCGGCGTGGTGAAGGATTTCAATTTCAAGAGTCTGCAACACGCCATGGGCCCGCTGGTGCTTTATAACTGGGGCAAAGATGGATGGCGGTCTTTCGGAACGATGTACGTTCGGACCGCCCCCGGGGCCGATTTCAAGGATGTTTCAGATTATATCAAGGATGCCATCTGTAAGTTCGACCCCAGACGGGAACCCCATATGATTACCGTCAGTCATCTGGACAAATGGATTGAGGATATGTACCAGGGCGAGCAGTCGCTTGGAAAACTCATCACCATCGCCTCCTTCGTGGCCCTGCTGATTGCCATCATCGGAATCATTGGCCTGGTGTTCTTCGAGACACAGTTCATCCGCAAGGAGATTGCCGTGCGGCGTGTGAATGGCGCTAATGTGGGCAGCATCTTGAAGATGATCAATAAGAAATATCTCATTATGGCAGTAGCGAGCTTCGTGATTGCAGCGCCCGTCGCTTACTGGCTGATGACCGCATGGCGGAAAGGCTTTGCCTACCAGGCGCCTGTGCCGGTGTGGATCTTCCTTGTGGCGCTGATCGCGGTCGCTGCCATTACCCTGGCCGTCGTTACGCTCCAGAGCTGGAGAGCGGCCAATGCCAACCCTGTTGAATCGTTAAAGAATGAATAAACAATTAAATAACAACACATTATGATTAAAGTTTCCAACCTTTCCAAAATCTTCCGGACGGAAGAAATCGAGACCACGGCTCTCAATGGTGTTTCCTTCGAAATCAAGGACGGCGAGTTTGTTGCTATCATGGGCCCGTCGGGCTGCGGAAAATCCACGCTGCTGAATATCCTCGGCCTGCTGGACAACCCGACCAGCG
>JAGCCO010000200.1 GCA_017651645.1 Bacteroidales bacterium
CTTGTCGATCAATTTTTGGCGCCCTTTGCGCACTAATTGTTGAATAGTCGGCATTTTTAATTTGTTAGGTTAATTTGTTAGTTATTTAATCCGTTGATTAGGAATTATTTACAAACTCGTACCAAACTGGCCGAGGGCAGCACTTTTCGAGATGTAGTCAGGGGAACATAATAAGCCTAGGACGGCTTAGAAGTCTATAAAACCCACGCTGTGACATTTTTTACGCTTGATTTTGGCATCACATCGTGTAGAAACCTATTACGTTTTAGCTTATCAGGTTCCTTAACTATATCATTTTCAAGGGCAAGCCCTCATTCAATTCAGCGGGTGCAAAAGTACAACTTTTTTCAATACGCCGCGCACTTTTTTGAAAATATTTGGAAAATTTGTTGATAAGCATGATTATCTATTTGTTTTTCAATAAAATAATGCTGTTGAAAACTTATTCTTCTGCATAAAAAAAGCGTCTTTTTCAGCATATTTTTGCCGAAAAAGACGCTTTGATGCAGCCAAAAGCGGCCTCAATATTTCACAAAACGGTCCTCACCGTTGCTCAAACCGAGCAGTTCACTGCGGCCGAAGAGGAGGAAGATCTTGTGGTCCCAGATGAGTTCCCACAGGATGCGGCTGACGTGCACTTGCTCCTCGGGGGCAAGCTCCTCGCTCGTCATGATCACGCCTTCGGGTTTCTTTACCTTGTTCTCCTGGAAAGCTATCTGGATAAGCTGGTAGCACAAGTTGACGAAGGTGATGCCCGTGGTGTGGTCGCGGCTGTCCATAATCATGTTGATTCTGTCTCTCATTTCCTCGTCGTTGTAGAGGAGATGAACGGGATTGGCGTCGTAATTCATGGTTGTTCTGTTTTAGATGATGGTGCAAAGATAGGGATTATTTCGAATCATGCAACATTTTGGCGAGATGATGAACACTTTTTTACACCTTATATTAATATATCGCGCTTATTTTTTTACCTTTGCACCCGAGAATTGAGCAAAATGGTTACCGAATTATTAATAGTATGGATTGTCGGCGTAGTGGCCTTCTTTGTGCTTTGGGCGGTTTTGCTCAAAGTGATCAAACGGATTAGCGAGCGAAAACAAAAAGCCAAAACGCTTACAGAGGAGACCGACAAAAACTCAGCCCCCGAAAGCTTTCCTTCCGAGGGCTGATAGATTGAAAAGACTTAAGTAACCTTACTGCACGTCCTGCACAAGGCGCACGGCCAAGCCTTGATAGCGCAATCCTCCATCAAGATTAACGTTTCCGCTGTGGAAGTTATATTGATAAGCGGTGGTCTCACTTTTTGCAGTTGAAGACCAATAAAGGCCATAACCTTCACTCAAATCCAAAGTAACGACGTAATGGTCTCCCATATAATTGCACACCCGTTTCCCTGTTTGAGGCAGAAACACCAGTCCAGCAGGATCGCAGGTATTTTCCCAAGTCGATTGGCTGATGATGTTGGCATCAAATGCGGCACCTGTTGAGTTAATTCTATTCAAGGCAAACGAGGCATCGTCCCAGCCATCGGGAATAAGAATGAGGCCTTTCACACCGTTTACGGTAGCTTTACAGAAGCGGCTACCTTCGCGACTCTTGATGACATATTCCCATTCGTCGCTGGTCAAGGTGCGCCATAAACCCGACTGATTACCGCCGTTGCTGATGGCGTTAAATACACCCCAGTCGGCGTTGGCGTACTGGCCGACAAGACCATTGTTACTATTGTCGCCAACAATATAATACTCCCATGCCCAAGTGTATGGGCTGGGGTCTTTAACAATACTATAAGGCTGATAGGCCATCACGCCGCCACTCCAACCACTGGTGCCCCATGAGAACAAGTCAACCCATCCCGAATAGGTGTTTGAGGCAAGACAGTTGTTGCTTTCCGCAACAGTACCAGGCCAAGGCTCACCATCAGGGTTATAACCTGTAATGCCATACGTGCCTCCGACAAAATCCCATGGATTGCCGAAACGCCAAGTCTGGGTCGATGCTTGATATTGCAGGTTGCCTTGCGAAAAATAGACCTTGCCTCCATTCTCATTGATAGTGAACAAGCCATCAACGGATCCCGTCGGGATTGTCGGCACTTCTGGGGTCTCTCCGCCGCCATTGTTACCACCACCGTTGTTCGGCTCATCGGGTTTCGTGCAGCCTGCGGCAAAAATCACCGCCGCTGCGAGCATCAGTACTGATGCAAGTTTTCTGGATTTCTTCATATTGAGTTGATTTTATTTGCGTTAGAAAATGCTACATTATTCAACATCCTGCACCAGGCGAACCGCGTAGCCTGAATTTACGAATCCGTTACCGACACCAGGCCCTTGCCAGCCAACACTTAATTTGTATGCACAGTTATTAGTAGCGGGCTGGCAAGCCGTTGCCGTCCAATAATTGCCATAGCTGCCCAGTTCGGTCACGTGAACTCCAACGCTATTGATGCTACGCCAACCAGCATTCGGCAAAAACACGCAGCCTGCAGGCTCCAGCGTGTTCTCCCAGACGGATTGGTAGATGGTGTTGACGTCCCAGTTCGAGCCGCCCGAGTTGGGGCTCTTGAATTCATAGATCGAGGCATCCCAGTCGTCGGGGACGAGGACGATGCCGTTAACGCCGTTCACCTGAGCCCTGGCATAACGAGTGCCGTTACGCCCGTTGATAATGTATTCCCATTCGTCCTTGGTGGGGACACGCCACTGGCCAGCTTGGTTGCCACCGTTGCTGATAGGGTTGAAAACGCCCCAGTCGGCATTGGCATATCCGCCATTGAGATCTTTGTTCAAAAAACCCTCAGGTGAGGTGGAAATGGCATAAGGCTCAAAACGGACATAGCCGCTTTGCCAGCCACTGGTGCCGTAGCCGAACAGGTCAACCCAACCTTCGTAGATATTGGATACAAGACAATTGTCGCTTCCTGCAACATTACCCTCCTGGGTGTTCGAAAGCATGTAGGAACCGCCCACCATGTCCCATTGGTTTTCGGCAAAACGGAAAGTGTTCTTCGAAGCCTGATATTGCAAATTACCTTGAGAGAAATACACCTTGCCGCCGTGTTCGTTAATGGTAAATAAACCGTCAACAGCTCCTGTCGGAATGGTCGGCACTTCAGGGGTCTCGCCGCCGCCATTGTTACCGCCCCCGTTGTTCGGTTCATCGGGTTTCGTACAGCTCACGGCAAAGACCATCGCCGCTGCCAGCATCATTATTGATGCAAGTCTTTTGAATTTCTTCATATTGAGTTGATTTTGAGTTTTCGAAGAGCAAAAATAGCAATTTTTTGGATGAGGGAAAGAAAAAAGAGGATAAATTTGAATTATTCGGAATATCCGAGCAGTGCCAATTGCGGAAATTTTCGTAATTTCGCGGTTTTAAAGAAAATCATCAAAACAAACGAAATATGAAATACGACGTCATCGTTATCGGCAGCGGCCCGGGAGGCTATGTGGCTGCCATCAGAGCATCACAATTAGGAAAGAAGACCGCCGTGGTCGAGAAGGCCGAAGTGGGCGGCATCTGCCTCAACTGGGGCTGCATCCCCACCAAAGCCCTGCTGAAGAGCGCGCAGGTCTACACTTATATCAACCATGCCGAGAACTACGGCATCAAGGTGGAAGGCGAAGTGAAA
>JAGCCO010000201.1 GCA_017651645.1 Bacteroidales bacterium
CAAAGCAATAGAGTTCTTTTTCAGGCTGGTCCGGTAGTTCAGTTTGGTTAGAATGCCTGCCTGTCACGCAGGAGGTCGCGAGTTCGAGCCTCGTCCGGACCGCAAGAGCGCAAGTCCAAAAGACCTGCGCTTTTGTTTTATAATCAGATTGTTGAAAACGAGAGCGTTATGTCATTTATTGATGAAATCAACAGGCGGCGGACCTTCGCCATTGTCAGTCACCCCGATGCAGGAAAGACCACTTTGACTGAGAAACTGCTGCTTTACGGCGGCGCTATTCAGGTAGCTGGTGCCGTAAAGTCGAACAAGATTCGCAAGACTGCCACCTCCGACTGGATGGAAATCGAGCGTCAACGCGGTATCTCTGTCGCTACCTCTGTGATGGGCTTTGATTATAAGAATATCAAGATCAACATTTTGGATACCCCTGGCCACAAGGACTTCGCTGAGGATACCTTCCGTACACTGACTGCAGTCGACAGTGTCATTGTGGTCATCGATGCTGCAAAAGGCGTTGAATCTCAGACGGAGAAGCTGGTAGAGGTATGTCGCATGAGGAACACACCCATTATTGTTTTCATCAACAAAATGGACCGCCCTGGTAAGGATGCATTTGAACTTTTGGACGAGATTGAACAGAAACTCAATATCCGCCTCACCCCACTGAGCTGGCCTATCAATATGGGACCGAAGTTCAAGGGCGTGTACAGCATCTACGACAAGAGTCTCTATCTCTTCAACTCCGACAAACAGCATATCACTGAAGGTATCGCTTTTGACAGTCTCGACAATCCTGAGCTGGACAAGATGCTTGGTGAAGATGCCGAGACATTGCGCAACGAGACCGAACTCGTGCAAGGTGTTTATGATGACTTCTCGCGTGATGCCTATCTGAAAGGTGACATTTGCCCCGTGTTTTTCGGCTCGGCATTGAACAACTTCGGCGTAAAGGAGTTGCTGGACTGCTTCATTCAGATTGCGCCTACGCCCATTGGCCGCGATACGGTGGAGCGTCATATCGAGCCAACAGAGGAGAAGTTCACAGGCTTTGTTTTCAAGATCCACGCCAACATGGACCCCAACCATCGTGATCGTATCGCTTTTGTGCGCGTGGTTTCGGGTCGCTTCGAGCGCAATAAGAACTATTTCCACGTGCGCCAACGCCGCGAATTGAAGTTCTCGAACCCCACGGCATTCATGGCACAGAAAAAGTCGGTGCTTGACGAAGCCTATCCGGGCGATATTGTGGGTTTGTATGATGCGGGCAACTTCAAGATTGGCGACACGCTGACTGAGGGTGAAATCCTGAACTACAAGGGCATCCCGAGTTTCTCGCCCGAGCAATTCCGCTATGTGGAGAACGCCGACCCAATGAAGTCGAAGCAACTGGCTAAGGGCTTGGAACAACTCACCGATGAAGGCGTGGCTCAGCTCTTTACGGGTAAGATGACGGGCCGCAAGATTATCGGTACCGTGGGTGAATTGCAGTTTGAAGTCATCCAATATCGCCTGCTGCACGAATATAACGCCTCTTGCCGTTACGAGCCTATCTCGCTCTACAAGACAGCATGGATTACCAGCGACAACGAAGCACAATTGGCTGATTTCAAGATGCGGAAGGCATTGAACCTCGCTGAGGACAAAGAGGGTAGGGATGTCTTCTTAGCCGAGTCACCCTATGCCTTACAGATGGCCATGGAGAAATACCCTGATATCGAGTTCCATTTCACGTCTGAGTTTTAATCTTGGATATAAAATCTTTCTAACCATGTCATTCCCTTGGGAATCTATGGGTAGAAAGATTTTTATTCTTTTTTTCTTGTACTAACTTTTTTTCTTTCTAATTTTGCACTGATAAACAGTTCAACAATTAAACATCAACATTATGGGTAAATTTATGCAAGAATTCAAGGAGTTTGCCATGAAGGGCAACGTCATGGACATGGCTGTCGGTGTCGTTATCGGCGGTGCATTCGGTAAAATCGTGTCGTCATTGGTGTCCGACATTATCATGCCGCTCATCGGTGCCATCACGGGTGGCCTCAACTTCACCGACTGGAAGTGGGTGATCCGCGAAGCCGTCATGGATGGGGAGACCGTTGTCAAACCTGCCCTCAGCATGACTTGGGGTAACTTTATCCAGGTCATCTTCGACTTCATTATCATCGCCTTGTCCATCTTCCTGGTCATCAAGGGCATCAACAAGATGAAGAGGGAAGAGCCCAAGCCCGAAGAGCCTGCTGCTCCCGCTGGCCCGACGCAAGAGGAACTCCTTGCTGAGATTCGCGATCTGCTGAAGAACAAGTGATTCTTTAGTTGGTTCTGAAAGAAAAAAGCATCCGCAAGAATGGCGGATGCTTTTTTTTGCGGTCCCTGAGCTTGGGTTGTTGAGTAAAATCGAAACATCGAAGGGCCGCTGTTAGAAAAAAACACTACATTTGCAATCTCAAAAAGGTAGTGCAACGATGCGAAAGCTGCTGCTTGTCATAGGATTGCTGTTTTGCTTCGCCTTCTCAGCAAGGGCGACGCACCAGCGTGCGGCCGAGATTACCTATACTTGGCTTGGCGGTAATGCTTACGAGTTTACGCTGACCTGCTACACCTATACGCCCAGTCCTGCTGGTCTTCAGCGCGACTCCTTACTGGTGCAATGGGGTGACGGCTCAGAGGAATACATCCCTCGCGTGGTCTTGCAAAACCTTGGAGATGACTACACACTGAACGTCTATAAGCAGATTCATAACTATTCATCTTCAGGGTCTTACATCATCAGCATGGAGGATGCCAATCGCAACTATAGTGTCATCAACGTGCCTAACTCGGTAATGGTACCCATGCACATTGAGACGGAATTGGTCATCAATCCATTTCTTGGCTACAACAATTCCGTACAGTTGCTCAATGCGCCTGTTGACAAAGGCTGTGTGGGGAAACTGTATCTTCATAATCCTTCGGCCTACGACCCTGACGGCGATAGCTTGAGTTATAAGTTAGTGAATTGTAAGGGCTTGGATGGCATGGATATTCCTGGTTATTCCTTCCCGGAAGCATCAGAAAGTTTTGAGATAGATCCTGTCACAGGCGAACTGCGTTGGGAGAACCCTATGCTGCAAGGCGAATACAACGTGGCCTTCATGGTGGAGGAGTGGCGGCATGGAGTGAAGATAGGCTCAGTCGTTCGCGATATGCAGATCCTAATATCGGTCTGCAGTAACAACCTGCCCGAAATCCAATGTGATGACCCATATTGTGTCGTGGCTGGCGAACAGCTTGACTTTATCATCTCGGCTTCTGACCCCGATGGCGACAATGTCACCTTGACCGCTTCGGGCGGACCTATGGAGGTGGCGGTTAGCCCTGCCATCCTCAACCCTGAGTCAGCTTTCGGGCTGAATCCTCAGATGGAATTCCTATGGAATACCAACTATGCTCATATACGCAATACACCTTATCAGGTGGTGATTCATGCCAAGGACGATGGCACACCCGTCAGTTTGACCAATATAAAGACGGTGACTATCAATGTGATGGGACCTAAAGTTCAAAATCTGTCTGCCGAAGTGCAAGGTAATAATGTGATGCTGTCATGGATGGCTTATCCCTGCCCGAATGCCGTGACCTTGTTGGTCTATCGTAAGGCCGGTTGTGATGGTTATGAACCTGATGCTTGTGAGACTGGCATCCGTGAAGGATATCAACTTATTGCCACTTTGAACGATGTTAATTCGACTTCATATTCTGACTTCGATTTGCCTCAGGGCATGGCCTATGAATATCGTGTTTTGGCTCAGTTCCCTGATGGTGCCTTGAGCATCGTCAGTGATGCGGCCTGCGTGGAGCTGAAGAATGACAGCCCTTTGATGACTCATGTCACCAACGACAGCATCGACCTCGTTTCGGGTCAGGTCATTGCCTGCTGGACAAAGCCGAAAGAGATTGACGAGCAATATGTTGCTCCTTTCAGTTATGCCTTGACCCGTGTGCTTGATGGTGAGACCTCCATCGTTTACGAAGGTACCGACACAACCTTTTTGGATGCAAATGTCAATCTGGCTGAGGCTGTCTCATTATTATATAAGGTGGAGATGCGCGATTCCCAACAGCAGCTGATGGGGACGAGTGCAACGGCTTCAGCGGTGATGCTTTCTGCAAATGGGACCAACAATGCTGCCGCTCTTTCATGGACAGAAGCCGTGCCTTGGCTCGTTGACAGCACTCAGGTTTTCAAGGAAGTGAATAACCGTTTTGCCAGAATTGCCTCCGTAATGGGCATGGCTTACACCGACACTGATGTGGAAAGCGACGAGACCTATCGTTATTATGTCCGCACTTTTGGTCATTACACTATGGAGGGTGTTATTCGGCCTTTGGTCAATTATTCCGCGATAGTGAGTGTCCGGATCGGGCATGATGAGCCTGCCGAAGAGTTTTCCTATGAGTTGCCCAATGTCATCACACCCAATGGAGATGGCTACAATGATGTCTTTGAGCCGAAGGTGAAAGGATTGTCGCTTGTGCTTGGTGCAAAAACGGTCATCTTCAACCGTTGGGGCAATATTTTGTGCGACACCGACGACCCGCTCATCCGATGGGACGGCAAGAGCAAACAGACCAAGATGGATTGTCCTTCGGGTACCTATTTTTATGTCACGGACATCACCTATCAAGGTGAGGCAGGAGAGGAAAAATTGCACCTTCAAGGTTCTATCACCATCGTCCGATAAAAAATGTAGAGACGCAAAACCTTGCGTCTCTACAGAAATTCATCGATTTTAATATAGATTTTTGATGGATTTCTTGGCCGCAGGCCAATTTCAATCAATATTTCATCATCTCAATGAGGTCGACCATGCGGTTGGAATAACCCCATTCGTTGTCGTACCACGACATGATCTTCACCATCTTGCCCATCACCATGGTGCTTTGGGCATCAAAGATGCTGCTGTGCGGGTTGTGGATGACGTCGCAGCTCACGATCGGGTCCTCGGTGTATTCGAGTACGCCCTTCATCGGGCCTTCAGCGGCTTCCTTCATGGCAGCGTTGATCTCTTCCTTGGTGGCTTCGGTCTTCAGCGTGCAGACGAGGTCGACGAGCGAACCGGTCGGCGTAGGAACGCGGACGGCGATGCCATCGAGCTTGCCATTCAGTTCGGGGATGACGATACCCACGGCCTTGGCGGCGCCAGTAGTAGTCGGGATCTGCGACATGGCAGCCGAACGGGCACGGCGGAGGTCGCTGTGGGGGCCGTCGAGGATCACTTGGTCGTTGGTATAGCTGTGGATGGTGGTGATGTAACCTTGCTCAATGCCGAAGCGGTCGTTCAACACCTTGGCGACAGGAGCCAGGCAGTTGGTGGTGCAGGAAGCATTGCTGACGCATTCCACCTCATCGGTCAGGTCGTTATTGTTCACGCCGACCACGACGGTGGCGTCAATGGCGTCCTTCGAGGGAGCGGAGAGGATGACCTTCTTGGCACCAGCCTTCAGGTGATCGCCATAGCCGCCCTTGCTGCTTTCCTTCGAACGGAACACGCCGGTGGATTCAACCACCACGTCGGGGGTCTTGCCCCACTTGATGTTCAGAGGAGCACGCTCGGCCGTGACGGGGATGCGCACACCGTTGACGATGAGTGCGGTTTCGTCATATTCCACTGTGCCGGGGAACTTGCCCTGGGTGGAGTCGTATTTCAACAGGTGGGCCAGCACCTTGGTGCTCGTCAGGTCGTTGACGCCCACGATTTCTAAGTTCGGACGTTCGCAGATGATGCGGAACACGTTGCGGCCAATACGGCCGAAACCATTGATACCTACTTTAATCTTTTCCATTGTGTTGTTATGATTTTGATTGTTCGTTTTTGAAAGAAGCCGCAAAATTACGATTTCTCAAGAAAACTTCATCTTTTTTTCCCTATTTTTGCAAAAACTATCGTTTGACCATGTCAGAAACCTTCAAATCACAGGCCCTGGAGGCCAATCTGGAGCAAACCAGGTATAAAGATATTTTCATTCCAGAAGATCACCAGCAATTTATCAACCTGTCGGCCAAGTTCTTCGGTATTAACAAACGAGCTAAAGAATGCATTACAGAATATCATCATCCGCTTTCGAACCACACCTTCGTGACTGAGGAGTTGCGCAAGATGCTCATGGACGACTTCTGGTTCTACACGCGCGAGGACATTCCTGCAGATGCGCTGAACATCCCTTTAGAGATGATGCACAGCCTGCTGAAACCCGAGGTAGCACTTAAGCTAAGGCTTAATGTCATCATTACCTTGATGGAGTTTGCCAATAAGGTTATTTCAGAATCAGCTAAGCATTCTGATTTGATTTCGTTGGTTTTCAATATCTTGGAAGATGCTTTCGAGTCCAATAAAGATTGTTATATCTTGGCTACGAAACACGCTGGTCGTTATCTTTCTAAAGTGGCTGAAGATGAGCGTTTCAAGGATTCGGCTTGCAGCCTCTTGCGTATGATGCTACAGGAGAACTATAGCTATTGGCAGGAGACTTCGCAGGTGGAGAACTGGGTGGAAAGCAAACGGCAGATGCTGACTGACGAGGAAGTCCAAAAGGTCTGCGATGAAATCGGCAAGCCATATTTCGACCAATTGAAAGCCGATTTGGCAGCGGCTGACACATGGGAAAAACTGACGGATCTACCTCATTTCGAGCAGGTCGCGAAACGCTTTTCCGAATCTGAAAAGGCTTTTCCGCATTTCATCACCAAATTCCATTACGTCTTCTTCCTGCTTCATCTGCCAGGTATGGAGAATCAGCGTGAACGCCTCATCTGGAACATGGACCGCATGATGCGCGATGCCGTCGACGAGATGCCCCAAGACGAACTGATACCTTTCATCGACACTATCTTTGGTTTGGCCGAGGAGCTGCGCGAAGACTATATGTCGGCGGTGCTCGACTTCCAGCTCACGTTGGGCCTGAAAATCATCGATGTCGACCAGACCGAGCAGAAGGAAATCGTCAATTACTTCGAAAAGAAACTCATCGCCTTCGGTTTTGTCACGCCTGGCAATGTGTTTGTTGGTGAGGATTGGCAACTATCTGTGGATGAGAATCATATCAAGAATATTCGGGTTTGGCTAGAACTCATCGAACATGCCAAGTCGCCTATGGACAAGCTGCTTTCCGCTTTGATTGTCAACCTGAAGTTGGGCGGAATATTCCTGAGCGACACCGACCTCTTCCAACGTGAGATCACCAAGATTCTCAACTCCAACATCACACCTTATTATAAAAAGGTGAAGCAGTTGACGCGTATTTTCCCCGTTTATTTCAATGAAATTGGCGCAGAGGGAGAAATCCGCAACGTGACTACCAATATGGATGAAATCTCTGGTCGTCAGGATCAACTGGTGCATTTCCTCCGCAAACAGGTGCATACTGAGAGCAACAACACGCTCATTGGCCTGACCTTCGACGTGTTCAAGTTCTGGAGCGACGGCAATGTTGAGGCATTGAAACCTATCCTGCCGAAGAATGTCTTTGAAAGCATTGACAAGGGAAGCACCTGGTTTGTGCATATACACAACCTTGTGCAAATGATGTGCGAGATTTCCTGCCTCAAACCTGAAGACGTGCTGATGCTCTCTCGCGAAGATTATGAAAACCTCATCGGTTCGGCAGCCCGACGTATCGAATTGGAGGAGGATCTATATCAGCGCGAGCGTGCCCGTTTGATGGATATCCGTGACCTTTATGCCTATCTTCGTGAGAAATACAGCTTCGAATCGGTTAATATCTTTAGCTCATTGCGTAGTTTCCCCTTTATTCCTGATGAGGAAATCGACAAGTTTGAGAAGGTGTACAAGGCCAAGGACTTCGGTAAGTCGCTGACTATGATCTATGCTTTCATGGACAAGCTCAAGACCGTCATTTTCAACCCCGAACAGAGCGAAGGCTGGGAAAACATCTACCATAAGCGCCATATCGCCATCGGTATCCCATCGATGTATGGCACTTACCGCGAGAACAAGTTCGAGGCCATGGGCTTGACCTTCCGTCTGGAGCGCGTTGCCACACAATTGATGGAGAAAGTGGTGCAAAGCATCAATCTCGAATACATCTCAGAACGCACGCTGAATCAGATTTATACCATTCTCGAGTATTTCAAGAATGGCTTGGAACTCGACGGCATCACTAACCAGAGCTTCAATTCCAAACTCGACATGCTACGCTATAGTTTGACCTCGCGTAGCTTCTCTTTTGGGCAGTATATCAACATCTTCCAATTCATTGCGGAAGACGTGCGTCGCATCATCATCAAATATTTCTTGAAGTCGTACGAGTATCCTTTGAAGATAGTCATCCCACAGCTCTTTGACCCCGAGGGAAAACTAAGCGAGCGTGAAACTGCGGAATTGATCAACAAAAAGTCTGAGGAATTCCATCGCGACCTTCTTTCCGATGCTTTCCTGATGCAGCCTTTGGACAACTTCATCGGTCGCATTCTCAATTCATTGCGTACCATGGAGACCGACCTTGATCCTAAGCTCATCAGCGACATCATGACCTACAACTCCGAAATGCTCATCAGTCCTTTTTGGAAAAAGACGCCCAAAATGGACAACCAAGTCTTCATCGGAAACAAGGCCAACAATTTGAAGAACCTCTACTTGCATGGAATGCCAGTGCCCCCTGGCTTTGTCATCACCACAGAGACCTTCCGTCGCAACGAGACCATCAACACGATCCCGGAGTTACGGACTGAGATTCACGGCATGATCAGGAAACATATTGAGGAGCTAGAGAATATTTCTGGGCGCAAGTTCGGAGTGCCCGAGAATCCTTTGTTGGTATCGGTGCGTTCGGGTACTGCCATTTCAATGCCGGGTGCGATGGACACCTTACTCAATGTGGGTTTAAATGATGAAATTGCCGAAGCTATTTCGCAAGATAAGAGCATTGCATGGGCGGTGTGGGACTCTTATCGACGCCTTCTGCAAAGCTGGGGCATGGCCAAAGGCATCGATCGTGATGTTTTCGATGACGAAATCAATGCCTGCAAGCAGAAGGATAACGTGAAAGTGAAAGCCGATTTCAGCATAGCACAAATGCGTGAAGTGGCCATGGCATACAAACGCATCCTAACCGATCATGGTGTTGTATTTGAGCAGGACTCTTTCAAGCAATTGATAGAATGCGTCAATATGGTCATAGACTCATGGAACTCGGAACGTGCCTTGGCTTACCGTCGTCATTTAGGTATCTCTGAAAATTGGGGTACCGCTGTCATTGTTCAGCAGATGATTTTCGGCAATCGTAGCGAGAACTCAGGCTCGGGTGTGGTTTTCACACAAAACCCGCATCGCGAGCGTCCAGGTGTTCACTTATATGGTGATTTCACGATGCGCAGCCAGGGTGAGGATATCGTCGGTGGCTTGGTCAAGCCGCTCCCGATTGGTGAAACCCAACGTAAGGCTGCTGGATTGGAAGGACCATCAATGCAGACTTTGTTGCCTGATATTTACAAGAAAATCTATTCCATTGCTGTTGAACTTACCGAGAATCTCGGATACAGCCCACAAGAGATTGAGTTCACCTTCGAGTCTGATAAGCCCGAGGACTTCCATATTTTGCAAATTCGTGACCAAGACCTGAAGACCGAGGAAGAGAAGGCTGCTTTTGTGTTGCCTCCCGACGAGATGAAGCAACTGGGTCACGGGATGGGAATCGGAGGTGGTGCCATGAACGGATTGGCGGCTTTCAATGCAGACCAGATCAAAGCTATGCGCGAACAACATCCGGATAGCTATGTCATTTTGGTTCGTCCCGATACCGTTCCTCAAGACATCGGCATGATCTTCGACTGCGATGGCCTACTGACAGCTAGAGGAGGTGCCACATCACATGCTGCGGTTACGGCTGTCCGTCTCGGCAAAGTCTGCGTGGTCAGCTGCGACGGCCTGGAAGTCGATGTTGACGATAAGTTCGGTCAGCTCAACGGACATCCGCTCAAGATGGGTGACGAAATTGCTATCGACGGTAACTTAGGCATGGTCTATTTTGGCCATTATCAGACAGAAATAATGAAGGTGGGAAAGGGATATAAATATTAGTTGAGAGTTTAGAGTTGTAGGGCTGTCACACTGTGGCAGCCATAAAAAAAGAAGATTATTATGGCAGATCACAATGATTTAGGGAAGTTAGGCGAGGAGATCGCCGTTCAATATTTGCTTGACAAGGGCTATAAGATATTGGAGCGCAATTGGTACAATATCCATAAAGAAGTTGACATCATCGCCAAAGACGGCCAGGATTTGGTCATCGTTGAGGTGAAGACGCGACAGAGCAATGAGTATGGTGATCCCGATATTGCAGTGACAAAACGAAAACAACGCATGTTGATTGCTGCGGCGAATGCATATATTTTCAAGAATAGTTTGGATTATAACACCCGGTTCGATATCATTTCAATCGTTTTGAACGGTGATAACCCGGAAATTGACCATATTGAGGATGCCTTTCTACCGTAGTTTTGACCTTTCTTTATATTAATAAGGTGTCAAAAACTGCCGATTTTAGGCTGTTCTGAATATTTTCCAAACTGATAGTCAGCAAGATATTAAAAAGAGTAAAAATTTCAAAAAAAAGTGCTTGCCAGTTTGTAAAAAGGTCGTACTTTTGCACCCGCTTTCGGAAGGAACGAGGGGAGACAAGAAGGGACCTGGAAGCAGGAGTTCATTGAAAGTCTGAGGCCAGCACAAGACCAGCGGCGCGGGAGCGCC
>JAGCCO010000202.1 GCA_017651645.1 Bacteroidales bacterium
AAGTAGGTGCGGCGAAGTCCCTTGTTGCTTTCAGTGCTGTACCTGATGCGAGAATAGAGGTATATCAAGACTTCATTGCCTTCTGATCCAGGATTGTTGGGAACAATGTAGAGACTTTTCACCTCATTCATGAACCAAGGGAAAAATGTAGTGAATTCACAACCGCCATTACTGGTATAACCCTTTTCTGGTGGGTAACCTCTTTCCCCATTATCGACAATCCATTTGATGGGATGACCATCATACGTCATCCTCCCGTTTCCGCTATATGTTGGCAACTCTTTACACTCAGGATTGTGGAACAACACATTGTTCTTACAAAGGAACTCGAAAATGGTGGGTTCAGGTTCACCCCTGTCAAGAATCTTGTCCAATTCCTTGCCCATGTCGTAATAGAGGGTTGCATACTGTCGGCCATACGCCTCATTCTTGTATCTCCAGTCATCATTGACAAAATACCGCTTCTTTGCCTTCACCGTCACGTTCTGCAGCACGTGGTCTTTCTGCGTGATGGGGACGAATTCGTCTTCTTCGTTAAGCTCCCCGAAAGGTTTCTTCACGAAGGCATTGGGCTTGAGCGGATGCAGGATTTCCCTCTCAAGGGGTGTGAGGTATCTTGCGTCAGGTGAGAACTGCCTGTCGATGCCCACATAGTAGGTCTTGGTCTTCTCCTTCTTCTTCCCGTCCCTTGTCGTGTAGATGCACATTTTCCATTCACCATCTATAAACGGCAGCTTGAAGGCATAGTTTCCCACCGAATCCGTCCTTGTGTTGCCAATCAGGCTTTGTCCTTTCTCGTTATAGAGGATGGCATACAGATGGACGTTTGAAACGGGATTCCGTCTGCGATATACATTCAGCTTGCCGTTCAGAATCATCCCGTCTTCCAACGGCTGTGCCTTTCGGAAGGTGTACCTTCCAGACATCAGCCGCCAGTCATAACGCCTCCAGCCTTGCGTCAGCATCAGCAAATCGGCATTCTGTCTGTGCTCTTTATCGTCCTTTTCAAAGTAATAGTCGACATTGTGGATATATCCTTTCACTTCTGAACTGAGCAGCATCCAAGTCTTCATGTTGCCCTGCTTGCCGTTCGTCATGTTTTTGGCATCAACAGCAGAGAAAGAGAGGTTGGCATTGGGCTTTGTCCGAAGTTCCAGTTCCACTTTGCCACAAGGTCTTAACTTGCTTGTCAGGGTGGTGATGCGGATGCTGTCGGATTTATCTGGCTTTGGACAAACCCAGAACAATCTCTCTGCCACAATCTTTCCCATACTGTCAAAGAAGGTCATCTGGTTCACTCCCTCTGGCATTGCCTGTCTGTCCAGTTCTATCTCTATGAGTGGGGCAGCGGTCAACGTGTCGCATCGGAAGATGTTTCCGTCATGCATCAAGACATAACCCAACTGGTTTCCACACATTTTATCAGTACATTGAAGGGTGGCAAGCATGTTCTCGCTTACTGCATCCACATGAAGCGTGCATCCTTCTCTTTTTGCTTCTGGCAAGGTGAAGTACTGCACACTTCTCTTGGTGCTCTTCTTGAGGTTCCTCATCTGGAAGGTGAGCTTGCCTGTATCTGGCACCACCTCAAAAATGCCTCTGCCCAATGTGTCCGTCTGGACGGAAGCAAGCACGTCGCCTGCCTCGTTCATCACAAAGCCCTCTCCCTCGTGCGGATGCCCGTTGTCATCCACAGCCAACATAGCCACGCGGCACTTCTTGCCCACGATGAGGTCACCACCTTCAGGGTAGAACTTCACGCTGATGGTCTTCATCAGGTCGCTGGTGTAGATGCCCTCGTCTATCGCGTTCTGGTAGAGCGAGTCCTCGCTGACGCGGTTGTTGGGGTCACGATTGGAATAAAGCATGGTCCGGATGGTCAGGTCGGAATAGTCGCCCTCCTTCTTGGGCGCCTTGAACACAGGGAATACGCGAGAGAACACCGCGTTCGTTCCCCAATTGGTCATGTAGCGAGTGTAGGCACGGACCTCATAATAGCCTGATGTGAGCAATGTGTCCAGTTTGATGTCCCCATGAGAAACACCCAAAGAATCAATCGGGTACTTTCGTGTCTTGACCACATCGCCGCTCGGATTCAACAACTCCACATACAGCACCTTGCTCAAGTCCGACAAATGTCCGTTATCCGTCCTTGTCAC
>JAGCCO010000049.1 GCA_017651645.1 Bacteroidales bacterium
ATTGGTGGGCGGCATGAAGCGTGCGGCCTTGGCATAAGGGACCCCTTTGAAGGTATAGATCCCGGCATCGTTGTAGCCCATGATCTTGCCTGCTCCGGTTTCCACGATGCAATCGTCTCCGGTCGTGATGGGGCCGATTCCAGCGACCTGGCCGTTATTCTTGCAGGCGCCCAGGATCATCAGCAATCCCACCGCGATAAACAGCGTTCTTCTCATGTCGGTTGATGTTTTAGTGTTCAATGACTTACTGACAAATATAAGAAAGATTTTGCAACGTTGCCCATGCCCAAGGAACCTTCATCCCTCCGGTCCAGGATGGTTGGCAGCGCAGCCTCTACCAGTTCCTGCCGCTGATCTTTAAAAGAATCCATCGAGTTCTGCCGTGTCCGGAGAATAATGATTATCTTTGATTGATAGATAAATCGGTATTTGTAAATTGTAGTGTATGAAAAAGTTTCTGAAGGTTATCTGGGGCATCTTTGCCGTGATCGGGATTCTGTTCGTGGCATATTATATCGGTCTCCGTCTGACATACGGGAGATTCTATATCAGCATCTATCCGAAATACGAGGCAAGGCACGATGAGTTCGTAGATTTGCTCCGTTTGTCTGGCCCTTATAAAAAGGACGCGACCCCCATTGAGATGAAGGTCTTGCAGGACAGCGTCCGGGCGGAAGAGATTCGGGATTATTTCCAACTGGATCAGCTGTACGACGCTGATGCGGACACCTGGACAAAGGCGCTCGCCATCGGCAAGTTCGTCGCATCCAACATCCCGCACGACAATCAGGAGATAGAACCTGAGCACCGCAATGCCATCGACCTTTGGGAGTATACCAAGAATGTGGCCCCGGCATTCAACTGCCGTCTGCACAGTATCCTCACCTTTGAGCTTATGCTCGCAGCCGGACTGCACGCTCGGTATGTCACCTGCCTTCCGGAGGATCGGTATGACACTGATTGCCACGTGGTCAATGAGGTCTGGCTTCCCGAACTGGGCAAATGGGCGATGATTGACAGCGATATGGATGGAAACTACGCCTCGGACCTGGACGGCACTCCGCTTTCTCTCAGGGAAATTCGGGAACACTATATTTCGGGAGAGAAGATGCAGTATCATCCCCGGTTCAAGAAGGGCACCACGAAGATGAGCGAATACTACGCATATATGGCTAAGAATACTTACTGGTTCAGTTGCTGGGAGACGCTTTCATACTACCAGGAAGACATGGAGAACAGAAAACGCGAGGCTGGCCGAAACATAAATCTTGTTCCATCCGGCTTTGAAGCATTCCATATTCTAGATGGAGGATGGGACACAACAGATGCCGATTCTTTCTGGGCCGCCCCGGTTAAGACGAGTTTGTAAATTCCAGTTTATCGGTCACTCGGTTCTTCTGCAAGGAAGAAAAAGGTGACCAAAAGTGACCTGTTTGGGGAAAGCAAAAATTCAGACCTTGTAAAGTGTTTGTAAATCAACATTTTACAAGGTCTGATTAGTGCCCCGGGCGGGAGCACTTTTATATGCTTATTATCAATGCATTACTAAAAATACAAGCTAAAACACAAGCTGTGTTAGAGTGTCACAACGTCCGGGTGATTGCTCCGAATAAAGGGAGAAAAATAGATAGGAAGATAGGTGATGAACCTGTCCTTTTTTATGATCCGTTCATTGGACAGCACGTAAGCGTCGTGGACGTGGTA
>JAGCCO010000203.1 GCA_017651645.1 Bacteroidales bacterium
CATTTCCACCTATGCGGAAAGAAGTTCGGACGCTGGTACGATATGATTTGGATGGAGAAAATAATAGGAGAACATTTGTAATGATGCCGCTCGGCTTTGCCGCTTGCCTAAGCAAGAACTTTTTCCTTCCTCCTTACGTCTAACAGATAGAAACTTTTAAAGAAACGATTATGATACTCTCAACAACCCCACAAATTGAAGGTCACACCATCCGCGAGTACAAAGGAATTGTGACAGGTGAAACCATTATCGGTGCTAACATGTTCAAGGATCTGTTTGCTGGCATCCGCGACATCGTAGGCGGTCGTGCAGGCGCTTATGAGAAAGTGCTTTCCGAAGCCAAGGACACCTCCATGCAGGAGATGATGCAGCGTGCTCAGGCTATGGGAGCCAATGCCATCGTAGGCATCGACATCGACTACGAGACCGTCGGTGCTAACGGCTCGATGCTCATGGTAGCCACCAGCGGAACGGCAGTTGTAATCTGATAATGAAAAAATACCGCTCTTCCATCATTCTGTGGTTGGTATTCGAAGCTATTGCCATTTGGCTGTGGCAGGCAACAGGCAACTTGTTCTTCCTGTTGAACTTCTCGTATATCGGCTTCTGCATCGGCTTCGGGGGAATCCTGTTTGCTGCAGGCTGGAAGTACGCCAGGGAGTTCACTCAATTTGGCGTAGGTACTTATATGCTTGTGTTCCTCGGCCTGATATGCCGTGAGAACATGCAAATCGAGGGACTGTGGTATTATCTACTATGTGGAGTCTGGGGAGCAGGTACGCTCCACTATGCCATCGCCAAGATTTTCGGCCCATTGTTGTTCGGCAGAGGATGGTGCGGATATGCCTGCTGGACTGCCATGATTCTTGACCTACTGCCATATAAGCAGCCTAAGGAATCCAGGAAAAACTGGGGATTCATCCGATATATTATGTTCGGTCTTTCGCTGGCCATCGTCCTGCTTTTGATCTGGCTTGGAAAAGCCAATGCCTACACCATGTTCACGCTCTTCGTCGCGGGCAACATCTTCTATTATGCAGTCGGCATCACCCTCGCTATCCTGCTGAAGGACAATCGCGCCTTCTGCAAGTACATCTGCCCCATAACGGTGTTCTTGAAGCCGATGAGCTATTACTCCCTGATTCGCATTAAGTGTGATGAGGACAAGTGCATCAGTTGTGGGAAATGCCTGAAGGCCTGTCCGATGGAGGTCGAGGTGAACAAGAACGCTCGCATTCGCAAGAATGCTACAGAGTGCATCCTCTGTCAGAAGTGTACGAAGGCCTGTCCAACAAAAGCTTTGTCTGTTTGAATTGCAAAGCTGGCCCTGTCACCATTCGGAATGGAAGTCGTATAACAAATATGTGTTATTCAATACCTTTATTATGTCGCAGACGATATATTGTTAAACTCTCTTAAAGTTTTCGATAAATCGCTTGCGATATAAAATATTCTCCTTACCTTTGCAACTGCGTTGCGAAGATGGGCTGCACTCGGCATAGCTCAAGCAAGCTTGGCTCTGCTCTCGTTTGCACCATCTTTATCATCGCAAACGATACAAATAGAATAAATATATGGCAAAGATTTATGATTTCAAGGCTCAGACGAGCAGAGGTAAGGAGATTGATTTCTCACAGTTTCAGGGTAAGGTATTGCTGGTGGTGAACACAGCCAGCAAGTGTGGTTTCACGCCCCAGTTTGCAGGACTGGAGGAGCTGAA
>JAGCCO010000204.1 GCA_017651645.1 Bacteroidales bacterium
ACGAGACCGGCGGAATATGGAAGACCTATGGGAAAACCGTGCTTTCCTATGACGATGACGACCATGTGACACTTGCCATGTATTATGGCTATGTGGATGGTGAGTGGATGGAGTCGAGCAAGGAGACATGGGACTACGAGGATGGTCTGCTTCAATCAAACACTACCTACTATATCAATGAGAACGGCGAATGGGTTGGCGACAGGAGAACCGAATACCACTATGACGGCGATGGCCTTTGCACGGAGATGATCGTAAGCCAATGGTCGGAGATTTGGTATTATGAGAGCAAAACCGTTTACCATTTTGATGCCCAGCAACAATGCTATGAAAAGATTGAGTACGGTTACGGGGAAGGATGGTATGAGCTGTACAAAAACACCTACGAATATGATGCGGCGGGGAATCTTCACATCGAGACTACCTATTTTTATCAATCCGGCGCCCAAGACTGGACTTACCGCAACAGGTATGAGTATTTGTATGATGAAGACAACAACTGCACCGACTATTACGAATACTTCTACTATGTTTATGACGAGACATGGGAATTGGAAGAAGTCTATCACACAGCATACGGGACACCTGGCATTGAGTACATTGCGGGCCTTTCGTTGATGTGGGACTTGTTTGAGTTTGGATTCCCGATTCACAACAAGGTGGAACAGTTAGTCCTTGACGAGGAAGGTGATCTCTTCATCCTCGATTTCCATTATTCGTCGACTGTCGGTATCGCAGAGCAGAATGGCAGCGTGTTGACGCTATGGCCTAATCCGGCTAGGGACAGGGTTGTCGTTGAAGGCATTGAGGCTGCCGAAGTGCAGGTTTATAATGGGCTTGGGCAGCTGGTGAAGACTGTAAGAAACTCGAATGAAATCAGTGTGAGTGGCTTGGCGGAAGGGGTTTATTTGGTGCAGGTTACGGATACGAAAGGAATAGTTTATACAAAGAAAATCACAAAACAATGAAAAACAACAGATTATTCACCCTGCTTGCGCTCCTGCTGATGGCGGGAGGGGTTAAAACACAAGCGCAAGAGCATGTGCCTATAATCCAGGAGGGCAACGAATGGTATACGCTTGATGCTATAGTGTGTAAAGATACTGAAGGTCATTACAACACTTTAGTCAATTGGCTTTCAGGTGACACACTGATTAACGAAGTGAGATATACGAAAGTCATGGAAACCCTGAATGGTGAGGGCACTCCCTATCAGGTTGCCCTGCTTAGGGAAGAGGATGGCAAGGTATGGGAAACCTATAATGGTAATTCTGAAATACTGCTCTATGACTTCACTGCCAATGTGGGCGATTCTTTGGTCTGTGGCTATGGAGATTATTTCGTTCTTGATTCTATCAGCATAGAGCAAATCGGTGGGGTTGACCGGAAAAAGTTTTGGTTCGGATTGGAATATGACTTTACTGGAGAGCCCTACGCTATGGAAACTTGGATAGAAGGTATAGGCAGTGACTTAGGATTGCTCTATTGTGGTTCCTATTATTTCTGTGGAGGTTACTATAGAGCCCTTTGCTTCCATCAAGACGGGGAACTCATTTGGCAAAATCCGGAATACGATGCATGTGTTATCACTTCAGTCGAAGAAATCAATGAAAAAGTGATTTCTGTTTATCCTAATCCTGCTATGGAAATAGTGACGATAGATGGTGTTGAGGCTGCCGAAGTCCAGGTTTATAATGGGCTTGGGCAGCTGGTGAAGACCGTTCAAGGCAGCAACGAAATCAATGTAAGTGGCTTGCCTTCGGGCATCTACTCGATTCGGGTCACAATGAATGACGGAAACCTATTTTTGAATAAAATCATAAAGTTATAAAACCATGAAAAT
>JAGCCO010000017.1 GCA_017651645.1 Bacteroidales bacterium
AGTCCAAGTATAGAGACAAGGCTCCTTCGGGAGCGAGAGGGCTGCTCGTCCGTCGTCTCAGGGTAGGGCGCTTGAGCCTGCGGGCGACCGCAGGCCTAGAGAAATGACAGTCGCCCCGCAAGGGGAACAGAATCCCGCTTAATCGTCTGAATTGTTGCTTTACAAGGAGTCCCGCAAATGTGGGACTCCTTTGTCATTTGTTTCTATCTCTCTCGAACAATGCCCCAATCCACTGCCGATTGAGCCGTGAAATGTTCTGCCGCTTGATGAGTTTCGGACACTCTGCCTCGCAGGCGTAGGTGTTGGTGCAACTGCCGAAGCCCAATTCGTCCATCTTGGCGACCATCTTCTTCACACGATCGGCGGCTTCGATCTTACCTTGCGGCAACAAGGCCAGATGGCTGATCTTGGCACCCACGAACAGCATCGCACTGGCGTTTTTGCATGCTGCTACACAAGCGCCGCAACCGATGCACGAAGCCGCGTCCATGGCCATGTCGGCCTTGTGTTTCGGAATCGGAATCGTGTTGGCATCGGGCACGCCGCCAGTAGTGGTACTGATGTAGCCTCCTGTCTGTATGATTTTGTCGAACGCGGAACGGTCTACTACGAGGTCGCGGATAACGGGGAAGGCTTTGGCACGCCAGGGCTCGATCCAGATATCATCGCCATCCTTGAACTTTCGCATGTGAAGCTGGCAGGTGGTGATGCCGTCGTCGTTGCCATGGGGGCGACCGTTGATATACAACCCGCACATGCCACAGATGCCCTCGCGGCAGTCGTTGTCGAAGCATACAGGATGCGCGATGCGGTCGTTGATAAGCCCCTCGTTCAGGATGTCAAGCATCTCAAGGAAAGAACAGTCGGGCGAGATTCCATCCAAAGGATAGGTCTCGAAATGTCCTTTGGCGCGGGCGTTCTCTTGTCTCCAAATATGTAGTGTGAATCTCATGGCTTACTTGTAATTACGTTTCGCAATCTGGATGTGTTCATAGACCAACGGCTCCTTCTCCATGGTCTCGGGCTGACCATGGCCATGGTATTTCCATGCCGCGACATACATGAAATGCTCGTCGTCGCGGAGGGTCTCGCCGTCCTCAGTTTGGTGCTCGGTGCGGAAATGTCCGCCACACGACTCCTCACGGTGCATAGCATCAGTGATAACCAACTGTGCCAACTCGAAATAGTCCTCTAAACGGCAGGCCTTCTCCAACTCGGGGTTGAATTCGTTGGCTGTTCCAGGGATGAATACCGATTTCCAGAATTCGTCTTCCAGTTCGGTGACCAATTCTTTAGCTTTCGTAAGGCTCTCGCTGTTGCGTGCCATACCGCAGTATTCCCACATGATCTTGCCTAATTCCTTATGGAAATGGTCAACGATTTTCATGTTTGAAGGCCCCTGAGCCTGTCGAAGGGCCGAATTGCTCATTAACTTTTCAATCCTTTGTCGAACAGCTTTTTCTGCGGCGTCAAACTCGGGTGATGTCGCGGAGATTTTACCCATATAGATTTGGTCGGCGAGGTAGTTCTGCAAGGTGTAAGGCAATACGAAATAGCCGTCAGCCAGTCCTTGCATGAGTGCCGAGGCACCGAGGCGGTTGGCACCGTGGTCGCTGAAGTTGGCCTCGCCGGCGGCGAAAAGTCCAGGGATGGTGGTCTGCAACTCGTAGTCCACCCAGAGACCGCCCATCGTATAGTGGATGGCGGGGTAGATCATCATTGGGGTCTCGTATGGGTTCTCGTCGGTGATCTTCTGGTACATCTGGAAGAGGTTGCCGTATTTCTGTTCGACGGTATCTTTACCCAGGCGTTGGATGGCATCGGCAAAGTCGAGGTAAACAGCGTAACCTGTGCCTACGCCATAGCCTGCGTCGCAGCGTTCTTTGGCGGCACGCGAGGCAACATCACGAGGCACAAGGTTGCCGAAGGCGGGATAGCGACGTTCCAGATAATAGTCGCGGTTTTCTTCAGGTATCTCGGTGGGTCTCAGCTTGCCTGCGCGGATGGCTTCGGCATCTTCTTTCTTCTTGGGCACCCAGATGCGGCCGTCGTTGCGGAGGCTCTCACTCATCAGCGTGAGTTTGCTTTGGTAGTTGCCGTGTACGGGGATGCAGGTGGGGTGAATTTGCACATAGCAAGGGTTGGCGAAGGCAGCGCCTTTGCGATGGCATACCCAGGCGGCGCTGCCATTGCTGTTCATGGCATTGGTGGAGAGGTAATAGAGGTTGCCGTAGCCGCCAGTGGCGAGCACCACGGCGTGAGCGGCATAGCGTTCCAAATCACCGGTAACGAGATTGCGGACGATGATGCCACGAGCGCGACCGTCCACCACGACGAGGTCCATCATCTCGCAGCGCGTGTGCAGCTTCACCGTGCCACGTGCGATTTCACGGCTCAAGGCACCGTAAGCCCCGAGCAACAATTGTTGTCCCGTCTGCCCTTTGGCGTAAAAGGTTCTGCTGACTTGCGCTCCACCGAAGGAACGGTTGTCCAATAGTCCGCCGTAGTCACGGGCGAAGGGCACACCTTGCGCCACACATTGGTCGATGATGGCACCGCTGACCTCGGCCAAACGATACACATTGGCCTCACGGGCGCGGTAGTCGCCACCTTTTATGGTGTCACGGAAGAGACGTTCCACACTGTCGCCGTCGTTTTGATAATTCTTAGCCGCGTTGATGCCGCCTTGGGCGGCGATGCTGTGGGCGCGACGCGGCGAGTCTTGGATGCAGAATATCTCGACGTTGAAGCCCATGGCACCCAACGAAGCGGCTGTCGAAGCGCCAGCTAGTCCTGTACCGACCACGATGATGTCGAGTTTGCGTTTGTTGGCCGGGTTGACTAACTTCTGCGAGGCTTTATAGTTGGTCCATTTTTCGGCGAGCGGACCTGCAGGTATTTTGGAGTCTAGATTCATATCACGCGGCTTGAAGGAATGTTATGATGACAACGGAGGCAAACATCAGGCAAATCACCGTTGCGTAGATGATGCCGATAATCTCGATGGCCTTACCGTATTTATAATTGTAAAGTCCCAAAGTTTGAAAGATGGCCGCGAAACCGTGGCGCATGTGGAACCAAACGATGACGAAGAAGATAAGGTAAGAGATGGCAATATGAGGGATTTGGAACTTTTCTCGGGCTTGTTGATAGAAGTTGAGATTGCCGTCAATCCAACCGAGTTTGACGAAAAAGAAGTCCATGAAATGTAGCAGTAGGCAGGCGATGATGAGAATACCCGTCCAGACTTGCAGTTTGGAGCCAGTATGCGTCTTGGTGCGCTGGGCTTTATGGTAGCCTTTAGGTCGTGCTCTCTTGTTGGTGATGGCTAACCAAATCGTCAAGATGATATGGAGTAGCAAGGCACCAAACAACACGATTTCAAAGGCTTTGATGACATAATTGGTGCCCATGAAATCGCAGAAGTCGTTGTACCACTTGCCGCCGTCGTTTCGAAGGATACACAGGTTTGCCGAGGCATGAAATAGCAGGAAGATGCTCAGAAAAGCACCTAATAATGCAACGAGAATCTTCTTGGAAATGGAATGTATTTTAGGAATGTTCATATCAGGTTATTTCAATGCGTTAACAGGACAGGCTTTCTTGCATTTTTGGCAAAGGATGCACTCGGTGGCGTTCTTTCGGTTGCGCGAATTCCGGTTGACTTCCACATCCATCGGGCAGACCTTCAAGCACTTGCCGCAGTGGATGCATTTTTCCTCATCGCATTTGATGCGCAGCCAGGAGAAATAGCTCATCGGTTTCAGGAAGACCGTTATTGGACAGATGTATTTGCAGAAGGCGCGGTTGTCTTTCAGGGCCAAGGCAAGGATGATTCCGACCGCGTAATACAACACGTTCCCTGCCAAGAAAAGGTAAAACATCGTGATTTTGTTGGCTTTGCCTAAGTACATGAGTAGAACGACCAAGGCAAGTGAAAGGCCAAACATGACATATCGTATCCAACCTATGTTTTTCCTTGGGTTTGCGGGCGTTTTGTAAGGCAGCAAGTCAAGGATCATGGCCGTCCAGCAGGCATAGCCGCACCAACCGCGTCCAAACAACAGTGGACCGAAAATCTTGGCGATGGCATAATGCAGTACACCTGCACCTAACACGCCAGAGAATAAATAATACCAAAAGCCTTCAATTTGCATGTTCTCCCTGCACATTAAACCAAGGAAAACGAGCATGTATGCGCCTACGCAGAACTGTATCAATTCCCGCGCATATTTCCAGCCTTTCGCCGACAAAGCGAGTCCGATGCCAAGACTGCATCCGATATAGGTGAAGTTCAATAGATAAAATAGGCTGCCCGTGGTCAGCCACAACGAAATAGCAATGGCCTCAAAGACCAAGAATAGGATGATAGCTGTCTTATACTTTTTCACTTGGATAAATTTTGGCAAAAGTACTTGTTTTTCGGGAGATGGGCAAATTATTTGTTTGTGGATGAATTTCCGTATATTTGCGTCCAAATTAAACATACAAACTATGCTGCAAAAAGGAACCAAAGCCCCTTATTTTGAAGGGCAAGACGAGAACGGCAACCTCGTTAAATTGACTGATTTTGCCGGAAAGAAATTAGTGCTTTACTTTTATCCTAAGGACAGCACCCCAGGCTGTACCGCCGAGGCTTGCGACCTGCGCGACAACTACGAGCGCTTCCTCGCTTTAGGCTATAATGTGTTGGGTGTCAGTCGCGACAGTGCCGCCTCGCACCAACGCTTCATCGCCAAATACAGCCTGCCTTTCCACCTCATCGCTAACACTGATTTGACCATCCTGAAAGCCTACGAGGCTTGGGGCGAGAAGAAGATGTACGGCAAGGTGACAGAAGGAACACTACGTACCACCTATGTCATTGATGAGAAAGGCGTTATCATCGATGCTATCGGCAAGGTCGACACGAAAAACCACACTGCTCAAATACTATAAGAAAGAAATGAAACGAATTGTCATAGTGATACTAACAGCTATCTTGTTATGCGGCTGCCGTCAAACCAAAAATGAGCCAACGGAGTCCGAACCATTGACAGTACCGTTGTCGCCTACCGATGATGCCAGCCAGTTTGTGGTCTTGGCTGAGGCCATACCCGATGTCATCCTTGAAATCCGTTACTATGGCACCTATAACTTCGTCGGCGCTCGCGTGGACGGCTATGCGGAGCCCATCGCTTTGCTCACCCGTCAGGCTGCCGACAGCCTTCGTGCCGTGAGCGATGACTTGCTGGAGCAGGGTTATCGTTTGAAGATTTATGATGCCTATCGCCCGCAGTGCGCCGTCGACCATTTCGTGCGCTGGGCCGCTGATGTCAACGACACGCTCATGAAACCCTATTTTTATCCCGAAATGCCCCGTGACAGCCTCTTTGAGTTGGGCTACATCGCCAAGCGGAGCGGTCACACGCGTGGCTCCACCGTAGACCTGACACTCTTTGACATGGAAACTGAGAAGGAAGTGGACATGGGCGGCACCTTCGATTGGTTTGGTCTCGAGAGCCACCCTGATTTTGGAGGTAATCCCCAAACGGGTGAATACAAAGGCGATGCACAAATCACCGCCGAGCAGTTCCACAACCGCATGATCTTGCGAGAGGCCATGCTGCGCCACGGTTTCAAGGCCATCAATGAAGAATGGTGGCATTTCACTTTGAAGAATGAGCCGTTCCCGGATACATATTTCACATTCCCTGTGAAGCGGCTGCCCAACTAGAATTATGTCCGAACTCAAAACCATATTGTCAGGCAGGATCAGTGGAAGCGATGCCAGAGCCTTGGCTAAAGGAGATTTCATAGAGGAGTTGTTTCAACTGCTCTTTGACGAAGACAAACGTACCTCTGACAATGCTGCTTGGGTGATGACGCACTTACCCAAAACAGCGGATGCCTGGCTGACCGAACACCAAAACACTCTCATTGATGAGACCATGCGCACGGTAAGTACCACCAAACGTCGCCTCATCATGAACCTATTGGATAGAACGCCTTTTAACCCCGACCACATCCGCACCGATTTTCTCGATTTCTGCTTCAACATCATGCTTTCCGATGAGCCCATTGGCGTGAAGACTTTGGCCATTAAACTGACTTATGCCCAGAGCGTCCATTATCCTGAGCTGCTCGAAGAGTTCAACACCGCGCTACAAATGATGGAACCAGAGGTGCTGCCGGCCGCATTGAAACATATCCGAGGGAAAATGATGAAAAAACAATTCAATAACTAAACTATGAACATGCAATTCACTATCCGTCCTGCGAAGCCCGAAGAAGCTGGCCTTGTCCTCGAATTCATCAAGAAGCTCGCCGTTTATGAGAAATGCGCCGATGAGGTCGTGGCCGATGAAGCTACTATTTACCATTCCCTTTTTGTGGAGCGTTCCGCTGAGGTGGTTTTTGCCGAAGAAGATGGCGCAGTCGTTGGTTTTGCCTTGTTTTTCCACAATTTCTCCACTTTCGTCGGGCGCAAAGGCCTCTATCTCGAGGACTTGTTCATCCATCCCGAGAAACGTGGTCGGGGTTACGGCAAGGCACTGCTGAAATACCTCGCCAAAATAGCCGTGGAGCGTAATTGTGGCCGCATGGAGTGGATTTGTCTTGATTGGAACAAACCTGCCTTGACCGTTTATCGCAGCATCGGTGCCGTGCCTATGGACGAATGGACTGTGCAGCGTTTGGATGAAACAGCCTTGAAAAAGTTCGCATCGGAGGATTGAAAATGGATGTGTACCGCTATCAAACCCCCGAGGGTTTCGATAACATGCAAATGTGCACCGACGGTGAGGTGCTGACGGGCCTGTGGTTTGCAGGATCGCGTGATGAAAATAAACATATATCGGACGTTGTAGAGACGCAAAATGTTGTGTCTCTACCGTCCATAATTCAGGATACCTTTTGTTGGTTAGATGTTTATTTCACAGGCCATCAGCCCGATTTCACACCGGCCTACCGTATGGAAGGTCTGACGCCTTTTCGTAAGGCGGTCTTGGATGTCGTATGCGAAATCCCATTCGGTCAAACCATGACCTACGGTGATGTCGCGAAACGGTTGGATGTTCATTCTGCGCAGGCGGTGGGTGGTGCAGTAGGGTGGAATCCCATCTGTCTCATCGTGCCATGTCATCGTGTGATGGGTGCCAAGGGCAAACTCACGGGTTATGGCGGTGGACTGCTCAACAAGATAGCCTTGCTGAAACTGGAAGGATTGTGTCTTATTTGAAGCCGAAGAAATCCTTCAAGCCTTTTTTCTCTTTTAATTCGTTAGGTGTGAAGCCATAGTGCGCCGCAGCCGAAAGCGTCACCACGTTTTCGAGGAACTCGTCATAAGGCAACTCAAACCACTCTTCTGGGATGTCGGTATGTATGGTGCCACCATCATTGTGGCCGCCGCCCCACCACCACGATTCGTCGAGTGAGGCCTGATAGGTGCCGTCGTCAAATTTGTCGAAAGCATACCAGGTGGTCCATTCTTTCATCCCTTCGGGTGTTTTGGGTCCCTCATAATGCGGAGCGGAATGGTCTTTCTCGGAATAGCCAGGCTCGCCTTTTTCGGCGCCACAACGATACACTAGGAAACGCTCGTCGGTTTCTCGCGGAATCCTTTCCAAGGTGAAAGGACCATCCACGTAGATAGCTCTCTTCCTGCCCTTAACGCGGTTCGATGCTTTCATCATCCTCGTGATGGCTGCGATGGGCTTCTTTGCTTCTCTTTCTCTCAGCAGACCCTTTTTCGCAAGAATGTCATGGATTTCTTTGACCTCGTCATCCCATCCGTTGACGTAATATCTGTAGGTATCGTCGTCGTATGCGTAATAAGTGCCAACATATAGGTCGTTGCCGTAGGTGAGTTTGTATTCATCAATGATCCAGCTCATGGTTTTAGTTTTTTTGTGAGATAAAGCGTCTATTTCGTTGGTGCGCCACCGCCGAAGTCGTCATACATGATATTCTCCGGCGGGACGCCAAGGTTGTCAAGCATATTGACCACAGCGGCACTCATTGGGCCAGGACCGCACATATAGTATTCGATGTCCTCGGGAGCGCGATGATCCTTCAGATAGGTGTCGTACATCACATTGTGCACAAAGCTCGGGGTATAAGGCACACCAGCGGCATCGGCGGCGGGGTCGGGATGGTCTAAGGCCAAGTGGAAATGGAAGTTCGGGAAGTCTTTCTCGAGCTGACGGAAGTCATCGAGATAGAAGACCTCGTTCAGGGCACGTGCACCATAGAAATAGTGCATCTCGCGGTCTCTGACATTCAAGGTGCGGGTCAGATGCATGATCTGTGCACGCAAAGGCGCCATGCCAGCGCCACCGCCTACCCATATCATCTCTGGCAACAAGGTCCCTGAGCCCGTCGAAGGGCCGACATTACCATTATCGTGTTCCTTTACATGGAACTCACCATAAGGCCCTGACATCAGCACCTTGTCGCCAGGCTTCAGCGAGAAGATATAGGATGAGGCAATGCCCGGGTTGACATTCATGAAGCTTGAGTGGTCAGGTTTGAAGGGTGGCGTGGCGATACGCACCGTCAGCATGAAGACATCGCCCTCGGCGGGATAGTTGGCCATGGAGTAGGCACGCACCGTCGGCTCGGTGTTGACGCAACGTAGGTCAAACATGTTGAACTTCTCCCATGAGGGAAGATACTCATTGCCAATCAGCTCCTTGTCGAAGTCAGCATACTTAATGTCGAACTTCGGAATCTTGATTTGGGCGTAGGAACCGGGGATGAAGTCCATGTGCTCGCCCTCGGGCAACTGCACCTTGAACTCCTTGATGAAGGTGGCCACATTGCAGTTGCTGACCACCGTGCATTCGTATTCCTTGACATTCAGAATCGACTGCAGCACCACGATTTTAAGGTTCTCCTTTACCTTCACTTGACAGCCTAGACGCCAATGGTCTTGAATCTGTTTGCGGGTAAAGAAGCCGACTTCGGTGGGCAGAATCGTGCCGCCACCTTCCACTACACGACATTTACACTGTCCGCAAGAGCCTTTGCCACCGCAAGCAGAAGCCAGATACACTTTCTGTTCAGCAAGGGTGTTGATGAGGGTGTTGCCTACGGGAACCGTCAGCTCTTTGTCATCGTTGATGGTGATTCTCACCTCACCTTTGGGCATGAGTTTGTTGCGCACCAAGAGCAACAGGGCCACCAGTAGGAGGACGATGCCTAAGAAAACGGCGATACTGAGTATTATGGTGGTGGTCATGTCCATGCGGTCAAAGTTTTATTCCCATAAACGCCATAAAAGCGATTCCCATCAAACCAGTGATTATGAACGAAATCCCCACACCTTGCAGGGCTTTGGGGATCTTGGAATAGCGCAGTTTCTCGCGGATGGCGGCGATGGCCACAATGGCCAACAGCCAGCCTATGCCCGAGCCGAGGCCGAACACAGCCGCTTCACCCACATTGCTGAAGGCACGTTCCTGCATGAAGAGGGAGCAACCTAGGATGGCGCAGTTCACTGCAATCAGCGGGAGGAAAATACCCAAGGCGGAATACAGCGAAGGCGTGAAGGTCTCAATAATCATCTCCAAAATCTGCACGATAGCGGCGATGATGGCGATGAATATGATGTAGGTCAGGAAACTCAAATCAACGGTGGCGAATCTTGGACTAATCCATGCCAACGCACCAGGGGAGAGCAGATATTTGTTGATCAAGTAATTGACAGGAACAGTAACCACCAACACGAAAGTCACAGCCAAGCCCAAGCCTGCACTAGTCTTGACGGTCTTCGAAACAGCAAGATAAGAACACATACCCAAGAAGTATGCGAAAATCATGTTGTCGATGAAGACCGATTTTATGAACAGGTTGAGGTATTCCATGGCCGCTTAGTTTTGGTTGTTTTCCTGCATTTCAGGGTTTCGTGTGCGTTGGATCCAAATGATGATACCGACCACGATGAGCGCCATCGGGGGCAGTATCATCAGGCCATTGTTCTGATAACCTGCCTCGTAGAATGATTGCGGAATGACTTGATAACCGAGTAAAGTTCCCGAACCGAGCAACTCTCTGAAGAACGCTACGATGACAAGTATCAAGCTGTAGCCCAATCCGTTACCCAATCCGTCAAGGAAGGATTCCCAAGGTCCATGCGAAAGCGCAAAAGCCTCCAACCGACCCATGATGATACAGTTGGTGATGATAAGACCCACATACACAGAGAGTTGCTTGCTGACTTCGTAGGCGAAGGCCTTCAAGAATTGGTCGATCATAATGACTAAAGTGGCGACAACGACCAACTGAACAATGATGCGGATGCGCGAGGGGATGCCCTTACGCAGCAAGGAGATGATGAGGTTAGAGAGTGCGGTCACAATCGTCACGGAGGCACCCATCACCAAGGCGGGCTTGAGTTGGGCGGTCACGGCCAGGCATGAGCAGATACCCAACACCAATACGGTGACGGGATTGGTCTTGCGCAAGGGTTCTATGACGAGTTTCTTGAAGTTGGCCATGGCTTATTCTCCTCTTTCTGCGAATTTCCTTAGGTATGCTGAATATTTCTCCAAAGTGCTGTCAATCATTTCTTTAACGCCGTTCGAGGTCTTGGTGGCACCTGTGATGGCATCAAATTCTATTGGGACCAGAGTGCCGTTGTACATAATCTGTTTGCCGGCAAACTGGCTTTGGAACTTCTCCGTTGTGATCTCACCACCTAAGCCAGGGGTCTCCGACTTGTAGCCGAAAGTGGCACCCACAACCGCCTTGCCATCGGAGGCAATGGCGAGGTAACCCCAGATGGGACCCCAGAGTCCGTTGCCCTGCATAGGGATGACGCTGGTCTGGCGGTCGATGACGAACACAGGCAGACCTTCCTCGTTATCTGTCGGGTTGCCGTTTTCGTCCAAGAGGAATTCCGATGTGCAATGTTTTTCGAACATCAGCGCTGCATTCTTGGCATTGACGTCTTGGATACCCGCTGCCGTAAGGATATTGATGCGTTTCTCGTTCTTCTCGTTGCGGTTTTGGAAGGGCTGTAGCCATATTGCCGTCACCGTGAGCAGGATAGCGACTACGACCACTAAGATCGTAGCGTACAAGAAGATATGTCGATTGCTGTTGATGTCTTTTTTCATGGTTTAGTAATTTTTTGTTGGACAAGTGCGCGCTTCTGACGCTTTTTGATGTTACGTGCCACGACGCAGTGATCGATGAGCGGCGCAAAGCAGTTCATGAGCAGGATGCTGAGCATCATGCCTTCGGGATAGGCAGGGTTGATGACGCGGAGCATCACAGCGAAGATGCCGATGAGCAGACCGTAGATCCACTTGCCGATGTTGGTCTGTGCCGCTGTGACAGGGTCGGTGGCCATGAAGACCGCGCCGAACATAAAGCCGCCCATGAGGTAATGATAATAGAACGGCAATTGCATGTATTCGTTGGCGCCTATGGCATTAAACAGCAGACCCATGAGGCCGCCGCCGACGATGACGGAGAGCATGATGCGCCAGCTGGCGATGCCGGTGAGTAGCAACATGATGGCGCCCAACAAGACGGCAATTACCGATGTCTCACAGGTGGAGCCTGGGATAGTACCAATCAACATATCCAAAGCGGAAGCCGAGGGTCGCACCCCGGCGGCCAGTTCCGCCAAAGGCGTGGCGCTTGTGATTGCGTCGGTGCCCCAGAGGTCGTTGGCAATCCAAACGCTGTCGCCTGACATGCGAGTGGGATAGGCGAAGAACAGGAAGGCGCGTGCCACAAGGGCGGGGTTGAGGAAGTTCATACCTGTTCCACCGAAGACCTCCTTGCCGATGATGACGGCAAAGGCAGTAGCGATGGCAAGCTGCCACAAGGGCGTAGTGACCGGCACAATCATCGGGATAAGGAATCCCGTGACCAGGAAGCCTTCGTTTACCTCATGGTGGCGTATCTGAGCAAAGGTAAATTCTATGCCTAGACCGACGATATACGACACTGCAAGCATTGGCAGCATACGTAAGAATCCGAACCAGAGGCAGTACCACCAACTGGCCGCAGTACCCAGTTCATAAGGCCAATCTGTGGCATGGAGCGAGGTCTGATAGCCGATGTTCCACATGCCGAAGAGCATGGCAGGGACAAGGGCGATGACGACTGTAATCATGGCGCGTTTCAGGTCGACGGCATCGCGTACATGGCAGCCGCGCTTGGTGACCCGATTCGGTGTAAAGGCGAAGGTATGGAAGGCTTCGTAAGTGCTTCCCAACCAAGCCCATTTCCCTTTAGGCTCATGCGTTTCAAACCACTTTGCCAGTCCGTTAAACGCATTACTCTTCACTTTATACTCTTCACTCCTCACTCTTAACTTCTTACTCATGATAGGGCCTCCTTTCTCAGTTTCTCCAAGGCCTCGCGGATGATAGCTTGGATGTCGGTTTTCGAAGTGTCGATGAACTCGCAGAGAGCGAAGTCTTCAGGTTCCACCTCATAGATGCCAAGGTTTTCCATCAACTCGATGTCACCGACAATGCAGGCCTTGATGAGTTGGGTGGGGTAGATGTCGAAGGGGAACACCCGCTCGAAGTTGCCTGTGAAGACCAAGGGACGCTCGTCGCCGTGGGTGTTGGTGTCGAATTTCCAGAGGTTCTCGAAACGTGGTAGTTTCATTCCCAATGGTTTAAATGTGCTCTTTGGCATAAAGCCGCTGAGGAAGGTTCGCGAGAAGCTGAATTTCCTGAATCCTGGCATTAGCCACCCCATGAAGTCGTAGTAGTCACCCTCGGGAAGGATGCTCACAAGGTCGTCGTATGCACCAAGGAAACCATCGGCGGCGATTTGTGTACCGCTCAAAATGTCACCCGAGATGACGCGGTTTGCCTTTGTGGCATCGTAAGCATCCATCTTGGGGTAGTCATTGTTTAACAATTGTGCCTTAGTAATATCGGCCAAACAAGCCCCAGACTTGACGCGATAATAATGCGGATTCTTGATGTTGGGTCCGGCCACGGCGATGACCTTCTTAGGATTGTATACCCCTGTGGCAACCAGTTCGCCCAATATGGCCACATCTTGTAGGTTCATCGTCCAGACGACCTCACCTTTATTAATAGGGTCGATGTGGGCGATTTGTGTGCCGATGTTTCCCGATGGGTGGGGACCATTGATGTAGTGAATTGATAATTGAGAATTAACTTCGTTGAACTTGCTTTGGCTCGGCAGAGAAAGCAAGCTTTCTTTGTTCTCGCTTTGCGCAAGTTTGACAATTGAGAATTGCTTCGCAAGGTTTTGGTTAGGCCTAAAGCAGACATGTACCTTGCCATCAGTGAGATTCGTCAAGGCCTCAAGGCCTTTTTTCAGCCATTCCTCTTTGCCTTGCATGACAAAATCATAATCGGGTGCCAGAGGCGCGCTACTGAAGGCGCTGACGAAGATGGCTTTGGGCTTGTCATCGGGATTGGCAATGGTGCCGAAAGGCCGTTGTCGCAACGTGGTCCAAAGGCCGCATTGCAGCATGGCCGCCTTGATGTCGTCAGCGGTCATAGTTGGCGAGGATTTGTAATCCAAGCCCATCGAACCCGCGGATTTGAAATCCGTTTCCACCACTACCTTCAAAAGCTTCCGTTTCTCGCCTCTCACAATGGCTTTCACCTGCCCGCTGACGGGCGAAGTGAAACAGATGCGCTCGTCGTTTTTGTCGCAAAACAAAGCGTCACCAACAGCCACGGCATCGCCTTCCTCGACCAACAAGCTCGGCGTGAGTCCCACGAAATCAGTGGGTTTCACGGCATAGGTCGAGATACTTCGAGCGTCGGTGAGGCGTAGTTCAGCCGCTCCACCGATGGGAAGGTCAAGGCCTTTTTGTATGGTGATGGTGTCTGACATTGCATTCCATTTTAGCGGCAAAGATATTGAAATTTTGCTCGTCAATGGTCAAAATCTGATAATAAAAGGCCCTGAATTCCGTTTCCTAATAGTCGTTCGGCATGAATTTTGAGATATTTTGCCAAACCAAAGAGAGAATTTTGTACTTTCGTCAAAAATTTCAACCTATGAGACTACGACTGAAGTTTAGCTTGATATTGGGAATGATGATAATGCTTACCAATTCTATATCAGCGCAAAAGCATATCGAATCCTACGATCCCGAAGCGCTTTTCAACGAGGGCGTCCTGCTGTTTCAGAATCAGGAATACGGTGCTGCACTCAAGACCTTCACTCAATATCGCTCCCAAGCCGCTGATGCCAAGGCGCAGCGCTGTGTCGACGCACAGTATTATGAAGCGGTCAGCTCCCTTTATCTCGGTCATGCCGACGGCCCTGCCAAGGTTATCCAATTTGTGAACGACAACCCTGGCAGCACTTGGGCAAAGCATGCCAATTTCCTTTATGCCAATCATTTGTTCAAGGAGAAGAAATACAAGGAGGCTTTGGCTATCTATGAGAAGACGGATGTTTTTTCGCTCACCACTGATGAGGCTCAGCAGATGCAGTTCAATATGGGCTACTCCTATTTCCAGTCGGGCGAACTTGATAGGTCCATGCCTCTTTTCCATGGTCTGATGATGAACGAAGGGAAATATCAAGACCAGGCAAGGTATTATTACGCTCACATCCAGTATGTCAAAGAGAAATATAACGAAGCCTTGGACAACTTTCGCCGTCTGCGTTCGCATAAGGACTACGGCAATGTGGTGCCATCCTACATCATGCAGATTGACTATCTGAAAGGTGACTATGAGTCGGTGATTAAGGACGGTCCGGGTTATATCCAGCAGGCCGACAAGAAGCGGAAGTCGGAGATGGCCCAAATCGTTGCCGATGCCTATTTCCAACAGAAAAACTATGACAAGGCGCTTGAGTACTACGACATCTACAAAAAAAACCTGACCCGTGGCATCTCGCGCGAGGCCTATTATCAGATGGGCGTCAGCAAGATGATGAAGGAGAACTACAAGGGTTCCATCGCCGATTTGCAGAAAATCGCTGGTAACAGTGACATCCTTGCGCAATACGCTTCTTATTATCTTGCAACGAGCTATGCCAAGACGGGCGAACCGAAATATGCCCGCAGTGCCTTCCATACCGCCTATTCCGCCGGATTTGACGCCGAACTCAGCGAAGAGGCCTTGTTCGACTATGCCCGACTGAGCCTCATTCCTGGCGCCGACCCTTTCAACGAAGCCGTGGGTCTGCTCGATACATATATCGAAGAGCATCCAAAATCAGAACGGAAAGCAGAAGCGGATGGGATGGCCATCTATCTGCTGTTGAACGCGAAAGAGAATGAAGAAGCCTTGGCCCGCCTCGAAGCGATGAAGAAGAAGAGCACTGAGTTGCAGACGGTTTACAATGAGCTGCTGTATTCGACAGGCATCGACAACTATCAGAAAGGCATCTACGACAAGGCTCAGGTGTATTTCTCCAAGATCATCAACAGCAAACAGTCGGCAACCAACAAAGCCGAAGCTTGTTTCTGGTTGGGTGAGTCGGCCTACCAGCTGGGCGACTATACCCAAGCGGGCAAGTTCCTGACGCAGTTCAAGGCCATGAGCGCCGCGCCGAGTCTTCCGGAATACTGCCTCGCCGATTACGATTTGGGCTACATCTACTACCAGAAACAGGACTATGATGCCGCTGTGGGTTGTTTCCGTCGTTTCATCCAGAAAGCCGACGATAGCCAAAACGACCTCAAGACCGATGCATACATCCGTCTCGGCGACTGCTTCTTTATGGAAAGAAGCTATGACAATGCCATCAACTATTACGACTTGGCCACACGCGTCGGGAAACGTGATGCCGACTACGCATTATACCAACAAGGCCTTTGTTATGGCGCGAAGGGCAATGTGAATCAAAAGATTGCTATGTTGAACGACTTGCTGGAGGCTTATCCGAGTACACCTTATTATGAACAGGCACTGTTCGAAATAGGTAACACTTATCTCGTGCATGGCGACAAACGTTCGGCCATCGCCAACTTCAATCGTCTCATCAAGGACAGGCCGCGTTCCACTTACACACGCCAGGCCATGATGAAGGTGGGCATGATCTATTACAACAACAACCA
This sequence comes from Bacteroidales bacterium, assembly GCA_017651645.1. The sequence goes on from JAGCCO010000017.1 coordinate 16,013, forward strand.
ATACGACCAGGCCCTGACCAACCTGAAGAACTTGGTTGCTTCCTATCCCAACACCGATGAGTCGCGTGAGGCCCTGAGCATCATCCGCAGCATCTATATGGAAGAGAATAAGCTGAACGAGTACTTCGGCTATGTCAACGCCAACGGCGGACAGGTGAAAGTGACCCAGCAGGATTCGCTTGCCTTTGCCAATGCGGAGCTTTTCTATATGGATGGCCGTTACCAGCAGGCTCAGGCCGCGCTTCAATATTACTTCGACAATTTCAAGCGGGGGGCTTATCTCTTGAAAGCCCATTATTATGCGCTTGAATGTGCTGAGAAGATTGGGACCGAAGACCAAGTCATCACACACCTTGATTATATCTTGTCGCAGCCCGATAACGACTATACCGACAACGCCTTGCTTAAGATGGCGCGTATTGAGTATGAGAAAGGCAACTATCAGAAGGCGGGTGAGCATTATGAACGGCTGTCACGCATCACCGAGGAACCGTTGAAACGCTTGGAAGCCTTGGAAGGCAGCATGAAGAGCAACTTTTTCATGGGCAACTACGACAAGGCCTTGGAGATGGGAGAGAGCCTGCGCGTTTCGCGTGACCTGACCAACGAACAGGTCAACCAGATCAACCACATCATGGGCAAGTCGTACTACGAGAAGGGCAACTACAGCGCGGCCATAGAGAAACTCGACAAGAGCGCCCGCAACGACAAGTCGGTGTACGGTGCCGAGAGCGCCTATTACTCGGCGATGTCCTCCATAAAGCTGAAACAATATGACGAAGCCGAGAACAAGGTGTTCAATATCGCCGACAACTTTTCGAGTTATGATTATTGGGTCGCCAAGTCGTTCATCGCATTGGCAGATGTGTATGTGGCCAAGGAAAACTACTTCCAGGCCAAGGAGACGCTCCGCAGCGTTATCGACAACTACAAGGGCAGTGACCTGAAACAGGAAGCCCGCGCCAAACTCGCTGAGGTGGAACGCAAGGAACCCAAAGTGAGCAACAGCAACGGCATTGAACCTATTGAACTAGACTAATTATGAAAAGATACATCCTAATCCTGACTCTGGCCTTGATGGCCATACCCACCTTCGCCCAGCACGATGAACAAGTCACCGTGGAAGGCAAATACCGTCCCAAAGTAAACAAGGTCAACAAGTTGGTGCTTCAGCCAGAAACGCCAGAACCCTCTTACGAGTTTCCCAGCTCGGAGGTCAATCCCAAGGAAGCCAAGCAGAAGTTTGCGCTCGACTTGGAGAAGATTGCTCCGACGGCTTTTGCTGCCAAAGATGACAAACTGGTCACTCCGACGGAGAACTTCCTTATGGCGGGCATCGGCACGAGACTTTCGCCGTTGTTCCTCTACAAGCATAACTCCATGCTGACCAAGACCCTCGGTTTGGGCGTGGGCATCAAGCACAACTCCTCATGGGTTAACATCAAGGACTACGCGCCTTCAAGTTACATGAACAATGCCTTTGACATCAGCCTCTCGACCAGCAGATTCGATGGTTTTCAGATAGATGGCGGTGTGTATTACACGAACGACATGTACCATTTCTATGGCATCAATTTGGAGGAAACACCGCTGACAGAAGAACAAATTGAGGTGTATTCCCCGAAAATCACTTACAACAAAGTGGGTGGTCATTTGGGATTGGCTTCCACTACTACCCGTGTAAGAGAGCTGAGCCACACTGCCAATTTGGACTATTTCTATCTGTTTGACAGAGAGCACGCTATTAATGTTGGGTATGCGCTCGGTTATGCCAACAACTTCTGGGGCGACAAGAGCCATCCGCAAAACATCGGCATTGACTTGGGATTCCAATATGACTATTGCTTGGGACAAGAGGACAAGCTTTTCGTTGTCGACAGAATCATGTTCAAGGTCAATCCGTTCATTGAGATGAGAGATGAGTTCTATCGTCTGCATCTCGGTGTGCGTCTGGACGGCGCCACACGCGATTCGGATGACGACAAGTTCCTCGCCGTTCGCCCCGATTTGAGTGGCAGTTTGTTTGTCTTGGATAAGAAGTTGGAGTTCTACGCGGGTTTGAATGGTGGACGTAAGTTATTGCGTTTCAGTGATGTCGTTGATGACAATCCGTTCGTTTCGCCTTATCTCAATCCTTCTTTGTGCGTGCTGAATGTGAAGCTCGGTTTCGATGGAGGTGTCCGTACCAATATTATGGAGACTGTCGATTTGCATTTGGGCGTGCGCTATCGTCACACGGACAAAGACCCGCTATATGTGTATCATATTCCTGAAGCCGACCTTCTTCCTTCGGGTCTGGATCCGGTCCTGAACACTTTTGACCTCGTTTACGACGAGACCCAATTGGTGACGGTCATGATCAATGCCCGGGTCAAGATGCGCAACAGCCTCACTGCCGATTTGGGATTTGCCTACAACAGCTGCAAACCGACTACGGAAGAATACGCCTGGTATCGACCCACAACGGAAGGCAAGCTGAAGCTGACCTATGACTTCAACGATCAGTTGTCGTTCAACACTGCATTCCTATATCAAGGAGGCCGTTATGCCAAGGTTTGGGACGGTGTGGTCGACTGGCAGAACTTCAATTTCAAGGCCGAAAAGCTTAAAGATGTCTTTGACCTCAGCATCGGTGCGGATTACAAGGTGAACGACCAGATTACGGCCTTCGCCTTGTTGGATAACGTGGCGCACCAGAAATACCAGTTGTATTATAATTATCCCGTTACGGGTATCCAATTCTTCGCAGGTGTGAAACTGAGATTCTAAAAAGAAATGCCAGTCAATTTCGACTGGCATTTCTTTTTATTTGCTATGCATTGGCTTTAGCAAGTCGTTCACCGTCTTCACGGGATTGAAGGTCTCGATGGGCACTTCGACGAAGATGGTGATCCAGTCGGCCATGGCGCCGTTCCAGAGGCCTGGAAGCTCAAGGGCTTTCAGCTCTCGTCCGTCCTTCGACTTGTTGGAGATGAATCCTGTGTTGGTGTCTACATAGTCGGTCAGGCAGAAGGCTTCGCCTTTGTAGTTCCAGCAGCCGCACACTAGGTCGACAGGGTTGAAGTGCGTCGAGCCTTGGAAGATGGCTTCTTGTTGCGCGTTCTTGTGGTCGATTTGTGAGGATTCGATGATTTGCAGCGATACCTCGTCATCCAGGTTCTTCACCCAGAATGGACCACCACCGGGCTCGCCTTCGTTCTTTACCATGCCGCAGATGCGCATTGGGCGGTTGAGTTTATTGTATAGGTAGTCAATCTTTTCGATGTCGTTGTAGCCATTCACGAAATCGGGGATGTCGATCATCAGGTCCTCTTTGGCGAAACGCATGGCCTCATCCAGTTCCTCGGCAGAGACGGCACCTTGGTCGAGCATCTCGAGATAATCGAAGGTGCGTTGCTGCAGGTGGAGCAAGAGACCCGCCAACACCTTTTTATATACGATGGTGGTCTGTGCCTTGGTCTCAGGAACGATGTTGTCGATGTTCTTGATGAAAACGATTTCCTCGCCAAGGTCGTTCAAGTTCTCGATGAGGGCCCCGTGACCGCCGGGACGGAACAGGATCTTGCCGTTGGCCTCGCGGAACAGATCGCCGTTGGCGTCAATAGCCACGGTGTCGGTGGAAGGCTTCTGGCAGGAGTAGGTGATGTCGTAACGTACGCCGTATTTCTTTTCGTAGTCGGCTTTCAGGGCGCCGACGGTCTTCTTAAACGGCTCTTCATGCTCGGGTGAGACGGTGAAGTGTAGCTTGGCCACGCCTTCGTTGTCGGTGGCATAGCGTGCGGCTTCCACCAGATGCTCTTCCAGGGCCAGGCGGTTGAATCCATCATAGTGGTGGAACTTCAGCAAGGCCTTGGGCAGCTTGCCGTAATTGAGGCCGTCTTCGAGGAGCAGGGCTTTCACCACGTCCACCTTACGGCCTTGTTGCAGCATGGCGTCGATGTCGAGGCCATAGATTTTCTTTGAGGCTGCATTGAGATCATCGAAGAAGGCGAAGCTGTGGATATGGGCGAAGAAGATATCGGTGAACTTGGTCTCTTCCGCGGTCTCGATGAAGGCGAAGAGGTCCTTGAACATGCGCGAGGCGGCACCCGAGGCGGGGACGAACTTGGTGAACTGATAGAACTCCTTGTCAGCGTCGAACACGGCGGTCATCATGTTCGCTTGTTCCTCATCCATGCGCAGGATGCCGTCGCCGAGGGTGGCGGGGCGCATCAGCTGGACGTATTGTGTGCCTCTTTTCAGCTGGGCGACTTGGTTTATTACTTGATTTTCAGCGATGTTTCTTTCTGAAAGCTGTTGAAGGTCTTTTTCTGTAAGCATAATTGTAGGTTTTAAACGCTTCAAAAATAAGAAATTAAGTAATGCAAAGAAAAAAAACCTCAAAATTTTTCTCAAAGTAGTTGTGGCAATGAAAAAAGTTGTATTTTTGCAGCCGCTAAGCCCAGGTGGTGAAATTGGTAGACACGCTACTTTGAGGGGGTAGTGCCGATTACGGCATGCAAGTTCGACTCTTGTCCTGGGCACACTCACCAAGCCCCGATGGCGGAATTGGTAGACGCGTACGTTTCAGGTGCGTATATCGAGAGGTGTGCAGGTTCGACTCCTGTTCGGGGCACCCTAAAAATAGAAACCTAATTGATTTTCAGTCAGTTAGGTTTTTTTAGTGCAATTTTTGGCGTGATTTTGGCTACTTATTTTCCTACTTAGGCCATCCCCGGGAACGGCCTCGCAAAGACCTTCGGGAAAGGCGTTTCAAACTCCATGTCTGTTTTCTTGATGGGATGTTGGAAACAGAGCTTGTAGGCGTGCAGGCAGAGACGACCCAATGAGTTGTCACCGTTGCCGTATTTCACGTCTCCCACCACAGGATGCCCGATATCGGCCATGTGGACACGGATTTGGTTCTTGCGACCAGTCTCCAACTGAAGCTCAACCAAGGAATACCTCGGATTGGAATACAAGGTCCTATAATAGGTCTCGGCGTACTTGCCACCGTTGTCGGTCGGACTGGAGTAGGTGATGAAGGCCTTGTTGTCCTTCAGCCACGAGGCCACCATGCCTTCCTTCTTCTCCATGCATCCACATACCACCGCCACATAACGACGGTCATACACGATGTTCTTCCAGTCTTCCTCGAACATCAGCGCAACATCCTTACTTTTGGCGAAGAGCATCAAACCGCTGGTGTCGCGGTCGAGGCGATGGATGGTATGGGCACGGCAGCGTTGCTGCGTGTAGATGAAATAATCGTTCAGGATGCCTTGTGCTGTGTCTTTCTCCTTGGTGGGGCTGTTGGTGAGCAGTCCTTCCTTCTTGTCGATGACGAGGAGGTATTTATCTTCATAGACGATGCTCAACCAAGGGCTGCGGAAGCGTTCCTTAGCGGTGGGCTTGCCAATTTCGACCACCATGCCGGGCTCCAAGGCGAAGTCGAATTGCGTGGTGCGCTGACCGTCGACCGAAACGACTTTGTTGGCCAACATGCGTTTGACCTTGTTGCGGCTGATGCCATCCATTTTCTTCATCAGGAAATCCATCAGCTGTGCTGGATCCGATACGTTGAATTTTAGTGGGTTGCTTTTGGAATGCGGTACTTTCTTTTCGTCTTTTTTCATTGCTAAATCGAGTTAGAATGGTATGGGCTCATCAGAGGTGATGGACGGATTATAAGAAGACATGCTATCGTCGTCGTTCATCTTCGAACTATAGACTTGCGGCCGGTCAAACTGATTGTTGGGACCGATGGTGGTGAAGCTGCTGTTGTCGAAGCCTTGCTCCATTTCCTCGAAACGGGCGTATTGGCCGACGAATCTCAGTTCCACTTCGCCCAGTTTGCCGTTACGGTGTTTGGCAATGTCTATGATGGTGTAGCCTTTTGGCTTATCCTCGGCATCCACACCATCCTTATAATACTCAGGACGATAGATGAACATCACCATGTCGGCATCCTGCTCGATGGCGCCTGACTCGCGCAAGTCGGAGAGGATGGGCTTCTTTGAACCAGGACGTTGTTCCACGCTACGGCTCAGCTGCGAAAGAGCCAGCACTGGAATTTCCAACTCCTTGGCCAAACTCTTCAGTGAGCGTGAGATGGTGCTGATTTCCTGCTCTCGGTTGAGGCCTTTGTCGCCTTTCGCAGTCATGAGTTGCAAGTAATCGACGAAGACCATCTGGATGTCATGTTGCTGTTTTAGGCGGCGACATTTGGCGCGCAATTCAAAGACAGAGAGCTGGGGCGTGTCGTCGATGAAGATAGGTGCATCAGTCAATGGGGTGACTTTGGTGTTCAGCTGCTGCCATTCATATTCGGCCAAGTCGCCCGAACGTAGTTTGTCGGCAGTAAGCGAGGTCTCAGTCGAAATCAAACGTGTAACCAGCTGTACTGAAGACATTTCCAATGAGAAGAAGGCAACAGGACGGTTAAAGTTGACGGCGGCATTACGAGCCAGGTTCAGGGCGAAGGCAGTCTTACCCATACTAGGGCGTGCCGCCAGGATGATGAGGTCTGACTTCTGCCAGCCTTGGGTGATGCGGTCGAGCTCGGTATAGCCCGAAGGTACACCGCGCAGCTTGTCGTCAGCGTTTTTTGCGTTTTGGATCTCCTTGATGGCTCGGCTGACCAAGTCCTGCATCGAGTCGTAGCTGCGGCGCAGGTTGTTCTCACTGATTTGGAAGAGGTTGTTCTCGGCCTTGTCCAGCAGGTCGAACACGTCGGTGGTGTCTTCGAAGGCATCATGGATCATGTCGGACGAAATCAGAATCAGCTGACGCTGAATGTGTTTCTGCATGATGATACGGGCGTGGTACTCGATGTTTGCAGCCGAGACAACGCGGTTGGTGAGCTTTGAGATATAGTAGGCACCGCCGACCATCTCCAACTCACCACGTTGCTTTAGTTCGTTGGTAACGGTCAGGATATCAATGGGTTCTGATTTGCCAAATAGGGATTTGATGGCGGCAAATATCTTTTGGTGTTTGTCGAGATAGAAGGCTTCGGGTGACAATATGTCGATGACTTCGTTGACGGCTTCCTTCTCCAACATGAGGGCACCGAGTACGACCTCTTCGAGGTCGGTAGCTTGGGGAGGAATACGCCCTTGATTGGCAAAGACTTGCTCGGGCGTCATCAGATTTCTTTTAGCGGTGTCGCCGAAAGGGCGGCGCGTGATAGTATCGTTAGGCATGATTTTGTATTTCTCTGTTCGTTTCGAAATGCAAAAGTACGGATTAAAACTCGCCCCGATGAGACTCTTTTAAGGAAGTTATCAACTACTTGAAAAGGTGTTGATAAGTTTTTGCAACCACTTCATTTTCAGCAATTAGGTCTTCGCGTGCCTGTTGATAACCTATGAGGTCGTTGCTGGTGGCTTCGAGGAGAATCCGGCTGTGTTCGAAGAGTTTAGCCTCGTCAAAAAGTGCCGTTTCAAGACGTTGCAGAGTGAGTCCCCGTTTGATGGCAGGGTGGTAAAAATGGGCTTCTTGGAGTACTTCGAAGAGATTGAAGACCTTATAACCCACCGTTTGGTTCTGGATGATTTCGTGACGGAGCAGGGTAGTGCTAAGATTTTGAGGTGTAAAACATACAATCAGCTCATAATGAGAGAGTTTCTCAATAAGTAGGTCAATGGCCTCTTTCCAGCGGCTATGGTCATCGAAACAATCCCAAACGAAACAGCCTTCAGCAACCATGTCATCCCCAAGTGGGTTTGTGGGCGGCACGAGATCTATGGCTGCTGATGATTCATGTTCTCTATGCAGTGCAAAAGCCAGTATCATCTCCTCGTAGGGCTTTGTGCCATCGAGTTCAGGCACGGCGGGACGATGGAGCAGGAGGTTCAGGTAGGCAATGGACTTGGGCTTGGGTTGCGGTGCAAGCGAGTAAAGTGTCTTGTAATCAATATAATACGAGTTAGTTTCTAAAGCTTCAATCTGATGGGCTTCTTCGGAATCAGGCTCGACTTGTTGGAGCATCTTGGTGTTGGTGTTCACACCGTTGAAATAGCTTTGGAGCAGGACTTCGTCGTCCATCGCGGTGGTAAATAGAAAACTGTTCTTTGGAATGAGTTTCCAACAATGTCCTTGAAAATCACAAGAGTAGGGGTTGTGGCATTGTGTTCCAATATTGACGACGGGAGCATGAGGCAAGGCGACCACAGCTTTCAGCCGTTCCACGTTTTGCGCGACGAAGCTTTTTCTTTCAATGACATATTCCATCACCGACTCCATCTTGAACAGCTGTTGCACGTCGATGGGACCGTCTTTCACATAGTCGCCGTTGAGGTACATGAGGCGGAAATCACTGAGTGGCACCCCGCAACCCTGCAGCACATAATATTGAAGGGCGGCATCATTATAATAGGTGTCGCTGAGCTTCATGGAGCTTTTCACCTCTACGGCCAGCCATTGGTCGCCTTCGCGAACGAGCATATCCAGCATAATGAGTGTGTCATTATACTGAAAAACAGCCTCGTACATTACCTTGACTTCTGGATTGCTGAGGTTGGCCCAGGTCTCTTGCACTTTTTTGGGGAATTGTGATGGAGCGTTGGGTGACATATCTATGCCACCTGGGAAGACTTTGTGTGCTAGAACGCCCACATCGGTGCCGCGCTGGAACTTCGCCCTTTGCTCAATACTCAACTTGTCGCGCAGATAAGGGTGCTTTTTCTGCATGTACAGTGCCTTCTCGCATTGTAAGCCTTTGATATAGGTGGATTTGGAGAGAATGTGCATGCTCAGTTGGTGTAGTCCACGCAGTCGTCAGGAATCAGAGGTAGGTAGTTGTAGCGGCGCATGAGCTGAGCGATGGCCAAAACATCCTTCTGGCAGTAGGTCTTGATGCGTTCGAGGTCGTTCTTCTCCCAGTACACGCGACCCACTTCACTGCCGTTGATATCGTCTTTCGGAGTGGGGATGTCCAAGACGGCGCAGAGCAGGTCCAAAGAGGTGAAGGTCTTGTAGTCTCCAAACTTCCAAAGCTCCATGGTATCGATGAAATTGGTTTCCCAAGGCTTTTTGCCTGCCACTTGCAAAATCCTGGGAATTTGAATGCCATTGATGAGCATTCGGCGTGCGATGTAGGGGAAGTCGAACTCCTTGCCGTTGTGAGCGCAGAGTTGGGCATCGGGAGCATTGTAGTAGCGGTTCAGCATATCGGCAAAGTCGCTAAGCAGAGCCTTCTCTTCATGACCATAGAACGATTTCAGGCGGAAGCGGTTACCGTTGAAGAAACCCACCGAGATGCAGATGATTTTCCCGAATTCTGCATAGATACCGGCTCGTTCATAGCTATCGGCAGGAGTGGTATCGGGATTGTCGCGGTTCAGCTGTTCGGCCTTGTGGGACCATAGTTTCTGCATCCGTTCGCTGAGTTGGTCGTAGGCCTTCTCTTGCGAGACAGTCTCAATGTCGAGAAACAGAATCTTTGAAAAATCGATGTAACTCATAGTGTTTATCTTATCTCTTGAAAATCAATATATTTCCCTGTCGGAATGACGGCCTCAATCTTCATGTCGGTAATGAAAGAATAAGGTGTGCCTTCGCCGCAGAGCAAAGTGAAGCGATCGAGTTTTTTTTCCTCGCCTTCGACCTCAATATGGACACTGCCATCGGCACGATCGTTTTCCACATACCCGACCACATTGCATTGCAGGCCGTAGCGATGCACATAGCGACGGAAACCTACGTTGAACACGCGGCCGTAAATCCTTATGGAGTAGGCTTTTGTCATAGGGCAAACTTTAATCCGGGTATGTTTCTAAGCAGGGCGTATGTGCGTTCCAGATGCTCTTTGTTTTCGATGTCGATATTGTAGCAATAGCTTAGATAATTGCCTTTGCCACTACTTCTTACGTTGACGAAGCTGTGCACCGTCTGGCTCTCGCTCAAGGCTTGACTGATATTGCGCTTGGCTTCCTCCATGTCAATCTCAGCAGCGATGATCAGTTTGATGTCGAAGTTCTGCGGGTAGTTGACTTTTTTCTCTGTCATATTTTCCGATTCTGGATTGCAAAGATATAAAAAATGTGATGAATCTGTGGTTTTTCGAAAGTAATCCTGAAATCTTCCGCTCGGGTACAATTTTTGTCGTACTTTTGTGTTTTGAAAGCAAAACTGGGTTCGAAATGCTAAAGTTGTGGCTGTCGATAAAGGTGTTCATCAAGGGCATGATTATGGGAGCAGTGAATGTGTTCCCCGTATCAAGCGGCACGATGTCGTTGGTACTCGGGGTGTTTGAACGCTTTGTCAACTCCGTCAAAGCACTGAACCATAAGAATTTCAAGTATCTTCATAGAGGCCAATTGAGTGAGTTCGCCCGTCGTACCGACATCAAGTTTCTGGCGACTATTGTTGTGGGTATCCTTGCCGGCATGATACTGACTTCTATCTTCTTGAAGAAGACATTGAAATCCTATGAGGTTTACACATGGTCGTTTTTCATTGGCCTTATTTTAGCCTCGGTGGTTTATGTAATGAAACGTATCGAGAAGGTGAATGTAAAAAACATTGTGTTGGCATTGTTGGGCTTGGCGATTTCTTTCATGCTTTCCATCAAGTCGAATCCGTATTCGAACGATAATTTCCTCTACCTATTCCTTTGCGGTATTGTAGGTGCCACGGGTATGGTGGTTCCAGGCGTTTCGGGCTCTCACCTCATGTTGTTGATGGGTAATTATGAACTGATTGTCACAGAGGCAATTCCAGCTTTGACCAAGGCCTCCACCTTCATGAATGGTGCGAGAATACTACTGCCTTTTTTGCTGGGCTCAATAGCGAGTATCATCTTGTTTTCGCACTTGCTTTCATGGCTCATGCGAGATTATCGCAACGAAACGCTTTCGGCCTTGGCAGGCTTCATGCTGGGCAGCCTACCGGTAGTGTATCCCTGGAAAGAGCCCACTGCCGACATGATGGATTATGTCTTTCATCTTCCCAATTGGAATTCTGAACTATTGCTGGCGGCAGTCATGGTGGTGTTGGGAGCGGTTTCTGTCTATATTCTTGAGCTGATGGCCCGACATACGGAGAGGAAACAAGCTGAGCGACTACAACATTTTAAACCTCAAATCCATGACTAGAAAACTTAATAGAATCATCTTCACACTTCGTGAAGGCGAAGACTTTATCCCTCTGATCTCGTTACTAAAGGCATGTGACGTGGTGTATTCTGGCAGCGAAGCCCAAGAAGTGGTCACTGCAGGCATGGTCCTCCGTAATGGCGAGGTGGAGACCCGCAAGCGAGCTAAAATCACCTCAGGAGAAGTCATCATCTTCGAGAATTACGAAATCTTGATAGAAGGTTGGGATGGGTAAAAGAAAAAACGCAGCCAAACGGTTGCGTTTTTCGTTACATAGGTAGAGACGGTGCATGCACCGTCTCTACAAGATTGAACATTAGAATTTGCACACCAGATTACGGTCGCCGTAAGCGTCGTCGATGCGGGTCACATGCGGGAAGTACTTGTCCTGAACGTCACTCTTCATCGGGAAGCCGGCCTCTTCACGGGTGAAGGGGAAATTCCACTCATTGGCCATCAGCATCTCAGCGGTGTAAGGTGCGTGGCTGATGATGTTGTTGCCCTTCTCGGCCTTGCCGTCTTCGATGTCCTTGATTTCCTTGCGGATCTGGATCATGGCTTCGACGAAGCGGTCGAGCTCAGCGATGGGCTCGCTCTCGGTGGGTTCCACCATCAGGGTCTCGTGGACCGGGAAGGCCACGGTAGGAGCGTGGAAGCCGAAGTCCATCAGACGCTTGGCAATGTCGATGGCGGCAACGCCTGTAGCCTTGTTGATGCCGTTGATGTCGAGAATCATCTCGTGAGCCACATGGCCGTGGTTGCCGGTGTACAGAATCGGGTAGTAGTCCTTCAGTCTGTCCTTGAGGTAGTTAGCGTTCATGATGGCACCCAAGGTGGCTTTCTTCAGGCCTTCACCACCCAACATCTTGATGTAGCAGTAGGTGATGGTGAGGATCTGAGCGCTGCCAAACGGAGCAGCTGAAACGGCGCCTTCTTGCTTGTCGCCACCGCAGTGGAACAGGATGTGCGAGGGAAGGTAGGGCTTCAGGTGTTCGGCTACGCCGATGGGACCCACGCCAGGACCGCCACCGCCGTGCGGGATGGCAAAGGTCTTGTGCAGGTTGAGGTGGCACACGTCGGCACCGATGTAGCCGGGGCTGGTGAGGCCGACTTGGGCGTTCATGTTGGCACCGTCCATGTAAACCTGGCCGCCGTTGTCGTGAACGATCTTCACGAGGGTGCGGATGCCGTCCTCATAGATGCCGTGAGTGGAAGGATAGGTGACCATGAAGGCGGCCAGATTGTCCTTGTATTGCTCGGCCTTGGCCTTGGCGTCTTCGAGGTTGATGTTGCCGTGCTCGTCACAGGCCACCACCACCACTTGCATACCAGCCATGGCGGCTGATGCGGGGTTGGTACCGTGAGCTGAGGCAGGGATCAGGCAGATGTTGCGGTGACCCTGACCGTTGGCCTCTTGGTAACGTCGGATGGTGAGCAGACCAGCATATTCGCCGCTGGCACCCGAGTTAGGCATGAAACTCATGCCCTTGAAGCCCGTGATCTCGCAGAGGTCTTTCTCCATCTCGGCGATGAGTTCGAGGTAGCCTTCCACTTGATCGGCGGGGACGAAGGGGTGGATGTTGCCGAACTCAGGCCAGCTGAGGGCATACATCGAGGTGGCTGGGTTCAGTTTCATGGTGCAGGAACCCAACGGAATCATGCAGCGGTTAAGGCTGAGGTCGCGGTTCTCGAGCTTCTTCATGTAACGCATCATGTCGGTCTCGCTGCGGTACTTGAAGAACATCGGGGCCTGCATGAACTTGGAGGTGCGCTGCATCTCGGGTTGAATGCCGCTGAACTTCTGGCAGTTCGGGTCGCAGACCAGCTCTTCGTGCTGCTTGCCGAGGGATTCAGCGACGACAATGCCGATCTCGTTAATGTCCTCGCGAGCGGTGGTCTCGTCGATGCTGATGCCAAAGTGTTGCTTGTCGATGATGCGGAAGTTCATGCCGTGTTTCTCGGCGGCTTCCTTCACCTTACAGGTGCAGGCACCTTCGGGCAGTTCGAACAACAAGGTGTCGAAGAAGTGCTTGTTGAGTTGCTTCACGCCGAGCTTGGCCAGTTCAGAGGTGAGCTTGCCGGCAAGGCAGTTGATATGGTGGGCGATCTCAATCAAGCCGTCCGGGCCATGATAGAGGGCGTAGAAACCCGACATGATGGCCAGCAGAGCTTGTGCTGTGCAGATGTTCGATGTGGCACGCTCACGCTTGATGTGTTGCTCACGGGTCTGGAGGGCCAGACGGTAGGCGGGATTGCCGAGGGCATCGATGCTGATGCCGATGATACGGCCGGGCATCTCACGCTTGTAGGCCTCGGTGGTGGCGAAGTAACCGGCATGCGGGCCGCCGAATCCCATCGGCAGACCGAAACGTTGGTTGGAGCCTAAGACCACGTCGGCACCCCATTCGCCGGGAGGCGTGATGAGGGTGAGGCTGAGCAGGTCAGCAGCGACGGCCACCTGCATGCCTTTGGCCTTCCATTCGGCGACCTTGGAGCGGTTGTCAACGATTTCGCCGAATTGGTTGGGGCATTGAAGCAGGATGCCGAAATAAGCTTCACTGCAATCGAACTTTTCAACGGGAGCCACTTCAACCTCGATGCCTTGGAAGTGGGCGCGGGTCTTGATGACTTCGATGCTCTGCGGGAACACGTCGTCGGCGACGAAGAACTTCTTCACGCCAGCCTTCACCTGGGCACGACTGCGGGCATGCCAGAACATCAGCATGGCTTCAGCGGCGGCGGTGCCTTCGTCGAGCAAGCTGGCGTTGGCCAATGGCATGGCCGTGAGATCGCTGATAACGGTCTGGAAGTTCAAGAGAGCCTCGAGACGGCCTTGCGAAATCTCAGCCTGATAAGGAGTATAAGAGGTGTACCAGCCCGGGTTCTCAAGTATGTTGCGCATAATGACACCAGGGGTGATGGTGTTGTAATAGCCCAAGCCGATGTAGGTGCGGAACTGCTTGTTCTTGGCACCCAGGGCCTTGAGGTGGCTGATGACTTCGTATTCGTTCATGCCTTCGCCGATGTTGAGGTCTTTCGGCAGACGGATTTCGGGAGCGATGATTTCGTCGACAAGTTGTTCTTGCGATTTCACGCCGATGACCTTGAGCATCTTTTCAGCATCTGATGCGGTGGGGCCGTTGTGGCGTTTGATGAAGTTGTTTCTGATCATAACGATATTATATTGATTGATTTGTTGATATTCTGTTTATTTAAGTTTTTGTTTCAGGGCATCAATGGTAGTGATGGATTGAAGCTCGCTGGCAGGGATGTTGAGGAGTCTACCTTTCCATGATTTAAAAGCGGCGGTGTTCTCAAGAATAGTACCACGAAGATAGTCATATTCCTTGCATTTGACAGAGCCTTTGTACTTGTTGAAAAGAGCATCATAGGAGTCCATCTGACCATTCCGGCTATAAACCAAATTCCAAAACTCTTGTTTGAATTGCGCAGTATTGGCGTCCTCAGGTAATTCGGTGGCCGGCGTCTGAACCGTATTCTTTTCTTGTTCTATGTTGTTTTCACTTTCAATTGCAACGGAAGACTCATCTTTTGTCTTGTTTTTGGGTTCTGAAATACTGTCAATGGTCAAGGTATAAATGCTATCGGGTTTTAGGATCGTATCAACAGTCGATGAATCCGCCACGGTCAAAGGACGTATTGGTAACTTTTTTGTGGGTTTTGGTTTGGAAAACACAGCGAATAGTATCACCAAAGCAATGATAATGCCTACGAGGAGAAGAATAAGCTTTCCTATGTTACGCTGAAGCTTGACTGAAAAGGGGATTTTTTCGTATTCGGCAATAAGTCTACCATCGTAATCTTTGTCTGGTGAATGAGGGTCGAATCTGAATCCTTTCAACACATATCCTTTTGGAGGGATGATGTCTTGTTTGGCATCTCGACCGTCTTCAAAACAGGAATAGGGACAGGTGAATCTTTTTTCTCCTTCACCTGCGTCAATATAATATCTTTTTTCTGTAATATCCGCCATATTGGTGCTTAATTGTTGATGCATCTTCTCAGTTCAGTGACGGAATTGATTGATGCAAGTTGTTTGTCAGGGATGGTTTTCAGATTATCGTACCAATCTTTGAAGGTCTGATAGTCTTTCAGAATGGTAAAACGCAAATAATCGTATTCCTCGCCAGTTACTTTGTCCTTGTAATTAACATACAAATAATGGTAGTCGTCCATCGAAGCGACACGTTGGTGAATCAAGGCCCAAAACTCTTGTTTGAAATAAACATTTGGGTCTGTCGTTTCAGCTTGAGGCTTTTCTTCAGGCTGAACGGTGACGGTAGGTGTCTCTTGCTTGGTTTGGACGTTTTCTGTCTTGTTGTTAGGAACAGCTTCGCTCTTGTTTTCTTTCTTTTCTGTCAACGATTGGTTCGTCTTTTTGTCCTTTTCCCCTTTTTTGTCAACAGGCTTTACGTTGATTTCAGTTTTGGGCTCTTTGGCAGGCTCGTTTGAAGAGCCACTCTTCTTGAAAATGCTGGAAAACAATAGAATAATTAGACCGATGATGGCAATAACGATTAATGCCAGCATGAGTTTCCAAATATTTGATTTCAGCCTGATATTGAACGGTTCTTTTGTGTACAGAGCATAAAGCTTGCCGTCATAAATCTGGTTGCTGGCGTCTGGGTCGAATCTAAAGCCGGAAAAGACATAACCTTTGGGAGGGATAATGTAATCCTGGACATCATGCCCGTCTTCGAAGTTCGAATACGGACACCCGTCCATTTTTTTCCCCTTTCCAGGGTCTATGCTGTAACGCTTTTCTTCAAAATCTGCCATTCTTCGGGTCGAATTACTGTAAGGTTCTGTTGATGGTGATGTAGTTGGGGTAGGCGAGTTGTTGGTTGTTGATGGTGATATATGGTTTCACTTGCAGACCTAAGTTGACCGGGTCGCTGCTGGCACCTGCCAACTTGAAAGCCAAGTTGAGAATGGCTTCAGCTGATTCGCCTGAAAAGAGCTGGAACAAGTCGGTGGTAATGGGGATGGTGACGGTTTGGTTGGAATTTGCCGGCACATTCACGCTGTTGTTCATCGTGGTGCTGATGACTTGTTTGCCGTTGAGACTCACGATATAATCCATCTTGGTCATCGATGCCGCAATGGAGTTCGGGTTGTCAACATTGAGATTCACATTGAAAGAGACAGGAAGTTCTTTCTTCATTAAAGCGTTGGCGAGATTCAATAGTTGCGTTGCATTTAAGTCGTTTTTCGACATGCCTTTACCCAAGTTGATGCCAAGCATTTGGATATGGTCGATGTTTTTGAAATCAAAAGTGCAGTTGGCAAATGTTGCCATTTGTGCAACTTGATTCAGCAGGTCGCAGGACGAAAGCCCTAGTGCGACGAAGAGGATGATGAGAGTTCTTTTAACTTTTGACATAGTATTAATTATTTGATTATCAATCAATTGAAATACAATAAAACTACTTTAGCGACATTGTTTTTTCCGCTCGTTTACAAGTGTGCAATAATACGAAAAAAGTCGGACATACAGCCCGACTTTTAGAAAATAATTTTCGTTGGTTTTTATTCCTCTCCACGTCGTGAAGCACGTTTGCGCTCCAGCTCGTCGAGGATGATTTTTCGCAAGCGCAGGCTCTTGGGCGTGACCTCAAGATACTCGTCGTCGCGGATGTACTCCATGTATTCCTCCAGGGAGAAACGCACGGGCGGTATGAGACGGATGGCCTCGTCAGAGCCTGAGGCACGTACGTTGGTGAGGTGCTTGGTTTTGCACACGTTGATGACGATGTCGTTGCTACGTGTGTTCTCGCCGATGACTTCACCCGCATACACGTCTTCGTTCGGATTGACGAAGAAGGTGCCGCGGTCTTGAAGTTTCCAGATGGCATAAGGAATGGCTTGTCCCGTCTCCATCGAAATCAAGGCACCGGTGTTGCGGGTCGGCATCTCGCCCTTCCAAGGCTCGTAGGCCTTGAAACGGTGCGAAACGATGGCTTCGCCCTCGGTGACGGTCAACAGGATGTTTCTCAAACCGATGAGTCCACGCGCGGGAATGTCAAAGTCTAAGCACATGCGGTCACCTTTGGGCTCCATCTGGGTCATCTCACCCTTGCGGGCGCTGACCTGCTCGATGACACGGCCTGAGAAATCTTCAGGAACGAGGACTGTCAACGCTTCAATAGGCTCGCACTTCACGTCATCGATGTATTTCAGAATAACCTTGGGCTGTCCAAGCTGGAACTCGTAACCCTCACGGCGCATGGTCTCGACGAGGATGCTAAGGTGCAGGATGCCACGGCCGTAGACCATCAGGGAATCAGGCGAGTCGGTATCTTCCACCTTCAGGGCGAGGTTTTTCTCTGTCTCTTTATACAGGCGTTCACGCAGGTGGCGCGAGGTGACATATTTGCCTTCACGGCCAAAGAAAGGTGAGTTGTTGATGGTGAAAAGCATGCTCATCGTAGGTTCGTCTACATGAATGGGCGGCAGCGGTTCGGGGTTCTCGTAATCGGCCACGGTGTCGCCAATCTCGAAGTCGTCGATACCCATCAGCGCAATGATGTCGCCAGCCTCGACAGGTTTCTTGGTGCGTTCCTTGCCCAAACCCTCAAAGGTGTAGAGCTCCTTGATGGTGGAACGGGTCACAGAGCCATCACGTTTCACGAGGGAGACGTTCATGCCTGCTTGTAGGATGCCGCGTTTCAGTCGACCCACGGCGATACGGCCCACATAGGAGCTGTAGTCCAACGAGGTAATGAGCATCTGAGGCGTGCCTTCTTCGAATTTCGCGGGTGGGATGGTGTCGATGATGACATCCAAGAGGTAGGAGACGTTGTCTGTGACATGCTCCCAGTGGTCCGACATCCAGCCTTGTTTCGAGGAACCATAAACGGTGGGAAAGTCGAGCTGATCCTCAGTAGCGCCAAGGTTGAACATCAGGTCGAAGACGGCTTCTTGCACCTCATCGGGACGGCAGTTGGGCTTGTCCACCTTGTTGATGACCACGATAGGCTTCAAACCGAGCTCAATGGCCTTTTGCAGTACGAAACGGGTCTGCGGCATGGGGCCTTCAAAGGCGTCGACAAGCAGCAACACGCCATCGGCCATGTTCAAAACGCGCTCCACCTCGCCGCCGAAGTCGGCATGGCCAGGGGTGTCGATGATGTTGATTTTTACGTCCTTGTAGCGCACCGAGACATTCTTCGAAAGGATGGTGATACCACGTTCGCGTTCGAGGTCGTTGTTGTCAAGAATGAGTTGGCCAGGGGCTTCGTCCGATTCCTTGAAAAGTTGGGATTGGTAAAGAATACGGTCCACGAGCGTGGTTTTGCCGTGGTCAACGTGGGCGATAATCGCTATATTTCTGATATTCTGCATTTTAGTATGAATTGCTGCAAGATTTGAAGGTGCAAAAATACAAAAAAGCAATCAACTATCACTTAAGTTATTGCCAAAATCAGCGCAATTCTATTCAACTTTACTATTAACGAACTTCACGATTTCCCCTCGTTTCGGCGAACTGACGACAAAGTTCTGCCCGTCTTTCATTCGAATGAGGAAGCATTGTTTGGTATGCGTGACGAACATCCTCATTTTCCCGTAATAGTTGTGCTTGAAATGGCCAAGGAAACCATACAATCCGCCGCTGCCGAATGTTCGGATGGTTTTGTCGAAGAAACTGCGGCTGTCTTCAATGAAGCTGCACGATTTGATGTCTTCCAGTCGGATCTCCACTTTGCCGATGGGTCGCCATATCTTAAGGTTTTTTTCGTCGACGACTAGATGAAGTGGAAGGAAGAAGATTGGGCTTATCAGAAAGACTAATGAAATGATTTTCAGAACAATAATAGAACTTTGAAAAGCATTGTAGACCATAGCCAAAATCAGCAGGTTGTAGAGTGTGGTAATGATGATTATCAGCGCACTCATCGGGAATGCCGAAGTGATTCTTTTGTCTTTCATCGCATCCAATAAAACTCTTCCTTAGCCACAATCGGCTTGAAATACTCGTCAATAATTCCTTGATCGACAAGCGCTTTCGGCGTGCCTTGGCGCAAAGGTTGGTGGGGCGCGACGACCCACATGACATCAGCGTGACGAAGCAGCAAATCCAGGTCGTGGCTGCTGAAGAGGATGGTCTTGTGTTTCTCGCGCGAGAGCTTGTGCATGATGTTGACCAGCTCGATTTTGCTGGGATAGTCAAGGAAGGCGGCAGGCTCGTCCATGAAGATGAGCGGTGTGTCCTGCACCAAGGCCTTGGCGATCATCACTTTCTGTTGCTCACCGTCGCTCAAGGAGACGAAGTTGCGGTTGGTCAGATGGTTGATGCCTACGGTCTCGAGGCTGTCGTATATGATTTGCTCGTCCTCTTCTTTCAATCGGGCGAGAAGACCGAGATGAGGATATCGTCCAGCGGCCACGATGTCAAAGACCTTAAGGAAGAGGTCGTCGGGCTTCTCGGTCAGCACGAGGCTGAATAGGGAACTGCGCTCACTAGAGTGGTAGTCCTGCAACTTTTTCCCAAATAGGCTGACTTCGCCGCCAATGGGTTTGATGTTCGCCGAGAGCGTCTTGAACAGCGTCGTCTTGCCAGAGCCGTTGGGACCGGCTAAGGCCACGATGTCGCCTTCATTGAGACTCACGTTGATCTCGGGCATCAAGGCTTGGCCTTTGTAGCCGATGAGCAGGTTCGTGGTATGGAGCACTTCGTTCATTTCAGCACTTTTTGACGGTGAAAAAGGACCCAAAGCACGATAGGAGCACCGATAAGTGCTGTGACTGAGTTGATAGGTAGGTTGCCTTCGAAGGAGGGCAGACGCGCGATGAGGTTGCAGAACATAGCCAAGTCCATGCCGAGGAAGGCCGTGGCGGGGATGAGCAGCTTGTGGTCGCTGCTGCGGAAGAGAAACCGAGCAATATGCGGCACCGCCAAACCTAAGAAGGCGATGGGACCGCAAAAAGCCGTGATAATGGCCGTCAGAAAGCCCGAGACCAAAATGATGAGCATGCTGCTCCGACGGATGTTGACACCGAGGTTCTCGGCATAACGCTCACCCAGCAGCAATAGGTTTAGCGTCTTAAATAAAAGGAAAGCACCAATAGTACCCACCACGACGGTAATAGCGAAGAACGGCAATTGGGCCTTGCTCACGTTGGAGAAGCTGCCCATGCCCCAGATGACGAAGGAATGCAGGCCTTCTTTCTGGCTAAAGAACTTCAGGATGTCGGTGACCGAGCCCGCGATGTAGGCGATCATGATGCCTACTAGCACCAGGCTCACCATGCTGCGGAGCCTCGAGCTGAGGGCGAGGATGAGCAGCAGCACTGCGAAGGCGCCCAGGAAAGCCGCTATGGTGACGCCGAAGGTGGACCACAGCGACAGCGTGCTGACCGACAGGCCTGTGGCGGTGCCCAGCAAGACGACGAAGGCCACGCCGAGGCTCGCGCCGCTGCTGATGCCCAGCAGAGAAGGGTCGGCGAGGGGGTTACGGAAGAGGGTCTGCATCAGGAGGCCCGACACCGATAGACCTATGCCCGCCAGCAGCGCCGTGATGGCTTGTGGCAGACGGTAGTCAAGGATGATGGCGCGGTAGGTCGAAGTGTCGCCATGCAGCAGCGCGTCCCAGAATTCATTCCATGGGATCGACACCGAGCCATAGCGCAGGTTCAGGATGAACAGCACGATGCCGACGGCCAGGATCGCGATGGAGACCAATGCGATGGATGGCGTTTTGCGGCGGAGGGTATGGTCGGTGTCAGAAGCCATTTCTGGGTGTTTTTGCGTTGCAAAGATAGGGTTTAATTTGATTGGGATAGGATATGGGAAACAAATAATCCGCAAATCTTTCGGTTAGTTATCCGCAGGTTTTGCGGATTATTGGCCGCAGTTTTTTCAAAGAACAAAGATACAATTTTTGGACACCTCTACATGTGTGTCCCTATGTTTTTTATCTAAATCCATCAGGAAAACTAAAAATATATATCTTTGTCCCCACAAAACACCTAAACACTGACTCTATGAACAAAACTATGCACCTCCAAGAAGAAGCCGCGCGGTGCCTGCTCTGTGCCGATGCACCGTGCAGCAAGGTCTGCAAAAATGGCGACCCTGCCCGCGCCATCCGTGCTATTAGATTCGGCAACGAAGCCATTGCGGGACAATGGCTTGACAAGTGCAACGAGGCGGAATTGCAAGCCGCTGAAGAAACTTGTATCCACTATGACCGCCCCATCCGCATCAAGGAACTGGCGGCTGCCGTTAAGGGCACGAAACCACAAAAAGACTTGCCCAGCCTCGCCATCGACTTCTGCGGCATCCCTTGCGAGAATCCTTTCTTCCTCGCCTCGTCGGCCATCTGCACCAACTATGAGATGGTGGCACGGGCCTTCGAAGCGGGATGGGCGGGCGTGTTCTACAAGACCATCTGCATGGAGGACATCCGCGAGGTGTCGCCGCGCTTCGATGCCGTCAGTGAGCCGGGACGCTCCGATTTCTTCGGTTTCCGTAACATGGAACAACTGAGCGAGAATCCCGTCGAGGTGGACTTCGACATCTTGCGAAGGCTGAAACAGAACTATCCCAACAAAGTCGTCGTGGCCTCTATCATGGGCAACGCCGAGACGGAGTGGATCACGCTGGCGAAAATGGCCGAGGAGGCTGGCGTCGACGCGGTGGAGCTGAATTTCTCCTGCCCGCAGATGAAGTTGGCCGGCATGGGTAGCGACGTGGGGCAGAACTCGGAACTGGTGCTGTTCTACACGGCATACGTGAAGCATAACGTCAAGATTCCTGTCATCCCCAAGATGACGCCCAACATCACTCAAATCAACCAACCCGCCATGGCCGCCCATTTCGCCAGCGCCGATGCGGTGTCGGCCATCAACACCATCAAGAGCGTGACGATGAATAATCGTGGTACCGTGGCCGATAAGAAGACTGTCTCTGGACTCTCAGGCCGCGCCGTGAAGCCCATCGCTTTGCGCCATATCCTCGAGATGGCGAAAAATCCCATCTTCACTGCCACCAACAACGGTAAACGCATCGAGCTGAGTGGCATCGGTGGCATCGAGACCTGGCGCGATGCGCTGGAGTTCATCCAGCTGGGCTGCAGCAACGTGCAGGTATGTACCGCCGTGATGCAGTACGGCTACCGCATCATCGATGACCTCGTGTTGGGACTGCAAAACTATATGGCGGAACGCGGCATCGAGCACCTGTCGGATCTGGTAGGAGAGGAACTGCCCAATTTCGATACCCCCACTAACCTCGACCGCGACACCATCGTGTATCCCACCTTCGACCGTGAGCAATGTATCGGTTGCGGCCGTTGCTACACCTCATGCCAAGACGGTGGCCATCAGGCCATTACCTTCGATGCCGACCTGCGTCAGCCGCATCTCGACGGAAAGCGTTGCGTGGGTTGCCATCTCTGCCGACTCGTCTGTCCCACAGGCGCCATCGGTGTGGCAAAACGTATAGCGAAGAAAAACTAGAACCTCAGCGTCAGATTCCCCATGACATGGAATCCAGACATCGGGATGAAACCGATTTGGTAGTAGCGGTTGTCGTTCGGGTGACCGCCGCTTTCGTACAGCGCTGAATACACCCAGCCGCTTGCGGCATAGCGCTTGTTGAAGATGTTGTTGAAGTTCACCTTCACGATGGCTTCCTTGACCACTTTCTTGGGCTTCAGTGTGTAGCCGAGGCTCACATTCGAGGTGCTATAGGCCGGCAGCGAACGATCCAGATTTTGGGTGTTGTCGAGATACATCCTTGAGACGTAGTTCGTGTGCCAGACGGCCTCGAAACCCTTGTGATGGAAGGTGACGAAGCCGTTGAGGATGGCTGAAGGCGAGAAGGCCAAGGTCGAGTTGTCGTAGTGTATGACATCGTAGCCATCGCCATCGTAGGCATTGCCGTTGGCATCGGTGTTGCCTTCCCAATCGTCCCAATTCTCGACATATTCGTCAAAGTCTTTAATCTTGTTTTGGCTCAAGGCGGCATTGGCCTCGATGGTCAACCATTTTGTGGCGTTCACGCCTGCCTGAAGCTCAACGCCCATGCGGTAGGAATCTTTGATATTGGTGGTCAAAGCCTCGCCAATATCGCTCACGGCACCCGTCTGTACAAACTGGTTGGTGTAGTCCATATAATAGAGGTTGGCTCCGGCTTGCCAGACGTTGCCGTTGTAGTTGTACCCCAACTCATAGTCAAGGAGCATCTCGGGGACTGGAGCAGGATAGGAACCATTGTCGGTGTAGTTGTTGCGTTCGGGCTCGCGGTGGCTCATGGCAACCGAACCATAGATGTGATGGTCGTTTTTGTTCCACGAGATACCTCCTTTCGGGTTAAAGAAATGATAGGTCTGGTGGATATCCAAAGGTTGGTTGTAGTAGCCGCTCTCGTCATCGTAAAACTTGTCGTTGATGCCGTTGGTTTTATAGTCCACATAGCGGTATTGCACATCGCCGAAGAGGCTCCAATGCTCGGTGATGTTGTAGGCAGCTTTCACAAAGGCGCTACCGTCGAGTTTGTGGGCATCGGAGTCGTAGTATTTGTGTGCGCCGTTGTTGAGGTATTTGTTGGCGACATCGGGGTTGGCGATGTAGGTGACATAGCCGAAGTGGTTGCCGTCAAAGTTTTGCACCGACAGTCCACCGATGACATCCCATCTTTCATCCTTATAGTTGGCGTTCCAGTTGAGGCCGTAGGTGTGTTGGGTGAGGCCTTTCTTGCGCACGAAGTCGGTCCTTTTCACTTGGTTGCCTTCGGTATCGTAGTAGGTCATGCCGAATTTCGAGAGCTTGTTGTTGGAACGGAACTCTTCGTAGTAGCCATAGCCGTAGGTGTAGTGTAAAGTGGCCGAGGTGTTCCAGTGTTCGTTGATGTTCCAAGCGGCGGAGAGGAGGTTGTGGTCTTGCCAGAAGTTGTCGGTGGTGCGGTCCCAGAAAGTACCATCGTTCATCTGGTAGCGTTGGGTCAAGTAGTGGCCGTTTTCGTCTTTGACGAAGTTGCCGTCCACATCGGTGACGAGGTGTTCGTAGAGCGAGTTGTATTGCCCCAAGCCCACGTTCCACATGTCGGCGTAGGTCTTGATGCCCGTGTGCTCGCCGTATGTGCCATCCATGAGGCTGAGGTCGTCGTTGCCAGCCGTCACGCCGTTCCAGGCTTGTCCGGTCTTCTCGAAGTTGCCGATGTTCTTGTAGCGGAGTTGGAAGTTGTTATTGATATAGGTGATGCCGCCATAATAACTACCGCTACGGCCCTTGGTGCCGTGGATGAAGCCGTCGGTGTGAGTCTCATGGTAGGCTCCGTCGATGATGAGGTGGTTCCACAAAAGACCTGTGGAGGCTTTTGCACCGAAGTTGAGCGTGTTGAACGAGCCGTAGGAACCCGTGATTTCGGCACTCGGCACGAAGGAAGGCGTGGCCGACGACAAGGCCACCGTTCCGCCAAAGGCACCGTCACCGTTAGTGGAAGTGCCCACGCCGCGTTGGATCTGCACCGAGCCCAACAACGAGCCGTAGCTGTTCATATTGGCCCAGAACACGCATTGGTCTTCGGGTGAGTTGAGTGCCACACCGTCGAGGGTGACGTTGATGCGCGAGTCGCCGGCACCACGGATGCGCATATAAGAAGTGCCGGTGCCTACACCGTTTTCGCTCCAAGCAAGAATGCCAGGCGTCTTGGCGAACAGGAAGGGCAGCTCTTGGCCTGTCTTTGAGAACTCGCGAAGTTCATCCGTCTGGATGTTGGTGACGGCAAAAGGAGCGTTCTTTTGAACACGCACGCCGCTGACTACCACTTCGTCCAAGTTCAGGACTTTAATGGAATCTTGATTCGTAATGGTGGACTGTGCATAAAGTCTCATCGTCAGCAAAGTGGCGAAGGCTAGGAAAATGGATTGTTTTTTGAGCATAACTCGTTGATTTAAAGATTAATAATTCAATAAATCAATAGAGGAATGATGAGGAACTCGATTCCCTGTGTCGGCATTATCCGTATCAGGTGCAAAGGGTTTGATCTCAGCCTGTCTTTCAATCTGCGTGGGCAGATAAGGCACCCCTATTGGTATCGGCGGCAAAAATAGGAGTTTTTTTAATATGTTGGTCAGAAACCAACAAAATAACACAGGTAACCGAACAATGCCGCAACTATAGCATTGACAATCTTAGCTTTGGCAAAACTCCTTTTGCTCTCTGCAAGCAGCGGCAACGAGGCGTGGCCATCTTGCGAGATACTGCTGGCTAACAGCACTGAGAAAGGCACCGTGCCCGTGGCAAACAAGGTGACAAACAACAAATGCGGTCCCGATTCGGGAATGATGCCCACCAAGACGGCCAATAGGATCATCCAAGGGATGTTGTTACTGATAAGTTGCTCAAGGTCAAAGTAATGCAACCCAACTTGGATGACGAACAAGGCACCGAAGGTCCAAAGGAAGATGCTCAGGAAATGCTTTCGGATGATGTGTTCCCAAAGGTGTTCCTTGACGACGTGCTCGGGGGCTGTGGCGATGAACCACACCACAAAGAGGCTGAGGAAAGCAAAGACGAGATTTATCCAGTATTCGTCGAAGATATTGAGTTGAGAGTGCGTCACTTCCTCGTGCCCATGCTCGAACATGCCGAAGGTTAAAGCCACGATGAAAAGGATGACACCAAGCAGCAGGGCGATGCGTTCAGCACTGGCATGACGCATGTTGCGCAAGGTGGACTTGTCTTCGTTTTCTTCCTTTTCGTCTTCCTCATGGATTTGATAGCCATCTTCACAGCCCTCGTGATGGTGGTGCTGGGGCTTGGAAAACCTATCCACCACAAGTCCCGCAAGCACAGCGACTACGAACAATATTACCATCAATAGCAATGCTTCCCTCGGAATCATGGCGAGCAAAACGAAAGCTTCATCGCCCGACGAGGCAATCATCATGGCAATTAAAGCTCCGAAACTCAGCAACTTGTGCGAGTACATCGATACGGCAGCGAAACCGCCCATGCAGCCTGGAATGATGCCCAAGCCCGCACCCAAAACGATTTGTCCGAAACGGTTTTGGCGCAACCGTGTGAACCATCTGCCGTGCGAATGGATGTTGACATACTCAATCATCAGCATCATGATCATCACCAAGCCTGTGATTAAGACGCTGTTTCTCAGTACATCCAAAAACAAATGCAAAAACTCATTCATGACTCAAAAATGAGCGGCAAAAATAAAAAGTTTTATCTTTGCAGCAAAATAGGACAAGATGAAAAAAGAAGATTGTTTTTTCCTAGGCCGCGTGGCCAAGACCCATGGCTTGAAAGGGGAGGTGACACTGAAAGTGGAGGCCGACGACCCCTCAGCTTACCTCGAAATGAAGCATTTCTTCCTCGAAATCAACAAGGTGCTGACACCGTTTTTCGTGGAGAAAATCACGATGAGTGGCGATAAATTCTTCATCGCCATCCAGGATGTGAAGACCATCGAAGCGGCGCAACATCTGGTCGGGAAGGCGGTTTATCTGCCTTTGGAGATGTTACCTAAACTCAGCGGCAAGCAGTTCTACTTCCATGAAATCGTAGGCTTCACGGTGGTCGACACCGAGAAAGGTGAACTGGGACCTGTCACCGACGTTTTGGAATACCCCACGCAAGCCATCCTGCAAGTGATGAAAGGCAAGAAGGAGGTCCTTGTCCCTATCCTTGACCAAGTCATCCAAAACGTCGACCGCGATAAGAAAATACTCACCATTACAGCACCTGAAGGCTTGATAGATATGTATTTGCAATGACCGACGCACGCCCGTTTCACTTCAAGCATTTCAGCCTCTATCATCACCGCTCGACGATGAAGGTTGGGACCGATGCCATTTTACTGGGACGCTGGACTGAAGTCAAGCCGACGGATGTGGTTTTGGACATTGGTACAGGCTGCGGACTGTTGCCATTGATGCTCTCGCAAAAGGGCGTTGCTCATGTGGATGCGGTGGACATTGACAAGGCTTCAGTAGAGGAAGCCACCATCAACTTTGAGGCCTCGAAATGGCGTGAGCATTTGAATGCTTATTGCACAGACATTGTTGAATTTCAAACAGATAATAAATACGATCTCATCATTTCCAACCCTCCGTTTTTCAACCGTTTCTCCAAATGTGATTCGGAACGCAAGAGCAGGGCACGGCATAACGACGCAGGCTTGTCGTATGCAACGATTTGCCGTGAGGTCGGCCGCCTGATTCAGCCGGATGGCCGTTTGTCAATAGTGCTTCCATTCAATGTTATGCATGAGTTCTTAAAGACAGCGGAACAATTTGGCCTTTATCTGCATAAAAGATTGACCATCATCCCGATAGCTGGCAAAGACCCCAACCGTGTCAATCTGGAATTAGGCTTTGATAAATTTGATTATGTGAATGAGGAGACCTTCACCATCCGCGATACGGACAACCATTTCACTGAACAATACAATGAATTCCTGAAAGATTATTACTTAGGACTATAACCAACTCTAAACTCTCAACTTTAAACTCTCAACTAAACTATTGCCCTTTCTTCGAAGCCTCCTTATTGGCCTTACTCCTGTGCTCATTAAACATATACACCACTCTCAACGTGATGCAGTTGTTGTACTGCGTCCTGATTTGGTTGGCTAAAACGAGGTTGATGTCCTCGTAATACATCCTATAGCGGATGGGTCTCAGCGAATATTGGTAGCGCACTTCAGCATGAAAACCCTCCCAAATGCGGAAGCGCAAGTCGGCGCAGATGTTGAAGTCATGCGGGCGGTAGGTGTTGGAGTTGGCGACCACATCAGAGATGTAGGTGGCATCCGGATAGGTCTTGCTGACAATTTTAGCCAATTCGTTGATGTCTGCCACTTGGCTAATGTCAGGAAGATTGTCGGCATTTTGGCGCCAATGCAGTTGTCCGTCACCCACGCCGATGCCCACGCCTTCATAATCGGAAGGCTTCCCGTCGACCAACTCGTTGATGCCAACGATTCGCCCGTAGGAGACACCTAAACCAACCGAATAAGCGTCCTTGTCAGTAAAATAGATCATGAGCGGGATCTCGGCATAGTTGAGTTTCAGGTTGTAGGCATGAGGGAAGGTGCTGCCGTAGGTGATGCTGTCGCGCTTGAAGGCTCCTTTTTGGTTGAAGAGCACCTCAAGGCCGATGTCCATCCAACTCGTAAGCGGTACCAATGCACCTGCACCGGCAT
Organism: Bacteroidales bacterium; assembly: GCA_017651645.1. Next base: position 44,279 of record JAGCCO010000017.1, read on the forward strand.
GCACTCCGAATTTTTTGTAGCCATAGCATTCGTCGCCGTCCACCTGACAAGCGTTGCCGCCTAAAATAAGTTCTCCTTTAACGATCTGGGCGTGGAGCAGGGCAGGAGCAGCCATCGTGAAAGCCAAAATAAAGGTTAGTATTCTGATTCTTTTCATTGTTTCTCGATTTGAAAGATTAACTGATTTATGGTGTTTTTATTGTATGCGCTGCAAAAATACAAATTCATCGTTAATTCAATTGTTGACCTGTTACAGTGTATCGCTTCCCGTCCTTGATTATGACGATTTGTCCGTTTTCAAGCACTTTCTGAACAGGTTGCTCTGCTTGGTCTTCTGTGAATTCGTTGAAACCAATATCTGTTTTCACGATGGTGTTGGACCAAATGATTTCCGATGCGTTACCGTTGGCATACTTCTCGCTGATGCCGAATCGGTATACGCCTGATTGGGCATCATTCCATGTGGTGTCAAGATAAGATGAGCCACCGACGTTATCAGCAAGCATGACGGTTTGTCCTTCACTGTCGGCGCGATAAATGCGATAGCCAACAATTTGTGTAGGTTGGCTTTTGATTTCGTAGATGCGAATGGAGTAGTCAATGGCAATGAACATGGCATCTTTGCCATCGTATTTACCAGTGCAGGCTCCAACCCCGTAGGTGTAATCCCAACCTGGACTCAAAAGAGGGCGATCAAGGATGACATTATTAGTGATGTCGTAATCGTAAACCCCTGATTCTCTTGATAGAAATAGATGTGGGTTCCCGTCTTTGGAAGTATAGTAGCCTGTGCCAAAAATATAATCTGGTATCGTCGGACTGCTTGTAATCGATAAGCCTTGGCGGCTATGTAGTAACATTTGATTATTATGGCCAAGCCAAAAGCCGTCATATTCAGGGTCGTAAGTCAATGTTCCGAACCATACGCCCATATCTGTGCTGTCAATAACCGTTTTGTTGTATAGGTCGACTTGGTATAATACTTGAAGCCCAGAGCGTGAGCAATTGCAATAAAAGCTGGTTCCATCGTAAGCCAAACATAAGGCGTTAAAATTGTTACCCAAATTAAACTGCTCAACCAAATCTCCTTCCATAGTGTATTTTCCAAACGCGAAAGGAGGCAAGTTCCAATCTCCGTAAGTGACGTAAATGTGTTCACCGTCAGTAGCCACGCCACCACCTTCCTCATGAGTTTCAAATTGCTTTAGGAGAACCCAATCGGTGTCGGTGTGGGTCCATGTTAGATTCACACATGGGCTATTGGGGTCATTCATGTCAGGGGCATAACAAGCTGAGATTTGCGAAACATCAAGATAGGAGAAGTAGGCCTCGATGTCGTCAAAGTCTTCCACGACCTCAAAAGTGTAAGAGGCATTATTGGATACGGTAATACCGCCCTGTTTCCAACATAAGAACATGGAGTTTTCTTTAGGTATTGCGGTCAGCGTACATGAGTCACCGTGATGATATTCCCCGCTTCCTTGAATGGTACCAGCTATGGAAGGATAGGCTGTTGCTGTAACCACATAGGGCTCGTATTGTGGAATGATGTCAAAAATGGCAAAGTTGCTGCTGCTGAGATTATAACCATTGGGATTCAGGTTCCCCAAAGCGAAATAGCCATTGGCCGAGCCGCCCCATCCCCAGTTGAAATGCAGCAGGTCGTTCTCATCGTATCCGTCGCACACAAAGGCATGACCTGCGCCGACACCAAAACCAGAATACTGTACAGGTCGCTGTAAATCAAGACAATTCTTCAATAGAGTCATCCATTCCTCATCGTTGAAATCGGCTCGCTTCTCCCTATGGATGTGTTTGGAATAACTGAAATATCGTAACAGGGCTTCAGGAATGCTGCCTGAACTGGAATTAGAACCATAGGGACCGTATCTCATCTCTACCGCGACGCCGCAGTGGTACAATAAGGTGGCAACAGCCTCGATTTCGGTCTGGTTGGAGTTCTCGCTCAAGGAATCGGGCATGTGTTCCCAATCGTAGGTGGTGTTGCCGAAATCGGCGGAAAGTGTTACGCCTGCATTAGAATAAGAGTGCGAACCCCAACCCGTGTTTGGATACCTCCAGTAATGTATGATTTGAGCCATGGCCATGGCCACACAGCCTACCTCAGCGTGACCGCAAGGAGCATCCTCGAAAGCCGGACAGAGGCTGTTATAAAGGCATCCCTGATGCCATTTGTCGGTCAGCAAGGGCTCTACGGATTTGGCCTCCTTGCGCTCGTTGAGTTGTCCTGAGGTTATCACCAATGCCCATTGCCTTGCAGTGGTTTCATCTGCAACGATATGGTTTTCGATGCCGTATTGAATTCTTGAGACGAAATCATTGAGATAGTCTTCCATTTGCATGGGCACGTTATTCGGGTCGAATTGCCCTTCATGGGAATAGCCGATGATTGGAGTTTCGCAGTCGTCGGCAGAAATGATGACAAAGCCGTCCGTGGTGTTGAAGACATATAAGGCGGCAATACCCTTGTCCGTTCGAAAGGTGGTCGCAAGTTGCAAATCTTTGACTCCCATGAATTTGACTGCGATGGCTTGGGCGGTTTCTTGATGGATGGGATGGGCTACGGAGAAAAGACATAGCCCTAAAAATGCAATGCTTAGAATAATAGTCTTTTTCATTTGAATCATGTTTATGTCGTTTCGGACGCAAAAATAGATGCTTTATTTTAAAAAAGCAAATTTTTGCGAAAAAAGCGGCTATCAGAGTTTCATCGTCAAACTAATGCGATTTCTGTTCACGTCCACTTCCATAACCTTGACGCGCACCTTTTGGTTGAGGTGTACCACTTCGTTCGGGTCTTTGATGTAATGGTCAGCCATCTGGCTGATGTGGACGAGGCCGTCTTGATGCACGCCAATGTCGACGAAAGCGCCGAAGGCGGTGATATTGGTCACGATGCCGTTAAGCGTCATCCCGACACGCAGGTCGTTGATGGTGCGGATATTCTTGTCGAACTCAAAGGCCTCGAAAGTCTTGCGCGGGTCGCGGCCGGGCTTGTCCAACTCGGCGAGGATGTCGTGGATGGTCTCCAAGCCGAAATGCTCCTCCACGAACTCCTCCGGCTTGATCTTCGCGATGAGTTCCTTGTTGCCGATGAGGTCTCTCACCTTCACGCCTAACCGTTTGGCCATCTTCTCCACGATATGATAGCTCTCGGGGTGGACGGCGCTTTGGTCCAAGGGGTTGTCGCCATTGTGGATGCGCAGGAAGCCGGCGCATTGCTCGAAGGCTTTGTCGCCGAGGCGCGGCACCTCGTGGAGTTGCTTGCGGCTCTTGAAGCCGCCATGCTCCTCTCGATAGGCGATGATGTTAGCGGCCAAGGTCGGGCCGACGCCACTCACGTAGGAAAGCAGCTGTTGGCTGGCGGTGTTGAGCTCCACGCCGACGGCGTTGACGCAGCTCTCCACGGTCTGGTCGAGGCTTTCGCCGAGTTTCTTCTGGTCCACGTCGTGCTGGTACTGTCCCACGCCGATGCTCTTCGGATCGATCTTCACCAACTCGGCCAGCGGGTCCATCAGTCGGCGACCGATGCTGACGGCGCCGCGCACGGTAATGTCGTAGTCAGGAAACTCGTCGCGTGCAATCTTCGAGGCGGAATACACCGAGGCGCCACTCTCGCTCACCATCACGGCCATCAGGTCGCGGTCGAACTTGATGGAGCGGATGAAGTCCTCAGTCTCGCGTCCCGCCGTGCCGTTGCCGATGGCGATGACCTTGATGCGATAGGCATCCACAAGGCTCTTGATCTTGCGCATGGCACCCACCGTGTCCGACTTGGGCGGATGGGGATAGATGGTCTCATTGTGGAGCAAAGCCCCTGTCTCGCTCAGCACCACCACTTTACAACCCGTGCGGAAGCCCGGGTCGATGGCCAACACACGCTTTTGACCCATCGGGGCGGCGAGGAGCAGTTGCTTGAGGTTCTCAGCGAAGACGCGAATAGCGGTCTCGTCGGCCTTCTCCTTATAATAATTACGGATCTCAGTCTCGATGCTTGGCTCAAGCAGGCGTTTCCACGAGTCGGCGATGGCCTCGCGTACGAGTTCGGAGGAGGCGTTGTCGTTCTTCAGGAAAATGCTCTCCAACGAACCCAGCACAAAGTCGTCGTCCACATTGATTTTCACCTTCAGCATGCCTTCATCCTCGGCGCGGAACAGGGCCAACAGACGGTGGGAGGGGGCCTGTGAGATGGGCTCGCGGAAGTCGAAATACTGTTGGTAGGTCTTGCCCTCGTCCTCCTTGCCTTTGATGACGGCAGAGTTGATGTCTCCCTGCATGTGGAAGATTTTGCGGATGCGGTTGCGCCCGTTGATGTTTTCGGAGACCCACTCGGCCATGATGTCCTTCGCGCCTTGCAGGGCTTCCTCCACGTCGTTGACACCCTTGCTGGCGTTGACATAACGCGCGGCGAGGCGGTCGATGAAGTCCACGTTCTGCGCCATAATCTGTGCGGCCAGCGGCTCCAGACCTTTCTCGCGGGCGATGGCGGCGCGGGTACGGCGTTTGGGCTTGTAGGGCAAATACAAATCCTCAACTTCTTGCAAGGTTTTGGCGTTCAGTATCTTTTGTTCCAGTTCGGGCGTGAGTTTCTCCTGCTCACGGATGGAGGCGATGACGCTTTCCTTACGCTTCTGGAGTTCAACGAGTTGTTCGAGGCGTTTCTGCACGGCGGCCACGTTCTCCTCGTTCATTGTGCCTGTCATTTCCTTGCGGTAGCGGGCGATGAAGGGGATGGTGGCGCCTTCGTCCAAAAGGCGGACGACATTGGCGACATGGTGCGCGGCCAGATTGAGTTCCTGTGCGATTTGCGGAGCGAAATCTATGTTGTTGGGCATATTTTTTTCAGATTTTGAAGCGCAAAAATACGGTTTTCTTCGGGAAAAATTGCTAACTTTGCAGCAAAATAAGAATTATGACTCAGCACAACAAAATACAGCTTTTTGAGGAGAAGAAAGTCCGCGCCCTTTGGGATGATGTGGCCGAAAAATGGTATTTTTCAGTGATTGATGTGGTGGCGGTATTAACCGAAAGTGCTAATCCTACTGACTATATCAAGAAAATGAGAAAGCGTGACCCGATGCTTGCAGAAGGGTGGGGACAAATTGTCACCCCCCTTTCGGTAGATACCGCTGGAGGTAAGCAAAAAACCAATTTTGCCACAATGGAAGGAATATTGAGAATCATCCAATCCGTTCCATCACCCAAGGCTGAGCCGTTTAAGCAATGGATGGCGCAGGTGGCGGCACAGCGTCTTGACCAAATGCAAGACCCTGAGCTGAGCATTGAGCAGGCTATGATGGACTACAAGCGTTTGGGCTATTCCGATGCTTGGATCAACCAGCGATTGAAGTCGATAGAAATCCGTAAAGACTTGACCGATGAATGGAAGAAACGAGGTTTACAGGAAGGAGTGCAGTTCGCGACCTTAACCGACATTATTTACAGCACATGGTCGGGAATGACGGCAAAGGAATACAAGCAATTCAAGGGTTTGAAGAAAGAAAACTTGCGCGATAACATGACCAACCGCGAATTGGTGTTGAACATGCTGGCCGAACTTTCCACCAAGGATATTTCGGAGAGCCAAAATCCCGAGACCTTTGGTGAACACAAGGATGTAGCCCGACAAGGCGGAGAGATTGCCCGCAATGCCCGTATGGAATTGGAAGCCAAAACGGGGAAGCCCGTGGTGACTTCGCTGAACGCGAAAGATGCCATGAAACTGAAAGCAGCAAAAGAAAACGAACAAAGACAAATCAACGAAAAGAACTGACTATGATCAAAAACCTGATATTCGACTACGGCGGCGTGCTCCTCGACTGGAACCCGCATTATCTCTATGACCCTTATTTCGGTGACGTGGACAAGGCCGAGTGGTTCCTCACCCACATCTGCACCTACGAATGGAACGCCCAGCACGACAACGGTAAACCCATAGCGGAAGGCGTTGCGGAACTCATCGCCGAGCATCCCGAGTGGAAGAAGGAAATCGAATTGTACTACGGCGAGTTCATGAAGATGATGGGTGGACAGATTCCTGGCATGGAAGAGTATGTTAAAGAATTAAAAGCCAAAGGCTTCCGTGTGTACGGGCTGTCCAATTGGTCGGAGGAGACCTTCGCCTTGGTGCGGCCCGTCTATCCTGTTCTCAACCTTATGGAAGACATGGTGATTTCAGGCATAGAGCGGGTGATGAAGCCTGACCCGAGGATTTTCCAACTGGCCTTGCAACGCTTCGGCATCAAGGCTGAGGAGACGGCGTTCATCGATGATAATCCGAATAATGTCGCAGGGGCGAATGCCTTGGGAATTAGTGGGATATTGTTTGAATCAAAAGATAAACTTGTGAAAGAATTAAATGGTTTAGCAACAATCTAATTAAGGAACGGAGTATGAGGTTTTTGGAATATCTGTTTTTCAAATACTACAACTGGCAGGTGAAAGTGGGAAATGGTGATATGCCCACTTTTATGGCTGTTCTTTTCATTGCTTTTTGCTCATTCTTATACTTTCTCAACATTATAGCATCATTGCAATTCTTTGTCTTTGTCAACAGTACTACTATATCAAAATGGTACTTTATTGCATTTGCCATTATTTTGTTGGTTTTAGAATTCTTTTTGCTTGCGTATAAAGGCAGAGACAAAATGATAATGGAGACACATAGGGAGGAATGGACGGGAAAGAAGAATTTGGGTGCAATATTGTTTCCTATAATTGCTTTTGTTTGGTTTAATGTGAATTGGATTGTTAAAATGCTGATGAATCGAGGGGTTTTATAAGATTTTTGAAAACAGATTTTTGAAAGATTTCTTGCCGAAGGCAATACCAAAATAAAGAACAATGAAAATCCTCTCAGTAGAACAAATAAGAGAAGCCGACCGTTATACCATCGATCACGAACCTATAGAGTCCGTCGACTTGATGGAACGCGCCGCCACCAAGGTCTTCGAGTGGCTCTACCGCCGTGCGCCGCGAGAGAAGACCATCAAGATCTTCTGCGGCATGGGCAACAACGGCGGCGACGGCCTCGTGGTGGCTCGACTGCTCAACGAGCAAGAGATTGTCCCGCAGGTGTTTATGGTGCGCTACTCTGATAAGATGAGCCACGACTGCGAGGTAAACTACTACCGCCTGATGAACGAGACCAAGGTGCCGATGTTCGATATCCTTAGCGAGGACGACTTCCCGAAAGTCGACGCCAACGACGTGGTGGTCGACGCCATCTTCGGCTCGGGCCTCAACCGTCCGCCGCAAGGCATGACCGCCGACCTGATCGCCTACCTCAACCAGACCAAGGCCATCCGCGTCGCCATCGACATCCCTTCGGGTCTCTTCGCCGACCAACCCAGTGCCTTAGGCTTCATCTTTAAGGCCGACTACACGCTGACCTTCCAAAACCCCAAGTTGGCTTTCATGCTGCCCGAAAACGACCCCTATGTGGGCCGCTTCGAGGTGCTGGACATCGGCCTGCATCCTCGCTATCTGGAAGAGGTGGAGACCAACAACCTGCTGACGGTGAAATCGATGGTGAAGCCTATCCTGCACAACCGCACGAAATACTCCCATAAAGGCACTTACGGTCACGCGCTGCTCATCGCTGGCTCCGAAGGCAAGACGGGCGCGGCGTTGCTGGGCGCTAAGGCATGTCTGCGCACGGGTGTCGGCCTGCTGAGCGTACACCTGCCCAAGATGGCCCAACTGCCTTTGCAAACCGCCATCCCCGAGGCGATGATCGACACCGACGAGTCAGAGACATGCTTCTCGATGTTCGGGCATCTCGATGCCTTCACCGCTGTGGGTGTGGGTCCAGGCTTGGGCAAGGCCAACGACACCGAACGCGCCTTGAAACGCCTCATCCAAGAGGTACAGGTACCGCTCGTCATGGATGCCGATGCCTTGAACATCCTCTCTGACAACCCGACTTGGCTACCGTTCCTGCCGGCCAAGACTATCCTGACGCCGCATCCGAAGGAGTTTGAACGTTTGGTGGGGAAGACTTCGACTTCGTTCGAACGTCTTGAGAAGCAGCGTGAACTGGCCACCAAATACAACCTCGTCGTCATCGTGAAAGGCGCGCACACCACCGTCGCGATGCCCAACGGCACCATCTTCTTCAACACAACGGGCAACCCTGGCATGGCCACGGCCGGCAGCGGCGACGTGTTGACAGGCATCATCCTCTCGCTGTTGGCGCAACGCTATTCGCCCGAGGAAGCCGCCGTGTTGGGTGTTTATCTGCATGGCCTCGCTGGCGACCTTGCCGCCGACGAGATAGGGCAGGAGGCTTTGATTGCTTCCGACATCACGGAGCATCTGGGTCATGCTTTTGGCACGCTGCGTGCGAAGTGAGTTTTTTCCTACTTTTGCACCATGATTAAAACCACCGTTTCGAACAAAGAGATCTGGCGCATCGCGTACCCCATCATGCTGGGTAACCTGGCGCAGACCATCATCACCTTTACTGACACTGCTTTCTTGGGTCACCTCGGTGCCAACGAGCTGAGTGGCTCCATGATGGCAGGCCTGTATTACTTCGTCTTCACCACCCTGGCGATGGGTTTTGCCGTGGGCATACAGATCTTCATCGCGCGACGTTTCGGCGAGGGCGACTACAAGCGCATCGGCGTGGTGTTTCAGCATGGCGCCACATTTGTGCTGGGTTTGGGCATCCTGTTGTTCTGCATCCTGTTCTTCTTCAGCCACAGGCTGTTGCATGTCATCATCGAGTCGGAGAACATATACGTGGCGGCGGACGAATATCTGCGTTTCAGGCAGTTCGGCATCTTCTTCGTAGTGTTCAACTTCCTGTTCCGCTCCTTCTACGTCGGTATTAGCAGCACGCGTGTCATCACCTATTCGACGCTCATCATGGCGGTGGTCAACATCTTCTTCGACTGGGCCCTGATTTTCGGTAATGCAGGACTGCCCGAGATGGGCATCGGCGGTGCGGCCTTGGCTTCCCTGCTGGCGGAGATTACGGCGTTCTGTTTCTTCTGGATTTTCACTTACGTCAAGATTCCGCACGAGGAATACGGCATGTTCCGCTGGCATAAGATGGAGCCGCAATTGCTGGGCGATATCCTCAAGGTGGCCTTCCCGAGCATGATACAGCGTCTGTTCTCGTTCGGCGCTTGGTTCATCTTCTTCGTCATGATCGAGAAGATGGGGGAGATGGCCATCGGGGTCTCGTCAGTCGTGCGCAGCACCTACATGATCCTAATTATCCCAGGCATCGCCTTTGCCTCGACTGCCAACACCTTAACGAGTCGCATCATTGGCGAGGGAAAGAGCACCGAGGTGATGTCGACCGTCTGGAAAGTGGTGAAAAACAGTTTCTTGTGTTCGGTGGTGTTGGTTGCGATGGTCGCGGTTATCCCGCAATTGGTCCTTCAGATTTACACCGATGATTTGGCTTTGGCACAAGCAGCAGTGCCTTCGGTCTATGTGATTTGTGTCGCCACACTGACGGGAGCGTTCTCCATGACTTTCTTCGAGGCCGTTTCGGGCACGGGCAACACCACGGCGGCCATGGCCTTGGAGTTCGGCATCCTCATCATTTACATCGTCTATGTCTTCCTGATGTCGAAGACCTCCACCATCGCCGGTGTCTGGACCGCCGAGTGGGTCTACAACATCCTCATCGGCCTGATTTCACTGGTTTACATTTGGAAGGCGGATTGGGGGAGGAAGCGGATTTGATGACATGACAATAATACGGTAATAATCTCGTTCCCATAAGAAATGTATTATTCTACTTTAAAACTAACATGTTATGAAACGTATTCTTCTTTCATTAATGACGTTCGCAGTGCTTTGCGCCTGCAATGATAACGTATGTACCATCAGTGGAACCTTGACGGATCCGGTGGATACTGTGTACTTGGTGAATATCTCTGGCGAACAATTAGATGTCGCTGCCGTAAAAGATGGTACCTTTTCTTTGAAATGTGATATCGATCCCGAAACAGGAGTCAGCATCCTTAGAGGAGGTCTGCCTTCGGGAGACGTTTGTTATACCGAATCGGGCGAGTCCAGGGGCTATGACCCCATACCGCTTATCCCGGATGTAAAGAAGATCAAAGTTACCATTGCTAATGGTATCCCGGCCATTTTAGGCAGCCCGCTGTCACAAGAGAACATGGATTTTCAGCAGTGGGCCATGAACACTTTCTTCGAGAGTGCCGATAAAGAAATGGCAATGCTGGAAGCTGGTGACACGATAGGTGCTGAAAAAGCACACACGGAAATTCTCAAGCAATTGGCCGACCGCTGCCGTGAAGTCTATCAAGTGCATAAGACCGATGCCATTGGCATACAGGCAATGGCTTTTTTGATGCAAATTGCAGATAAAGATGAATTTATTGCTCTTTTTGAACAAGGCGGGAAAGCCGTCAAGGCAAACGCAGAATTGAGTGACTATTACGAATACCTGAAGTCCCTACCAGAAGAAGAGCCGGGAGATGCTCAGATGGATGAGGAGGCAGAGGATGTAATTGAATAACAAGAAAAACGTCATTTTTTCATTTTACTGTAAACCAATTATATACCCGACAGCAAACGACAACAAACGACTACTGTCGACTACAAACGTTTAATCAACGGCTTACTCTTGACAAACTTCGTTGTTTTGCAGCATCAAATCTTTCAAACGATGGAATACTGCATTTCAACAATTATGGATCAAAACGGACTGCCGTTTGTTGAAGCTCCCTATGGAGGCGTTGACTTTGGACATATCACGGTGGAGCAAAACCTGCCGCCTGCGCCCATCCGCTTGTCGATAGGTGACAGAAACAATGGGTTGATGCATATCGAAATCCGTCACGGTGACCAAATCAGAAAAGCTGGTTTTAAAACCGTTGTCGCTTTTGTGGCTTACGTTGCGCAAAACTACAATAGTATTAAAAAAGGCAATATGTATAGGAGTTCGGCGGATGAGGAAAGCCAAACTTACTTGGTCCAACTTACCGATGAGCATAACAATACTTTATGGGTACAATTATCAAAAGATGACACCTATTGGAATGTCAATAGCGCGGGCGTTTTGTCAAAAAGATACGGGAGAAAGAAGGAAAACATCTGGTCTGCTTCCGAATTGCAGAATGAGGAACCGGCTTCCAGTAATACTTCGCAACCTGCAACAAATGCCGATAAAGAGGCAGGCTCAAACGGTACTGTATCCGATGTTTCCCAAGGCAAAAATACAACTTTTTCATAATATGCAAGCCCATTTATTAAAATTCACTCCAAAATATCATTACCATGTCAAAATTTACTATCTTTGTCCCTTTATTAAGAATCGCGTATAGCGAATTTTGAATCTTTGAAATACAACGTATTCGACGAAGTCAATCTTTGAATCTTAAATCTTTAAATACTAACTAATTAAAACCCCACAATCATGACTACAGAAAAAACACAAGAAGAAGCTGCAAAACTGAGGCAGGAGAAACTGAAGGCTTTGGAAGCCACATTGGGAAACATCGAGAAGAGCTTCGGCAAGGGAAGCATCATGCGCTTGGGTGCCGAGGCCGAGAAGATGGAGAGCATCTCCACTGGCTCCATAGGCCTGGACTACGCCCTCGGCGTGGGCGGTCTGCCGAAAGGCCGTATCATCGAGATTTATGGTCCCGAGAGTTCAGGTAAGACCACACTGGCCCTGCACGTAGTGGCCGAGGCACAGAAGAAGGGAGGCATCGCCGCCTTCATCGACGCGGAACACGCCTTCGACCGCTTCTATGCCGCAAAACTCGGTGTGGACGTGGAGAACCTCCTCATTTCCCAACCCGACTACGGCGAGCAAGCCCTCGAAATCGCTGAGAACCTCATCCGCTCTGGTGCCATTGACGTCATCGTTGTCGACTCCGTCGCCGCACTCACGCCTAAGAGTGAGATCGAAGGCGAGATGGGCGACAGCAAGATGGGCCTCCAAGCCCGCCTGATGAGTCAGGCCATGCGTAAGCTCACCGCCACCATCAACAAGACGGGCTGCGTCTGCATCTTCATCAACCAGCTGCGCGAGAAGATCGGCGTGATGTTCGGCAACCCCGAGACCACCACGGGCGGCAACGCCTTGAAGTTCTACAGCTCTGTGCGCATCGACATCCGCAAGATTAGCCAAATCAAGGACGGCGAGAACGTCATGGGCAGTCGCGTGAAGGTGAAGGTCGTCAAGAACAAGGTGGCCCCGCCGTTCCGCAAGGCCGAATTCGACATCCTCTATGGTGAGGGCATCTCACGCTCCGGCGAGATCGTCGACCTCGGCGTGGAGATGGGCATCATCAAGAAGAGCGGCTCGTGGTTCAGCTACGGCGACTCCAAACTGGCCCAAGGCCGCGACTCGGTCAAGAAACTCATCGAAGACAACCCCGAGCTGGCCGACGAACTGACGGCTAAGATCTTCGAGGCGCTTGAAAAAAGTGAAGAATAATGGCTTCTGGCATTTGGCTTCTGGCTCCTGGCAGTGATTGCCAGAAGCCAGCAGCCAGAGGCCAGTGGCAAAAACAGACTGCCATGAAGAAAAACCTACTATTCCTCGGCCTTCTACTCGCCCTGTTTGCCTGCAATAACACGCCGAAACCAGAAACGGACAACACGCCACAAGAACCTAAGGCTTCCGTCACGGTTAACGAGGCCATCCAACTGCTGTCGGATTCTATTGCTATGGACAGCACAAACGCCAGACTCTATGTAAGTAGGGCAAAGGCCTATTTCGCTACAGAGCAGATCGGGCAGGCGATGATTGACATCAACAAGTCGCTGCAACTCGACCCCAACAACATCGACACCTACCTCTTGCTCGCTGACGTGTATTACGCATTGGGAGATCAAGACAACATCAACGCCACACTCAACAAGGCGGTGGAAATCAACTCTTTGGATGCACGCCCACTAGTGAAATTAGCCGAACTGAACCTGTTACAACAGAATTTTAATCTGGCTATCGGCTATGTCGACAAGGCTTTGGGACTTTCGTCGTACAATCCGAGAGCCTATTTCGTCAAAGGAATGTGCTACATGGCCGCCAAGCAAGACACAGTCAATGCGTTAAAGAATTTCCAATTTGCTGCTGAACAGGATGGTAACTTCTACGATCCAGTCGAGCAAATCAGCCGTATCTATGCGGCGCAGCAACCTCCTTACGCCATGGACTATCTTCGCAAGGCGCAGCAACAATTCCCCGATTTCCCTACGGCTCGCTATGAGTTGGCGCTTTACCTGCAAAGTCATGGTGAACCGGAAGAGGCCTTGTTACATTACGATACCTTATTGATGCAACGTCCCGACAACTACATCGTGTTGTTCAACAAAGGGTATGTCAACTACGTGTATCTAGAAGACAATCAGGCGGCATTAGACTATTTCAATCAGACACTTGTCGTCAAGCCTGACTATCTTGATGCCAAATATAACAAAGGCCGCGTGATCGAGCAGATGGGTGATTATGCTCAGGCGATGGAAATCTATAAGGAGGTGCTGAAGCAGCAACCCGATTATAAATTGGCCATTGATGCCATCAATAGAATTCAAAATCAAGAAACTGAATAAGTTATCTCGGAAACCAACATGTAATTATGATTCAAGTTTATTGCATCAACACCAAAACCACGAAGGAGTTCAAGGAAGGGATGACCTTGCTTGAGATGTTGCCCGAATTTGAGTTTGACAAGCCTTATCCCATTGTTTCGGCCAAAGTCAACAATGTGTCGCAGGGCCTGAAATTCCGCGTCTACAATAGCCGCGACGTCGAGTTTCTCGACCTCACTCATCATACGGCGCGCCTTGTGTATGCCCGGTCGTTGGGTTTCATGCTTTACAAGGCGACACAAGACCTGTTTCCTGGCAGCAAGTTGAACATGGAACACCCCATTTCCAAGGGTTTTTATTGCCGTATCAAGAAAAGCAACGGCGAGAATCTTGATGGCAACGACATTGCTGCATTAAGGGTGCGGATGAGGGCTATCGTGGCGGACGACATCCAGTTCCATCGCCATGAGGCCCGCATCGAGGATGCGATCGACATGTTCAGCAAGTTGGGGCAAGAGGATAAAGTCAAGTTATTGGAAACCAGTGGAAAAGCCTATACCGACTACTACACTTTGGGCAACACCACCGATTATTATTATGGTCGCTTGGTGCCTTCTACGGGTTACCTAAATATTTGGGACATCGAAGCCTATCGCGACGGCATTCTGATGCGCACCCCCGACCGCGACCATCCCGACCGTTTGGCTGAGATGCATGACCAGCCCAAGACTTTCGATGTGTTTTCGGAGAGCCTGAAGTGGAACGACATCATGGGACTGAGCACTGTGGGTGACGTCAACCATGCCTGCCAAAACGGTATGGCACGGGAGTTGGTGCAGGTGGCCGAGGCCTTGCAAGAGAAGAAGATCGTGCAAATCGCTGAGGAAATCAACCGTCGTTATCACAGCGAGAACCCTGTCCGTTTGGTGCTGATTACAGGACCGAGTAGCAGCGGCAAGACTACTTTCTGTAGCCGTGTCAGTATCCAGTTGAAAGCCTGTGGCCTGAAGCCCATTTCGTTTTCAACGGATGACTATTTCGTCAACCGAGTGGACACACCCAAACTGCCTGATGGCACCTATGACTTCGACAACTTCGAGACCGTCGACCATGCCGCTCTTGAACGAGATCTGATTGCCTTGCTGAAAGGCGAGGAAATCGAAGTGCCTGAGTATAACTTCGTTACAGGTATTCGCGAATACAACGGCAAGAAACTTCAATTGAAAGAAGGTTGTGTACTGTTGGTGGAAGGTATCCATGCCTTGAACCCCTTACTGACGGATCAGATTCCCGAGTCGACCAAATTCCGTATCTTCATCTCCACCTTGACCAGCACTGCATTGGACGACCACAATATCATTCCGACCGACGACAACCGCCTCTTGCGCCGCATCGTACGCGATTATAATAAAGGTGCGTTCACGGCGCGTCAGACCATCAGTCAGTGGGCCAGCGTGCGTGATGCAGAGGAGAAGTGGATCAACCCCTATCAGGAAAACGCCGACGTGATGTTCAATTCGGCTTATCTTCTTGAATTTGCCGTCATGCGCAACCATGCGGAGAGCATCTTGGCCACGGTGCCGTACAATTGCCCCGAATACACCGAGGCACACCGCCTGTTACGTTTCCTGCATTATTTCACACCTGTCTCCGACAAGGAGATACCTGCCACTTCCATGTTGCGTCAGTTTATTGGAGGCAGTAGCTTCCTTTGATGTTGGTTCGGCAAAGTGTCTTAGGTCTACTGAAAAGCCCTTTCTTTTGGATGGGCTTTTCATTTTGTTATTGGTGCTAATTATTTTGTGTTTTCAAAATTTGCCCATTTTTAGCCTCGTAGAGCCGTTTTGGGTAAAAAACAAATTTTTCAACTTTTTTGGCCATCGTGCCGAAAAAATGTGTATCTTTGCGCCTTTAATTGAAAAACCCTAAATATTTAAAATGACTGAAGAAGAAAAAAGAGAATTGGCAAGCGAAGAATATGGCGCCAGTAAGATTCAGGTTTTGGAAGGTTTAGAGGCCGTGCGTAAACGTCCGGCTATGTATATTGGCGATGTCCATTTCCGCGGCTTGCACCATTTAGTATATGAGGTGGTTGACAACTCCATCGACGAGGCCATGGCGGGCTATTGCGACAAGATTGATGTCCGCATCCTACCTGGCAACGCCATCAGTGTCCTCGATAATGGTCGTGGTATACCCACAGGTATGCACCCCAAAGAGCATCGTTCGGCTTTGGAAGTGGTGTTGACTGTGCTGCACGCTGGAGGTAAGTTCGACAAGGGCTCTTATAAGGTCTCTGGCGGTTTGCACGGCGTGGGCGTGAGCTGCGTGAATGCATTGTCGACCCATCTCACGGCAGAGGTCTATCGTGAAGGTCAGATTTTCAAGCAGGAATATGAGTGCGGCAAACCGCTTTATGATGTGAAAGTTGTGGGCACGACTGACATGAACGGTACCCGTATTACCTTCCAACCCGATGGTTCCATCTTCCAGACCCTTGAATACGACTACAGCACCCTCGCCACTCGTATGCGCGAGTTGGCTTACCTCAACCATGGCATTACCATCGTGCTTACCGATGAGCGTGAGAAGATGGAAAATGGCGAGTACCGCAGCGAAACCTTCTACTCTGAGAACGGCCTCATCGACTTCATTGCTTACCTCGATGCCAATCGTGAGAAGCTCATCCCCGAACCGATTTTCATCTCGGGCGAGAGAAACAACGTACCGGTCGAGATTGCGCTGGAATACAACAACGAGTACAAGGAAAACCTGCACTCGTATGTCAACAATATCAACACTATTGAAGGTGGTACGCACTTACAAGGTTTCCGTTCCGGCTTAACGCGTTCGTTCAATGCCTACGCCGAGAAGAGCGGCCTCCTTGAGAAACTGGAGAAGCTGAAGGTGAAGATTTCACCCGATGATTTCCGCGAAGGCTTGACAGCCGTCATCTCGGTGAAGGTGCCTGAGCCGCAGTTTGAAGGCCAGACCAAGACCAAGCTCGGTAATGACGAGGTGATGGGTATCGTCAACTCCATCGTGGGCCAACAACTCTCCGACTATCTTGAAGAGCATCCTAAAGAGGCCAAGACCATCTTCGACAAGGTGACCTTGGCTGCCCAGGCTCGTCAAGCGGCCCGCAACGCCCGCGAGAAAGTGCAACGTAAAGGCGCTCTGTCGGGCTTCAGCCTGCCGGGCAAGCTAGCCGACTGCTCTGAGCGTGATCCCGCCAAGACAGAGCTTTACCTCGTTGAGGGTGATTCCGCAGGCGGTTCCGCCAAGCAGGGTCGTGACCGTAACTTCCAGGCCATCCTGCCGCTACGTGGTAAGATTCTGAACGTCGAGAAAGCCATGGAGCACCGTGTGTTCGACAGCGAGGAAATCAAGAACATCTACACTGCTCTTGGTGTAACCATTGGCACAGAGGAGGACAGCAAAGCTTTGAACCTTGAGAAGCTGCGTTACCACAAGGTCATCATCATGACCGATGCTGATGTCGACGGCAGCCACATCACCACATTGATTTTGACCTTCTTCTTCCGCTATATGCGCGAACTGATTGAGAACGGTTACGTCTATTGCGCTACGCCGCCTTTGTATCTCATCAAGCGCGGCACCAAGCCCATCCGTTATTGCTGGACCGACGAGGAACGTTTTGCCAACATGGCCGAGCTGACCAAGAACGGCACTGTGAGCGGTTACGACGTACAGCGTTACAAAGGTCTTGGTGAGATGAACCCCGAGCAGCTTTGGGAAACTACCATGGATCCGGCTCACCGCACCTTGCGTCAGGTGACCATCGAGAACGCCATGGAGGCCGACCACATCTTCTCCATGCTGATGGGCGACGAGGTGGCTCCGCGCCGCGAGTTCATCGAACAGAATGCCACTTACGCCAATATCGACGCATAAAGCTAGCATTCATCACTATGAAAAGGCCGCAATCGCGGCCTTTTTTGTTGAAATAAATGCTTTTCCTCTTGCACAAGTCAAATTTAATCTTGAACTTTGCCCAAAATTATCACCTATGGAAATGTTCAAGAAAGGGGAGAAGATTGACAAATATGTCATCAACTCGTTTATAAAGAAAGGCATTGTCGCTGAGTCATATACGGTGCTGGGTCCCGACGATATGATGTACTTCATGAAGGTGTTTGACCTCAGAAGCATCCCTCGTGAACAGCTCTTTGAAGGCAAGGAAGTCTACGAGATCCAGCTCTGCAAGGAACTGAATACGGACGAGAACCAGAATGTGGTGCGGTATGTCGACAATGGCGAAGTAAAAAAAGGTAATGCAGTATACCATTATCTTGTCACGGAGTTCTATCGTGGCATGTTGCTTTTTGATGCGGTCAGGCAAGAAGGGCCATTCGATTTGGAGGATGCCGTGCAAATCACGCTTTGTGTGTTGAGCGGATTGTCATTTATCCATTCCCGTGCCTTGATACACAACGATATACGTCCGTCCAATATTATGCTTCAGGAGCTTGATGACGGGATGTTGATGCCTACCATCATAGACCTTGGTCATATCTCTTATATGGTGCAAGGCCGCCCGACCTTTGTCGACGAAGACTTGATGCCGTATTTCCGGGCCCCCGAAACCTTCCGCGCGGTTTACACCGTGAAAAGCGACATTTTCTCCACAGGTGCACTCCTTTATTTTTTGTTGTTCGGAAAGTCGCCGTGGGAGGTGGTGGATTTGAGAACTTTTGATGGCGACAAGCAGAAGATTGCCGAAGCAGTGAAGAAAGCGAGAAAACAAGAGCTTGTTTTGGAGACCGATGAGGTGAAACTACCTGATTATATGAAGGCTATCCTGCTGAAAGCCTTGGCCAAAAAGCCTGATGACCGTTTCGCTTCTGCTGCTGAGTTTGCCCAAGCCTTGTTCGAACAGGTGATGCCTGAGTTGGCGAAAAGGATGGAAGAGGAAGAGGCAAAACCACAACCAGAAACGCAGGTCCAAGATAACAGCGGCCCTGTCATCACATTCAAAAAAGGTTCGGGCAGTGGCTTCGACAATGTGACGGGTCGCGACGAACTGAAGGAGCAACTGCGTAAGGAGGTGCTTTTCGCCTTGCAGAACCCTGAGAAAGCGAAATTGTATAAGCTGCCGACCATCAATGGCGTGCTGCTCTATGGCCCTCCTGGTTGTGGTAAGAGCTTGGTCTTGACAAGCTTTGCGGAGGAGCTGGGTTACAACTACACCGTTATTCACGGTCCCGAAATGGGCCATATCTATCAAGAAGGTGTGCTGGACAACCTACAAAGGGTCTTCGATGCCGCCGAAATCAAGGCACCGTTTGTCATCTGCATTGACGAGCTTGAGTTTGTGGCACCCAATCCGAATGCAGAGGGAGAAGAAAACGTCACCCCGCAGATATCGGCCTTGTATGGCATGATGAACGAGTGTTCAAAGAAGGGCATCCTTGTGGTGGCTACAACAAACCGCCCTGACCTTATCGACCAATCTATCATGCGCATCGGATGTTTCGACCGTGTGTTCTTTGTCCCCCAACCCGATTTTGAGGCGCGTAAGGATATCTTCATCGACCACCTGAAAGACCGTCCTTGTGAGGAACTTGATTTTGACGAGTTGGCTAGAATGTCGGATGACTTTAATGCTGGCGACATCACCGAGGCCGTCAATGAGGCTGCCATGACCGCCGCTTATAACGACGTGCCAATTTCCCAGAAGATCCTCGTTGACGTGCTGAAATACAAGAACCCGACCTATTCCACCAAGACCCGCATCGGATTCAACAAGAAATAATCGAGATGAACGCTAAAACATTGGTGTCAAAGTATTTGAAGTCCCAGGGCGTCACTCCGAAAAAGAACGAATTGGGTCTGAATTTCAGCCACGAAGGCTGGAACTTCCTACTTTGGAACGATGCCGAAGACCCTATGTTTTTCCGCCTCATCCTTCCCGGCGTTTTCGATGTGACTGACGACAACTTCGCCGAGGCTATCATGGCCTGCAACAATGTCAATTGGAGCTTTAAGGTGGTTAAGGCCGTTCTTTATGAGTTTGAGGATGAACATGATAAAGGGGCTTCCGTGTGGATGTGTTTCGAGCAAGTTTTGGATTCAAATCCACAAATTGAGGAACTTGTTCCCCGAGCCGTCCACAGCCTCATCGCCGCCGCTGAAGCTTTTAATAAAGAAATGAATGACGAATAATTAAAAATATGAAAATTAAACTTTTACTTATCTCAATGCTATTAGCAAACATGGTCGTCGCTCAGTATGCTCCCGCTGGCGACAAGATCAAAACGAAATGGGCGGCTAAGGTGGCGCCCGAAAACGCCCTTCCCGAATATCCACGTCCAATGATGGTGCGTCCCGAGTGGAAGAACCTCAATGGATTATGGCAGTATGCGATTACCACAAAAGGGGAGAAGGCTCCGCAAAAGTACGAAGGTGACATTCTCGTGCCGTTTTGCATCGAGTCGGCGCTGTCGGGTGTGCAAAAGGAAGTCGGTCCCGACAATGCCTTGTGGTATCAGAAGACCTTTGCGGTGCCAGGCAACTGGAAAAGTGGCCGTATCCTGCTCCATTTCGGTGCCGTCGACTGGATGACGGACGTCTGGGTGAACGACATCAAAGTGGGTTCACACACTGGAGGTTACACGCCTTTTACCTTCGACATTACACAGGCCTTGAAAGGCAAGCAGAACTCTATCGTGATTCGTGTTTGGGATCCGACCAATAGCAGCTATATCCCTCACGGCAAGCAGGTGATGAAGCCGCGTGGCATTTTCTACACTTCGGTGACGGGCATTTGGCAGACGGTGTGGCTCGAATATGTGCCCGAGGACTATATCAAAAACCTGGTCACCACGCCTAATTTCGATAAGGCGACGGTCAGCGTGGATGTGGAGTTCTCCAACCTGACCAAAGATGACCTCTATCAGGTTGAGGTGTCCTATGAAGGTCGGCAGGTGGCTACCGCGAAGTCCATTAATGGCCAGCCTGTCGAGGTGAACATGCCCGAGGACTTCTTGCGCTGGACGCCCGACCATCCTTTCCTGTACGACATGAAAGTCAAAGTGTTGCGCAAGGGCAAGGTGATAGATGCTGTGGACAGCTATTTCGCCATGCGCAGCTTCGGCACCAAACGCGACGACAATGGCATCATGCGCCTTACTTTAAACGGTCTGCCCATCTTCCATTTCGGCCCGCTTGACCAAGGTTGGTGGCCTGATGGCCTTTATACCGCGCCCACCGACGAGGCTTTGGCTTACGATATCCAAAAAACCAAAGACTTGGGTTTCAACATGATTCGCAAACACGTGAAGGTGGAGCCGGCGCGTTGGTATTACCATTGCGATCGCATCGGGATGATTGTGTGGCAGGATATGCCTAGCGGCGGTCGTGGCCCCGAGTGGCAAACTACACAATACTATCAAGGTCCAGAGAGTTTGCGCACGCTTGAATCAGAGGAATGCTATAAGAAGGAGTGGACTGAAATTATCAATAGTTTGAAGTCGCAGCCTTGCATTGGTGTTTGGGTGCCTTTCAATGAGTCGTGGGGACAGTTCAAGACCCCTGAAATCGTGGAGATGACTAAGAAACTCGACCCGACACGTTTGGTGAATCCTGCCTCGGGTGGCAATTTCTATCAGTGTGGTGACATCCTCGACCTGCACCATTATCCCGAACCGAAGATGGTGCTTTACGACCCGACGCGAGCCACGGTGTTGGGCGAATATGGCGGCATCGGTCGCAAGGTGGAAGGTCACACCTGGGTGAAAGACCAAGGCTGGGGCTATGTGGAGTTTGACACTGAAGAAAAGGTGACCGACACCTATGTGGAATATGCCGAACAGCTTTACAAGATGGCTTTCCAAGGCTTCTCTGCTGCAGTTTATACCCAGACCACTGACTGCGAGACTGAACTCAACGGCTTGATGACCTACGATAGGGCCGTGGTGAAATTGGATGAGAAACGCCTGCTGCAAATCAACAGGAAAATCAGTCATGCTCTGGCAGAATGATTCTTCTGGGAACAAAAAAACAAAGGTGTGCCGCTTACGGCACACCTTTGTTCGTTATTGAATAGTTGGTTCTACTTATTTGGTCTCGCCCTTGATGGTGATTTGGGTACCATAGTTGCCGGTTGCAATTTCGGCACGGGTGATGTGAATCAGATAAGTCTCGCCATTGTAAACAACAGCCAGCATGTCATTGTAGTTGGCGCTGTTGTTGGTGGTGATATTACGATACTTGTCGATGGATTCAGCATTTTCTGTCAAGTCGGCAAAGTAGGCAGCCTTTTCCACATCAGTGGTGATTTTGTCATAGTCGTCGCCGTTGCACAGATAAAGCGTAGCATCAGTAAGAGGTCTGATGGTGGCGAACACTTCCTTGTAGCTGCCAGTCCATTGCAGACCCAGGGCTTTCATTTCGACTTCAGTGTTGCCTTCCAAATCTGCACCCTTGCGGATCCACTCGATAGGTCTGGCAAACAGCGGTTGAGCAGCCTCGTTGATGCTCACGCTAATGATGGCGCTGTTGGTTTTGCCATCAACGTCAGTGACAACGGCAGTGAACTTGGCATAAGCAATAATATCCTTTGCGACAAAGGAAAGGGTGTCAACGAACGAATACTCGCTTTGTCCACTGATGGAGATGATTTCTTCGCTGCTTTCTTCTTTTCCATCAAGATCAATAATGGTCGTGGTGATGGAGAGTTGTGAAAGCTCCTTTTTGGTTTCGGTGTTAGCGGTCATCTTGAAGCCGTAAACAAAGGGAGTACCCAGGTCGATGACATCACCATTTTGAATGAAACCTTCATCAGAAATGACGGAGATGGCGGGTTCAGGATTTTCAACTGGTTTTGTGCAGCTTGCAAAGAAAGCAACGCTGACGAGGCACATAAGTGCTAATGCTAATTTCTTCATTTTTTAATGATTTTAGTTAGTAATTAGGTTATTTGTTTAAATGTTTCTTTCAAAGAACGTTGCAAAGATAAGCAAATTCTTTGCCAAACTTTTCAAAACTGCCAAAAAAATCAAAAAAAGCCTGTTTTTGGCAGGCTTTTTTTACTTTTAATGCAGTTTGATTTCATTCAATTAGTCTTCAACGATTGCTTCGTTCGGGCAAGCGCCAGCGCAGGTTCCGCAACCAACGCAGGTGTCAGGGTCGATGACATAGATGTCGCCTTCCGAAATAGCGCCCACCGGGCATTCGTCGATACATGTGCCGCAAGCAACGCAGCTGTCTGTGATTTTGTAAGCCATAATGATATTAATTTTGAGTTAGTTTTGATTTTTGACTTCGTCGAATCTTTCGATTTCGTGCCGCAAAAATACTACAACTTTCATTCCAATAAGATTAAAATAGAAATTTTTATTCAGTCTAAATAAGGATAAAGCCTAATCCTTTGACAATGAAATGGATAGGAAATTACTTCTAAAAAGGAAAATAAATAGCGGAATTGTTTGGGATTGCACCTATTTATTATATAAATTTGCAGCATATTTCAACAAGCTCAATGTCTTGAATGAAGAGTTGAACTATACTTTACGTAACTTGTTTATAATCAGGTAAATAATAATAAACTTAATCCAATCATTATGACAGCAAAAAGTAAGGTTGTAGCCCTTGAACATGTCGTCATCAGGTTCTCTGGCGACTCGGGCGATGGTATGCAACTTACCGGAAATCTTTTTTCGGATTCAACAGCATTTGCCGGAAACGATTTCGCCACCTTCCCGGACTATCCGGCTGAAATCCGCCCGCCGCAAGGCACCGTGGCTGGCGTCTCTGGCTTCCAAGTGCACTTTGGACACAAACCTGTTCACACCACTGGGGACCTCTGCGACGTCCTCGTGGCCATGAACCCCGCCTCCATTAAGGCTAACATGCGCTGGCTCCGCCCTGGAACCATCATCATCTTCGACTCCGACTCAGTGACTGAAAAGGCCCTGGAGAAGGCCGGCTACGACGATGACCCGACCGTCGACGGCACCCTCGCCGATTATCAGGTGGTCAAAGCCCCCATCTCGGAACTCACCAAAGAGGCCCTGAAAGACTTTGGCATGGACAACAAGTCGATGCTCAAGTCGAAGAACATGTTCGCCCTCGGCATTGTGATGTACCTGTTCAACCGTGAACTCGACACCGTGTATGCCTATTTCGAGACCAAGTTCAAAGGCAAGGACCAAGTAATCAAGGCTAACCGCACCGTCCTCGACGCCGGATACCACTACGCCGACACCTGGGAGCTTTTCACCAACACCTATCGTGTGGAAGCCGCCGACCTCGACAAAGGCAAATACCGCAACATCACCGGCAACACCGCCGCCGCTTGGGGCCTAATGGCCGCCTCTGAGAAGTCGGGCCGCCCGCTCTTCCTCGGCAGCTATCCTATCACCCCCGCCACCGACATCCTTGCCGAGTTGACGAAATACAAGAACCTCAACGTCAAGGCCTATCAGGCTGAAGACGAAATCGCCGGCATCATGTCGTCGATCGGCGCTGCCTACACAGGCTGCCTCGCCGTGACGACAACCTCAGGTCCTGGTCTCTCGCTGAAGAGTGAAGCCATGGGTCTGGCCGTAATGACAGAGCTTCCGCTGGTCATCATCGATGTGCAGCGTGGCGGTCCCTCCACGGGTCTTCCGACCAAGATGGAACAGAGCGACCTGCTGCAAGCCCTCTACGGCCGTAACGGTGACGCTCCGCTGGTCGTCATCGCTGCCCGCAGCTCCGCTGGTTGCTTCTACACCGCTTACGAAGCCGCCCGTCTCGCCATGGAGCACATGACACCTGTCATCATGCTCAGCGACGGTTCCTTGGGCAACGGCTCCGAGGTGTTCCGCATCCCCAAGATGGCTGAGATGCCGAGCATCACGCCTCCGCTGGCCAAAGCCGACGACCCGAACTACATGCCTTACCGCCGCGATGAGAAATGGCTCCGCCGCGAATGGGCTATTCCGGGCACGCCTGGCCTGCGTCACCGCGTCGGTGGTCTGGAGAAGGAAAACGGCAAGGGCAACCTGTCGACCAATCCTGAGAACCACCAGTTGATGACTGAACTTCGTGAAGAGAAGATTGCTCGCGTGGCCAATGACATCCCGCTGCAGGAGATCTACGGCGACAAGAACGCCGACCTCCTCGTGGTGAGCTGGGGTGGTACCTTCGGTACCGTCCGCACAGCCGTTGAGGGACTGATGGAGCAAGGCAAGAGCATCGCTCATGCCCATTTCGACTACATCATGCCGTTGCCGCGTAACACCGAGGAAGTGCTGCAAGGTCACAAGAAGATCGTGGTTTGCGAAATCAACCGCGGCCAGTTCGCCAAGTACCTGCGCATGAACTATCCCGAGTACAAGTGCGAGCAATTCAATAAGGTGATGGGCCTGCCGTTCACCATCGGCGAGCTTGAGGCTAAGTTTAACGACCTTTTAAAATAAGACGACTATGGAAAATCAGAATATCGAAAATCAAGTCATGTTGACTAAAGAGGATTTTGCAAGCGATCAGGTGGTGAAATGGTGCCCCGGTTGTGGTGACCACGCCATCCTGAAGGCCGTTCAGGACATTTTCCCGAAGTTGGGTAAGAAGAAGGAAGACATCGTCGTGGTCAGCGGCATTGGCTGCTCCTCGCGTTTCCCCTACTACATGAACACCTATGGTTTCCATAGCATCCACGGTCGTGCCGCTGCTGCCGCTACTGGCGTGAAGCTGGCCAACCCGAACCTCAGCGTGTGGATGATCACCGGCGACGGCGACTGCACCGCCATCGGTGGCAACCACTTCATCCACGCTTGCCGTCGTAACATCGACATCAACCTGATCCTGTTCAACAACCGTATCTACGGTATGACCAAGGGTCAGTTCTCGCCCTGCACCTTCCGTGGCACGAAGACCAAGACCTCGCCGCAAGGCACCTACGAGGATCCGTTCAATCCCGGCGAACTCGCCATCGGCGCTAAGGCTACGTTCTTTGCCCGTGGCGTGGACATCAACCCCAAGGAGTTGAGCGAAATCTTCTGGGAGTCGTACAAGCACGACGGCATTGCCGTGACCGAGGTCCTGCAAAACTGCATGATTTTCTCCAACGGCGTGCATGAGAACATCACCGGCAAGGACGTTCGCGACGACATGCAGGTGAAGTGCGTCCACGGACAGCCGCTCATCTTCGGTAAGAACCGCGACAAGGGTATCCGTCTGAACGGCAACCAACTTGAAGTGGTCACCATCGGCGAGAATGGCATCACCGAGAAAGACCTACTCGTCCACGACAAGACCACCGAAGACACGGGTATCCACATGATGCTGGCACACATGATGCCGCCTCATTTCCCCGTCGCCATCGGTGTCATCCGCGATGTGAAGGCCCCGACCTTCAACGACAGCCTTGACCAAGTCATCGCCAACGAGAAGGCCGCCTCGAAGATTCACAACATGGACGACCTGCTGAACAGCGGATCGACTTGGACGATTGAATAAACCAATAGTTTTGGTTTTGATGTAGGGCTGCCACACTGTGACAGCCCTACATTCGTAAAAACAAAAAAGACAATATGAAAGTCCCCTTCAAACCTGGAACCCTAATTTACCCTTTGCCCGCCGTGATGGTCACCTGCGGCGACTGTGAGGAAAACTATAATATCATCACCGTCGGCTGGACCGGCACCATTTGCTCTGACCCGCCTATGTGCTACATCTCCGTCCGCAAGGAACGTCACTCGCATGATATTATCTTGAAAAACAAGGAGTTCGTCATCAACCTGACGACGGAGGACTTGGCTGCAGCTACCGACTGGTGCGGCGTGCGCTCGGGCCGCGATTACAACAAATTCAAGGAAATGCACCTGCACACCGAACCGGCACAAATCGTGAAGGCACCCCTGATTGCAGAATCACCGCTGAGTATCGAGTGCAAGGTGGTGGAGGTGAAGGAATTAGGCTCGCATGACATGTTCATTGCCGAGGTGGTGGCCATCAATGCGGAGGAAAAACTCATCGACAAGGGCACGGGCGCATTCCAACTCAACCACGCCAAGCCTTTGGCCTATTCCCATGGCAAGTATTACGGCCTTGGCGAGAAAATCGGCGGCTTTGGTTTCTCGGTGAAGAAAAAGAAATGATTTATTTTGCAGATTGTGAGAGTTTTGTACTTTTGCAGTCAGCGTAACTACAAAAGCTTTTGAATCATGAAAAGAGTCTTGTTTGTGTTGTCATTTCTCGTGTTGACATGGAGTTTGAAAGCCGAGTGTCCGCCCGAAGTTGAAGATTTTACTTTCACGGATTGTCATGGCGTGGAATACAATCTGTTTGAATTGCTCGATGGTGGACAATATGTGTTGATTCACTTTGTGACGAATACGAATACGACTTCACAAACAACAACATTCGTTAATACCTATCACCAATTTGGGTGTAACGGACGTGACCTTTTTTTCATGGAGGTTTTACCGACAAAGAATGATTCTGTTTGTCGGTCATGGGAAGAAGCCCATAGTATCGAATTCCCTGTGATTGGAATGGATGGTGGAGGAAACCAATTCTATTCTGTTTACTATGATTGCTTTTATTATTCGAACAATAACAAGTATCTTATGATTTGCTCCAATCATGAAATCTATCAAGAACCATTGGGATATCACATTGGGGAAGAATTGGAGGCTTTCGGTTTCACTCCATCGAATTGCGAATGGGGTGACCATACAGCACCTGCAAATCTTAACGCTTCATTGATTGACGGGCATTTCCGTTTGGCTTGGGATGGTGTTGACGGAGCATCGTATTATCATGTGTTCTATAAAAGAGGAACTTGGATGAATTACATGATGCTTACAACGGCGGATACTTGTTATCAAGGTTACTATGTTCCCTTTGAGGATAATCACTATTATGTGGTTTCTTGTTTTGAGGATGGTTCCGAATACATTTCCGATACGGTATCAATAGGTTTTGAAGCCCCTGATTTTGTCGCTGTCGATTGCCATGACAATGAAATACACTTGTATGATATTTTGGATGGTGGTCAGTATGTTTTTATTGATTTCTTCCATTATACCTGTGGACCTTGCCGAGAATTGATGCCTTATGTTGAGGAATCCTATTATTACTTCGGTTGCAATGACAAGGATGTGTATTATATGGAAATCTCTGGTTCTGACAATGTTAGTATGTGTTTGAAATGGTGTGAGGAATTTGGCGTGGAATACCCTACGATCAGTAAGGAAAGAGGAGGGGAAGAAGTGCATTTCAACTATCGTATTCCTGGAGATCCTTTCTTTATGCTCATAGCCCCTGATCGTTCAATTGTGTTGTCTTCATGGTATAATTTTGGAATTTCGGATTTTCAATCTATAGTTGATGCTTTTTTACCGTTTGGGATACAAGTTTACCAATGCTATGCAGAAGTAGAGGAAGATAAAGAGCAGCGTATCGGCCTTTTCCCCAATCCAGCTGATGTTTTTGTGAATGTTTCGGTAGAAGGCTCAAGCATGATTCGGGTTTATAATGCTATGGGACAATTGATGGATGCTTTTATTGCCGAAAACCAGCAAGTAAAGATTGAAACAAGTCATTATCCAGCAGGGTTGTATTTCGTTCAAGTAGATGGTCATGGATTAGGAAAGTTCTTGGTAAAACATTGAAAATGCTCGACCAGTTCCAATTATATATTAATAGGTATAACCTAATCGCCGAAGGCGAAAAAGTCATTCTGGCCCTCAGTGGCGGCATCGACTCCATGGTTTTGGCGGATTTGTTGTTGAAAACCAAGGTGGAGTTTGTCGCGGCGCACTGCAATTTCCATTTGCGCAGCGAAGAGTCGGACGGGGATGAACAATTTGTATACAAATTTTCGGAAAGGCATGGGATTCAGTGCTTTGTAAAGCATTTTGATACGGAGCAATATGCCGCTGAACAAGGCATTTCAATTGAAATGGCCGCCCGAGACTTGCGTTATGCTTGGTTTGATCAATTGAGGCAGCAATTGGGTTTCGACAAGATTGTTGTGGCGCATCATGCCGATGACCAAGCGGAGACGTTTTTCATTAACCTGTTGCGTGGAGCCGGACTGCGTGGATTGAAAGGAATGCTTCCACAGAACGGGGCTGTGATTCGACCAATGCTGTGGGCCTCAAGGGAACAGATTCGGCAGTATGCCCTTGACAACCAAATCACTTGGCGAGAAGACCATACCAATGCCGAGTCGGTCTATCTGCGTAACAAGATTCGCAATCAGTTGCTGCCTGTTTTTGATGAATTGCAACCCGAAGCACGACAAGGTTTGTATAAGTCTTTAGAGCATCTAGCCTCGGAGAATGAACTTTATCGTGAGTTGTTGAAAGAAAAGTTGGAGCAAATTGTTGTTGATAAAGATGGTTGTCAAATTATTGATAAACAATATTTTGTAAACAGTTTTCAGTTGCTGTTTGAGTGGCTAAGGCAGTTCGGGTTCAATACCGAACAATGCCATTTTATCTATGAAGCGATGAAGTCTGGCATCGGCAACCATTATGATTCAACGACGCATAGATTGGTTATCGGCAGAGATGACCTGCAACTTTTTGAAATAAAGGAAAATACAAACGAGGAAATCCAAATTGAGATAGGGGAGGAGGAAGTCCTTTCACCCGTACATCTTCAGTTTTCTAAGCTGGAAAAAACGAATGATTTTGTCCTCGACAAGTCGCCCGAAATAGCACTATTGGACTTCGACAAGCTCCGTTTTCCCTTGACATTGCGCCATTGGCAGTATGGCGACCGTTTCCATCCCTTGGGCATGAAAGGCTCCAAACTGCTCAGCGATTTCTTTGTAGACCAAAAGTTTACGGAATGGCAGAAACAAAATGTTTGGTTGCTGGTTTCCGCTGATGGCGACATTCTTTGGGTGGTTGGTCACCGCATTGATGACAGATTTAAGGTCACAGATTCGACAAAAACTATATTTCTGTGCAAACAAACTCAGGTAGATAGATAATTTTTCTATTTTTGCAAAATTAATCTTCTGATTTGTTCACCCAATCCTAAATGTGTGATGGAATTTGGACTTAAAGATAATGAAATCAATGCCTTGCGCGTGACTTTGGCCTCAATTCCAGAGGTCGAGGAAGCCATTATCTATGGCTCAAGGGCAAGAGGAACGAATAAACAAGCTTCTGACATTGATATTACGTTGAAGGGTAAGAGTTTAACCTATCTTCAATTGGCACTTCTTGATGCCAAAATTGATGATTTGTATTTGCCCTATTTTGTTGATTTAAGCCTTTTTTCGATGCTCAGAAATGCGGATTTGATTGATAACATTGTCCGTGAAGGTAAGGTGCTATATCGCAAAGAAAGTTGTTTAAATAATTGAATAATAATATATTGAAACAATATGAAAAAGCTTTTCCTGATTCTGCTGATGGCCTTTGCCGCCATCGTACCTGCTGAGGTAAAGGCGCAAATCATCGACCCAGTCAAGTGGTCTGTCGCCATCCAAGACCTCAACGAAACGGAATTCGACATCGTCGCCACGGCAACGATTGACCCTGAGTATCACATTTATTCCACCACGATGCCTACCCTGGGACCTCTTCCCACGGTGTTCGACATCAAGACTTCGGAGTTTTTCGAGGCGGTGGGTGAGGCCCGCGACCTCACCGATGTGCCGATGTATTACGACGACATCTTTGAAGTGGAGTACAAACAGTTTGCGGGGACGGCCTCGTTTGCCCAAACTTTCCGCAAACTGAAGGATGGCTCGTTCCCTATCACAGGTGAGATTTCCTATCAGGCCTGCAAGGACGGACAGTGTGTCTCTTTAGTGGAAGACGTTGAACTTACTTATGGCGAGCCTGCCGTGATTGAGGCCGCAGAGCCTGAAACAACCGCTGGAACGAAGTCCAACATCTGGGGCATGATCCTCGAAGCCATCCTATGGGGCTTCGCGGCATTGCTCACACCTTGCGTCTTCCCGATGATTCCCATGACCGTGTCGTTCTTCATGCACGGCGAGGGCGAGACCAAGGCGCAAGGACGTTTCAAGGCCTTTATGTATTTCATTTTCATTGTGTTGCTTTATACCTTGCCGATTGCCATCATCATCTTGGTGACTTGGCTTGTGGGTGGCAACAGTGTCACCGCCGACATCTTCAACTGGTTGGCAACACACTGGCTGCCGAACATCATCTTCTTCCTCGTGTTCATGATTTTCGCCGCCTCTTTCTTCGGTGCGTTTGAAATCACGCTGGGTAGCAACATGGTGAACAAGAGCGACAGCAAGCAAAGCACAAAAAACCTCGGTGGTATCTTTTTCATGGCTTTGACCTTAGTGTTGGTTTCGTTTGCGTGCACAGGTCCCATCGTGGGAACGGTGCTCATCAAGTCGACCTCGGGCGAGTTCTGGGCTCCCATTGTGACGATGTTTGCCTTCGCTGTGGCCTTTGCACTGCCGTTTGCCTTGTTTGCATTCTTCCCGAACTTGTTGCAGCGTCTGCCCAAGAGCGGTGGCTGGCTTACCTCTGTGAAGGTCGTATTAGGCTTCATCGAAGTTGCCTTGGGCTTCAAGTTCCTCAGCGTGGCCGACCAAACCTATCACTGGCACCTACTCGACCGTGAGGTCTATCTCGGCATTTGGATTGTCTGTTTCACCTTGCTTGGACTATATCTAATGGGTAAGATCCGCTTCAAGGACGAGAAAGAAGTCAAGGAGTTGGGTGTGTTCCGACTGGTGCTCATCATCATCGACCTGACCTTCGTGGTTTATATGATCCCTGGCATGTGGGGCGCTCCGTTGAAGGCCCTGTCCGGCTATCTGCCGCCTAAGCAAACCCTCGACTTCGACCTTAACCGTATCATTGAAGAGAACAGCGAAAAAGTGATTGACTATGTGGATGCCAAATTCGCCAATATAGCGGTGGCGCCACAAGGTCAGACGGAAGCTGTCGCAGTTGCGGAGTTCAACGAAGAACCCAAATATGCTGACCTGTTCCACCTGGCCCATAACCTGAAAGGCTACTTCGACTACGACCAAGCCTTGGCCGCCGCGAAAGCGACAAACAAGCCGATTTTCATCGACTTCACCGGTCACGGCTGCGTGAATTGCCGAGAGATGGAAGCTAATGTGTGGAGCGACCCGCGCGTGAAAGACATGTTGCGCCACGACTTTGTCATCTGTGCCTTGTATGTCGACGACAAGACCTCCTTGCCCGAGAATGAATGGTACACCTCCACCTACGATGGCAAGGAGAAAAAGACCATTGGCCGCAAATACGCCGACTTCCAAATCTCCAAGTTTGGCACCAATGCTCAGCCCTATTACTGCCTGATGGACCACAACGGCAACCTGTTGATGAAGCCTCGTGCCTACGATTTGGACAAGGATGCTTTTGTGAATTTCCTGAAAGATGGTATCAAAAACTTCAAGGAAGGAACGTACTATCAGCATGTTATCGACTAACTGATCTGCCATGAAGAAGCTGGTTTTGGCTCTTGCGATATTGGCAGTCATGATGACTGAGGTGCAGCCTGTCCGGGCTTGTACCTCGGTCATTGTTTCTGCCAGCGTCACCAAGGACGGCCGCCCGATGATTTTCAAGCATCGCGATTCGAAGAGTGTGCACAATATGATGATTGTCGTCCAGGGTCAGCGGTATCGTTATCTTGGCCTTGTGAACGCTGAGGATACGAAGCCCAATGACGTTTGGGGCGGACATAACGAGGCAGGATTTGGCATCATCAACACTGCGGCATATAACATGAACGGCGATGGCGGTGACACTGACGGTGATGGCATCTTTATCCGTAAGGCTTTGGAATGGTGTGCCACGTTGGAAGATTTCGAGCGTTTGCTGGATACAGTGAAGAAACCTCGTGAGGTCAACTCCAATTTTGCCGTGCTTGATGCCAAAGGGGGCTGTGCCTATTATGAAACGGGCAACTACGATTATGTGAAGTTCGACGTGAACGACCCTAAAGTTGCCCCTGACGGTTATCTGATGCGCACCAATTTTGGTACGACGGGCAACCACAAACTGGATCAGGGTGTAGAACGTTATCAAGCCATCACCGATTTCATGGCTGAAGCTTGCAAGGAAGGCAATTTGGAACACGACTATCTGATTACCCATATTTCGCGTTATCTGAAACACGGTGTGACCAAACTCGACATGCATGATCTCATGCCTGAAAGCGAAGAAGATACGCGCTACGTCTCGTTCCATGACTACATCGCACGTTATTCTACGGCCTCTGTAATATTGGTGCAAGGTGTCAGACCCGACGAGTCTTCACTCAACACAGTTAGTTGGACTATCATGGGTTGGCCTTTGACTACCGTTGCTATCCCGTTGGTGCTTACCACATCTGGAAAGTTGCCTGCCATCGTCACAGATGATGGAACAGGCCATTCCCGGTTGAACGAAATGGGTCTGAAACTGAAAGCTCGTGTGTTTTCGCTTGAACGTGGCAATGTGGAGTTCTATGGTGACCTCTCCAAGTTGATGAACAAAAAGGGGACGGGCATCTTGCAGCGCATTCTCCCAATTGAGAATGAAGTGATGCACCTTGGCGAGGAAGCCTTGACGGGCTATCGGAAGTCACAAGATGCCAACGTGATGCAGAGATATTACGATTGGGTGGATGCTTATATCGTCGGACAGTATAAGAATGTGTTTGGAATTGAATGACAATACAAAATAAAGCAAAATGAAAAAACTATTGATTCTGTTCCTGTTTGTATTAGGAACTACTTTGGGTTTTGCCCAGCAGGGCGACTTGAAAACCAAAACCATCCATTTGGACAATGGATTAAAGGTGGTGATGTGTGAAGATCACTCACAACCGGAGATTTACGGGGCTGTCTATGTCCATGCGGGCAGCAAGAACGACCCAGCGGATGCCACAGGTATGGCGCATTACTTTGAGCATATCATGTTCAAGGGAACGGACAAGATTGGTACGACGAACTGGGAGGCCGAGAAGGTGTTCTTGGACAGTATTGACCTGATGTATGACCGTTTGCATGAGACTGCTGATGCCGCCGAAAGACAAGCCATCCAACAGAAAATCAATGCTTTGTCTCAGAGATCTGCCGATTATGCCATCCCGAATGAGGTGGATGTCATCCTCACGCAGATGGGCGGTAAAGGCTTGAATGCGGGCACGGCATACGACCAGACTATGTATTACAACACCTTCCCGTCGAACCAACTTTCCAAGTGGATGGATGTTTATGTGGAACGTTTCCGTAACCCCGTGTTCCGGCTGTTCCAGTCGGAGCTAGAGACGGTGTACGAGGAAAAGAACATGTATGGCGATAACCCCATTTCCGCCTTCCAAGAGTATCTCTTCCGCGAGGCTTTTGGCGAACATCCATACGGTCGTCCTATCATTGGCTACACCGAGCATTTGAAGAACCCGCAGACCAGCAAAATGCGCAAGTTCTACAACACCTATTATGTTGCCAACAACATGACACTCATTCTTGTCGGAGATTTTGACATCGATGCAGTTGAACCTTTGGTGGCCGAGAAGTTTGGTACTTGGCGCAGCGGCGAGTTGCCTAAAGAGCCTACCTATACCTTGCCCAAGTTCAATGGCCCGACGGTGAAAGAAGTCAAGATGACACCCGTGAAGATGGGCGCACTGATTTTCCCTGGCGTCAAGAACTCTGACCCTGACATGCTTCCTTTGACCCTTGCCTGCACGGTTTTCGCCAATGGTGAGACGGGTTTGATGGACAAGCTGATGAAAGACGGCAAGATTATGGCCGCCATGTTGTTGCCCCTATCTTTGGAGGATTATGGTGGCAATGTGGTGATTTACATACCCAAGTTGCTGGGACAGTCACATGAAAGTGCCGAAGAACTTATCTTCGACTGCCTCGACCGATTGAAGAAAGGTGATTTCAGTGACGACCTCTTTGAAGCCATGCGAATGGGTATGTTGGTAGATCGTTTGAAGGAGACAGAAAGCCTGAGTAGATTGGCTAATCTTTTCCTTGAGCTTGAGACTTCAGGTCAGACTTATGAGGAATATCTTTCAGAGACAGAACGTCTGAAGACCATCACCAAAGCTGAAGTGGTTGCCATCGCCAACAAGTATTTCGGCAACGACTATTTGGATGTGCGTTCCAAGATGGGCTTCCCTGCCAAGGATAAAGTCGACAAACCCAATTGGAAACCCATCGAGGCCAAGAACACTGAGGCCAAATCTGATTTTGCCAAGGCCATCGAAGCACAACAAGTGCCCGAGGTGGAGCCCCAGGTTGTCAAATTCGGAGAGGATGTGGTGATTACCGATGTCAATGACAGCTTCAAGTTGTTCTCAACCATCAACCCACGTAACGACATCTTTGATCTGAAGGTGAACTTTAACTATGGAACAGCCAATGACCCCGATTTAAGCTCAGCTGTTGAGTATCTTAATATGCAGGGTACCACGACGCAGACACCTGAGGAATTTGCCCTTGCGTTGCAGAAGTTAGGAGCCGATATCAGTTTCTATGCATCTGAAAACCAGTTTACGGTACACATGACAGGCTTCGAGAAAGACCTCAACGACATCATGGCTTTGTGCAGCCGCAAATTACTGAGCCCTTCCAATGAAGAACAATATATCCAGACTTTGGCGGAGAATATGAAAGGAAATCTCAAGACTAGCCGCGATGATGCCTCCACTTGGGCGAGTGCTGTCCGCGAGTATGCCTTGTATGGCAATCAATCGACTTTCCTGAACCACGCTACCTTGAAGGAATGGAAAAAGAGAAACGGTGAAGCATTGCTGGCCGAGGTGGCTGAAGCATTGAAATACGACGGTTATATACTTTATAGCGGCAATACCCAGCCGAGGCTGGTGGCTGGATTGTTGAAGGAGAACAATTTGGTGAAGTCGAATGTCATCAAAGGGCAGGAGAAGATTCGCGTGGAGAAGAAATTTAATGAGCCTCAGGTGTTTATTGCTTCCAACAAGAAGTTCCGCCAAAGCAACATCTATTTCTATGTGCCAGGAGAGAAACTGAGCACCAAGGATGAAGCCATGGCCTATCTGTTCAGCAAGTATTTCGGAACGGATATGTACTCCATTGTATTCCAAGAAATAAGGGAGTTCCGTTCCTTGGGCTACACGGCATACGCCAATTATCTGTATGACTATCTGGAGCGCAAGCCAGGCAATCTCTTCGGTTTCTTGGGCACCCAGTCCGATAAGACTTTGGATGGTATGAGTGCCTTTAAGGATTTGATTGTCAATATGCCCGTGAGAATGGAGAAGTTCAATGCTTCGAAAGAGGCCTTGTTGAAGTCGCGTGCAAGCAACTATATCGGTTTCCGTAATATGCCTTCATACGTTCAAAGTTGGATGAAACAAGGCTACGACCATGACCCGCGTTTTGAGTACACAGACGTCATCCGCAAAGCAAGCTTCGAGGATGTGCAGAGCTTCTATAACCGCATGATTAAAGACCGCCCCGTGGTCATCATGATGTCGGGCAATCAGAAGCAAATCGACAAGAAGGAGCTGGGCAAGTTCGGTGAGGTGACAAGATTGAAATACAAGCAAATCATAAAGGAATGAGTCCTATGAATGAGATTCTTCGCGTAGAGGGCCTGAGCAAGACCTTTCAGCTCTCCCGCAAACAACAGAAAATAGAAAGGACGGAGCGGAAGGAGATTGTCGCGGTCGACAACCTCTCGTTTACCGCCAACAAGGGCGAGATTTTTGGTCTTTTGGGTCCCAACGGTGCTGGAAAGACCACTACGCTCCGAATGCTGGCCACGCTGATACGCCCTGATAGTGGCGATGCCATTTTGGATGGCTTTAGTGTGGTGAACCAGCCCGAAGAGGTGCGCGGAAAAATCGGCTTCCTGACTTCCGAACTGAAGTTGGAAGACTTCTTCACTCCGAATTACTTGTTCGACTTCTTCTCGCAGCTTTATTGTATCACGCCCGAGGTGATGGCTGAACGCAAGGCCAAGATGTTTGAGCGTTTTGGCGTCAACAAGTTCGCTGAGGTAAAGGTGGCCAACCTCTCAACCGGCATGAAGCAAAAGCTTTCGCTGGTCATTTCGTTGGTCCACAACCCCGACATCATCATCTTCGATGAGCCCACCAACGGCCTCGATGTGCTGACCGCCCGCACCGTTACCGACTACCTACAAGAGTTACGCGGCGAGGGCAAGACCATCATCCTCAGTACCCACATTTTCAGTCTCGTGGAGCGGTTGTGTGATAGGGTGGGCATCATCATTGACGGTCGCATGATTGCCTGTGGTACCCTCGAAGAGGTGTGCGCAGGCATGACGATGGAAGACCGTTTCTTCGAAATGTACAAAGAAGTGAAAGGGGGTGAGGAATGAAAAGCAACACATTGACAATCATCAAGAAAGAGTTCGCCCGATTCTTTGGCGACCGACAGATGCTGTTCACCACGGTCATCATGCCTGGTCTGCTGATTTATCTCATCTACAGCTTCATGGGCATGGCCATGAAAAAGATGGCCACTGAGGGAACCAATGAACTGGTAACCCTGTGTGTGGAGAATCTACCGGCCAGCGTGGCACCCATGATTGATGGCATACCCGCTATTGCTGTGTCTCAACAAGCTGTTTCCCAAGAGGATATAGATAGACTGGAAGATAAGAACCTTAACGTGGTGTTAGTGCGTTTCCCTGAAGCATTCGACGAGAAGGTGGCCACTTACGATCCTCAAAGCGGTATAGCGGCGCCCAACGTGGAAATCTATTACAACTCTGCCAACAATGCTTCGAGTCGCGTCTATCATATCCTAGAAGCCTCGCTATCAGCTTACGAGGACCAACTGAGCAACCGTTTCGACATCAACCGCGCTGACTCGGAAGAGGCTGCCTTCGACAAAGCTAGTAGGGACGAAATGCTAGGCAGCATCTTGTCGAAACTCATCCCGATGCTTATCCTGATGCTGCTCTTCAGCGGCGTGATGGCCATCGCTCCCAGTGCCATCGCTGGCGAGAAGGAACGTGGCACTATAGCTACATTGTTGGTGACTCCCTTGCGGAGGAATGAACTCGCTTTGGGCAAGGTGGTGTCGCTGAGTGGCATAGCACTGTTGAGTGGTATCTCAAGCTTCATCGGTATTGTGCTTTCGCTACCCAAGATGATTCCAACCGATGCGACAGGTGTGGAGTTGGGACTCAACTTTACGGGTGCCGACTACCTGGTGCTGCTGCTCATCATCTTTGCCACGGTGCTCATCATGGCCTCGGCCGTCAGCATATTGTCGGCGCTGGCCAAAGATGTCAAGAACGCCGGCACCATGATTACGCCATTCATGCTGGTGGTGATGTTCTGTGGCTTGACGCCTATGTTCCAGAGCGGCACGCCCGAGAACCTGACGGCTTATCTGATTCCCTTCTACAACTCCATCCAGGTGATGACCTCGGTCTTCGCCCATGAGATGAAGTGGATGCCTGTCATCGTCACTTTGGCCGCCAATGTGGCCTACACAGGCGTGGCTGTCTGGGTCTTGACCCGCATGTTCAACAGCGAAAAGGTGATGTTCTCTAAGTAAAAGGCGTCACTAAGGTATTCAACGAAAAAAGGAGGAGCCAATCGACTCTTCCTTTTTTCATTTTGTTGTGTTGCAAATGTTTAAGCGATCTCTCCGCCTTTGGCAAAGTGTTGATAGAACGCGATGATGGTCTCGATGCCCTTGTAGAAATGGTCAAGGCGGTAGTTCTCGTTGGGCGAGTGGATGGCGTCTTCGCCAAGGCCAAAGCCCATGAGGATGGACTTGATGCCCAACACTTCCTCGAATCTTGCGATAATCGGGATGGAGCCGCCCGAGCGCATCGGGATAGGCAACTTGCCGTAAGTGTCCAAATAGGCGGCTTCCGCAGCTTTGTAAGCCGGCAGGTCAATGGGGCAGCCGTAAGCTTGTCCGCCATGTAGCGGTGTTACCTTCACCGTGACATACTCGGGAGCGTTCTTCTCGAAATAGTCCTTCACCAATACGGCAATCTTCTCGTGGTCTTGGTTGGGCACCAGACGGCACGACAGCTTGGCGTATGCCTTCGAAGGCAGCACAGTCTTGGAGCCTTCGCCTGTGTATCCACCCCACATGCCGCAGAGGTCGAAGGTGGGACGTACGCCGACGCGTTCAATCTTGGTGTAGCCCTCCTCGCCGCGTAAAGCCTTCACGCCGACGCTGTTCTTGTAGTTTTCCTCGTTGTAGGGTGCCATATTGAGCAGCTCGCGCTCGCGGGCGGAGCATTCAATGACGTCGTCGTAGAAATGCGGAATGGTGATGTGGTTGTTCCCGTCCATGCATTTGGCAATCATCTCGCAGAGGGTGTTGAGCGGGTTGGCCACGCTGCCGCCGAAGAGGCCGGAGTGCAGGTCGGCGTTAGGACCAGTGACTTCAATCTCCCAATAGGCGAGGCCGCGCAAGCCAGTGGTGATGCTCGGCACGTCGGTGCCAATCATTGAGGTGTCGGACACGAGGATGACATCAGCCTTAACAAGGTCTTTGTACTCCACGACCCACTTCGAGAGGCTACCCGAGCCGATTTCCTCTTCGCCTTCGAGCATGAACTTCACGTTGCAGGGAAGGGTGTTGGTCTTCACCATGGTCTCGAAGGCCTTGGCGTGCATGAACGACTGTCCTTTGTCATCGTCGGCGCCGCGAGCCCAGATTTTGCCGTCCTTGATGACAGGCTCAAACGGGTCGGTGTGCCACAGGTCGATGGGGTCGACAGGCATCACGTCGTAGTGGCCGTAAACCAAGACGGTGGGCAGTTTTGGGTCGATGATTTTCTCACCGTAGACGATGGGATTGCCCTCGGTGGGCATCACCTCAGCCTTGTCGGCACCGGCGGCCAGGATGGCGTCGCGCCAGTATTCGGCACAGCGGATCATGTCTGGCTTGTGCGCCGATTCCGAACTGATGGAAGGGATTCTGATCAAACCATAGAGTTCCTCAAGGAAACGCTCTTTATTGGCTTCAATGTAGTTGTTGGTGATTTGCATGTAATTCAAAATTTAAGATTAAAAATTTAAGGATTCAAGATTGGGGCAAAGGTAGTGATTTCTTCTGAAATTTCCTTTATTTGCGAAAAAGTTGTAAATTTGCAGCATAAACCAATTTATGTATCAAGATATGGAAGATTATGTAGTGTCAATTCCGTTGGGTGATTTCAGTTTGATGGAGGAATTGTTTGCTCGAATGGGCTGGAAAGTGCGTCCGAGAAGAGCATCGATAGAGAAATTCATCAGGTCATGCCCGCAAACTCCCGTGATGACTGATGAGGAGATTGCAGCAGAAGTAAACGCAGTACGGTACGGAGAATGAAAGTCCTGTTCGATACCAACTTGTGGATTTCGTTCATGATTGGCAAGCAACTCTCATCTTTGGCAGATGTGCTTAATCGCCAAGATGTTGAGGTATATGTCAGTGAGCAGTTGCTGGAAGAGATTCGTGCTGTCATTGCTCGTCCAAAGTTCGACAATCTGATTTCCGTGGAAACGCGTTTCTGCTTCTTCGAAATGGTCTATGATGTTTGTCATTTTACAGACATCACAGTCCAATCGGAGTCGCATATCCGTGATATTAAGGATTTGTATCTCTTGTCGATGGCAGAGAGTGTGCCTGTAGATTATATCGTCAGTGGCGACAAAGACCTAACTGATCTTGGAGTACATGCTGGTATTCCTATATTGAAGTATTCTGACTTTTTGAATATACTAATCCATTAAAATCCAAATAAAAGCAATAAAACTAGTACCAAACATTTGACATACAATAGATAGCGTTTGTTGCTGTCCTTGACACTCAAATTTCCACAAGGTCCTCTATAGGGACAAATCCATAATCAAGGAGAGTTATAAATGCCGTATTTGTACGGCGTGGAATAACTTGTTGATTATGGAGGGCGTGGAAACCCTGAGTGTCAAGCAAGATTCAATTCCACGCTTTTTCTATATCCAACTTTAATCAATAATTAAACCCGACGAGTCTAATGGGATATAACTAGGCAATAAGAAAATGAAAAAAGAAGGTTTTATCATTGCAGCAATCCTGTTTCTGAATGGAATGCTTTTCGCGCAAACTTCTCTCACCTATGGTGATGGCATCAAACTTGGTAATCCAGCAGGAAACACAAGGCTTGAAAGTGTTTCACTTTATGAGGGACAACAATCCATGAATGTCCAACAAGGGAAGTATAGTTCTTCTTATACAAGAGGTAGCGGCTTCGTCATCCGACCTGAACTATACAGAGGCTTTTATCTTACTTTGGGCTACCAGATCAATCCATACGTACAGCCACTTCTAAGTATTGGAATTGGTGGAGATGGTTTGGCTAGTTCCGCTGGGGCAAGAATATATACCAATGAAGGGAATTGGGCTGGAATGATAGATGTTCGTGCTGATTATAACATTGATTATGAATTATATGGTGGCTCTCTTGTGGGAGGAGCTAGCTACAAAGATTTGGATTTTGGTACAGGTATTTCTTTTTTGACCAATGGAGGAAAAAAGAATTACTTGTTATGGGTGCTCAGCGTTGGATGGAATATTAGGTGCTATAAGCACAGATAAATAGTATTTCATTTGAAATGCTTCTGTAGACCTTCCATCAGGTAACTGGTGGGAGGTCTGTTATTTGGTTCCTTCAAAGTATTTCAACTCCACATCCTTTCCATCAAACACCGCATACGTGAAATCATAAATCCAGTTGCCCACGACAGTAGTCAGAGCATGGTCACCAGTATTGTATTGCATGGGTTTGTGCTGGTGGCCGAAGACGAAGAAGTCGATGGTCGGGTCAAGTTCCGCCTGCTCTTGGGCGTATTGGTAAAGGCGGGTGTTGGGAATATCGTCGTAATAACCGCGCTCCACCTCGTTCTTGAGTTTCTTCAGGCGGTGATTGTGCGACCATTTCAAGGCCAAGCCAATGCCAATGTCGGGATGCAACCATCGGAACAGCCATTGGTTGAACTTGCATTCAAACAATTTCTTGAGGAACTTGTAACCTTTGTCGCCTGGCCCTCTGCCATCGCCGTGAATGAGGAAGAACTTTTTGTCTTTGAGGGTCTTGACGATGGGCTCGCGGTGCATTTCAAGGCCAAGTTCGTCATGTAGGTAACCGAAGCTCCATAGGTCATGGTTGCCGATGAACATGTGCACGGGAATACCCGCATCAGTGAACTCGGCTAGTTTGCCTTGCAGCCTGACAAAGCCCTTGGGAATCACAGTTTTATACTCGAACCAGAAGTCGAAAAGGTCACCCATCAGGTAAAGCTCTTCGCAGTCGGGTCGAATCATGTCGAAAAAGCGCAATAGCTTGCGTTCGCGCTCTTGACTGTCCTCAAGCGTGGGGATGCCCAAATGGAAATCGGTGACGAAATAGACGGCCATCAGAACTTAATATCAGCACTACGGCGAATGAGTTCTGTGATGAGGGTAATGAGCTTGGGCTCCACAGCATTCACTGCCTTGATGACTTCCTCATGCGTGATGGTGACGGTGTGATCCATGCTGTAGATGTTGCCCATGTCGGAGACGATGGACAGGCCGAAGACAGGCAGTTTGCCTTGACGTGCCACGATGACCTCTGGTGTGGTCGACATGCCAATGGTGTCGGCACCGATGATGCGGAAGTAACGGCACTCAGCAGGGGTCTCATAGGTCGGGCCAGAGGTGGAGCAATACACGCCATGCTGCACCCAGATGCCTTTTTCCATGGCAATCTCGTCAGCCAACTTGATGAGGCGTCTGTCGTAAGGTTCGCTCATGTCAGGGAAGCGCTCGCCGAAACGTTCGTCATGGGGACCAATCAAGGGATTGGGCATGGCGTGAATCTGGTCGATGATGATCATGATATCACCCACGTGGAAGCTCGGGTTGAGTCCGCCTGCGGCATTGCTGAGGATGAGGAACTGGATGCCTAACTGCATCATCATGCGGATGGGAAAGACGACCTCGCTCATCGGATAGCCTTCATAATAGTGGAAGCGGCCTTGCATGGCGATGACTTTACGTCCAGCGATGGTGCCAAATAGCAATTGTCCTTGATGCCCTTTTACCGTGGAGACGGGAAAACTCGGGATTTCTGAATAGGGGATGGCATATTCCACGGTGATGCCGTTGGCCAAGCCACCTAAGCCAGAACCTAGAACAACGCCGACTTCGGGACGGAAGTTGTTGGTTTTCTTGTTGATATACTCAACTGTCGTGAGAATTCTTTCGTACATAATTCAATATTTCTTCGTTAAACTTTTCTTCTTCATGGAAACGCACGTTGACGGGCAAAACGTACAGCGATGCGCATTCAAACTGACAAAGATAAGGAGAATTTGTCAATCGCGCGGCATCTTTTTCAGTGGTGACGATTATTTTCTTTTCGCCGTTGAGGCTTTC
This sequence comes from Bacteroidales bacterium, assembly GCA_017651645.1. Next base: position 87,183 of record JAGCCO010000017.1, read on the forward strand.
AAAGCGTTTGAGGATGGCTGCCACGTTATTTTCCGTGTAAGCATGATGGTCTGCAAATGTCAGATAATCAACGTTTTTATGTCGTTTTTTCAATGCTTCAATAAATGGCTTGGGCTTGGCGATGCCACAAAAAGCCAAAACCGAATCGGCGTTCTCGTCATCCACTGCTTTTGCCTTTTCGTTTACGGGTTGCAAAGGGGCATATTCCAGATAGGAGAAAAACACCTTTTGATGCTCTTTAGGCTTCAATTTGTTGATAATCTGTCGTTTTTCGTCTTCCTTCAGATCCTCTTGCGACTTGCTTACCACAATGATATCAGCGCGTTTTGCAGCAGATTTTACATCGCGCAAAGTGCCCGCTGGAAAAAGGAAATCATCAGTATAAAGATGCTGGTATTCGGTCAACAGGATGTTTAGTCCTGCGCTGATGCTCCGGTGCTGGAAGGCATCGTCCAAAAGAATGACTTCGGGATAATATGTGCTTGTCATCAGTTTGCGAACACCATTCACGCGGTCTTCGTCCACCGCCACCATGATTCCTGGAAACTTCTTGAAATATTGCAGTGGCTCGTCGCCCAAATCTTCGTAAGTGCTTGTGCTTTCTGCCTGTTTGAAGCCTTTCGTTTTCCTGCCATAGCCTCTGCTTAAGGTCGCCACATGGTAATCGTTCTTCAAAAGACAGATAAGGTATTCCGTATGCGGTGTTTTTCCCGTACCGCCAAGGTTGAGGTTGCCCACACATATCACGGGCTTTTCGAATCGTGTGGTTTTCAAGATGTGCCAATCGTAGAGCTTGTGTCTGATTGCCAGCACAATATGATAAAAAAGCGATATAGGCAAAAGCAAAATTCTCATTGTAGGGGTCAAAATTAGATAAAATTTGCTAATTTTGAGCCAAATTTTGATAATATGCTTGTAAAAGATATTTTGAACTGCATCACCGAGGTGGCGCCATTGCAATGGCAGGAGAGCTATGACAACGCTGGCCTACAGGTGGGTGACCTCAATGCGGAAGTCCGTAAAGCCTTAATTTGCTTGGATATCACCGAGGAAGTCGTTGACGAAGCCATTGCCAAACACTGTGACCTCATCATCAGCCACCACCCTTTGATTTTCCGAGGCTTGAAGCATTTGACACCCGAGACATACATCGAGCGTGCCGTGATGAAGGCCATCAAGCATGACATCGCCATGATTTCGATGCACACCAATTTGGACAACAGCTATTTGGGCGTGAGTCGCGTGTTGGCAGAGCGTTTGGGCCTGAAAAACCTGCACATTTTGCAGCCTTTTGAGAATAATCTGAAGAAACTCGTGGTCTTTGTCCCGATTACAGCTGCCGAAGAGGTACGTCAGGCCATGTTTGACGCGGGTGCCGGCTGCATTGGCAATTACGACTCGTGCAGCTTTAACGCTCAGGGAAAAGGCTCGTTTAAGGCAGGAGAATCGGCGCATCCCTACGTGGGCGAAGTTGGCAAGGTGCATTTCGAGGACGAGGTGCGTATTGAGACCGTAGTGCCTAAGCACGCCTTGAATCAGGTGGTCGCCGCCATGCTGAAGGTGCACCCCTATGAGGAGGTAGCCTACGATGTATTTGCCCTCGAAAACGAGTTCCCACTGGCCGGTGCCGGCATGGTGGGTGAGTTTGACAATGCGATGGAGGAGAACGCTTTTCTTGCGCTAGTTGCCGATACTATTGGCTCGCCCTGCCTGCGTCATTCCGCCTTGACGGGTCGCAAGATCCGGATAGTGGCGCTCTGTGGCGGCTCGGGAAGCCCGTTCATGCCCGAAGCCCTGCGCCAAAAAGTGGATGCTTACCTCACCGCCGACATCAAATACCATGACTTTTTCGTTCCGGAAGGTAACATCCTGCTTGTCGACGGCGGACATTTCGAGACGGAACAATTCACGAAAGAATTATTATGTGATTTGATTCGGAAAAAATTTCCTACCTTTGCAGCCGAAATTGCCGAAACGAAGACAAATTCGGTCCATTATTTTGTAAAAAATAAGTAATCACAATATGGCTAAGAAAGAAAACAAAGAGGTTGCTGAGGTGACGGAAGTTACTGAAGTAAAAGAAGTTAAAGAAACCAAGAAGGCAACGAAGAAAACGACTAAGGCAACAGCTGAGCCCGAGGTGAAGGAAGAGGCCGTTGAAGAAAAGAAAACTAAGAAGACGACCAAAAAGGCTGCAAAAGCTGAGACTGAGGCTGAACCAAAAGCTGAAGCTCCCCAAGAGGAGGCTCCTGTTGTGAAAGAAGAAGCCCCCAAACCGGTGGAAGATCCGGTGGAAGTGAGCGTCGAGCAGAAACTGGTGGCGCTTTATACCTTGCAACAGGTCGACTCCAAGATTGATGAGATCCGTGCCTACCGTGGTAACCTGCCGCTTGAGATTCAGGATATGGAAGACGAAATCGCGGGCTTGGAAACGCGAATCTCCAACTTCAAGGAGGAAAGCAAGAAGCACCAGAAAGACATCTCTGATTTTAAAATCAAGATCAAGGAAACGGAAGCGTTGATTAAGAAATATGAGGAACAGCAGAACAACGTCCGCAACAACCGCGAATATGACTCGCTGACCAAAGAGATTGAGTATCAACAGCTTGATAACCAGCTTTCCGAGAAACGCATCAGAGAGATTACCGCTAAGGATAACGAAGTGGCTGCCAAGGTGGCTGAAGCTCAGATGCGTCTCGCCGAACTGAAGTCTTCATTGAATGAAAAGAAGGACGAACTGCATTCGTTGGTGGAAGGCACCGAGAAAGAGGAGGAACAACTTCTGCAACGCTCGGCCGAGTGTGAGAAGCTGGTTGAAGATCGCCTTTTGGTCGCCTACAAGCGCATCCGCAAGAACGCCCGCAACGGTCTGGCTGTGGTCGGCATCTTCGATGAGGCTTGCGGTGGCTGCTTCAACCGCATCCCGCCCCAACACCAGTTGGACATCTGCACGCACAAGAAAATCATCGTTTGCGAGTATTGCGGCCGTATCCTTGTCGACAAAGGAATCATTGCCCAGTACAACGCTTGATCAAAGTGATGCAAGATTATCTTAAGGCTGTCTTCGGACAGCCTTTTTTCGTTTAGAACCGAACTTTGAGGGTGATGCCGAAATTATTTTTGAATTGCTTCTGCGTGATAGGCTCGATGCCTAACTCACCGGCATCGTATAAATAAAGGAAGGATTGCCCGTAAGTCAGCTCGTAGGCGAAATCGAAGGTGGTGGCTTCTGAAATCGGGATGCTGATGCCACAAGAAGCCTTTTTGACGCTGCCGCCTTTCTCGCCGAGGCCGAAAGGACTGCCGTAATAGGCTGCCCCTAACCTCAGATAGGAAGTTCCTAACGACCATTCGCTGCCTGTGCGGAAGTTGAATGTCTTTCCATATGTGTTTTTGATGCTTTCATTGACAGTGCTATAGTCGTAGTCGTCGGCCTTGAAACGAGCTGCACCAAAGTTGGTGTACTCCGCGTCTATACTGATCATACCTTGCTGTCCGATGATGAAAGCCATACTGCCTACCCATTTCAACGGACTGTAGAAGGTGTATTCGTAGTTGGATTCCGGACTGATGTATTTCTGTGTGATATGGTCGATTTGGGACTCGGTCTCGGTCTGCCACGATTCGTCAAAGTTGTAGATGCAGGGGGAATGGAAGGCCGCACCCAAACGAAGCCAACGGTTGGCATGGAAGATGAATCCGAGTTTCACGTTGCCACCTAAGGCGTTGCTGCTGAGGTCTTCCTTGAAATTCCATTGGTCGAATGCCGTGTCGGTGCCTTCAACACGGTTTTCTTGAAAAACCTTTGTCCCATAGCGTTTTATATGGGTCAAATTGGCGCTGACCCCAACGAAAAGGCAGTCTGAAAAGTTGGCGCTACCGGCAAAGGACCATTCCTCGGAGCGGCCCTTGAAGTGGTTTTCCTGACTTTGCCAGATGTTGCCTTGCGGGACGGGACTGCTGTAATAGTCCCCATGGTTATCGTGATAGAGGTCGATGAGATTGGTGCTCCTGGCAGGGAATATGGTATAAGGGAAGGCATCTTGCAAATCGTATTGAGAATAGCCGTCAACTTGGGCAAGGTAATCGTCAATCTTGGAACTTGTGGGGTTGATACCTTTGGCATAGCTATGGATGTTGAAGTCGTTGGTGCGGGTAAGCCCGATGCCGAATTGGGTATATCGTAAAGGCTTGTAGTTGCTCCTTTGTTTGGTGCTCACATAGTCAAGGTTGGGAATGGAAAGGCGCATCTTGTTGGCACTGTTGGCAGTTCCATAATAGGTGGATCTTTGGTAGTTATCCATTAAATTGAAGGTAGTGGCGAACTCATTGCTGCGATAGATGCCCATACCTGCCGGGTTGATGCAGACGGCCGTCATGTCGCCACCTACGGCACCCATGGCATTGCCCATGCCCATGGCTTTGGCTGTACCTTGATAGTAGGTCTGCGAATACAGATAGGCATCATCGTTGCCCTGACCGAACAGCATGACGGTGAACAGCATCGCGAGTGTGGTGGTTAGGATTCTCTTCATGGCTTTGAAATAAAAAAGACTACCTTGCTATTTAAACTGCAAAGGTAGTCTTTTATTTTCAACTTTTCGGGTTCGGCGGTAATTTATCTTCTGCCGCCGCCACCGCCTGAGCTGCGACCGCCGCCTGAGCTGTGGCTACCACCTGAACTGTGGCTGCCGCCTGAGCTCGAGCCACGGCTTCCACCGCTGTAGCTGCCGCTGCTTGAGCTACGGCTTGAGCTTGACGAGGAGCTTCTCGAAGGCGAGCTGCTTCTGTTGTAGCTGCCGCTTGACGAGTTGCCTCTGTTGTAGGAGCCGCTTGAGCTGTTGCTTCTGTTGTAGCTTCCGCTTGAAGAGTTGCTCCTGTTGGTGCCTGAAGTGGAGGGACGCGATGTGTTGCCCTGCGGACGCACGTACTCTGAACTGGAGCGCGAAGGACGGCTGTTGTTAGGCGAGGTGTAGCTTTGACGTTCGCCGCTTTGGCTGCCTGTGCGGGCGTTGCCTGAGCTGGAGGGACGGCTTGTTGAAGCGTTGCCCGTGCGGCCGCTAGCGCTTGCCGAAGGCCTGTTGCTCACGGTCGGCCTGGTGCGGCTTGTGCTGCTGCCGACGCGTCCGGTCGAGGCGCTGCCTGCGGTGGGACGGCTCGACATGCTGCCTTCAGTCCGGCCAGTAGTGGCGCCGTTGTTGACACGGCCCGACATGCTGCCTGCGTTATGGCTGCCTTGGCGACCGTCATTTGCCAAGCTGTGGCTCAAGGAGCCGTTGACGCCGTTGTTGCCATGTCGCACGCTGGCTACATAGCTGGCCAAGCCGCCTCCGTTTCCGCCGTTGTGATGGCCTCCGCCGTGGTGACCATCCCAATGGTGATGCGGGTGATGCCAGTAGTGGTTGTGATAACCCCAGCCGTAGGCCCAATAGGGATCATAGCCCCAATAGCTATAGTAGTAAGGATATCCCCAATACCAGTTCCAGCTCCAATAGCTGCTCCAATAAGGACGATAGTACCAGCTGTAATAATAGCTCGGGTAGTAGTCCCAATAGAAGGGGTCGTAGCTGTTGACATAGACATAGGTGTCACCGCCCGTGTAGTAATCATCGTAATAGTCTCTCGTAGAGGAGGCCTGTGTGCCGAAACGCTTGATGCGGCTAGCGAAGTCGGCATCGTAATAGGTCTCGGTGGTGGTGTAAACCACACCGTTGGTGTCGGTCACGGTCTCCGTGGTCTGATAGACGGGTTCGGCATTGCTGACGTAATTCTTGTTGTCGGAATAGTAGGCTTGATAGTCGTATTCCGAGCTGCTGCTGATGCTGGGGCTCACGTATGAGCCGTTGCCCGTAGTCAAACGCTCACTATTGTTGCCATAAGGGGAGTAGTAAGTGTCGTCTTTTGCAACATGACGGTTCGCCGAGCAGCTGACAAAGGCCATCAAGGCAATGATCGGGATGAGTCTTAACGCTTTCATTTTATTGAGTTTTTATTCTGTTTTCTGATGGAAAATACTGACCAAAACTTTACAAATTTCATACCAAAAACCATGTTTTCTCAGATGTTTTTCAAAATTATTGCATTTTTATGACCTGCCCATCGTTTTCGCATTGCTGTGAGATCCATGGGTTGCCTCTATAATACACGTTTCCAATGCTGTAGAGCCAGACACGAAGACCGGTTCTGGCCCAAACGTAAGCGTCGTTGGTGGAATGCGACTGCACCCTGACGAAGTTGGATTCCAAGGTCTCGGCATGGACGACACCATAACTCCGCATGATGATCTCAGTATAGCCTGAGATGCCTCTCATGGTGACTTTGGAGGTGCCGTTGTTGAACTGGTTTTTCACCACATTGCAGTTGAAGGTCAAGTCGATGTCGCCGCAACCTTCATAGATGCTGAGGAAGAAACTTCGGTTCCAAAGGGTGTCAATGCCGAATTCCGTTGAGTCTACAGCCAACTCTCCGATGCCTTTGATAGAGTCGGTGCAAAGCAGGTCGCCGATGGAGGCATATTTGATTTCGCGCAGGCTGTCGTAGTAAACCGTCAGGTTAATGTCGTAGTCGTAGCTGCGAAGCCAGTTGTATTCGTTCTTGTTTTTGATGAAAAGCGTGTCACCCTCGATTTCGGTCGTCACCTTACTGATGAGGTTCTCGGGACAAGTCAGTTCAATATGGGGATAATTGTCGTGTACCAACATGACATTCACGTTGTTGAACATGGATATGGTGTTGAACCTTTGGCCGAGACTGCGCTGTTCGGTGACGAGCTCCCCGTTGTTGAAGAGCTGGTCCATCTTGCTGCATGAGGCGGTCAGCAGGCTAACGAGGGAAAACAGGATTACGATGTGTTTTCTTTTCATGGGTTGGCAGATAGTATTTGTGTTGGATATGATAGCCGATGCCAAAGCTGATGAAGTCAGCCTTGATGTCGTAAGTGGTGAAGGCAAGCGTGGCAAACAGGTTTTCGTTGAAGTAATAACGGGCGGCCACTTTTTGGTAAAACAGCATCCCATAAGTCGTAGAGTTGAGGGGCACGTTATTGCGCAATCCAGCATTGAACATGAAACTGACGCGGTCGAGCAACATCTCGTAGGCCAACAGGAATCCGGGCTTTAGATAGATTTCCCAGTCTGGCTTGGTGATTTTGTCGGAGTTGTCGTAGACCAGTTCGACACCCAATCCCAATCGGTCGCGTTCGGTGATCTGAAACATGAAATTGGCGGCCAAGTCGTGGACGAGGAAGTATTCGTGAGTACCATATTGTTGGCTCAAGTCCTTGAAGCCCAATGTATATTGGTAGTCAGTGACGAAATGCCGCTTGCCGTCAAACTCGAAGAGGTAGTTCTTGGGTCGTAGCCGCTTGTCGATGTGGGTCTTGGGCGATGCCAGATACCATGAAAAGCCCGTGGCCAAGCTGAAGATGTTGATGCCCATATTGGGTGCGCGTGTGGCGCCGTTCGAGAAGTGGGTCAAACCCGCCGAAGTCACCCAATGCAGTCGCTCGACGATGCGCTGACGGTATTCGAACGACAGGTTGACGGCGGCATTTAGGTGCGAGCCTATGGCGTAGTTGTGGTAGTTCTCTTTTGGGTCGAACTTGTTGGTGAGGTAGCCCACACCCACACCCAACTTGAACGTCAGCCTGCTGTGTACGCCAGGTGTGATGGGGAAGTTGATGAAAGGGTAGAGGGCGAACACCTTGCCCAGCTCGGCCGAGATGGAGTCGTTGCCGAAACCCGAGTAATAAAAGGTGAACCCAATGGAAGGATAGTTGTGCAGCACTTCCCAACGGTGTTGCCCGTAGGTGTTGCGGTGCAGCGAGAACTCGTAGCTCGGAGTGTGTCGGCTGTAACGCCCTAAGGCGGAGTGGAATTCGTCGTTTTGGAAGTACATGTAGCCATAATGCACCCGCGCCTCAATCTCATAGTTCTTGTGGCTCAGCTGGGCACCCGCTGGTTTCCCTATTAATAATAAGGTGAGCAGCACGAAAAAGATGCTATGGCTTTTTTGTCGTTCCATCGAGTCTGCAAAATTACAAAATTCTTACTTTTGCACCTTCAAATATTGTTACTATGGACGAGAGACTTCAAGCCTTTAAACGTTTACTAGATATCATGGATGCCGTGCGCGCGGGCTGCCCGTGGGACAGCACCCAGACCATCCACAGCCTGAGACACCTCACCATCGAGGAGACCTACGAACTCAGCCAAGCCATCCTCAACGACGACCTCAACGACGTGAAGAAGGAACTCGGAGACCTCATGCTCCATCTTGTCTTCTATGCCAAGATAGGGCAGGAGCAGGGCGCCTTCGACATCGCCGACGTGCTCAACGGCATCTGCGAAAAGATGATCGTTCGTCATCCGCATATCTTTGGCAACGAGCATGTTGAGAATGCCGAGCAGGTGGAGCAGAACTGGGAGAAGATTAAGCTGGAACGCGAGCACAACCGCAGCGTGCTAGGTGGCGTTCCAGAGGGTTTGCCTTCATTGTTGAAGGCCTATCGCATGGCGCAGAAGACCGCCGGTGTGGGTTTCCGTTGGCCCGATGCCGAACAGGCTTGGCAGAAGGTGGAGGAGGAGAAGGACGAACTCATTGAGGCGTTGCAAATGCCTGACAACACTACCCATATTGAAGAGGAATACGGCGACCTGCTCTTTGCCATGGCGGCCTACGGCAACTACATCGGCGTGAACCCCGACGACGCCCTCGAAAAGACCAACAAGAAGTTCCGCGAGCGTTTCGCCTACATCGAGCAAAAAGCCCGCGAGCAAGGCAAAGGTGTGCAGCACCTCACCCTCGACGAGATGATTACCTGTTGGAAAGAAGCAAAGGTTATATAAGGAAACAAATCTTCCGCAAATCTTATATAAATCACCTTCGTCTTCCGCTTTTTGTTTATATTTGCAGCGATATTCAATCAAAATGAGACGAACCAACATCATAGAATCCATCAGAAAAGCCTTTGTATTGTTTCCATACCCTGTCGAGGTTTGGCTTTATGGCAGCGAGGCAAGAGGAGATGCTCGTCCCGATTCGGATATTGACTTGCTGGTGCTGGTCGACAAGCCGACGGTAACGGATGACGATGAAAACCAGATATTCACTCCGCTTTACCAAATAGAATTACAAACGGGCGTGATTATCAATCCTTTAATATTGCCGAAAGCCCAATGGGGCAAGCGTGTCACTCCGTTTTATATCAATGTAACAAATGAAAGGGTGCGCGTATGACAGGATTGACCGATGAGCAAAGAGTAGATATTGTAAAGTATCGACTTGAAAATGCTAGGAATACCCTTGCCGAGGTGAAAAGCCATCGCGAAAATGGATTTTACAATACGGCTGTCAACAGGATGTATTATGCCTGCTATTATGCTGCGCGGGCTATTTTGACAGCTTATCATATTGAAGCCAAATCTCATGATGGTGTAAGGCAGCAATTCACAGGCTCAAGCATTTGTTGATACCATTGAAACACTTTCGAACAAGTGGATCGAAGAACAATCTTAATTCCTCATTCCTCATTTAGCATTCAACATTCATCATTCAGCATTCATCATTCAGCATTCCTCATTCCTCATTCAGCATTCCCAACTTAAAACTCTCAATTATCAATTATCAACTCTCAACTCTCAACTCTAAACTAAAAAAAATCCCCCACTCCCTTGCATCAAACAAAAAATGGTTATATTTGCAGCGCGTTTTGTGCACTTTTTTGAATGAATCTATTCACTTAATACTAACTAAAATCATTAAAAAATGAAAAAAGTATCTTTACTCATTGCGATGATTGCCTTCGTTTGCGGCAATGCTTTCGCACAAATGTTCTACGATTTCAACGACGGTGTGGCCGGCGCTAAAATCGCTCAGACCTACGGTGATCCTTGGACCACATGGAGCAACGCTCCTGGCGGCTCCGAAGACGGCGTTTTTGATGAGGCTGGTGGCTCCATGGCCGCCCACTTCACTTATGGCAACGACCAAGTTGTTATGCTTGGTGACCATTCGACGGGTGTCTACGACCTCGAATTCGATGCCTATGTTCCGGATGGCAAGAACGGTTACTTCAATGTGCTGCACCACTTTGCTGGTTCCAACAGCACCTGGGCTATGCAGGTTTACATGCACATGACCAACGATGGTCAGAACTCGACTCAGGCTCCTGGCCACGGCACCGTGCATGCTGGTAGCAACGGCACCTGCGACCTGCCTTGTGTCTACGACGAATGGATGCACTTCCGCGTTCATGTCGATGCTGACAATGACGTTGCCCAACTGTACTTCAATGTGGTTGGCCAAGCTGAAGAACTCTATGCCGAATGGCAGTGGAGCTTGGACAGCTTTGGTGAGAACATCACCGACCGCGTCCTTGGCGCTATGGACTTCTTCCCTCCCGAGAATGCCGCTACTTCTGAGTACTATCTTGACAACCTCGAAGTCACGCTGCAAAGCAACGACGAGGTGCTGATTTTTGATCCTTTCGAGGAGTACACTGTGGGTAACAAGATTGCCTCTGAAGCTATTGCTGCTGGTCACGACTGGTGGACCACTTGGAGCAACGCTCCTGGCGGTGCTGAAGACGGCGTCGTCGCTGACTACACTGACACCCAATGCGGTCACCTCACCTATGGCAACGACCAAGTCCTCCTCCTCGGCGACGAAGAGAATGGTAACTATGACCTCGAGTTCGACATCCTCGTTCCCGAAGGCAAGAACGGTTACTTCAATATCCTGCACCATTTCGCTGGTTCCAACAGCACTTGGGCTTTCCAGTGCTACCTCCATCTGACCAACGATGGTCAAAACTCGACTTCCGCTCCTGGTCAGGGTACCATTCACGCTGGCAGCAATGGTACTGCCACTATGACTGGTCTTGTGTATGACCAATGGATGCACTTCCGTCTGAATGTCGACACCGACACCGATGTCGCTAACTACTACTACACCGCTCCTGGTGAGGATGAAGTTCTCGTTTGCACTTGGCAGTGGAGCTTGGATAGCTTCGGTAACAATGTGGTTGGCCGTACTCTTGGCGCCATGGACTTCTATCCGCCTGAGAGTGCTGCTACTTCCGAGTACTACCTTGATAACTTCAGCTTCAAGAAGATCGGTGGCGAATCCGCTCCTGAACTCACCATCACTCCTGATGCCATCGAAGAGACCCTTGGCGAAGATGATATGACCACCGTGGCTGTCACCATCGACAACAGCGGTAACTCCATTGGCGACTGGGCTGGCTGGCTTGACTTCGGTCAAGGTGGTGCCGGTTCTCAGACCGCTGAACTCTACTACCATAATGGTGAAGTCGGTTCTGGTATCGGTTCATCCGATGCTTACACCCGTGAGATGGGTATCCGTCTGCCCGCCACCGCTTACGCTGGCGCCGCTATGGGTATGAAGATCGTCTCTGCTAAGTATTACATCTATGACCAGTATCATTCAACTGACTACAACTACATTTTCCGTATCTATGGCCAAGGCTTGCACAACCAACCTGGTGAGCTCCTTGCCGAAAAGACTGTCAATAGCACCCAGATGGGTACGTGGATTACCGCCACCTTCGACGAGCCTGTCTATATGACGGGTCAAGCCATGTGGGCTACTGTTCAACTCGAACAGACCGCTGGTGAATATCCTCTGAGCATGGACGGCGGTGAGTATGGTGAAGAAGCTGATGGTAACTGGCTCAGCACCAATGGCAACAGCTTCAGCCACTGCTACAGCGCTGGCAGCTTCGGCGGTGCTTGGCTGATCACTGTTAACTGCGAAGGTGAACTTGTCCCTGCCACTTGGGCCACCATCAACAAGACGGAAGGTTCTATCATGGGCGGTCAGAGCGAGACCATCACCCTCAGCCTCAACTCCATTGGTATGGCTGATGGCACTTACAATGCCAACCTTGTTATCAACACCAACGATGAGGACCTGCCTCATGTTGAAATCCCGGTCGTCCTCAATGTTGACACCGATGCCGTCGAAGAGAACGAAAACCAACTGGCTAGCATCTATCCTAACCCCGCCACTTCGATGGTCACCCTCAAGGGCGAGAACCTGAACAGCGTGGCTATCTACAATGTGGCCGGCCAGCTCGTCCGCATCGTGAAGCTCGACAACATGGTCAACAACATCGACATGAATGTTGAGGCCGGTGTCTACTTCTTCAGCATCTACGACAACAATGGCAACAACAGCGTCCAACGCGTTGTCATCACCAAGTAATCAATCCTTCGATTGAATGAAAAAACCGCTCCTTTCGGGGCGGTTTTTTTGTTGTTCTGTCCGAAAGCCTTACCTTTGCAAAACCAAACCCAACAAAATGACCCTAGAAGAACTGAAAAAAACGCTAAATGAAGCCTCGCAGGTCTTCATCTTGACGGATGAGAACGTTGCCATGTTCTGGCTGCCCGAAACAGCGCATTGGCTCGGCTGCGAACGCGCCATTGAGATTGTGCTGAAGCCAGGCGAGAAATACAAGACATTGCAGACCGCTCAAAGGATTTGGAAAACCTTGATGAAACACCATGCCGACCGTCAGGCCGTTATGGTCAATCTGGGCGGCGGCGTCATCACCGATATTGGCGGATTTGCAGCTTCATGTTATCAACGGGGCATTCGTTTCGTCAACGTGCCTACCACTTTGCTTGCCATGGTCGATGCGGCGATAGGAGGGAAGACCGGCGTTGATTTCGGTGGCTGCAAGAACCAGATCGGCACTTTTGCGGAACCTATAGAGGTCTGGATATCACCCATCTATCTCAGCACGTTGCCGCAGCGGGAAATCCTTTCGGGCGTGGCTGAGATGATGAAATACGGCTTTATCGTCCATCCGACTATGCTGAAGGTCAACTCCGACAATTATCAGGAGTATCTTTTGGCTGCAGGCAAGATCAAACGCGAGATTGTGGCGAAAGACTATAAGGAGCAAGGCCTCCGTAAGGTGCTCAACTTTGGTCATACCTTAGGTCATGCCATCGAAAGTCATTGTTTTACCAAAGACGAGCCCTTGCTTCATGGTGAAGCGGTGGCGTTAGGCATGGGTGCGGCATTGTGGCTCTCGGTGCAGCTTTGCCATCTCGATGAGAAGGTGCTGCGCGATTATGAAAGGCAGTTGCCCACCCTGCTTTCGGAAGCGGAGACGAGTTTGGATGCCGCTGACGTTGAGCCCGTGATGCAGTATCTGGCTCACGACAAGAAAAACAAGGATGGAAAAGAACAATTCGTGTTAATTGAAGCCCCTGGACAACCGGTGCTTGACGTAGAAGTGGCTCCGGAAAAGATCAGGGAGGCTTTGGCATATATAATAAATAAGGTATATAACCGATGAAACTGCAGAGTACTATCCAGTTGCCGACCAGCAAGAGCGAAAGCAACCGCGCCTTGATGATAGCGGCTTATGGCGGATTTACGTCTGATTTTCAGAATCTTTCGGATTCAAAAGACACAATGGTTTTGTCCAAAGCATTGAGGTGCGCACAAAAAGGAGAATCCCCAATTGATATCTCCGATTGTGGCACCGCGGCGCGTTTCATGACAACCTATTTGGCCACCCATGAAGGGAGTTGGCTCTTGACTGGTTCGCAGCGGATGAGGCAACGCCCTATGGCACCGCTTGTGGAGGCTTTGTCGTCACTTGGCGCTGATATACAATATGCCGAAAAACAAGGCTTTTTGCCTCTGCAAATCCACGGCAAGTCGATTTCAGGCGGAAAAGTGTCTGTCGTCATGTCGCAGAGCAGTCAGTTTGCCTCCTCTTTGCTCTTGGCTGCCCCGACGTGGCCTCAAGGCCTTGAGATGGAACTGCTTGGCGACCTCAATTCTTTCCCTTATCTCGACATGACCTTGGCCATGATGCGGCATTTCGGGGCAGAGGTTGAACTGAAGGATAGGACAATCACCGTCAGGCCTAAGCCGTATCATCCCAATGGTTTCATGGTTTCATCCGACTGGAGTGCGGCTTCCTATTGGTATGAAATGGCCGCTTTCAGTGAAGATTGTGAAATACGTTTACCCTCGCTGAGTCTGCGGTCGCTGAGCCCTGAGCCTGTCGAAAGGTCGAATGCGTCAAAGGACTGCCTTTATCCTCAAGGCGACTCCATTATCGCCAATTGGATGAATCCCTTGGGAGTGATGAGCACAGAAGAGGATGCGTCTATCGTTTTGTGGAAGAAAACCATTGATAAACAATCTTTTGCTTTCGATTTTTCATATAATCCTGACTTGTTCCCTACGATGGCGGCCACCTGTGCGGGTTTGCAAGTCGAAGCAAGGTTTACCGGCATTGACAACCTCAGGAACAAGGAGTCGGACAGGATTTTGGCCATGAGAATGGAACTGGCCAAAATCGGTACCGTATTGGAAGCTGTCTCTGATAATGAACTTGTTTTGAAGCCCTCGTCAAGTTTGCCTTTCTTGGGACCCTCATCCCCGTTGCAATTCAATGCATACGGCGACCATCGCGTTGTCATGGCCTTGGCACCGCTTTCCTTAAAGATCGGTACGGTTGCTTTTGACCATCCAGAAGTGGTCGCAAAATCCTATCCGAACTACTGGAAGGAATGCCCTTTTATAAAGGTTTTGTTGTGAAAAACCCACTTTTTGAAAATAAATTGCAGTCAGATGGAAGAAAATCCGTAATTTTGCACGATTTTTTTGCAAAAGAATAAAATGAAAGTCGAACTGTTTGTTCCCTGCGTCATCGACCAGTTTTTCCCTCAGGTCGCCATCGACACGTTTAAGGTGTTGAAGCGCGCTGATGTGGATGTGGAGTATAATCCGGAACAAACTTGTTGCGGGAGATTTGCTTATCATGCTGGCTTTCTGGAAGATGCCAAGGATTTGGGCGACAAGTTCCTCAACGACTTTTCTTACGAAGGTCCGGTGGTGGCTCCCTCGGCCGCCTGTGTGCATTACATCAAGAAATACTATCCCGAGCTGTTTTTCAATACGGCCAACCATTTGAATTTCAAGAAGATGGTGGCCAATGTCTACGAGTTGACCGATTTCCTGGTCAATAAGGTGAATTTCGTTGATTTCGGTGCGGAGTTCCCTCATAAAGTGACGTTTCATGACAGTTGCAGTGCCTTGAGAGGCTTGGGTTTGGGCAAGGAAGCCCGTCTCCTGCTCTCGAAAGTGAAAGGGCTGGAGCTGGTGGAGATGAAGCAGACTGACATGTGCTGTGGCGCCGACTTCTCGCTGCAAGCGGAACATGAGACACTGGCTATGGGAATGGCTTCACACAAGGTCAAGAATGCGATGAACACCGGAGCCGAATACATCGTATCGACGGATATGACTTGCCTGATGCATCAAAAAGCTTATATCGAGAAGGCCGGACTACCCATCAAGGTGATACACATCGCGGAAGTGCTCGCTTCAGGTTGGATGTAATGTCAAATAAAAGTGAATCATGGAGAAACCGTATTATATACACGAAAGTAGTTATGTCGATGACAATGTGAGCATCGGCGCTGGCACGAAGATTTGGCATTTTTGCCACATCCAGTCGGGTGCCGTCATTGGCGAGCGTTGTTCTTTGGGTCAGAATGTGAATGTGGGAAACAACGTGAAGATAGGCAACGGAGTGCGGATTCAGAATAATGTTTCCATCTATGAAGGCGTTGAGATTGAGGACAATGTGTTTTGTGGACCGAGCTGTGTCTTCACCAATGTGACCACACCACGGTCGCATTTTCCTGTTCATGGTGTTTATGCCAAGACTAAGATATGCGAAGGCGCTTCTTTGGGTGCCAACTGCACGGTGGTCTGTGGACACACGGTGGGCAAGAGTGCCCTCATCGCTGCGGGTGCCGTTGTGACCAAGGACGTGAAGCCTTACGCTTTGATGGCAGGTGTTCCTGCCCGTCAAATCGGATGGGTGTGCGAATGCGGCAAACGCCTCGGTGCCATGCTGCAATGCAAATGCGGCAGGAAATATAAAGAAACAAACGGCCAACTTCACCTACTCTAAACTCTCAACTCTCAACTCTAAACTAAGAACATGCAATTCAGAGACTTAAAAACCCAATATACCGTCCTAAAGGACGAAATGGACAAGGCCATTCTTGATGTGGTGGCTTCCTCGGCCTTTGTGATGGGGCCAAAGATCAAGGAGATGGAGACCGCTTTCGCCGAGTATGTCGGGGTGAAGCACTGTGTAGCTTGCAACAGCGGCACAGATGCGCTGCTTTTGGCGTTGAAAGTATGGGATGTGAAAGCCGGTGATGCCGTTTTTGTGCCTAGCTTCACTTTCTTCGCCTCTGCTGAAGTGATTGCTATGCAAGGCGCCACTCCCGTCTTTGTTGACGTTGACAAGGACACTTTCAATATGGATGTCGTTGACCTTGAGCGGAAGATTGAACAGACCTTGAAGGCTGGCCAACTCACGCCTCGTGTGGTCATTGCGGTCGATTTGTTCGGTCTGCCTGCAGATTTCAAGGCGATCCGCAAAGTGGCTGAAACACACAAACTTTATGTCCTTGAGGACGGTGCGCAAGGCTTTGGCGGGCGCATCGGCAACCAAAAAGCCTGTACCTTTGGCGACATCTCCACTACCTCATTCTTCCCTGCCAAGCCGGTAGGCTGTTATGGTGACGGTGGTGCGGTGTTCACCGACAATGATGAGTGGGCAGCCTTGCTCGAATCGTACCATATCCACGGCAAGGGCAGCGACCGATACGACAATGTGCGCATTGGCATGAATTCGCGTATGGACAGCATCCAAGCGGCGGTGTTGCTTGTCAAGTTGAAAGCTTTTGCCGATTATGAGCTTGTGGATGTCAATAAAGTGGCTGCTCGTTACACGGAAAAGCTGAAAGGTGTGGTTAAGACCCCGGTGGTTCCTGAAGGCTATTACTCCAGCTGGGCGCAATATACCCTGCAAGTGGAGAACAAGGAAGTCAGGACGGGTTTGCAGAATGCCTTGAAGGCTTTGGATATTCCTACGGCCATCTATTATCCTATCCCAATGCACAAGCAGACTGCGTTCAATTATCTGAATCCTTCGGATAACCGTTGTCCTGTTTCTGAAGCCTTGGCTGACACGGTGATTTCTCTGCCTATCCATCCCTATCTCTCTGAGGCTGATCAGGATATGATTTGTAAAGCGGTTCGTGAGTTCTTGAACAAATAATGCTTTTTTGATCATGAGTAGGAAGTCGCTTTTCGGTTCATTAGCGAGTCGTGACAATTACGACGAGGTCATTCAATACCTCGCCGTGACTGAGACCCAGCATGCCCCGAGGTTCGACTTCGACAATGCTCCTGCCGAGCTTAAGGACTTGATGGAGGTGGCTGAAACGCCAAGAGGTCCCGAACGTTCGCAGTGGCTGAACGATTATGCCGAAAAGACTTGGGCCGTCCCTGACGGCGAGGCAACGGTGCTGCTTGCAAAAGATCATTTGAACGCGGTCAGATACTTGAATCAGTACCTGCGGAGCGCCAATGCCAAGCTGAAGCAAGACGGCTATTTCGTGTGTGCTTTCGACACTTCACAGAAACGCAGGGCGCAGATATTCAGCAAGCATACCCGAATTGTTGCCTATATCCTTTATTTCTTTGACTTTCTGTGGCATAGGGTCTGCCCAAAACTCAGAATCACGAACAAGTTCTATTATTTCTGTACCAAGAAAGTGAGGAAGGTGTTCCCTCGTCCTGAGGTCTTAGGCCGTTTGTATTATTGTGGTTTTGATGTTGTCAGCGAGCAGTATATCCATGACCGGTATTGCGTGATTGCCCAAAAGAAGCGTGAGCCATACGACCAGCCGCATACCAGGGGCTTGTTTGTCAAATTGCGCAGGGTAGGCAAGGACGGAAAACTGTTCAATGTGTATAAGCTCCGTACCATGTATGCCTATTCCGAGTTTTTGCAGACCTATATTTACGAGAACAATGATTTAGATGTGGGTGGTAAATTCGCCGACGACTACCGCGTCACGGAATGGGGCCGCGTGCTTCGCAAGTTGTGGCTTGACGAGCTGCCGATGTTCTTAAATCTGATTAAAGGTCAGATGAAGCTGGTGGGCGTGCGTCCCCTCAGTCAGCAGTATTTCAGTCTGTATGACGAAGACTTGCAGCAACTTAGGACTAAAGTCAAGCCTGGCCTTCTGCCTCCGTTCTATTTGGATATGCCTGAAACCTTGGATGAGATCCAAGACAGCGAGAGACGGTATTTGGAGGATTATTTGGAGCATCCCTTCCGTACCGATTGGAAGTACTTTTGGGGCATTATAGGCAACATCCTGTTGAGAGGCAAGAGGTCGCATTGATTTATTGTAATTTCTTGCTTTTTTCTTGCTTTATTTATTAAAAAAATCCTTATTTTTGCATCGCGTATACTTTGCTGAAATCCGTCAGGAAATATGCGTGAATGGTAGTCTTTAATGACTATGGTAAATAGTTGTAAGAGTGATATTTACGGCCTGTTAGTGTGGGTCAGAATGCGAAGCTATACTCTTTTTTGAATCATTTTTTATCAAGTAATTGAGCCTGAAGACGGAAGGTTGGAATGGCTTATAAACTGCAAATTGTTCATATGGCACAGACAAAAGACGAAAACTGGAGCATTATTATCAAGCCTCGTAACAAACTTTTCGAGGTGAATTTGAGAGAGATTTGGGAATATCGTGATCTGTTGACCTTGTTTGTCAAGCGTACCATCACGGTAGCCTACAAGCAAACCATTTTGGGACCACTTTGGTGGATCATCCAGCCAAGTATTACTGTGATTATGTACATGGTGGTGTTTGGTGGCATCGCGGGTATTCCGACCGACGGTATCCCTCAACCTTTATTCTATTTGGGTGGTGTCTGTATGTGGCAGTATTTCTCTTCGTGCCTCAGCTCTACGGCCAATACTTTTGTGTCCCATTCGGGTATTTTCAGCAAGGTGTATTTTCCCCGTCTGATTATGCCTTTGGCTACAGTCATTAGCAATCTGGTCCGTTTTGGAATTCAACTTGGGTTGTTCATTGTCGTCTACATTTATTTTGCTTTCAAGGGAATGGCTCCTTCCCCCAATTGGTACCTCTTGCTCTTCCCCCTCTTGGTGGTGATGCTGGCAGGGTTGGCCTTGGGCTTTGGTATCATCATCTCTTCCATGACGACAAAGTACCGTGATTTGCAGATCCTGTTTTCCTTTGTGGTTTCGTTATGGATGTATGCCACGCCTATCGTATATCCCTTGAGCCGTGTCGCAGGAAAGCAGAGATGGGGCTATAATGTGACTGACATCATGTGCCTGAACCCGGTGACGCCGGTCATCGAGACCTTCAAGCATGGTGCCCTGGGTGCAGGCCAGTTTGTGGGCTGGGGGTGGTTGGCTTATAGCTTCGCTGTCATGGTAGTGATCCTGGCAATAGGTATCCTGGTGTTTAACAGGGTACAGAAGAGCTTCTTGGATACGGTGTAACGAGTGAATTGGCTTGGATGGCTGTTTTTATAGAACTATTAAAGTGCAATGCCCGAGATGAAAGTCTCCATTATTGTTCCCATTTATAATGTTGCTGAATTTCTGAAACGTGGTTTGAATAGCGTTTTGTCCCAATCGTTTCAGGATTTTGAGTTGATATTGGTGGATGACGGAAGCACGGATGCCTCGGGTGAGATTTGTGATGAGTACGTTGCTTTAGACAGCCGGATACAGGTGATTCACAAGGAGAACGGAGGCGTGTCTTCCGCACGTAATGCCGGATTGGATGTCGCAACAGGCGAATGGGTCTATTGTATGGACCCCGATGATGAGCTTCTGCCCGACGGTCTTATGACTTTGGTGAGCGGAATAAGTGAGGAAGTGGATGTCGTCATGGGAGGGTATGAGGAAATACGCGTGGATGGTACGCTCTTGCGTTCTTCAAATGTATCTTCTGAACATGTGATTCTTGATAAATCGAAAAGCTTACGACCTCTTTTTGCTCCCTATTCCGATGATTCCGGTTATGTTGGACATGTCTGGCTGCGCCTCTTTCGGATGGAGGTGATTAGAAAAAACCATATCCGTTTTGATTCGACAATCACCATCCGTGAGGGTACGCTTTTTGTCGCGACTTTTTTGTGTCTCTCTCGTGGGACCACCTGCTATATCTCGAAACCTATTTATCGATACTATCATCGAAAGTCGAGTGCGGTATGGTCGTTGATGAAGAGCTTTAATAAAAAATACTTGTCCAGCTTTGATGCAAATGTAAAGATAGTGCGTATGATCAATGATACAGCTTCTATTGATTCAGAGGTTGTGAGATGCGCCAAGGAAGAGGTGATGGATAGGTATCGTAGGACAAAGAGGATGATGCTTAAGTTTGGCGTGAAGGATGAGGGTGTTTTGAGGGATCAAAGAAGGAGATGCATTAAGGAATTGGGGATGCCTTTTGTGGCTGGCTATCTTTTTAAGTGGTCATACAAGAAAACAGCAAAGAAATTTCGGAAAAGATAGAAAGGATATGATTGATGGTCATAAAGAAAGACACCATTACCGTTACCTCACCCTTGCTGCCTGATCTGGATGCGTTTCACGCGTTATTGAAGGAAGTTTGGGATAGCAAATGGATTACCAACAACGGTAGCTTCCACAAGCGTTTGGAAGAAGCCCTGTGTGCGTATCTGAGGGTGCCCTATATCAGTCTTTTTACCAACGGCACCTTGCCGTTGCTCACCGCATTGCAGGCATTGCGCATCACGGGAGAGGTCATCACTACCCCATATAGCTTTGTCGCTACCACCCATGCCATCTGGTGGAATGGCTGCAAGCCGGTGTTTGTGGATATCGATCCTGCCAATTGCGGGATGGATCCTGATAAGATTGAGGCTGCCATTACGCCACGCACCACGGCTATCATGCCGGTGCATTGCTATGGAAAGCCTTGTGACATAGAACGTATCCAGGCGATAGCAGAACGTTATGGCTTGAAAGTCATCTATGATGCCGCCCATGCCTTCGGTGTGGAAGTAAACGGTAAAAGCATTCTTGAGGCCGGGGATTTGTCCACCTTGAGTTTTCATGCCACCAAGGTGTACAACACGGTTGAAGGCGGTGCCATGGTGATGCATGATGCCGAGACCAAGAAGCGAATCGATTATTTGAAAAACTTTGGTTTTGCAGGCGAAACTACAGTGATAGGGCCTGGCATTAATTCCAAGATGGACGAGGTGCGTGCTGCCTACGGCTTGTTGAACCTTAAGCAGGTGGACGCGGCCATTGAGAAACGGCATCAGGTGGCCATCCGCTACCGTGAGGCCTTACGAGACGTTAAAGGCATCCGCTTCTTCGATGACATGCCCGGTGTGCGACACAACTACAGTTATTTCCCCGTCTTTGTGGATGCAGAGGAATACGGTATGACGCGTGATGAGCTGTATTTCAAGATGAAAGAACAAGGTGTATTTGGCCGTAGGTATTTTTACCCTTTGATCAGTACATTCAGCACCTATAGAGGCTTGCCTTCGGCGACTGCCGATAATCTGCCGGTGGCGACACGTATTGCCAACGAGGTGATTTGCTTGCCGATGCACCATGGATTGAGTGGGGAAGACCTGGATAGGATTCTCGAGTTAATTGTGAGGTAGCATGCAAAAGAAGTTGATGCTTCTCGGCGGTATCCGTTATCTGTTGCCGGTTATTGGAACGGCGCATGAAATGGGCTATTATGTCATCACCGCTGACTATTTGCCGGATAATATTGCCCACAAATACAGCGACGCGTATGTCAATGTGAGCATTATCGACAAAGAGGCGGTGCTGAAAGCGGCGCAGGAGAAGCAGATCGACGGCATCATGTCGTTTGGGGTGGACCCGGGCGTGGTGAGTGCGGCTTATGTGGCGGAGCAGATGGGGCTGCCGTTTCAGTGTTCCTACGAGGCCGCTTGCATTCTTCAGGACAAGTCGCGGTTTCGCCAGTTTCTTGCTGAGCACGGTTTTAACTGCCCTAAGGCGAAAGGCTATGATGATGTTGAAGATGCGCTTAAAGATATAGATTGTTTTACTTGGCCGGTCATCGTGAAACCTGTGGATTCGGCAGGAAGTAAAGGGGTGACCAAGGTGTTTCGGAAGGAAGACTTGAAACAGGCTTGTGAATGGGCTTTAAAGTCGTCCATCAACAAGCATGTCATCATAGAGGATTTCTTGGTTGCCGAGGGGAGACCTTCGGGAAGTGAGAGCTTCTTCGTGGATGGTGTATTAAAATACAATGCCTTCTACGACCAGCTGTTTGAGCTGAACTCATCCAATCCTTTTGTTCCGATGGTGGAACAATGGCCGTCCGCCAAAGATGAATCCATCTTGGATGATGTGAGGCTGCAGCTTCAAAGCTTGGGTACATTATTGGGGTTCGGGACAGGCATTTTCAATGTGGAATGGAGGATATCGGACGGAAAAGTGTATCTGATGGAAGTGTCGCCTCGTGCAGGAGGAAACCGTTTGGCCGAAATCCTCAATTACGCGACGGATGTTGATATCATCAAGGCAGAAACCCTAAAATCAGTTGGCATGGGTTGCGGTGATGTGCATGAGCCCAACTACAACGGCCATTATGCTATCTATAATCTTCACTCCAACAGACACGGACGTTTTGAGAAGCTCGTCATCGAACCGGATTTTGAGAATAAATATGTTTTTGAGAAAGAAGTGAGAGTTGAAAAAGGTGATGGAGTTGAACCCTTTGCCGGTGCCAACACCTCGCTGGGGACGCTCTTTCTCAGAACGGATTGCCGTGAGGAGATGGACGAGATACTGCGTCGTATGGATGAGCAGGTTTCGGTCGTTTTGGAATCCTAATGGATGCTATAGTTAAACTGGTGCTACGTGAAAAAATTCGTCCTTCTCTCGTCTTTCTCTCGTCTTTTCTTCGCTCTTCTCTCGCTGTTCGCATGCTAAAATAGTATGGTTGAGTATGCCTACACCTTGCCTACACCTTGCCTACACCTTGCCTACACTATGAGAAGGGTAGGTTTTCTTAAAAATAAAAGCTTGTGAATGCAATAGGTGGATATTTTGAGTTGGAATTACCTGAACATGGCAGGTTCCCGCACGAAGATGGTGTATTGCTCAACTCTGGTAGGAATGCATTAGAATATGTGCTTCAGGCCTTGGGTGATGTCAACCATGTTTTTGTGCCGTATTATACCTGTGATGTGGTTTTGGAACCTTTGGTCAAACTCGGTATTCCTTACACTTTCTATTCGATCAACCAAAACCTTGAATTGAAAGAATGGCCCACCCTGCAAAGTGGTGAGTATCTGATATTCAACAACTATTTTGGAATCAAAGACGAGTATGTCGTCAAATTAGCCAAGCGTTATGGCTCGCAACTGATTGTGGATAATGCTCAGGCATGGTTTACGGATCCGATAGGTGGAGTTAGCGCCATATATAGTCCAAGAAAATATGTGGGCCTCCCTGACGGTGGCGTGGCATATTGCCCGAGATCTGTTGATGAACAGGCTTTTGAGCAGGATTTGTCGTATGAGCGTTGTTCCCATTTGTTGAAACGTTTGGATTTGGGCCCTTCGGAGGGCTATGCCGACTTTAGGGCAAACAGCAAACAACTGGTCGGACAGCCTGTCAAACGGATGTCGAAGCTAACCCAAAGGATGCTTTGCTCGGTGGATTTTGAAGCGATAAAGGACAAACGAAGAAAGAATTTTGGGTATTTGCATGAGCATTTGAAGGAAACTAATCTTTTTGACATGCCTTCCATGGACTCGTTTGCCTGCCCGATGGTTTATCCCTATTTGACGGATGACGCTTCGCTAAAGCAAAGACTGATTGAAAACAAGGTTTTTGTGGCGACATACTGGCCAAATGTGTTGGATTGGTGTGACAGTGATGCTTTGGAGAATAGTTTGGCACGGAATATGGTATTCCTCCCCGTTGACCAACGCTATGGCATAGATGAAATGCAACGGATTATTGACTTGATAGGAAGCAGGCCATGATTCACACTGTGGCTTTTAGAGACTTTGAGGAACGTGATATTGACTTCGTCTATACATGCAAGAATGACGAAAAGCTTAATGGCATGATTGTCAAGCAGAGCCAGTCGTTTTCGTATGAAGATGCGGCGAGATGGGTGCATGGTTGCATGGGCGAGCACAAAGACTTTAGGTTTTGGGCCGTTTGTACCCATGATGAGGAGCAACGGATAGTGGGGTGGATCAGCTTGTCAAACATGGATAGCCTAAACAAAAGCGCCTGTTTCCATGGGATTGTGATTGGAGATAAAGACTATCATGACGGATTTGCATGGATTGAGTCCTATCTTTTCATCATGGATTATGTGTTTGAGAAACTGAACTTTAATCGATTGTATGGATCTTCCATCATTGGGAATAAAGATAGCAATAGCGCGGGTTTTGTTTTTTTATGGACGAAGGAAGGCATTATGCGACAGGCTGTTTTGAGAAACAACCGTTATTACGATGTGAAAACGAGTTCGATTCTTAGAGAAGAATACCTTCGTTACAAAGCTGAGGGTGAATATGAATTGAAAGCCATTTTGCATCGAGTGAAGCAATGTAGAGGCAATAAAGTGGAAAACTAATATAATATAAATATAAATATAAATA
>JAGCCO010000205.1 GCA_017651645.1 Bacteroidales bacterium
CTTCATGGCCTTCGCCAAGGAGCGTGGCATGGTCGGCATCAAGGGTCACCGCAGCGTCGGTGGTTTCCGCGCCAGCCTCTACAATGCCTGCCCGATTGAGGCCGTCGAAGCCCTCGTCCAGTGCATGCAAGATTTTGAAAAGGCAAATAAATAATTGGAATGCTGTAGGGCTGTCGTATTACGGCAGCCGCAAAACGGGCAACCCAATAGCGGCTGCCACAATGTGACAGCCCTACAACCAATCAAAAACAAACATCAAAACAAAACGAAATGAAAGTATTAGTTGCAACTGAAAAGCCTTTCGCCAAGATCGCCGTTGACGGCATCCGCGAAGTCGTTGAGAAGAACGGCTATGAACTGGCTCTTTTGGAGAAATACACCGATGTCAATGACCTCTACAAGGCCGTTGCCGATGCTGACGCTTTGATCGTCCGCTCCGACAAGGTGACGAAGGAAGTCGTCGACCACGCCAACAACCTGAAGATCGTCGTCCGTGCCGGCGCCGGTTTCGACAACCTCGACCTCGAGGCTTGCACCGCCAAAGGCATCGTGGCCATGAACACCCCTGGTCAGAACAGCAACGCCGTTGCCGAGCTTGTCATGGGTATGCTGGTCTATGCCGTCCGTAATTTCTACAACGGCAAGAGCGGCACCGAACTGATGGGCAAGAAACTCGGTCTGTTGGCCTTCGGTAACGTGGGTCGTAACGTGGCCCGCATCGCCAAGGGCTTCGGCATGGAAGTCTATGCTTTCGACGAATTCGTCCCCGCCGACAAGATTGAAGAGGCTGGCGTTCACGCTGTCGCCAACCGCGATGCCCTCTTCGAGACCTGCGACGTGGTCAGCTTGCACATCCCGGCCACAGCCGAGACCAAGCAGAGCATCAACTACGCTGTGGTGAACAAGATGCACAAAGGTGGCATCCTCGTCAACACCGCCCGTAAGGAAGTCATCAACGAGCCCGAACTGCTCAAGCTGATGGCCGAGCGTACCGACCTCAAGTACATCACCGACATCATGCCCGATGCCGACGCCGAGTTCAAAGCCTTCGAAGGCCGCTACTTCGCCACGCCCAAGAAGATGGGTGCCCAGACCGAAGAAGCCAACATCAACGCTGGTTTGGCCGCTGCCAACCAGATCGCCGATTTCTTCAAGACCGGCAACAAGCGCTTCCAAGTGAACAAATAATTAACCAACAGTGAAAGACACCGCAAGCTTGTCTTGTGGTGTCTTTTCCTTAATTGTCTGATAATGATTCCGGAAACCACAAAACCCACCAATTTCTTTAAATTCGAAGGGCTACGCATCTATCACAAGTCTGTGGACTTCACCAATGCGATCCTTTCCCTCTGCAACACCTGCCAAACAGCCGCCCAAAGACTACTCGTCGACCAATTCGTTAACGAAGCCGGACAAATCTCATCCAATATCATCGATGGCTCCGCACTTTCAAAAGTGGAATTCACCGATTGCCTACAAAGAGCCAAGTCAAACATCGGCAGATGCGTCATGCTCTGTACTTTGGCCTCAAAGCAGCACCTCATCGACGAGACACAAGAGTCCGACATCCGCAACGAACTGATGGAACTCACCAAAATGATCGGCGCGCTGATTATCTCTTTTCAGAAACATGATTCAGTCAATAATCCTGAAGCCTGACTGTCAAAAAACAAAAGAATCATCATTTAAAACTCTAATACAATGTCAGTTATCAAACCGTTCAAAGGATGGCGTCCTGGTGTGGACATCGTCCAAAAACTGGCCTCCCGCCCCTACGACGTGCTGAACACCGAAGAGGCACGCAAGGAATGTGAGGGCAACCCTTATAGCTTGCTCCACGTGACCAAGGCTGAAATCGACCTGCCCGAAGGCCACAAGGACAGCGACCTCGAGACCTATCTGAAAGTCGTTGAGAACTTCAACAGCTTCAAAGACTTCGGATGGATCAAGCAAGACCAAGAGGAAAAGCTCTACATCTATGCCCAAAGCATGAACCCCACCGAGCCCAACGCCCATTGGCAGTATGGCATCGTAGCTTGTGCCTATAGCGAGGACTATGTGAACAAGATCATCAAAAAGCACGAGCTGACCCGTAAGGACAAGGAAGAGGACCGCATGAAACACGTCCGCCTCACCAATGCCAACGTCGAGCCTGTGTTCTTCGCCTACCCTGCCGTCGCCGAAATCGACGCCATCGTGAGCAAGATCACCGCCGAGAAGCCCATCTATGACTTTATCGCCAAGGAAGACGGCTTCGGCCATCGTTTCTGGATCATCGACGACAAGGCCACCATCGCCCGCCTCGTCGAGCTGTTCGACAAGAAGGTCCCGGCCATGTACATCGCTGACGGTCACCACCGTAGCGCCGCTGCCGCCCTCGTTGGTCAAGAGAAGAAGGAAAAGAACCCTGCCCACACTGGCAAGGAAGAGTACAACTACTTCATGACCGTCATCTTCCCCGACAACCAGTTGAACGTCATCGACTACAACCGCGTCGTGAAAGACCTCAACGGCCTCAGCA
>JAGCCO010000206.1 GCA_017651645.1 Bacteroidales bacterium
CCAAAGCCTGCAACCGAAATAGTTCAACGTGGCGACAGGTAAGGTGTGTCGGTCAGCCCGCCGTAGCTGTCAGCAGCCACTTCCAAGGCATCCTCTGTCATGTATCGTTGATACAAAGTGCAACGGGTTACGATTGTTTGCCGCGAACAACGGTCGTCCATCACCTTTACCAGAGCCCACCCCTTCATATCGTCGGCAAACTCCTCGCCAACGAGTGCCAGATGGTCTTCTACTACGGTCATATCCCACCACGACACTTCGCGCATACTGAACCGTACGCGGGGAAGAATGTCATTTTCCATCTCCTGTACTGCGGTATAAAGCCGCAATTTGGCATGATGCATCCGGTCACTTACCTTGAGGTCGGTTATCAGCGCAGGCCTGCCATCCACCTCGCCTAACTCCAAATTTATCATCGGCAGTACTCCGTCGCTCACCGGAATGCCTGGCATCAGGAATGACGACTGGTTCATGATTCCGTCATCAGGTACGTATACCACAGGCAACTGATTTGCCAACGATGCGAAATTCTGATATGCCGTGCGCCGCTCTGTGAACATTGTGTCGCAGAAGCGTAACATCTTCCACAGCATCGTCGTGTGTCGCATCTTCTGCCGCTGCACGAACTGTGGAAGCGTATTGCTCCGTTTCTCATGTGTCGCTGACTCTCGTCCGATTACTTGTCCGTTACGCGTGTAAAAAGTCATACCTGCAATACGTACCCTTTTGGGCATCGTCAGTCCCAATCCTGGATTGTTTTTCATCTTCATCGCTCTTTCCTCCTATTATAATGATTTTATTATCTTTCTCATACTTTTGTTCGAAACATCTCATGTTACTCTCTAGCATATCTCATGCATACCTCCATTCTTTCCATATAGTAGCCCCCGCGTAGCGCCTATGCATCTCCTGTCGTTGTCCGCTATATGTCCGGTACTTGTCCGGTACATGTCCGCTTTAATACCGTACATCTACCGTACATCTACCGTACATCTACCGTACATCTACCGTACAAGTACCGGACATGAATTGGAGATACTGCCTTGTTATATGCTTGTTCCATTGGGGCGCTATTATTGATATTTTGGAGATCTTTACTTGAAATGTTAGAGATATGTACTAGATACGTCGGAGTGCTTCCTTTCTTTTTGATAGAAACATCATGTACTTATGCTTTGGCTTCAACGATACAAAGGTACGATTAAATGTGCAAAATACCAAACAAAAAGGAAAATAAATTTTTGTTTGTATTTTCGAACGATAGTACCTTATGACGCTTATTAAGAATAATGGCAGCAATAGGAAACCCTTTGCTGCCATACATGATGTCTTTAAACTTATTATTTTGCTTCCAGTGCATCATATGTAGCATCATCTACTGGCTCACACCACTCGTTTGAAGCACCTTCTTGAACATCCTTATGATAGGTAAGGTGCTGGAACCATGAGTCTTTCTGTGCTCCGTGCCAATGTTTGACTTCTGCGGGTACGGCGATGACAGTGCCGGGAGTCATCTCAACGGGAGCCTTGCCCCATTCCTGATACCAGCCGCGACCTGCAACACAAATCAGTACCTGTACCTGCTTGTGGTGGATGTGCCAGTTGTTGCGGCAACCAGGCTCGAAGGTAACGTTCATCACACCACCACCGACATCTGCCAGATAGCTCTGACCAATGAAATACTTTCCGTAAGGATTAGGCTCGCCCTTGGGCCACTT
Organism: Bacteroidales bacterium; assembly: GCA_017651645.1. The sequence goes on from JAGCCO010000206.1 coordinate 1,719, forward strand.
GGTGTTCAGGGTGTAACCTTCGTTGCAGAG
>JAGCCO010000207.1 GCA_017651645.1 Bacteroidales bacterium
ATTTATTTCCACATCCTTCTTAAATTATATCCCATCGGATGTAATTACCGCTTATTCTGAATTTTTACATCCGATATGATGTAATTTTGTTTTTATTGCATATATTTGCATCCGATCGGATGTAATTATGGATAATATGGTCATTTCATCAACATTGAAATCCCTGCGTAAAGAGCACAGAATGACGCAGGTTGATTTGGCAATGAAATCTGGTGTGGGCCTCAACTTTGTACGCCAGTTGGAGCAGGGCAAAACCACAGTCCGGATGGATAAAGTTGTGCAGGTATTTGATTTGTTCGGTTATGAACTGGTTCCTCAAAAGAAACTTAAATGAAAACTGCATTAATTCAATATAAAGGTAAGGATGCCGGAATCCTTAAAGAGACCGATGAGGGCTATGAGTTCCAGTATAATGAGGGGTATCTCTCTGATACAGCATCCAAGCCCGTAAGTCTTACGCTTCCGTTAACGGATAAGCCATTCAAGTCAAGTGTCCTTTTCCCGTTCTTTGACGGGCTTATTCCTGAGGGCTGGCTTTTGGATGTTGCCCTGCGTAATACTGATATCAGTGAACTGGACAGATTCTCTCTGCTTCTACTCTGTTGTAAGGACTGTATAGGTGCAGTCAGTGTTATTCCATTAAAAGAGGATAGTAATGAGTAAGTGTTTATACTGTTATAAGGAACTCCAGCCCGGTGAGGTTGATTTCCATAAATCCTGCTGCCGTAAGTTCTTTGGAACAGGAACAGCCCCATTGTTGGATTACACTCGTGGTGAGATGGATAAATTGGCTGCACAGGTTATACAATCACAGACTACTTTGACAGGTGTCCAGCCTAAGTTATCCTTGAATCTGGATAAGCATAAGGATTCCCAAAAGCTTACCATCGTAGGCTTATGGGGTGGCTACATCTTCAAACCTCAAACGGAACGCTTTGCCATGTTGCCTGAGAATGAAGATCTGACTATGCATCTGGCAGAGATAGCAAAAATAAAAGTTGTACCACATACCCTCATCCGGATGAAAGACGGCAGCATCGGCTACCTAACCAAACGTATAGACCGCACCGATAATGGTGAGAAGATAGCTATGGAAGATATGTGTCAGCTTACGGAACGTCAGACTGAACACAAATACCGCAGTTCATATGAGCAGATAGGAAAGGCTATCCGTAAATACTCAGCTAGTGCCCAACTGGATATGGTAGATTATCTGGAGTTGTTGTATTTCTCATGGCTTACCGGGAATAACGATATGCATCTTAAAAACTTCTCTCTTTATTCACCTGATGGAGAACCTGTACTCACTCCGGCTTATGACCTGTTGAATGTTGTCATAAGCAATCCTGCCGACGATGAAGAGTTGGCTCTTAATCTGAACGGGAAAAAGAAGAGAATAAAGGATGCAGATTTTAAGGCTGCATTCAAGACCTGTGGCGTTCCTGAAATAGTATTTGACAGGATTAAGAAAAAGTATTCAGATCTTCTACCTAAGTTTGAAGAAGCAATCCGGAATTCATTCCTCTCTCAGGAACTCAAGACCTCTTATATAGACTTACTACAAAGAAGGTTGAACCGATAATCCAGAGCTCCGCACTTTTCCGTCC
>JAGCCO010000208.1 GCA_017651645.1 Bacteroidales bacterium
CGGGGTATCAAGGACGGAAAACTCCTTGTCGGCGAAGACCTCCTCCCCCTATCCGACTCCTGCAAACCCGCCTTTTTCGAACTGCTCTCCCGCAAATCAATCATCCTGAAAGCGGAACCGACTGTTCGGTAGTTTGAAGTCTACAGAAGTCGTCTTTATGGGTGTCAAGTGGCCGTTCAAGTCGCTTTCCCTATACGTCCTGAAAAGCCACGAAAGTTTCACCTATGTTTCACCTGACGTCTTTTCGCCTTCTTATAAATTGCTGATTATCAATACATTACAAAGAATAGTTCGAGTCTTGTTTTCCGCTCCAAACGCCTCGCAGCAATGTGGGGCGTTTTTGTTTGGGGGCCCATATGAGCAATGGTATTCCCGCGTTGGACCTGGACGCTTCTAATGCGTACACGGAAATGTTTCTCCAAGGGCGATCTCTTGCACGCATCTCCCGGGAAATGGGCCTATCGATGGGATTGGCACGAGATGCGTACAAAAAACCAGACTTGAAGCGTCTTCCAGTTGTACGCCTCTAATGCGAACGAAGTCAAGAAAGAGGACCGGGTATGATTAAGCGCGGATCCAAGATCAGAGTCGTGAAGATGGATACTGCCGGCGGAATGGACTGGCAGGCTAAGCGGCTCGAAGGAAAAATCTTCACCGTGCACTTCATAGACTCCGCCGGGCAGATTCACCTTGAAGAAACCGGCATCGCACTTATTCCTGGTTTTGATGAATATGCAGCTGTCGGAGAATGACTCTATTTGAAAGGATTGGATTTCGGTCCAATTCTATTTTCTTCCCATCCATCAAAGGCACAGGAGGATGATCAAGACCGCCCCAAGAATATAACTGAAGGCATTTGCGATCAAGGTCGCCCGGAATGTTCTCTTGAATGAGTATTGTTTCCGGAGCATAAGATGATTTACCAAGAGCTCGATAAGGACGGAGAGGATAAGAGCTACAATGTAGTATAGAGTCAGTGCCAATGCCTCCTGTCGGGAATGAATATCGACTTCATGGGAACTGACCCAGGGAAACCAGACGACGAGCCACCATCCTCCGTTCAGTGCCATGGTCGTTATAATCCCGAGGACACCACTGACGATATTGGAAACCGTTGCGGATAGATAGATCTTCTTGTCGAACTTTTTCCTGACCAAGCAGCGACTCATCAGGAAAGACTCTCCCAAGATGATGAAGGCCATGAAAAGCCAGCCCATCGGAAGAAAGGCATATATCCCGAAAGAGACATTCAGTGGCTGCATCGTGTTATTCCATATTCTCTACCAAGCGGAATACCCGACCCCTTCGACTGAACAAATCATTGGTATATTCCCAAAGGATTCCAGAATTGAGATTGACAAGGTAGATTTGTGAAGATGATACGGCAATGAGTTGATAATTGACCATTCCTTCTTTCACAATGTCATTCTCGGAGGGCTCTCTAGTGAAAAGGAAAAGCTTATTTGGGAGAACGAGATCATTCGGCAATACCCAGACATCCCCCGTATACTTGTCAAGCTTGAAGAGAGAGGGTATATCGTCCCTTGTCGGTATCACAATCTCATAGCGGGAACCTTCAAGACTCGTTTTATCGACAGGTTGATAACGCTCGGTCTGGGCAACGGCAGGGAATACGGAGAAACAGAGAAGGCCCGCCAGGAGGATAGGAAGGATATGCTTGTTCATAGTCTTGTCATTTTCCATGTCCTCGTACAAATATGATACCTCAGGATTATTCCTCGATCCAGTGAGCAGCGCCCCTCCACCCCAAACCATTCACGGGCGGAATTTTGACGGCTATTTCTTCCGGCTCAGAAATTCAACGCGCACAACACATTCCCGAAACGAGTGGAAAATGACTACCTGACAATCCGCGCTGTTATCATGAGCCGATGAATGCTCTCGAGGATGCAGGTGTTGGGACGGCGGCTATGATTCGGCGGTTGGATATTCGGCGTTTTTGGAGAAATAGATAATCCCGAATCAGTCACTGCTCCGGCCCGGGAACCACCATCGAATCCTTTGCGCACCGAATACCATAGGACACGTCGCGCACCCTTCCCGGCTGGGGGATGAGGATACCGGCTTCTACCAGACGCTTGATGTCTCTTGCCGCGGTGTCCAAAGATACCTTTGAGAGTTTCGCCCAATTCTTTGCAGTCAGCTTTCCCTCATAACCATCCAAATAGACATTCAGGACCTGCTGCTCCCGACCCGAGAACGGAATGCCCGCATGTGTC
>JAGCCO010000209.1 GCA_017651645.1 Bacteroidales bacterium
GGATGACAGGCCTGCAGAATCAAGGCCATCGACATCAGGATGAATAACGCTCTTTTCATGGATCAGAATAGGTTCTTTTACGGAGGATGGTCTATCAAAGTTACATATTATTTCCATTTGTCGGAGAATAATCGACTTTTAATGTATTATTTCGCAGGGGATGCTTCTGGGAAGTGTTATGCCGATAAACTGGGATTTACCAGTCCACGATCTGAACTTCTATAATGTAGAACCAGTAATATCGATCGTTGGCAGCAGCACTTCTTCTATGAAATCGACCCGGTCAAAGACTGTTGGCTTGAAATAAGAGGAAACAGCAATCACCATGTCGGTATCCGGATTCACATAAATAACATTTCCGCTATTGCCAATGGCCGCATAAACTCCTTTCCCCGGATGAACAATCCACCATAGATACCCATAAGACATCCCACGGAAGTACTTGCTTTCAACAGTTTGTGGTCTGGTCATCTCCTCAATCCACTGATGCGGAACAATTTGCCTGCCATTCCAAATGCCTTTCTGAAGGCACAACTGACCGATTTTGGCCATATCTGCCGCGCACATGCAAAGTCCGTATCCCGGAGTTCCCAGACCCTGAGGGTCAGCGAACCAGACATTCTCCTTTGGATCTTTGCCGATGGTAAATTGTACGTGCTCTTCAGCTGATATGGCATAATAATTTGCATGCACGGCTATCCCGAGAGGGCCAAAGAGGTACTTGTTGGCAAAAGCCACGGTCTGCATCCCGGTCGCCTTGAACAGGATACCGGAAAGGATATGCAGGCAAACCGTCTTGTAGTGGAACTCGCCGGTAATCCCTTTCCTCCCGCCAAGGAAATCCAGTGAGGCTTTTGTCCAATCCATGCTGGAGCAAACCTTGCTCCAAGGATCGCCCTTCCCTTTATACGGGGCACGCATGGTGAGAAGGTGCTTGACCGTAACGTCATAAATAGTCTGCTCTCCTCGTTTTACCTGATAATCCGGGAAGTAGGAAAGGACCTTGTCATCCACGCTTCCAATCATTCCCCTCTCGACGGCGATTCCAACAAGCAGCGCCATTATGCTCTTCGTGGCGGACATGATGTGCGTACAATCAGTCCTCTTATATCCATTCCACTCGTGAGAATAGAGTTCCTGTCCGCCTTTCAGGACGCAAATCTGACAGATGTTTGGCTGACTCTCCGCAATAAAGGCTTCGATATCCCCCTTGTTCATGGCTCTGAATAAACAGGGATCTATCTGAAGAGATAATAGCCCATTGCAACCAAAGTCACACCGGCAATGACACTCAAAGCAATGTATGCCGCAAAACCCCAGATGTTTCCGGATTGCAACATCATCAGCGCCTCTTTTGAGAAAGTCGAGAAGGTGGTAAAACCTCCGCAAAGCCCCACGGTCAGGAACAAGGCCCAAATGCCACCCTCGCTGGCGTTGCGGCTGAACAGCCCCCACAAAAGCCCAATCAGGAAGCAGCCGACAAGGTTCACGGCAAGCGTTGCCCAGGGAAACCCTTTACTGGCGCCTTTCATCATCAGTGAGACAAGATACCTTGCTGCTCCACCGATGAAACTGCCAGCGCCAACGACCGCGATATTTTTGATGATGTCTGAAACCATTGAATTACGCTTTATCTGTACAAACTTACTAATTCTCAAAAACAACAGCAAAACAAGGTCACCGTATATTCAAGAAAGACAACACCCCTGCGGCCTGTTCGCCTTTTTATCCAGCTGGTTCTTGACAAGACACTAAGAATACTTTGTAAAGAATTGGTTATTTACGATTAAAAGCATACCTTTGAACTGATGGAAAAGAAAGAATGGGTTCGCATCGGTACGATGACAAGGACCAAGTGTTCCGCTTCTGTGGAGAGATAAATGATGGATAGCTTCATTGACGCGTTATTAAGCGACAAGACCGACAAAATACCCGACGAATACGATTGGTTCGCCCCGCTCCTGGGCGATTGGGACTGTGATTATTACGACGAGCCTGCCGCTGGTAACAAACGCCATGTCAAGGGGGAATGGATTTTCCGCAGGATTTTGGAAGGCGCCGGCGTTCAGGATATCTTTATCTTCCCTTCAAGAGCAACCAAAGAAGCCGAACCACAGCCCGACGGTGAATATGGATCATCCCTCAGAATGTTCAACAAAGCTGAAGGATACTACGACGTGGTGTATACCTGTGACCACTGCATGAAAAGGCTGTGTTTCACCAAGCAGGGCGACAAACTCGTCGGAAAGGTCCTTTCCGAGAAAGACGCCTATTGGATCTTCTCCGACATCACGGCTGACAGTTTCCATTGGGAAAACGTCAGGCTTCCCGAATCCGGAGAGAAAAGGCTGGTCTGCGAGATATTCGGAAGAAGAATCGGACGATAATACCAAGGAAGAAACTCAATGTGATGCAAGATCCCGGGTATCCGGCAAGAAGGTGTATCACTTTGACACCTGGAGCGGCCCCGACAGAAAGAATAGAATGTAAAGAATAATGATGGAACAGAAGTTTTGCCAGAGTTGCGGAATGCCGCTTACCGATGAAATCCTCGGCACGAATGCCGACGGAACCAAGAATGAAGATTACTGCATCTACTGCTACAAGGATGGAAAATTCTTGCAGGACTGCACGATGGAAGAAATGATCGCATTTTGCGCCCAGTTCGTGGACGAGGTCAACAAGAACCTGCCCCAGCCCATGACCAAAGAGGAGTATATCGGACAAATGAAGATGTATTTCCCTCATTTGAAACGTTGGCGCAAAGAATTAATGATCGGCGATGATGAGATGCCTGAAAATCCTGCTTTGAAAGGCGTAAAAGACCTCATTGCCAAGATGGCAGACACGCTTCCCATCGCCTATATCTCATCCGTCGACAAAGAAGGATTCCCTTGTACCAAAGCCATGCTGGCACCTCGAAAGCGAGAGGGCATCAAGACGTTCTACTTCACCACCAACACCTTCTCGCTCCGTGTGGCACACTACAAGGCCAATCCCAAGGCCTGCATCTATTTCTGCGACGAAAAGGGCTTTATGGGCATGATGCTTCGTGGTACGATGGAGGTGCTGACTGATGCCGCATCGAAGGAGATGATTTGGCGCAAGGGTGACACACAATACTATCCCGGCGGTGTGACGGATCCAAACTACTGTGTGCTGAAGTTCACAGCGATTGATGGCCGCTTCTACAGTGATTTCTATCCCCGCAGTTTTTTGATTGACTGATCGCTCTCTATTCTTTTATTCAGACAAAGCA
>JAGCCO010000210.1 GCA_017651645.1 Bacteroidales bacterium
CAAAGCAAGCTAGGAAGATGAAGGGGCCACAAACATAGTCATACCACGCCCCGAGGTGATTAACGGCTAAATGGACAATAAGTGCAATGCCAGTTATTGCCTCAATCTCAGCCGTCACCATGCCTGGCGTGTAGAACTTCTTCAGCCTAAAAATACGGATACCTGCGATATGGATGAAGCCCTCGAAGATGCAAAAGGTGGCCACTGCAACCGCAAACATCGGATAGGCATCGCCGAGAAAGAAGGGGACGATAGTTAATGCAAAGATGAGAACTGCTGTCACCAAACGACTACCGCGCTTCGTTTCTTCGTCAATGTTTCGTTGTAGCAATTGAATGATAAGGTCAAGAAAACCACCTGGGTAATGCCCTTCTTCCCATTCGTGCAAGATGAACAAGAAACTCAAAAAGACCACAAATTTTTGGATGGTGGTCAGTTCTGGCATAAACATAGCCACCAAGGTAATGAGCAGCATGGCTATCACGGTGTAGATTTCCAATGCGTAGTGTTTCATGAATTTCCACATAATACTATATTTAAATGTTCTTTTATTTTTGATTAAAACAATTCGTAAAAATATATTAATGCTTCAGTAGTCTTTTTTGTAATCAATTTATTCATTGGCTTTTCTTTTGTGTCCGATGAGCCACCAGAAATAGAACAAGCAGCATGCGTCCAATACCATCACCAAACCTTGTCCCCAATCTGGCAGACCTATCTTGATTGCTCCAAGGAGACCGCCAATTAGCACTACATGATAAAACAGTACGCTTAGTAACAGCCAAAGCATATCTATCTTCGGCCATTTAGCCTTTCCGTATAGTGCATACAACGTCCAAATACCCAATGGCAGACACATCACCAGCGAGTTCAAGGCACCCGGATTATAACAACCGAGGTTTATCATTTGCCCCACATGCATTGAGCCGTTCACCAATTCAAACATTGCCATGCCTGCCGCCATGCTGTAATAACCGCGTTGCACGAACACTGCCGTCAGCGGACCAACTATCCATACAAAACACAGATTAGTGCAAAGGCACGAAGCCTCGCTGGCATGCATACCCAACAACTGCTCCATGAAAATGGCGAATGCCACCTTGTTGCCATATAGGTCACAACCATACTCTTCCACATTGTGCAACAGATAAACCACAACTGCCATCCAAGCCAACGACACAGGGTCAAAGAATCTACTTTTGGTCTTATCTGACCTCAGCCAATGGGTGCAGAAAAGGAGTATCAGCAGCACTATAGCAGCACCCAGTCCCATCCACGGCCATACATCAAAAAATGCACTATAAGGTTCTCCGACGAATCCTTTATCTATTATATCATTATAATCCATTGTATTTAATATTTATATCATTTGTTTAATTTAATCTGTAATTGTTTTACATATTTAATGATTATCAGTGCTTAAAGAATCCAAACGCCGACTGCTCTGTGAACTGATAGCCATCCTTTTTGCCTAAACCCCAGTAAATAGGCGAACGGAAGCAGAGCCAGAATACGAACACGAACCACGCCACGGCAATCAGATAATGATACCACA
>JAGCCO010000211.1 GCA_017651645.1 Bacteroidales bacterium
AAAAAAGGTCAAGAGGTAACCTCGTCCTCCAAAACGCCTATTCCCACAGGTGTTTTACCACGTTAGGTCTATTTTCGAGACCTAACCTAGACCTACCATAGAGGTAACATCCACCCATCATGTGAGGTCTAGGTGAGGTCTGGGTGAGGTCTAGGTGAGGTGTCTTAGCCTGGAAAAAGTTGACTCATAGAAGTCAACATTATGAAGTATTATCGAACAGAAAAACAAAGACTTTATTACGACAAAGTGATAGCACTTTATCGTGATAAGCACATGGGATGGAAACAGATTTCTAAAATTATTCCTGTCTCAAATTGGACTATTTCAGAATGGATTCGTACCTTTGTAGCCGAAAACCCGAGTTACAAGAGTAAGCGTATGAAACAGGCAGAAGAAAAAAGGAAGAAGCAGGCAGTGTTAGAGTCTGTGGATTCTCCGGTTCCCAGTGACAAGGAGTCACTGAAGGCAGAGGTTGCCCGCCTGCGTAAGGCTCTTAAGGAGGAATCCATGCGTGCAGATCTGTACAATAAGATTATCAATGTTGCAGAGGAGCAGTTTAAGATTCCCATCCGAAAAAAAGCTGGCACCAAGCAGTAACGAGCCTGCATGCACTGGATCCTCTTAAATATCCTATAGAGGGCCAGTGCAGGCTGCTTGGTGTATCGAAGCAGGCTTATTTCAAAAGAGACGAGGATGTTCAGCTGAGAAGACTTGCACGGGAGGAGTTTGCGTTGTCTTATATCCTTGATGTGCGCAAGAAAGATCCAGGGATGGGCGGCAAGAAACTGTGGAATATGTACAAGCGGGATTTTACAGGCAACTATCCCATGGGGCGTGACCGCTTTGAGAAGCTTATAGACAGATACAACCTGAAGGTCAGGAAACGTATGCGGAAGCCTCGGACAACAGACTCCAGGCACAGTCTTCCCGTCTATAAGAACCTGATAAAGGATTTTATCCCGACGGCCCCTAACCAGCTGTGGGTAAGCGACATCACCTATATTCCGATATGGCTGAACAACGGTGGCTATTGCTTCTGTTATCTGTCCCTGATACTGGATGCATATACAGAGGAGATTGTCGGCTGGAGCGTAGGACCGACCTTGGATACGCTATATCCGATACGTGCCTTGCAGATGGCTTTGGAACGCATTAAGGATATACCCAAGGAGGCCATGATGCTGATACACCACTCGGACCGTGGCGTCCAATACGCCAGCAAGGATTATGTGGGACTGCTGAAGGAATATAATATCAAGATAAGTATGACCGAGGACGGAGATCCCAAGGAGAATCCTCAGGCTGAGCGTATCAACAACACGATGAAGAACGAACTGCTGAAGAGTATGAGGTTTATGTCCCTTGACGAGGTGATTGCCGCCATAGCCGCTGCCGTCCTCTTCTATAATGAGGAACGTCCCCACATGAGCATCGACATGATGACCCCAAGGGAAGCAGCCAACTGTACCGGGGAGCTGAAGAAACACTGGAAAAGCCATAGGCAGGAACATATCAAGGCAAAGCAAGCAGAGGCACAGGCTACAGAAGTGGCAACACCAGTAACGCAGCCTGCTCCCATCCACCTTGCCATAAGTGCTTAGCAATAATTTTTATAGTAGTACATGAAAATGAAAAAGAATATCCGGAATAGTCATCACATCAGACAATCACAGGGTATACAAGAAGAAAAATCCATATCTTCTTCTTGCATAATCCCTGGAAATTGTTTACTTTTGCACCCTGTCAACCAAGATCAGGGTTAATGACTACACCGTCAACCCGTAGCAGGGTTAAGCGACAACAGTCAACATAAAAAAGTTTTAACGTTTAACCGAGTCAACCTATCCTGGGGTTTAGACAATAAGGTAGTCAACCTAAATCAGGCTACTACAA
>JAGCCO010000212.1 GCA_017651645.1 Bacteroidales bacterium
ATATAGGAGTTCGCAAATTCTGATATAAAGAATAAGGGTCGACTAAGCCTGGTCGGCTCTTTCTTTTATCAGTCCTGTTCACCTTGGGCATTGCAAGCACCTTGGGACTGAGCAGATAGTTGAAGACGGATTGTCCGCATTGGCGATACCATCCCAGTCTGGTCATTGCGGCCTGATAGATTGACGTTTCGTCAATGTTGCTGTTGACTATCCGTTTCAGCCGTAACAGATTCTTGTAGATGGTTCCGCGCTTCTTCCACTGCTTCACAATCACTACCCTCACCTTGTGACGCATCCAGGGACTGAACTTGTCACGAAGGTACATGGCCATGCTGCCTATATGATAGTAGTTGACCCATCCACGTATGATTTGGTTCAGTCTCGTGAATACGAAGGACAAGGGTTGAGCGCTCGCTCTTTTACGCAAGAGGAGCTGCTTGATCTTGCACTCCAGCTTCTCCTTGGCCTTGTCTGTAGGTTTGCATTCCCAGCCCTTGCTGCTCTTCCAAAATGTAAAGCCTAGAAAAGTGCTTTTCGTTGGTCTTACTACTTTGGTTTTGGTTGCACTGACTTTGAGGCGTAGTTTCCGCTCCAGCCAGTTGCTTACCGATGCCATCACTCTGTCCGCAGCCTTCTCGCTCTTGACAAATATATCGAAGTCATCGGCATAGCGCACGAAACGCAAGCCTCGGCTTTCTAGTTCCTTGTCGAGTTTGTCAAGATAGATGTTGGAAAGTATCGGAGATATGCAGCCACCTTGGGGAACTCCCTCGTCGGTCGCATGCACCAGTCCTTCTTCCATCACACCTGCCTTTAGGAAGGAGCGGATTAGGTGGAGAGTTGCAGAGTCATTGACTTGCTCTCTCAGGATTGAAATCAATTTGTCGTGATTGACCGTGTCGAAGTACTTCTCTATGTCGAAGTCAACCACCCATTCATATCCCTCGTTCATGTATTCCAATGCCTTACGTATTGCCATGTGGCAACTGCGATGAGGACGGAAACCATAGCTGGAGTCACTGAATATCGGCTCATAGACCCTGCTCAGCACCTGCGCCGTGGCTTGCTGGACTACACGGTCAATCACCGTAGGGATACCCAGCGGACGCTGCTTGCCGTTGGGCTTGGGAATATAGACACGTCTTACGGGGGATGGCTTGTATCTCTTCTCACGTATGGATTGGGCTATCTCATCCATGTGTTTCGGGAGGTACGCGTCAAGCTCTTCGGCCGGCATCTTGTCGATACCGGCTGCACCATGGTTGCGCTTGACTGACATCCAGGCTTCCCAGAAGTTTCTTGCTTCTACAATCTCGTCAATTAATTCCATTTTGCTGCTCTTCGGTCTGCTTGTAAATATACGATGGATTGTCCCAGATACTTCCAGCATAGGAAAATTACGATTCTTCCACATCTGCTCTACCTCACATTCGGACTGCCATCGCATTGCTTACAGCGATTTGCACTATATATACATTAACCCCTTCGGCGATTGGTGAGTCACCTACTATGGGCTCAGCTGACTCCCACCCATGAGCTTTTTATCGCACGTGAACACACGCTGGATGGGCCTCTCGGGGTAAGGCACTAACCTTCTGACTCCACAACCTCTTGGTTTACTGTCTTGGGGGATACGTTTACCATTCGGACTTCGACTTGTCTTGCAGTCTTATCCTTTCCCATTTAGCCTTGTACCAAGTTTCTGTACGTAGGCTCGAGAGTCTCGCTACATGGCTTCCTCCATCCTTGCCATTACTGGCAACGACTTGCCGTTCGCTTCGCTTGGCGGTAAATACCCGCGGCTGGGGTTGAACCAGCTAGGTTAGTGTCATGCCCGACACACAA
>JAGCCO010000018.1 GCA_017651645.1 Bacteroidales bacterium
AAGAGGAGGAGGAAGAAGAGGAGGAAGAGCTTTCTGAAAACATTCCTATCCCTATCGATACCCTCTACACTTTCGATAAGTTTCGCAAGGTGATTCTTTTCGACAACAACACATGGCTGTATTACAACATCGAAAAGCCAGCTATTCCTGATTCATTGAGTGACGATCATTGGGATACGGAATCCATACATAGTTATAAGGACATTGCCTTGGCGGATCTTCCCGAGTCAGTGACCATCACCCTTGTGGATTCCGTGCATGGGTATTGCATCCCGCATCCCGGTCCGGTGACTTCACAGTTTAAATTCAGATGGCGCCGCGCACACAAGGGCGTTGATATCGGTTTGGAAACTGGCGATGCAATCTATGCCGCCTTCGACGGTGTGGTGCGCGTAGATATGCCTACCCGCATGTCGGGAGGCTATGGCAATGTCATCGTCATCAGACACGTCAATGGGCTGGAGACTTATTATGGACACTTGTCAAAACGCCTCGTTAAGAGCGGCGATATCGTCAAGGCAGGTGAGTTGATTGGTTATGGTGGCTCGACGGGACGCTCTACCGGTCCTCATCTCCATTTCGAGACCCGCTATATGGGCCAAAGCTTCGATCCGGAGCGTATTTTCGACTTTGAACGTGGGACGCTCCGTTCTGAGGAGTTTGTTTTGAAAAAACACTATTTCAACATCAACTCGCATTACGGACAGACCGATCAACAGTCTTTGGCAGCTTCAAAGAAGACCCCGAAAGACACGGCAAGCAAGTCCAAGAAGGTGTATTATAAGGTGAGGAAAGGAGACAGTTTGGGCAAGATTGCTAAAAAGCACGGGACAACGGTCAGTAAACTCTGCAAGCTCAACGGCATCAGGGCGAACAAGGTGCTGAAAGCTGGTCAAACCATCAGGGTGAAGTAAGCTGATTCAGAAATCCAGATTGAACGACAGATAATATCGCGGTTTTTTCGCGATTTGTCCGTCTTGTATTCCCCAAGCCATGTCGCCTCTGACGAAATAGCCTAACACGGTCGTGCGCAGACCAAAGCCGACGCCGCCTACCAAAGGCTCTTTCAGTTCTGTGACGATGATGTCCAAGTTGCCATCGCTAATGTGCGTGTTGTACAATGAATTGCTCGGGTCGTAAGGATTCCAGCCTGTCCAAGCCGTGCCTAGGTCACCAAAGGCCACGATTTGAAAATCCTTGATAAACTTCATGTTGATGGGTCGGTTCATGAAATAGCTGAACACGGGGAAGCGCAGTTCGCTGTTCAAGACCACAAAGTTGTTACCATTACGGATATTCTGTTGGAAGCCGCGCATATTGGTGGCCAGGGTTTGGTAGGCGTAGTTCTGTGTGTAGTCGACAGGCGTGCCTTGGTCGAAAGAGGCTAGGATCCAGTTGTCCACACCACCCATGTAGTAGATGAGTTTTTGTTGTCCGAACGAGCTGCTTCCTGCGATACGGTTGGCCCAGATGAAGTTGCGACTGATGCGGGTGTAGTGGCGGTAGTCGAAGCCAACCATCACCATGTTGTTGGTGTTTCTCGCGATGCGCTGGTAATATTCCGCAAAGACTTTCCCCCGAGTCCCGACAAGTAGGTTGGTCCCAAGTTTCTTGGAGTTGTCGTAAACGAGTTCAGCCCTTAGGCCGCCCCAGTTATCGTATACATCCTTGTCGGCAAGGCTGTAGTCGTCAATGGACAGGTTCACCTGGTGGTCGAGGCGGTAGATGGCCGTTCCCCGCAGGCTTAAGATTTCGCTGAAAGGATAACTCAACGTGTAGAAAGCCTCGTTGGTGAAGGTGCGGTAATAGAATTTGGAATAGTTTTCAGTGACATAACGGTGCAGGGTGATGCTTTTGTCGATGCGCTTGCTGAAGTCGCTGAAGCGCAGCATGTATTCATTATTGGTGAGGGTGGTGTTGAGCTTTACGCCCAAGTCGATTTTATAGTCTTCCATCAGGTCTTTCATCGTGGTGCCGAGGAAGACGTTGAAGCCTGAGTTGAGATAGATAGGAGAGGTGCCACCGCTGAAAGGCTGGTAGCTGTAGTTCATGCTGGTGAAGTCGATTTGGCTCATCAGCTGGTCGGCAAAGAGCTCCACATAGTAGTTGTTGGGCCGCTGAATAGTGTCTTTCTGCTTGGGTTTGGGAGCAGTGGTGGGACCTTGCGCGACTTGTTGGATGGAATCGCCACCAATAGGTCCGTTGATTTGTTTTTTGCGCCTGGCATAGCGGTAACTGGTTGAGAATCGGTGCTTCGAGATAGGCTCTATGATTGTGTCTTTCTCCTTTTGTACCAGTTCGTCAAAAAGCCGTTTCTGCGCGTAGGGACTTAGCTGGCTGATGCCTTGTTCGTGACCACGCAGGATAGGCGACATGAAGAATTTCTCTCCGTTTTTGTCAGCCATCAGTAAGGCGGCTTTGTGGTCGCGGGGCTGGTAGCTGTAGTCAATGATGTTGGCAACGTAGTCTGTGAGCCGTTCTTTCTTGCCGAAATAGCGGTAATGTACAATCGTGTCAATATGGCTGATGGCGCTGTCAAAACGGATTTGGTAGAGGTTATAGTAGCCGCTCGTGTCGCTTAGGTAGAGCAGACTTCCGTCTTTCAATGGCTCAGGCAGGATGTTGTTGGAAAAACGCTGTTGTGTCAGGTTTTGGAGCAAGGCACCTTTGTTATTGTAGTTGTATGCGTAGAGGTCAAACTGTTTGTTCTGGAAGCCGATAGGTTCGTCGGTTTTTAAAGTGTCGTTTTGGCGGTTCGAACTGAATACAATCTGGCGGTCATCAAAGGTGAAGACGGGGCTTAGGTCGGTGTGCCAGTCATTGGTGATTTGCTCCAAAGTGTTGGAAAACAGGTTATAGACGTAGATGTCGGGTTTGCCCATGCGGGTGGCTGCGAGTACAATCTTTCGACTTTTGTGGGCGTATGAGAACGAACTGACCTTCTGGAAGTCGAAGAGGTAGGTGCTAGCTTTCTTGCCTGTGTTGACATCGAGGTTGACCAATTGGATTTTGCCTTTTTCTTCCAGGATGAACGACAGGATCTCTCCGTTGGGATGCCAGGCAAGCAATGGGAAGCTGGTGTCGATGTTCTCGTCGGAGCGGTAGCCTGCCTTGAAGAGCTGTTGTCGTTTGCCGTTTTGCAGGTCTTCGAGCCAAAGGCGGATTTTGCCCTCGTCGTTGCTGACGTAGGCGATGTATTTCCCGTTCGGACTGATGGCAGGCTGTGTGAAGGTGCGGTACTTCTTGTATCTCAGGCGCATCGGCTCGGTGGGTTGATGGGTCAGAAGGGTCTCGTAACGGGCTTTGTAAAAAGCAAACCATTCCTCAATCAACGTTTTGTACTCTTTGCCAGTGACGTAGAGCAGCGACTTTTTCACATTTTGCGTGTTTTCGGCCAAAGTCATGATATCGTTGAACGACCTGCTGCCATATTTTTCGTCGATGAAGTTCCAAAACGAATAGCCTGCAATCAAAGCGTCGTCGTCACGCAAATGGTTGATTTTTTTATAGTTGCCCGATGTGATGCCACGTTGTAGTTGGGCTTCCTTGTGGCAGTCCCAGTTGCCGGCAATATAGGCTATCAAGCCGTCTTGGAACCACTGCGGGATGTCGTAGCGGTAAGAACTGCGAATTTGGGAGCCTACAGAGGTGCCGTTCATCACCTGACTGAACAGCAGCCTTGCGATGCCTTCCCTGATTTGTCCCTCGAAGTGAGTGTAGTCGCCGTCGAAGTAGAGGATGACCTTGGAACCGATGATTTTGGTGATACCGCCAGTGTTGCCGTTTTCCTCTTCCTCGAGGTCGATGTTACTCTGCTTGAAATCACCCTTGCTATTGAAGACGATGAATTGAATCTTCTTTCCGAAACGGCTGTTGAGGCGTGTCTCAAGTTGAGGGATCTGGTCTTTGGCGTATGCCTGCGCATAACGGGCGAGGTCGTTACCACCTTGGTAGAAATACACATCGAAGTTGTCGTTCATGTAGTACGACCAATGGAAATCGCCCCACTGTACGCGGTTCTTCCCGAAGGGCATGTTCATGCCGTTGTAGAACTGGGCATGGACCATCGGGGCTGCGGCTATGAGCAGCAGCAACAGCATCGCGTATCGTATTCTCGACTGCATTAATACCAAATTAGCGGACAAAGATAGGCAAATTCTTTATAATACTGCGGAAAAATCCCTACCTTTGCCCCGAAAAACACATGTTCCAGCGGTCCCTGAGCCCGTCGAAGGGCCGCGTCAAAATTTTAATCATGCTCAAACTCGAACAATTCGTCTTCAATCCCTTCGCGGAAAACACCTATGTCGTTTATGACGACAATACAAAAGATTGTGTCCTTATCGACCCAGGCTGCTCCAATGCATCTGAGGAAAACGAACTCTTCGGTTTCATCGACAGACATCGCCTCAAGCCGCTGATGATTATCAGCACTCATGGTCATATCGACCATATCATCGGCAACAGTGCGGTCAAGAAGCGTTACGGCATCCCCGTGGCGGCGCATCCCAATGTGAAAAACGACTACACTCATGCCAAGCAGCAGGCCACTTGGTTTGGACTTCCTACAGACGGCAGTTTTGACCTGCCCGACCGTGATCTTGAGGACGGCGAAATCATCAAAGTAGGGGAGAGCACCCTCGAGGTCATCAGCACACCGGGCCATGCCATCGGCAGCATCAGCCTCTATGCCGAAATCGAAGGCTGGGTCTTCACTGGCGACGCGCTCTTCTGCCGCAGCATCGGGCGCACCGACCTGCCTGGCGGCAACTACGAGCAGCTTCGCACAAACATCATCGAAAGGCTGTTCCACTTGCCCGATGACACAGAGGTCTTCTCCGGCCACGGCGAAAGCACGACCATCTTTGACGAAAGACGTTATAACATGTTTCTTTGATGAAGCGGTTGATTAACATATTGGTTTTCATTGCTCTTGCCTCAATTTGTGTCGCACAAAGCAATGAGATGCGAGTCATTGACAGCCTGCAAAGTGTTATGGCGAAACAGGAAGGCGTTAGGAGGGTTGAAACAATGACGGAATTGGCAAGAGCGATGTATAATGTGTCATACGACGATTGCATTTCTTTGGGAGAGGCTGCTGTCGCTGTAGCTGAAAAACTCAGTGACGAGGATTTGTTGTCGTGGACACACTGGAAGCTTGGCATCAGTTTCATGAATCATTATGATCTCGATTTGGCTCACGAACATTTTGAAAAAGCTTTGGTGTTGCTTGAGGGTAAGGAGGATTCGGAATGGCGGATGTATGCCTTGAATCACAAAGGCCGTGTCGAGCTTCTGATAGGTGATTTGGATTTGGCTTTGTCGACCTTCCAACAGGCCTTGTCCGTTTCTGAAAATCTCGGAGACGAATTGAATTGTGCGGACGTTATCAATAATTTGGCATACATTCATTTTCAGCAGGATGACCTTGATAAGGCCATGGAATGTTTTCAGGATGCCCGCCAAAGATATGCGTTGGTGCAAGATACGCTCTCCATGGCTCAGTGCGATAACAACATCAGTAACATCCATGTAGAAAGACAACAGTTTGATGAAGCCCAGTTGTTGCTTCGGAAGGCGATACCAGTCTTTGCGCATTTCGAAGACGAGGCTTCTTTGGCCCATGCCTATCAAAATCTGGGTACGTTGTATGCAACATGTCGTGTCAATTATGATTCAGCCATGCACTATCTCCGCAAATCGATTGTGTGTGCCGAAAATGTCGGGGACGAAATTACTTTGGTGGAAGACGAAATCGAATTGGCCAATGTTTTGAAGCGTTTGGGCAAGGATAAGGATGCTGTGAGTTTCTATCAGTCAGCTTTGCACACATCCGAATTATTGGGGTACAAGAATGGGGTTTTAGATGCTTATAAGCATTTGGGTATCCATTATAACGAAATAGGCGACTTCACGACTTCGGCAATCTATCTGAAAAGGTGTTTGGATTTGGCCTCTGATAAGGGCAATCAGTTGTATGTCAACACGGTTCGACCTTATTTAATAGCTGATTATGCTCGATTAGGTCAGCTGATGGAGATGAAGAAGGAATTAGGCTTGATGCAAGATCACTATTTATGGATAGTCAATGAAAACAACGCATTAAGTGAGGAATTGTCACGAATCCAAGAAGAAGCGCAAGGTCTTCTTTCTCAATACGACTCCCAAAACAAGCAAATTCAAACCCTCCAATCCCAACGTAACCACTACCGCCTGGCCTTCTTCGGACTGTTGGCCATCGTGCTTTTCGTGGTGGTTTTGTTTGTTGCCTACAAAATTGTTCGGAAAAAACGGGCAAAAGTGTAAAACCTTGAAAATAAAACCCTACCTTTGCAGTCCCTTTTGAATTACGAATTTTGAATCTTTAAATCTTAAATCTTTAAATAACAAATCATGATCGAGAAAATCACATCATCACAACAAGCTATGGACCTGGAAGCCAAGTACGGTGCCCATAACTATCACCCGCTGCCGGTCGTCCTCGCCAAGGGTAAGGGCGCCAAGGTGTGGGACGTCGAAGGCAAAGAGTATTTCGACTTCCTGTCGGCTTATTCCGCTGTTAACCAAGGTCACTGCCACCCGAAGATCATCAAGGCCATGACCGACCAGGCCGAACGCCTCACCCTCAGCAGCCGCGCTTTCTACAACGACGCACTTGGTGTGTGGGAGAAATATGTGACTGAATACTTCGGCTACGACAAGGTGCTGCCCATGAACTCGGGCGCCGAAGCCGACGAGACGGGTCTGAAACTCGCCCGCCGTTGGGGTGTCGTCAAGAAGGGTATCCCGAACGACAAGGTGAAGATTGTTTGCTGCGAAGGCAACTTCCACGGCCGTACCATCACCATCATCACGATGAGTAACGACCCCGAGAGCTACGCCAACTACGGCCCCATGACTCCCGGTTTCATCCGCATCCCTTACAACGACCCCGACGCTCTGGAAAAGGTGCTGGCAAAGGAAGGCAACGAAATCGCTGGTTTCCTGCTGGAGCCCATCCAAGGTGAGGCTGGCGTATATGTGCCAGATGATGGCTACCTGAAGAAGTGCTACGACATCTGCAAGAAATACAACGTGCTGTTCATGGCCGACGAGGTGCAGTGCGGTATCGCCCGTACGGGTAAGATGCTGGCCTGCGACCACGAAGGCGTGCGCCCCGACATCCTCATCCTGGGCAAGGCCCTCGGTGGCGGTGTGGTGCCGGTGAGCTGCGTCTTGGCTGACGACGACATTATGTTGAACATCAAGCCTGGTGAGCACGGCTCCACCTTCGGTGGTAACCCGATTGCTGCCCGCGTGTCCATCGCCGCCCTTGAAGTCATCAAAGAAGAGCACCTGATGGAGAACGCTGAGCGTCTCGGTAAGATCTTCCGCGAGGAGATCAGCAAGATCAAGAGCCCGATGATCGAGAAGGTGCGTGGTAAAGGCTTGCTCAACGCCGTGATTATCAAACCCAAAGATGGCAAGGAAGCTTGGGACGTGTGCCTCAAGATGCGTGACCTCGGCCTGCTGGCCAAGCCCACCCATCAGCACATCATCCGCTTCGCTCCGCCCTTGGTCATCACCGAGGCTGAGCTCCGCGAAGCCATCGAGATCATCAAGAAGGCCATCGCCTCGTTTGAATGATGAAGTCGAAGGTTTTGAGTAAAAATGAATGAACCCCGAGAGCTGAGCTTTCGGGGTCCATTCGTATAAGGTGACACAGCCATTCAGATCTTGTCGCCATAGGCGAGGTCGCCAGCATCACCCAAGCCAGGCACAATATATTTGTGTTCATTCAGTATCGGGTCGATGGCGGCACACCATAGTGTGACATTGTCAAGTGGTTTGAACAGTTTCTTTATATTCTCGATGCCGTCTTGGGCAGCGATGACGCAACACAAGTGCAGGTGTTTGGGTATACCTTTTGTACAGAGGGCTTGGTAGGCCAGTTCCAGACTGCCTCCTGTGGCCAACATGGGGTCGGCGATGATGACGGTCTTGTCGGTGAGGTCGGGCGCGGCCAAATACTCCACCTTGATGCCGACACTCTCATGCTTTTCGTCAAGATAATAGCGGTAGGCGGAGACGAAAGCATTGCCCGCATGGTCGAATACGTCGAGGAAGCCTTGATGGAAAGGTAGGCCGGCACGAAACACGGTGGCCAGCACGATATCATCATCAGGCGTTTTGGCCTTGGCTAACGCCAACGGGGTCTGGATGGTCTTTTCCGAATACTGGAGGGTCTTGCTCACTTCGTAAGCCATCATCTGACCGATGCGCTGCAGGTTGTGACGGAAGGTGTTGCGGTCGGCTTGCACCCTAATGTCCCTCAACTCAGCCACATATTGGTTGATGATGCTGTTGGTCTCTGCAAAATTGATGATTTTCACGGCTCGATGGTTTAGGTGGTTTAACTGAACTTCGCCACAATGGGGATTAACCTTTCCGATCCGAAAGCACGAGGCGAAACGCGCAGGATGGGCGCCACCTGATGACGCTTGAACTCGTTCCGGTTCACCATCTTGATGGTCCGCTCAACCACCGCTTTCTCAAAACCTTGGGCGATGATTTCCTCTGGCGACTTTGAACACTCGATGTATTGGTACAGAATCTGGTCGAGCAGGCTGTATTCCGGGAGGCTGTCGCTGTCTTTTTGGTCGGGACGCAACTCGGCGGATGGTGCCTTGTCGATAGTATGCCATGGAATGATTTCCTCTTCTTTGTTGATGAAACGAGCCAGTTCGTAGGCTTCTGATTTATAGACATCACCAATGACCGACAAGCCGCCACACATGTCGCCATAGAGGGTTCCATAGCCCACCGAGGCCTCCGACTTGTTGCTTGTGTTGAGCAGCACATTGCCGAACTTGTTGCTGAAAGCCATCAAGATGACAGCACGGATACGAGCCTGAAGGTTCTCTTCGGTGACATCAAAAGGACGACCTTCAAAGAAAGGCTTCAAGGCTGTGTCAAAACTGTCGAAAAGCGGTTTGATGGCAACTGTGTCATAACGCACCCCTAACTTTTCGGCCAATGCCACGGCATCGCTTACCGAATGGTCGGTGGAGAACTGCGATGGAAGCAATACCACCCGAACGTTTTCAGGCCCGATGGCCTTGGCGGCAAAATAGGTCACCAAGGCGGAATCCAAACCACCGGATAGACCGACGATGGCGTTTTTGAAACCCATCTTGTGGAAATAGTCGCACACCCCTATCACCAACGCATCGTGAATCAAAGACATCTTCTCGGGGATGACCAAGCGGTCTTCGGCGGTGCGGAAAAGATGTAAGGTGTCGGTGTCAACCATCTTGACCGCTTCCTCAAAGAAGGGTAGGGCAGTGTCGATGTAGCCATTGCTGGCGAAGGCCATCGAACCGCCGTCAAAGATCAGATGCGTCTGCGCTCCAACTTGATTGACCATCACCAAAGGCAATTCGTGCTTCAACACGGTTTGGCGCAAGACATTGCTGCGGTAGCGTGGCATGGTGTAATCGAATGCCGAGGCTGCCAAAGCAACGACCATTTCCGGACTGAGTTTTTTGAGCTCGTCCATCCTGTTTTCCATCAAGATGGGATCATCGCCATGGTTGGCCAAGTCGTCGCCCAAAGTGACCGCGATGCGATGTCCCGACCATTCCAGCAGGTGCTCTTCATCGTGTGATGGCTCAAAATACTTGCGTTCATCAAACAGGGGGTTGTCGCCGATGAACTTCTTCTTGAATACCTGACGTTGGTTCTGATACAGGAACACGGCTGCATTGAACAAAGGCTTTTGCCCTTCATTATCGTTACGTATAGGAGCGCCTACCAATACAGGGATGTCGTGGCACTTCTCGGCGATTTCGTCCAATGCCTTTTGGCATTTTTCGATGAAGTCGTCAAACTCCAGACAGTCGAAAGGGAAATATCCGCAAACGGAGAGCTCGGAAAACACCACCAAATCGGCGTCTTCTGCTTTGGCTTGTAAGGCTGCGTCAATGATTTTCTTCGTATTCTGCTCAAAATTGCCAATGCAATAGTTGAGCTGGGCTAATGCTATTTTCATTTTGAATTGATTATTATGCCATCAATAAAGGATACCTATCTCAACTCCGATAAAGTTGTTTTGAATCACGCTGCCCGTCTGCTTTTCCAAAGACCTGACGAGTGCGTTGGAGAAGGCATGGTCGAAAGTCACCTGCGCGAACATACTGACATTCCTGTTGATTTCATATTCGGCACCCAATCCGAAAATCATCGACAATTGCATCAGACGGTATTGATTGGTGCAGTCAACATATTCATCTCCTTCGGAAGACACCCAATAGAAATCGTATTTGTCCTTGGCGTAGTCCTTCAAATTGAAACTCAGTCCGCCGCCGGCCTCCACGTAGGCTTTGAAGGAATCAACGATATCGACATTCAACTTGAGTTTGAGTGGAATCTCGACGTTGGTGGCTTTCAGCCGACGTTCCACCGAGACGTTGGTCTTTTCAAGGAAATCGTCGACAAACCTATGGTCAGTGAACATATACTTCATGCGGAAAAGATTCATGTCAACGCCGGTCGAGACAGCGATATGGCTGGAAATGTATTGGTCGTACACCAACCCGGCATTGATGCCCAAGCCTATACCCTCGTTGTTTGCTGCAGTTGAGCCCGAGCTGGCCCAATTGACAGTCGGCCCCAATTTGATGCCAATCCTTGAGATTTTGGTCTGAGCGTTGGCTCCTAGGGTAATCACAGCTACTAAACTGATAATCAACAATATTTTTCTCATAATTACAAAATTTAGACCTACAAAAGTAATTATTTTCGTCGACATTTCCCCAAAATTGAAAAATGATTCTTACTTTTGCATCAAATATATCCATTAAATCACTAAAACTCATCAAAATGAAAAAGACGTTTTTACTGATTGCAGCCCTGCTCATGATGGGTAGCGCAGCATTCGCAGGTGGCGGCTTCGACATCGCCATCGGCCCGAAAATCGGTTACCAGACCGCAAAGCTTTCCTATCAGAAAGCCGACATCAAGTCAAGCTTCTCCAATCACTTCACCGCGGGTCTTTTTGGCCGCGTGACCGTTGGACGGATCTATGTACAGCCCGAAGTGCTGTATTTCAAGACCTCCAATGTCTTTGACGGACATGTCACCGGCGTGGAAAGCGATAATCTGTTCAACCTTCCTACGGGCGCCAATGTCAACCTCACCTTGAACCAGATGAACCTTCAGGTTCCGGTTTTGATTGGCGTCAATGTCATCGACCTTGACCTCATCACTTTGCGTGCCCAAGTGGGTCCTACCGCTAACTTTGTCCTGAAGTCACAGACTTTGTATGACAAGACTTATACCCTTAATGGTCAAGAGGCCGAAATAGAAAACACCACCACGGATCAGAACTTTGAGCCTAAGAACATCTCTTGGGGTCTTCAAGCCGGCCTCGGCATTGATGTGCTGAAACGTTTCACGCTCGATGTCAACTACAACTTCGGTTTGAGCAAAGTGTTCGAGAAGCTGAACGATACCCAACTTGGCGAGACCTTCGATTTCAGCAACATTGACAACACCAAACAAAGCATGTTTATGGTGACCTTGGGTATTAAATTCCTCTAATTTACCCTGTTTATAACAAAAATAAAGAGAGCGACCTCAATGAAAGGTCGCTCTCTTTGTGTCTAGGAATAAGGGTGGTTTAGAAGAGGACACCCACTTCAACACCGATACGGTTCTGAAGAACGTTCAGCTTGGTCTCGCGTTCACCAAGATCCTTGTCACCATTATAGAACTTGTAATGGTTAGGAGTGATGGAGTTGATGTTGTTGATGAAGTCGTGCGAGAAATAAACACCAGCAAAGACGCGGGTGGATTGGTCGATGGCATACTGGGCACCAGCGCCAATCTTCAAGGAAGCGCGGAGGTTGCTGAATTCCTTGTTGGTGGCGGCATAAGCGTCAGCATTGTCATCCAGAACCTTTACTTTTTGGGCATAGCCGAGACCGGCACCGACTTGAACAAAAGCGCGAAGCGGGAGATTACCCAGTTCATTGGTCATCATCTTCAGCATCAACGGAACCTCATAGATAGTGGCCTTGTACTTTCTGTCAACATTATACTTCTCGATAAAGGTGACCGAATCTTCTCCCATTGCAAAACGTGCATTCTCAAAGCTGTAGTGACCACGGTTCATGTTCACATTGACGCCAGTGACAATAGCATAGTTGTCAGCGAAATAGTACTCAGCAACGACACCAACGCCGAAACCTGTTCTTAGGCCTTCGTTTTTGGCGCCACCTGTTGTTGAACCAGTCCAGTCAAAGCCAGGACCCAATTTGAAACCAAAGGCAAAACCATTGTTCTGTGCTGACACGGTCAGCGACATGGCCAACATAAGGCCGACAAATAATAAACTTTTCTTCATTTGATTATAGATTTAGGTTAATATTTGGGGACAAAAGTAGTCTTTTTTTTCATAACAACACCAAATCATCGAAATTTTCTAACTTTGTAGCTTGAAAATCGATGAATGCATCATTATGAATACGCAAATTTCCAACAAGCTTTTTATTAGAAACAGAGCCAACTTTGCGGCGCAACTGCCGTCAAAGTGTGTGGCCGTCTTCACCGCCAACGAAGCCATGCCGCGCAACGGAGATGAGTTCTATCCCTTCCGCCAGCAGTCTGACTTTTTCTATCTCACAGGCATCAATGAAGAGAATGCCTACCTCATCATCGCACCTGACTATCCTGACGAGACGATGCACGAAGTTCTTTTCATCGAGCCGTACGACGAGGTGAAAGCCACTTGGCAGGGTGAGATGCTCGACTCCAAACAAGCCTCTGAGCTCTCGGGTATCAAGACTGTGAAAGGCAGCGGCGCTTTCTGGATGACCTTGAACGACATCGTTTTTTCGGGCTATGGTGATACCATCTTCCTGAACAGCTACGAATACCCAAAATACGAATGCGCTGTGGAGACGATTCAAAAGCGCTTTGTACAGCAAGTCCAAGCAAAATATCCGATGCACAACTACGGCCGCACAGCCCCGATTCTCAATGCCTTGCGCATGAAGAAATCGGAGGAGGAAATTGCCATCACGCAACAAGCTTGCAACATCACAGCGAAAGCCTTCCGCCGCTGTCTTGAGACTGTCAAGCCTGGCATGTATGAATACGAGGTGCAGGCCGAAATTGAATATATCTTCAAACAAAACAATGCCACCGGTCATGCCTACGCGCCCATCATCGCGGGTGGCAAGAATGGCTGTTGCCTACATTACTCCAAGAACCAGAGCCTGCTCAACGATGGCGACCTCCTGCTTTTCGACATCGGCTGTGAATTGAAAAACTATTCTTCTGACTTGAGCCGTACCATACCTATTAATGGGAAGTTCACGCCACGACAAGCCGATTGCTACAATGCTGTCCTCCGCGTGATGAAGGAAATCACGAAGCTTTACCGTCCAGGCGGCACCATCAACGAAATCAATGAGACTACACACCGCCTGATGGAGCAGGAAATGATCAAACTCGGACTGTTCACTGCCGAAGACGTGAAGAATCAAGACCCCAACAAGCCTTTGGAGCGCAAATACCTCATGCACGGCATGTCGCACCATATCGGCCTCGATGTGCACGACAGCATCGACAAGTTCAAACCTTTTGAACCTGGAATGATACTCACCTGCGAGCCTGGCATCTACATCCGCGAAGAAGGCATTGGCATCCGTATCGAGAACGACCTGCTCATCACCGAGGACGAGCCCATCAATTTGTTTGAAGGCCTGCCCCCGGAAATCGAAGAGATAGAGGAAGCGATGTTGAAAAAATAAAATCTTCACTATTTTAGTGAATATTCGGAAATTGTTTGTATTTTTGCAGTCAATAAAGCTATGGAAATCAAATTCGATAAGGAGTATTTGGAAGAGCTGTATGAGCAGGGACGAACAAAAAGCAAGAAGTACCGATTCCAGCCACAGGTCATTAAAAAGTATCAGAAAAGAATCGATACACTTGCCGGTGTGACAAAGATTGAGGAATTGTTTACACTTAATTCGCTGAATTTTGAAGCGTTAGAAAGTTCAGGCAACTATTCAATCCGTATTGACTATCATTATAGGCTTGAATTTCAAGTCAGCAATTCAGACTCGGAACCGATTGTTACCATTTGCTTGATCACAGACATCACCAACCACTATCAATAGGAGGCTAAAACAATGAACAACAAACGAATACCGACCCATCCAGGGGATGTAATCAAAGAAGAATTGGAATACAGAGGCATTTCACAAAAAAAGTTCTCTGAACTGACGGGGGTTTCATATACCATGCTCAATGAAATACTAAACGGCAAACGACCCGTAACGAGCGATTTTGCTCTTATTGTAGAGGCAGCTTTGGGTATCAGTCCACAGCTTTTGATTAATATGCAAGCCCGCTACAATATGGCTGTGGCCATGAACCAAACCACATTTTTGACTCGCCTCGACCACATCAGAAAAGCTTGTGCGGCGGTGTTTTAATTCGGTTGCCACGATGTAACAGCCCTACAAACCAACAATTAAACGATTAAACAATCAACAAATCGAAGATTCAACGAAGTTAATTCAACAATAATTATGTTTACAAAAGACGTTTACAGTGGCCGTCGCGCCACATTGAAAAAGATGATCTCAAAGGGCATTGCCTTCTTCCCGGCCAACAACGAAGCGCCCTTCAACTATCCCGACAACACCTACATCTACCGTCAGGACAGCAACTTCTCCTATTTCTTCGGCCTCAAGCATCCCGATTTGGTCGGCGTCATCGACTTTGAAAGCGGCGAGGAGATTCTCTTCGGCGTGGATGTCACCATCGATGACGTGATCTGGTGCGGTCCGCTGCCTTCACTGAAGGAACAAGGTGATAGCATTGGGATTACCGACTGCCGCGACTTCAACCGCTTCGGCGAGTACCTTCAGCAAGCCATTGCCAAAGGTCGTCAAATCCATATTTTGCCCACCTATCGCGCTGATACTAAAATCCAATGCGCGGAATGGCTGAATTGTCATATTAATAAGGTGTCGGAGTATGTCAGCCTTGAACTCATCAAGGCCGTCATCGCCATGCGTGAGGTTAAGAGTGCGCTCGAAATCGCCGAGATGGAACGTGCCGCCAACACCGCCTATTACATGCACACCACCGCCATGAAGATGTGTAAACCCGGTATGGTTGAACAAGAAATCGCCGGTGTGGTTGAAGGTCTCTCATTGTCGGGCGGCGGCCCCGTGTCGTTCCCCGTCATCCTTAGTGTGGATGGTCAGACGCTGCACAACCATGGTCACCACAATGTGCTGAAGGAAGGCCGCATGATGGTCTGTGATGCCGGCGCCGAGACGGAGAACTACTATGCCTCCGATTTCACGCGTACCACCCCCGTGGGTGGTGTGTTCAACCAGCGCCAGCGTGAGATTTACGAGATCGTGCTCGCCGCCAACCAGGCTGTGGCTGCCAACACACGTCCCTATATGCCCTATATGGTGATGCACACCTTGGCCTGCCGTACCCTCATTGAGGGCTTGAAAGGCGTCGGACTGATGAAAGGCGACACCGAAGAGGCTCTGATGAACGGCGCCCATTGGCTCTTTATGCCTCACGGCCTCGGCCACATGCTCGGCATGGATGTGCACGACATGGAAGGCTTGGGAGAGACTTACGTGGGCTACGACGACATCACGCCACGTTCCACCAAGTTAGGCTTTAGCGGCCTGCGCTGTGGCAAGACCTTGAAACCGGGCTTCGTGGTCACCGACGAACCAGGCATTTACTTCATCCCGACCCTCATTGATATGTGGAAGGCCGAAGGCAAAATGAAGGATTTCATCAATTATGATAAGTTGGAGACCTATAAGGACTTCGGTGGCATCCGCATTGAGGATGACCTGCTCATCACCGAAGACGGCTGCCGTATCCTTGGAAGACCTATTCCAAAGACCGTAGAAGAGGTCGAAGACATGTGCGCCCAAGGTCGCGAATGGATCAAAATGACCGCGATGTATTAATCTATTTCCGGCATGGCATGAAAAAAGCGAGGTTTTTTACCTCGCTTTTTTCGTTTTAAAACTCCATCACCAGCTTGATGTTGACATAGCGCGGCGTCAAGTAATTCGGCGCACCGTAGTATCTGTTGTCGATGTATTTCACCCAGTTGTAGGAGATGATATTCGGGATGTCGAGCAGGTTGAAGACATCCACGCTGACGAACATGTTGCGCACATAACGCAGCGGGTTGCCCTTGCTGAAGCTGCTGGCCTCGCTGATGAGCTGCTTGCTGAAACCGATGTCGACACGGCGGTAGGCTGGATAACGGCTCGAAGAGGAATAGAAGTCTGAGTTGTTGTCGTTGACGGGCAAACCCATGCCGAAACTCAAGGTCATATTGACACGCCATGTCGGGGCATTGGGAATGTAATCCTGGAAGAACAGCGAGAAGTTGACCAGCTGATGGGATGGACGATAATGCCAACCCAAGGCAACGGTATCGGCCACTTGATCATCGGTATGGTTGTAGAAAGGCAGGATTTGCCCTTCGTTATCTACCAGACAATAGTCGCCGCGGATGTCCTCCTTGGTCTGCATGAAGGAGAGGCTTGCCCAGCTGTCGATACCTTTCACGAACTCACCGTTCACCTTGAAATCGAGACCCGTTGCGTATGCTTTTGCCGACTGGTCGGCATAGTAACGGATACGCACATTGTCGATGTCGTAAGGGATGACATGGGTGAACCACTTGAAATAAGCCTCCGAGGTCAGGATGAAAGGCCGGTTGAAGGCGCGGAACTTGAAGTCGTTACCCGCCACAATCTGATAGGATTGCTGGGCTTTGGCGTCTTT
Source organism: Bacteroidales bacterium (assembly GCA_017651645.1). The sequence continues at coordinate 16,837 of JAGCCO010000018.1, forward strand.
GAAGAGGCTTCCGTCGCGGTTGCGGATCTCGCGATAGAATGGTGTTTGGTTATATACACCGCCCGAGAGACGATAAACGGTTTCATTTTTCTCGTTTTCAGGCTTATAGGCAATGCCCGCTCTCGGACTGACATACACCTTATTATTATAGCCCCAGTAATTAGCCCTCAAGCCACCCGTGATGACAAACTCGCCCTTGTCCTGATAGGGAATGGTCCATGAGTTTTGAATGAAACCGTCCAAGTTGTTGATAGAAAGCAGATTGTGTGCTTTATGCACGAAATCCATCCCGATTTCGGGCAATACGTCGGGATAACCGCCAATCACATCGGAAACATGGGGCATGCTGTAACCAGCAGAGTCAATCATCTGCCATTCGTCCATCACGTCGTCGATGTCTTGATGTTGGAAGCGGAAGCCCCACTTCAGCAGGTTTTGGTTGTAGGCATATAGCCCTTTGTGGTCAAGGTTGTAGACCTGGGCATAGAAGCCGTTGCGGGCGTGTTTTATGAGTGTTCCAACTTCATGGTTCTCAATCACTTCACCAAAGTCCTCCGAGCCAAAAGAGGTGTTACGGATGCCAAAGAAATACTGTTCCTGGATGTCGTAAGTTTCCGTTTCGTATGTTGAGTATGTTGAGGCTATCCACTTCAGATTCATATCTTTGTTGGGTTTGTACGACAAGGTCAAAGCGCCTAAGCCTGTGGTATAGTCATCGATCTCTTGTCCGTCGAAATAGACGTTGACCTGGAACGGGAAGTCAATAGTGCCGCCGTTGATTCTGGCATTCTGTGGGATGAGCATGTATCGGTTCTTGGAATAGTAACCCAAGAAAGACAGACCCCATTTGTCGTTGAATTTGTAGTCGAACAAAGCCTGTGCATCGGTGAAGTTGGGCTTGTAATCGCCTTTGGTGTTCATCATGCCGAGGGCCAGAGCCGTGTTTTTATAGCGAGCCCCAACCAAATAGCTGAATTTGTCGTTTTTCGTCGCACCTTCCACATGGGCTTCGGCACCCAAGAGGCTTAGTGTCAATGAACCCGCTGTCTCGCGAGGTTTTTTGTAGGTCACGTCTAATACCGATGACATCTTATCGCCATATTCCGCCGCAAAACCGCCTGCCGAAAACTCGATGTTGTTGACCAACTGTGAGTTGACGAAGCTCAAGCCTTCCTGTTGGCCCGAACCGACGAGGAAGGGACGGTAGATCTCAATGCCGTTCACGTAAATCAGGTTCTCGTCGAAGTTGCCGCCACGCACGCGGTATTGTGAACTCAGTTCGTTGTTCGACACCACGCCGGGCAAGGTCTTGATGAGGGTCTCCACACCGCCGCCCATCGAAGGCAACAAGGTGGCTTGCTTGGCATTGAGTCGCGTCAGACTTGAAGCTTCGGTTGCACGGTCACTGATGACGGCATCAGGAAGCACGGTGGCTGTGGAATGCAAGACCATGTCCAACTTGCGTTTCTCGCCTTTCTTCAGACGTACCGTTGTCTGTCTCTGCTCGAAACCGATGAAAGAGAAATGAATGGTCCAGGTGGAGTCGGAAAGCAACGATAGTTCATAATAGCCTCTTGTGTCTGTCGTGTAGCCCACCAACAGCTCGGGGACGACCACGTTGGCCATTTCAATGGGATGGCCTTGCTCGTCGATCACCTTGCCGTAGACCGTGCCCGTCGGCAATTGTTGGGCCACGGCCGTCAGAGAGAAGAGCAACAACGCTATGAGGATGAACTTGGTTCGCATGAATGGATAACTGAAATAGTCGGAAATTATTATCTGGTTTTGGGCCAACTCAAACAAAAAAAGCTGCTGCGCAAGGCACAGCAGCTCTGATATCAATCACATGCATTGTGAATTACCAACGCTCGAGGTTGCCCTTTTCGGAAGCATCCATGATGGCTTGGTAAATGCCCTTCTTGTTGATGGTGCGCATGCCAGCAGCTGATACCTTCAGCACAATCCATTCATCCCATTCCGGAACATAGAACTTCTTGATTTTCAGATTCGGTTCAAACGTTCTCTTCGTTCTCTTGTTGGAGTGAGAAACATTGTTGCCGTGCATGACCTTTTTTCCTGTAATTTGACAAACTTTTGACATGACTCTTTATCCTTTATTATTATACTTGTCTTTTTTCTAACGGGCTGCAAAAATACAACTTTTTTCTTTTCAAAACCCATTTCTGAAAAAATTGCATCAAAAAAATGCGAACTCTCTATAATCAGATACGAACATAACCTTCCCACACCAGGAAACCAACAACTCTAAACTCTAAACTCTAAACACTAAACTTAACCCATATGAACATCCAACTGTGGGAATGGAAAATGCAACCCTTCTTGCGGGAAAGTCTTGTAAACCAGTTCGTTCATCTTGAAAAACACTGCCCAGTAGTCCTCGGGTTTTACCCTTGCCCTAACGGTGATGTCGATGGAGCTGTCACTCATCTTGATGAGTTCGATGACGGGTTTCGGCTCTTTCAGAATACGTTCATCGGCATCGCAAAGGCGTTGCAGCACAGCCTTGGCTTTGTCATAGTCGTCGCCGTAGGAGATGGAGTACGTCCAGTCGACACGACGGTCGGTCTCCTTGTTGAAGTTGGTGACGGGACCTGTCGAAAGCGCACCATTAGGCAGTATGACGGTCTTGTTGTCAGGGGTGAGGATATGTGTGCTGAAGATCTGGATCGAATTGACCCGACCTTCATAGCCCTGTGCCGCGATGAAGTCACCCACCTTGAACGGCTTGAACAGCATAATCATCACGCCGCCCGCAAAGTTCTGCAAAGTGCCGCTCAAAGCCATGCCGATGGCCAGACCCGCCGAGGCCAGCAAGGCCACCAACGAGCTCGTATTGATGCCCAAGATGCCCACAATGGCCATGATGAGGAAGAAGGTCAGCAACACCGACACCAAACTCATTAAAAAGGAAGCCAAGGAGGGGTCGGAGTTACGGCGGAGCATCATCTTTGTCAATCCCTTCTTGGTCAGTTTGATGACCCAGCGACCGAGCAGCAGCACCACGATGGCGGCCACCAGCTTCAAACCGAAGGGGACAAGGTATTCCTTTACCAGATCCGGTAGCCAATCCGAGACGGGGGTGGCCGCCAGTCTCTTTACGCCATCCACCATGCCATTGACAGCGGTCGTGTCTTGGATGGTCTCTGAAACTTGTTCAACTAGGGTGTCGTTTTCCATGGTTTGTGAGTTTAGCGAACAATAATTTCCACAAATTTTGGGCGCAAAGGTAAGGATAATTCATAAAATATGTAATTTCGCACCGCAAATTCTTCTTATGCGCATACAAGATATCAAGGCATATTGCAAGGACCCGAAAAACCGTAGTACGGTGAATGTTGGTTTGTTTATCTTGCTGATCATCAGCTTTCATTTTCTCTATCTGGGATGGCAGGCACTTGGCTATTGGCCTGTTGGGAAATGGGTTGACCAACTGATGGTCTGGTCGGTCAATATGGTTTACAACCAATCTTGCTGGGTGCTCGACCATGTTTTCCATCTTGATTTGACCACGATTTCTTCAAGACGGTTTATTTCCACCCTCAACAGTGCGGGCGGATGGGCGCGGGTCACCATCGCCCCCGAATGTGCCAGCCTGAAACAGTGGATGCACTGGATCTTCCTCATGTTGCTCTTCCCTGGCCCTTGGAAGCATAAACTTTGGTATATCCCAGCGGGGTTGGTCATCATCGAGTGGACCAATGTCATCCGCATCTGTGGCGTGCTTATGATGCAGATACCGTGGCCCAATAGTTTCCATATCGCCCACGATTATATCTTTAAGGTGTTCTTCTATCTCGTCATCTTTCTTATGTGGATGCTCTGGGTGGAGAAGTTCTATAATCCGACATTAAAAGCAAAACAACATGAATAACACTCCCATTATCTTCATTCTCGACGCTGGCGGCACGGGATTCAAGTTCTCAGCCGTGCAAGACGCTCACGAAATCATCGAACCTTTCACCATCCCATCGGCAGCACCCACGCTTGAGGAAGTGCTGCAGAAACTTATCACAGGATTCCACGAGTGTGAGACCCACTGTGGCTCAAAAGCTGCCGCCATAAGTTTCTGCTTCCCTGGGCCTGCCGACTATCCCAACGGTATCATCGGCGACTTGCCCAACCTGCCCACCTTCCGTGGCGGTGTTCCCTTAAAGCAAATGCTTGAAAATGAGTTCCATGTACCTGTCTTTATCAATAACGACGGCGACCTGTTTGCCTATGGCGAGGCCCTCAGTGGTCTGCTCCCCAAGGTCAACAAGGAACTGGAAAGCCAAGGCAACCCGAAACGCTACAAGAACCTGTTCGGCGTGACCCTCGGCACGGGCTTCGGCGGAGGCATAGTTATTAATAAGGTGTTGCTCAACGGCGACAACTCGGCAGGCGGTGAGATTTGGTGCTCGCGCAACTGTCTATACCCCAACACGATAGCCGAAGACAGTGTCAGTATCCGTGCGGTGCGCCGTGTATATGCCCGCGAAGCTGGCATCGCCTTTGAGGATGCGCCACAGCCTTACGATATCTTCAAGATTGCCCAAGGCGAGCAGCAAGGCAACAAGGAAGCCGCGCTGAAGGCTTGGGACGAGCTGACCACCGTGTTGGCCGATGTGCTTGGTAACGGTCTTCGTTTCACCGATGGTCTTGTGGTCATCGGAGGCGGACTCTCAGGTGCTTGGCCTGTGTTCATGCCCATGCTCATCCGTAAGATGAACGAGCCATACCAAGTGAACGGCAACGTCATCCCTCGTATGGAGACCGAAGTCTTTAACTTGATGGATACCAACGATATGAAACGCTTCACTGCGAAATCGGGCAAGATGGTCAAAGTGCCCTTCAGCGAGCAAGAGGTATGGTACGACCCGAGCAAACGTGTGGGTGTGGGCATCACCGCACTCGGCACTTCATCGGCAGTGGCCGTCGGCGCCTACGCCTTTGCCATGGAGCAGATGAAAAAATGATGTCCGCATGTAGAGACGTTTCTTGAAATGTCTCTACTGCATGCCAAAATTTTTCGTTTTTTCATATTCTTTTGACTATCAAATTATAAAAATTTATCAACAACCATTGTTGAAAAATAACTGTCCAAAAAAGCATTTTTTCTGGACAAGATACCTTCTTCTTTGCTAATTTCGCAACTTGAAAAAGAACGAGTGGATTTTTGTTGCTTTTGCTTGTAACTCAGTAATTATCAGAAAGATGAAATCAAACCATACTCAAACGGAATTTGAGGGAGACTTGTTTAGCGGCCTTGAGGAAGCCCAAATCGATCAGCCGGAAGTTCGTCCGTACGACAAGATTATAGAGTCGCGGAAGAATGCCAATTTTGCTGCTGAGCAGATTGAGCGTCAGGAGGAGGTACAAGTGGTGGAGAAGGCCGATTCTCATGAGGTGAAAAATGAGTCTGTGTTTGATGAGAAGCCGAAAATGGAATACCACGCCTATCCGATTGAGGAGGTGAAGGCCGCGGCCAAGGAATACTTCCATGGCGATGCTTTGGCGGGTGATGTCTGGGCCAACAAATATGCTTTGAAGGACAGCGAAGGCAACACTTATGAGCTTACTCCCGACGAGATGCACCATCGCATCGCCCGCGAGATTGCCCGCATCGAACGCCGTTATCCCAACCCGATGAAGGAAGAGGAGGTTTATGAGGTGCTGAAGGACTTCCGTTACATCGTGCCCCAAGGCAGCCCCATGGCTGGTATCGGCAATAGTTTCCAGATTTCATCTTTGTCGAATTGCTTCGTCATCGGCAACAACGGCAACTCCGACTCCTACGGCGGTATCATGAAGACCGACCAGGAACAGGTGCAGCTGATGAAACGTCGCGGCGGTGTGGGTCACGACCTGTCGCATATCCGTCCTACGGGCAGCCCCGTCAAGAACTGCGCTCTGACATCCACCGGCGTCGTTCCCTTCATGGAACGTTTTTCCAACTCGACGAAAGAAGTCGCCCAAGACGGTCGCCGCGGTGCCCTGATGATGAGCATCAGCATCAAGCATCCCGACTCGGAGGCTTTCATCGACGCCAAGATGACCCAAGGCCGCATCACCAACGCCAATGTCTCAGTGCGCCTCACCGATGAGTTCATGCAATGCGTCAAGGAAGGCAAGCCTTTCATCCAGCAATATCCCATCGATTCACCGAATCCGAAATATACCAAGGAGGTTGACGCCCGCGCCTTGTGGAACAAAATCATCCACAACGCATGGAAGTCGGCCGAGCCAGGTGTGATGTTCTGGGACACCATCATCCGCGAGTCCATTCCCGATTGTTATGCCGACTTGGGCTTCAAGACCTTGAGCACCAACCCCTGCGGCGAGATTCCGCTTTGTGCCTACGACAGCTGCCGACTGCTGGCCATCAACCTTTACAGCTATGTCGACCATCCCTTTACGCCTGAGGCCCGCTTCAACTTCCAGCTGTTCTCGAAGCATGTGGCCATCGCCCAGCGCATGATGGACGACATCGTCGACCTCGAGATCGAGAAAGTGGACACTATTTTGGCCAAGATCGCCTCCGACCCCGAAGACGATGAGGTGAAAAGCACCGAAGCTAACCTGTGGAAACACATCAAGGAGAAGTGTCTGCAAGGCCGTCGCACGGGTATCGGCATTACCGCCGAGGGCGACATGCTCGCCGCCTTGGGCAAACGCTATGCCTCCGATGAAGCCATCGCTTTCTCCACCGAGATTCAGAAGCTGTTGGCATACAACGCCTACCGTTCTTCCGTCAATCTGGCCGAAGAACGTGGCAAGTTCCCCATGTATGACGCCAAACGCGAGGAGAACAACCCCTTCATTAAGCGTCTGCGTGCCTTGGACGAGGACCTCTACCAGAAGATGTGCCGCGTGGGTCGCCGCAACATCGCCATGCTGACCATCGCCCCGACGGGTACCGTCAGCATCTGCACGCAGACCACCTCAGGTATCGAGCCCGTCTTCATGGTGGCCTACAAACGCCGCCGCAAGGTGAACGCCAACGACAAGGATGTCCATGTCACCTTCACCGACGTGACGGGCAACTCGTTCGAGGAGTACAATGTGTTCCACCACAAGTTCATCACATGGCTTGAGGTGAACGGCTACAACGTCGAAGAGGTATTGAAATACGACGACGAGAAACTCAATGCGGTCATCGCCAAGTCACCTTATTACAAAGCCACCGCCAACGACATCGACTGGGTGAACAAAGTCAGGATGCAGGGCTCGATGCAGAAATGGGTCGACCACAGCATCAGCGTGACGGTCAATGTGCCGAAGGAGACGACCGAAGAGCTCGTCAGCCAGATCTATATGACCGCTTGGGAAAGCGGCTGCAAAGGCATGACCATTTACCGCGATGGCTCGCGCGATGGCGTCCTGGTTTCAAAGGATGAGAAGAAAGAGGAGAAGAAGGAAAGTCAGGAGGGTGCAAGACCTAACGACATCCACGAAAATTCCGCTCCTCCGCGTCCGAGAGAGTTGGAATGCGACGTGGTGCGTTTCCAGAATAACTACGAGAAATGGATTGCCTTTGTCGGCAAGCTGAACGGCAAGCCTTACGAGATTTTCCTGGGCAAGGCCGAGGATTTCTTCCTGCCGCCTTATGTTGAGCGAGGCATCATCATCCGTGAGAAGATCAAAGGCGAATCAACGCGCTATGACTTCCGTTACACCGACAAGGACGGTTACGAAGTGCTGATGCAAGGCCTGTCGCGTTCGTTCGACAAGGAATACTGGAACTATGCCAAACTGATTTCAGGCATCCTGCGTCATGGCATGCCTATCCAATATGTGATCGAATTGGTGCAGAACCTCAATGTGGAGGAAGAAAGCATCAACACTTGGAAGAATGGCATTGCACGTGCACTGAAGAAATATGTGCCCGACGGCTTGGTCGATGAGAAGGAGAAATGTCCCACCTGTGGCGAGAAGCTCGTCTTTGAGGACGGCTGCAAACATTGTCGCAACTGCGGCTACTCCAAGTGCGGATAGACTAATACGAACAGTTGTTTTTTTATCTTCATAATGGCGAGAGGGTGTGCCAGTATTGACACACCCTCTTTTTTTATGCCTTTATGTGTTTGTTGTCTTTATCTGCTGCGGGTACCTGCGCCGCTGCGGGTGTTGCTTGATCCGGAGCCTCTGGTGGAGCCGCTTCCGCTTCTGCCGCTTGAGGAGTTGCTCGTGCCGCTGCTGCGGGTGTTGCTGCTCGAGTTGCCGACGCGGCCGCTGTTGCTTCCGTTGGTGCCGCTGCTACGGGTGTTGCTGTTGTTGCTGTTCACCCTGCCGCTGTTGCTGCCGTTAGTGCTGCTGGGGCGGCTGCTGTTGCCTGAGTTGTTCACTCTGCCTGAGTTGCTGCCGGATACTGAGCCGCTGTTGGTGTTCGGGCGGGTGCTGGTGCCGTTGCCCCTGCGACCACTTGCGCTGCCGTTGTTGGCATTCGGGCGGCTGTTATCCGAGCTTCCGTTGTTGGGAGTGACCGTGTTGTTGTTGCCGCTGTTGTAGCTTCCCGAGCTCATGCTGCCTCCATCGGGTTTCGGTCTGACTGTGGCGCTGGGTGCAGGCTCGTTGTTGTTCGGCTTGGGCTCAGTCCACTCGTTGTTGTTGGCAGGGTAGCCACCGTTGTTGTGATGATAGCCGTAGGTGTGATACTTCGGGTTCATCGGAGGAGGCATTCCAGGACCGTGGCCGGGAGGCGGCATCGGCGGACGGTAGCCGTCGTAGTAGTAGCGGTAGGTGCCGGGGCGGTGGTAGTGGCGGATGCGCGGAGGCACGTTGATGACCACCCAGGGCTCGGTGCGCGGCCCGTCCCAGTAGAAGCTGACGGGCTCGAAGTATTCGAAGGTGGTGAAGCTGTAGAGCTCATCGTCCAGCTCGTAGTAGGGCATGATGGTGAAGACACGTCTTCTGTCGATGCGGCGGAGCGGGATGTCGATGGAGATTCTCTTGATGCGGCCAGGATACACTCTGACATATTCCTCGGCGTAGGTGTAGCCGTAGTCAGGGTCGAGGTAGAGGGAGACGTAACCCCTATAGGTGTAGTCGCCGATGTTCTCCACGTCGTAGTAGACCGTGATCGAGCTGTAGTTATACACCATCACGGGCTGTGAGACCAAGGCGAGTTCAGGTGGATAACCGGCTGCTTTTGCTGCGATGGATCCCATTACCAACAGGATGCTCATCAGGATGTTCTTGGTTTTCATAGTTGTGATTTTTTATAGGGTTTGACTTCGTTTTGTTGTTCACCCTATCTCTTTACCAAAATCGTGCCAAAAATCATTCCTCCTTTACCCGGTTGACATTCCCATAATCCAAATCCGGATGTTGAGCGAGGTATTCCAGCGTGAGCTCGTTGGAGGTGCGGAAGGTGGTATTGCCTTCGTCCTCATGCTCGAAATCGAACACCGAAGCCATGTAGCTGTTCATGACGATGTTGTATTTGGCGTTCAGATCCAGGGGCTTACCGTTTTCCAAAGTCACTCTCACGTCGGTCATCTCACCGTTTTCGTCCACCTTATATATATAAGAGCATCCCGAGCAGTAGATGGGGCCACCGTCGGTGGTGAAGCAGCATTTGATCAGATTGACGATTTCGTTGCCAGTCAAGGTGAAGCGGATGATCTCGTTGTCGAAGGGGTCGAGGGCGGCAATGTCCTTGATGGTCACAGGACGTACTGAGAGGGTGTCGAAGCGCACACCGCCCGGGTTCTGGAAGCCCATCTCGGAGCCTGTCATGTTACGGATGACATCAGTCATAAAGCAACCGAGCGATTCGTTGCTGTTGACGGGAGTAAGGTTGTTGCCGACGACGGTCGAGAAGTACGGGTCGCTATTGAATTGCCTGACCAAGGCCAGCACTTTTTCGTCACGTTTGGGGAAGGCCTTGACAGAAAGGAGCTGCATGTCTTTGTCGACGATCTTGCCTTTGCGCAGGGTGAAGGTGCTCAAAGTCACGTATTTGGCTTTGGCCTCGGCTTGGGTGACCATCACGTTGCCGACGAGTTGTTTCTCTGCCACGCGGGTATGGGAGTGACCGCCGAAAATGGCATCGAGATCGGGGAACTTAGCGGCCGTCTCCATGTCTTCCTCGAAGCCGCAGTGGGAGAGGAGAAACACCACATCGCATTCCTTGCGGAGCATGGGCAGATAGTCGGGCAGCACCTCGTCAAGCGGGCGGAAATGGCAGCCGCCGCCGTTCTTCGGATGGAAATCGGGGAGGCCGTTCTCGCCCAATTGGATACCACCTATAACACCGATTTTCAATCCGTTACGTTCGAAGATCTTGTAAGGATAGACGTTGGTCATCTTCAGTGTGTCATCGAAGGTGACGTTGGCGCAGACAAAGGGGAACTTGGCCCAGGTGAGCACATTGCGCAGGGCGATGGGGCCACCGTCCCACTCATGGTTGCCAAAGGTTGAGAGGTCGAAGCCCATGGCGTTCATCAGCTCGTACATGGGTCGGGCAGGCTCGGCATATCGGTCGTTGATAGGGTTGCCCGAGCGGTTGTCGCCGGCGCCGAACAACAACAGGTCGGGATGCACTGCGCGAAGGCTGTCGATGAGGGCGGCCATCTGCGGCAGGTTGTCGATGTTGGCGTGCATGTCGTTGGTCGAGACGACGTAGATCTTCTGTTCCTTAGGCTGGCAGGCAGCAAGGAAAAACATGGCGACAAGCGTCGCCAGCATGATGTTGGACAGTCTCTTCATGGTTATCAGAATTTGACGAAGATTTTCGAATTGGCCCGCAGTGAGCCGTCCAGGTCGACGACGTTGCCATAGGCGTCGCGAACTTCAATGTTGTCCAATTTGAGCGGCATGTTGTTGGCTCGGCAATAAGCGAGCACCACCGATTTCACTTTTGCGCCGTAATAGGTGCGCACTTCAGTGTCGTTGACGAATGCTTTCATATTTATTATTGATTTAGATATTCGTGCATGAAATCCTTTGCGTCAATATTTCCTGACATTCCTGTTTTTACGCTCATATTGCGTACAAATTCTGGGATTTCCTCTTTGTCCTCAAAGGCAGTCTGCTCAACGGCTGTTTTTCCCAACAAGCTCTTTACGAACAATGCCAACTTGTAAAGAAGTGACTCGTCGCTGATGGAATCGATATCCTTAAACAAGGAATACTTCATTTCTATTGCTGTCATGGTTTATCTCCATTCCTTTTTTGGTGCAAACATACATATTTTTTTCGGATTTTGAGCAACATGTCAAATTTTCCGTAATTTTGCAGCAACAATAATCCCTAAAACGAATCATCATGAAATTAGAAGGACGCAGAGAAAGTACTAACGTGGAAGACCGCCGCGGCAAAAGGGCGGTGGCCACTGCCGGTGGCTTAGGCATCGGTGGTATCCTTATTTATTTATTAATTAGTTTCCTGGGCGGCGATCCCAGCCAGGTGGTGCAGCAACTGCCTCAAGGCAACAACACCGAATACGTCGAAGAACAGGACTACAGCGAGGTCGATAAGGAGCTTATGACCTTCTGCAAGCGCATCCTCGCCGGTACCGAAGACGTGTGGGACCGTGAGTTCAAGAAAATGGGCCGCACCTACCAGCCGCCCAAGATGGTCATCTTCAGTGATGCCGTCAGCTCGGGCTGCGGCAACGCCACCTCGGCCAGCGGACCGTTCTATTGCTCCGCCGACGAGACCGTCTACCTCGACCTTGAGTTCTTCAAGAGCATGAAGAGGCAGATCGGCGCCGACGGCGACTTCGCCTACGCCTACGTCATCGCCCATGAGGTGGGCCACCATGTGCAGAACCAGCTCGGTATCTTGGGCCAGGTGCACCAGCAGATGGCGCAGTACGGCCAAAACAGCCAGAAGTCGAACCAGTTGAGCGTACGTCTTGAGCTGCAGGCTGACTTCTTCGCCGGCGTGTGGGCCTACAACGACAACAAGCTGTTCGGCTCGTTGGAGGATGGCGACATCGAGGAAGCCCTCAATGCGGCAGCCAAGATCGGCGACGACTACCTGCAGAAGCAGGCCTACGGCCGCACCATGCCTGAGACCTTCAATCACGGCACCAGCGCCCAGCGCTCACGTTGGCTGAAGAAAGGCCTGAGCACGGGCGATGTCAGCCAAGGCGACACCTTCTCGCCAAGCTACAACCAACTATAATACAGTTGTTTTAAGTAGATGAGCATGTTTAGTTTACATATTGACGTGAAAGCATTATTTAGCTTTAAGCTTTAAGCCGTAAGCTTTTAGCAGCGTTGCTACCAAGCTTAATGCTGACGGCTTATAGCTTATAGCTAATGTAACAAACCTCATTTAATTCTGAACAAGACATAATTCTTAAAAAAAGCGCCCAATGGCGCTTTTTTTGTTGGCTTTTCTCTTAGACGTTGCCTATCAATTTGTTGAAAAACAATCAACACTTTTTTATGTCAAATTCAAAAAAAATTAAAAAAAATCGACCGCTGTTAGACCTATTTTTCGTATTTTTGCAGCGTCAAAAGGGGGAATATGCCCTAAAAGTATGCCTTCTGATGGCGATTTTTTGATTTTAAGTTTTTTAAATTATTGAAAATCATATTAGTACGTTCAAGTTGTGGATGCTTTGTCCTAACTGGGATGTGCAATGTGACATTTATAAGGAAGTAATACTAAACAAATAAACAAATGAATGAACTGAGTACAAATCAAAAAAACAGTAAAACAATCATGCAAGTGAAAACTCACAAGCTGAAAGCATGCCTCGCAATGAAGGCGGCTTTCTTCGTGCTTTGCTCCGTGCTTTTTGCATTGCCCGCAAAAGCACAGACAAATGTGTACATGCACACTGGTACTATGACCGTCCCTTCGAGTGGAAGTATCAGTTTCTATGACTCAGGCGGTGAATCCCATGGCCCTGACTACTATTGGGAGCGTTGGTTCCAACGTAACGAAGATTTCACCTTCACCTTCAATCCTGCTGAGGATGGCAAGAAGATCAAGGTAACCTTCAATGAGTTTACGGCCTATTTGGACAACGGTGGATACAACCACGCCATCGGCAATAATTGGTCCATGCGTTTGAACAACGCTGAACTGTCGGTTTATGACGGCACCGAAGTGAATGAAGATAACCTCATCACCACTTATACGGGTAACATGACCGGAGCGTTCAGTGTCATGGCCAACGGTCCCATCACCTTCTACTTCCATTCCTATGGATATCGTGAGGAAGGTTGGCAGGCTACCGTGCAATGCGTTGACAATTATGAGCTGCAGAAGCCCCAAATCAGCTTCGAGGCCTGCTCCGACGCTATCGTGATTAATGCCAACAACAAGGGTGCTGAGATTTATTATACCACTACTGGAAACGACCCCGTGGTGAACGACCCGCTGACTGGAGCCACTCTCTATGAAGGTCCTTTCAATGTAGCTGCAGGCACCACCATTAAGGCGATTGCACGTCTCAATAATACGAATAGTGCTGTTGCGAGCAAGCAGTTCACCGCAGATGATGTCACTCCCACCCCGGGCGTGCCCACCATTGAGCGTGAGATGAACACGATCACGATGACTCCGGCTGCCATTTCGGAGGAGATCAACGAAACCTACTATGTGTGGTACACCACCGATGGCAGTGAGCCTACGACCACCAATGGTCAACGCTATACTGGCCCCTTTGAGTGGCATACTCCTGGCACAGTATTCAAGGCTGTGACTCGCGCTGAATCGTGTAGCGATAAAATTTCGACTGTGGTTGAGTTCCCCTTCAACAACGTGAAGGTGATCACCCCGACCATCACTTTCGCTGATGGCAATGCTACCATCGCTTGCACGATGTCGGGTGTGACGATCTATTATACCATTGACGGTTCTACTCCTACTACCAGCAGCACGGCCTACACCGCTCCTTTCGCAGTGAGCTATGGTACTACGGTGAAGGCTATCGCAGTTATGGGCCAAGAGGGCTTCGAGGACTCTGAAGTGGCCACCAATATCTATGTCCCCGAAGGCGGTTCAGGTACCGATGGTACTGTCGTCATCCTTGATGACCGAGAGGACCACAGCTGGAGCTATTATAGCGACAACACACAACCTATCCATAGCTTGAAACCTGCCGACGTTAAGATCACCTACAAGGGTTATGGTCCCAACACCATGACCAGCACCAACACAGACAACATGCCTGCTAATAGTGCTTTCGATAGCGAAGTGACTTCTAGCCAAGTGGCTGTGAACGTGGGTGAGACGGAAAGCCAGTTCATCTACCTGAAGACCCTCGAAAACGACAATCCCGAAGGTGGTGAAGGTGCTAACACCTATTCGTACACGATGATCTCCAACCCGTTCCAGGTGAGACCGACATACGGAAATAGTGGTCCAGCAACTAGAACTATTTATTTTAGTTATGGAAGAAGTAACAGTAGCGAAGCTGGCACTCTGCAAATCACGTACAATGGCAACCAACCCCAGACTATAAACATTAACGGAAGTGGCTATTTTTCAATTATAGCCAATGTTGGTACAACAGTTTCCTATACTCTTTCAGAGACCAGCAGTGGAAACAACAATAGGTATGTTTGGTTCCGTGCACAATACGATGACTCTAACGGAAGTGATTTTATTGAACAACAATACTGTTATAGAACAAATAGGCCTGTGTCGGGCACTTCAAGTGCTATTGCTCCATCTGTCAACGTTGATTTCCGTGGCTTCTACGCCTGGCGTGTGAAGAGCCTTGGTGGTGGTCTTACCATTACGGGCAAGAGTGTGGGAGACATAATCTATCCTGACGAACACATCAAATTCGTTACCAGCAATGCCAAAGACAATGAAGTGGAGTTTGAGGCCTTGTGGGCAAAAGCATACGTGAGCACAAGCGCGTTGAGCAGCTATGTCACCAACGATGGCAGTTATCAAAACGCCTATGAGCGTAACTTCCTCATTGGCTCTACAACGATTTTAAATGTGGGTTATCCTTGCACCTACTCGTCGTTCTATCCCAATGGAACCACTGATGGCACCACACCAGCCACGACTAACAACCAAGGGGTGCCTAATGGCCGTGTTACAGCTGCGACTAGAACGGCAACTGACGACAGTAAGGTGGAAAACTACATCCTCAATGGCGGTACTCTCAATACGGGTGGATACAAAGTAACCATAGGTCGTGGTGCAACATCATCTAGTAATCCTTCGATTACCCCTCTTTCGGGCACTTATACTTCGGCTACAAATGCCATTCTTCGCATAGAGAGTGGTTCGTACGGCGGCACAACCAACCTTTATGGTACTCCTAGTGTAGGTAACAATTTGGTACATCTTGACCTCATCTTTGGTAGCGACTACGACCGCGCTAAGAATGATAACTCTAAATTATCAATATCAAATAGTGCTACGATTCAACACGGTGGCCATACAGCTACAGGTTCTAGTTGGATCAGCTTCCAGCATTTGGACATTGTGGTGAAAAGCGGTAGCATTCAGCAGGGCTATTGGGATTCAGATAATGGCGACTATGCGCACACATTCTATTGTCGCTCAGTGCTGACTCAGACAGGACGTTATCCTGGTATCACTTATCTCACCGTGGAAGGTGGTGAGTTTGCGAGCATCAACGGTGGCCGTGGTAACTATGCTGAAGGTACGGCTAATGCCGATGATGTGGTCTTCTCGCTACGTATGAAAGGTGGCACGGTACATGGCTCCATCTATGGTGCGGCTTCAGCTAACCCCAGTTGGGGTGGTCGTCGTATTGTAATTACGAAAGGTATGGTGGAGGGCTGGATCGCTGGTGGTTGTAATGGTACGTCTGGTGGTGGTGCTACCGTTGGCGAATCTTACATCTATATTGGCGGTAATGCTCAAGTGGGCAACAGCGCTAATCCTCGCACACTTAATGGAACTGTGGGAGGTAACGTTTTTGGCGCAGGTCGTGGTGGTGAAGGTCATGGCACCGATGCTAACCCTGCCTCTATGAGAAATTCATATATCGTTGTGGCCGACAATGGCTCGGTGCTTCACAACGTCTATGGCGGTGGCGAGTATGGATATACGGGTTGCAGCAGTGGCGATGGCGGCACTGACCCCAACACCTCATCCAACATTTATATCTTGGGTGGAACGGTGCAAGAAAGCGTCTTTGGCGGTGGCAACATGACCAAAGGCACCAACACCAATATTAACCTGAGGGGCGGCACTGTTGTGGGTAACCTTTATGGCGGTAGCAACGAAAACGGAACAATCCAAAACGTTGCCACTATTAATGTTTCAGGTGGCACTGTCACCAACGTTTTTGGTGGTGGCTTCGGTGACAACACTGTCATGGATGACAACACTGTGGTCAATGTGAGCGGCGGCACCATTAATAATAATGTGTACGGTGGTGGTGAAGAAGGTAAAGTGAACGGCAACACCAACGTCACCATCAGTGGCGGCACGATGAAGAACGTGTATGGCGCTGGTAAGGGTGGCGAATCTACAGCCCTAATCTCTGGGCAGACTTTTGTCACTGTCAGTGGCGGTACGATTAGCGAATCGGTTTACGGTGGTGGTGAGGCTGGTGATGTTGCGAAGAGCGGTCAATTGGCCTCTACGGTTACAGTAAGTGGTGGCAATATTGCCGGCGATGTGTTCGGCGGTGGTCGTATGGGTAAGACCAACGGCAACACAGAAGTCGACATCAAGGGCGGTATTATCCGTGGCAACGTGTTCGGTGGTGCCTATGGTGCAGCGGGAACAGTCTATGTGGCTGGTACGCACAGTGTCAACATCATGGGCGGCCGTATCTTCAGCAGTGTCTATGGTGGTTCACGTAACGCTAACGACGCTTTGGCCTTCACGGGCTATAGCCAGACAGAGAAGGCCATGAGCTCAGTAGTTAACATCAGTGCCGGTCAGGTCGATGAGCAGGTGTATGCCGCTGGCTACTTCGGCCAGACCTTCGGTTCGGTCTACGTCTTCGTGGGTAAGGAAGCCATCCTCAATGCCCCCCACTGCGCCCCGAGTTTCGGCAACGAAAACGAGAACATGTATAAGACAGGCAAGCTGCTCTTGGCTTACAACGTTTGGGCTGGCGGCGACTGGGGCGTCTTCGAGGGCGGCAGCTTCGGTGCTCCCACCGTGTCGGGTTATTCCGACATCTATGTGGACGGCGAAGGCTACGACACCCAGACCTCCGATGAGAGTGCTCCTTCCTATATGAACATCAAGGGCAGCCTCTTGGGTTGCGGTACCTCTTGCGATGCCGGTACCCAAGGCCGTGGTATCTATGTGCGCAACTATGGTCATGCCAACAGCGGCAGCAAGGAAGACTTCACTGAGCCCTTCAGCAACGCCACCCGTAGCTTCTTCTCCATCCAACGCGCCGATACTTTGATCATCGACAACTCGCATCTCAACTTCACAGGTCAGGCCAAGATCAACTCCTTGGATGCCACTGAGAAATACGCCATCTTCTCGTTCGACAAGACCGTGCGTATGACGGGCGGTAGCTCCCTCTTCCTGAACGCCCCTGTGTTCCAGATCATCGACTTCTGGAGCGCCACGGTCGACGACTTGTATAACGGTATCAATGCCGTCTATACGCCTATCGCCTACAACGGCTTAGGTGCCACGGGCGGTCCTATCGACAACAAGGTCCGTGTGAACGGTGGTAACTACATTGAGATTTATCATGACAAGATGATCAACGGCACGACTCCTGGTTACGGTATGCTGAACGGCTTTGCCCACATGATGGTGGCTGAAAAGAATTCTGACAACACCTGCGCCTACGCTCGCCCGAAACAGTGCGTCCCCACTGAGATTGCCAACAACCTCGATAACCCGAGCGATGGCGGTTGGGTGAGCTACAATCCTGATGAGAACACCTTCTCCATTGGTACCTATAACAATGGTTCCTGGAATCCTGTGCCGAATACCGGTGGCTCAGACCAGATACCTTACGAAAACCACACGACCACTACCAAGGCTGGTGAGCAGTACTTCCGTATCTGGCGTGTCGGTGGCATGTACAGCGAGCGCGAAGGTGTGCTCAATGCCTACGCTGATGGTACCGAGTCCTTCAACTATGTGGATGTCACCATCAAGTTGCCGGCTTGGAGAAGCACTTCGGCTTACTACCAGTTCCAAACCACGGGCACTGGTGCCAACCTCAACACCACGATTGACTATGGTCCGGATGTGATGACTTACGCAACTGCCATTGCGAGTACTACAGGTACTACGCAAAACTGGGTCCATTTCGTTGAAGCTGATAATGAACAATTGACGGGACCTGATGCAACTGCACAAACCCAGATCACACAGAACCCGAATGTCAACTTCGGTTTGGTTACTTTGGCAGGTGCTGGTATGACGCTTGACTCCCCGGTTTCCAGCCAAGGCGGCCTCATCGTTTGCCCTGAGTCTGACGAGTTCTTGGCTGGCGTGGATGAGAATATGGAAACTGTCAACACGTTTACCTGCTCTGACAACACCGTTGAGCCTCAAGTGACCTTCCGCCTCACCTATTCCAACCAGATCAGCACCAACATGACTTGGGATCCCATGTTCATCACCTTGGTGCAGTGCGACGAGAACGGTAACATAACGGATATTGTCAAGATCAGCTTGACCATCAACACCTACACGACCATTAACAATGTGTTCACCACCCAGACCTACGCCATTATGGATGGTAACCATGGTAATGCCGATACCTATACGGCCAAGGTGATTCTGCCTACGTTTACCCTTCATGACTACTCTGGTGACTTGTCGCAGTTCACGTTGACCAATGTCACTTTCGAGCCTAATAATGTGGATGCCACCTCTCAAGAATGTTGGGAACCCAAGGGTAGTACTTATAACTTCACGCATTTCGCCATGGAGATTGGCGCTGCCCGTAACGAGGACAACTCAGACGGTTGGAACGGTACGGCAACGGGGACATACGATTCTCATGCTAATTTAAATGGTGGTATCTTCTTGGGAGAGACAGGTGCACGTACGCCTTTTGCCTTCGACTTCACGTTGACTTACAATGGTAACAACAATGGTGTTGCTTTCAACGAAGACAGTGAACATCCGGCACTTTTGGGTGTGCTTACCTTCACGATCAGGTTCACCAACTATGAGAATGGCAATCCCAATGATAATTATTCACAGAACTTAACCATCAAGGTTCAGGTGATTCGTCGTGGTGTGGGCAAGGTGTTCTATCTGGATGGACAGAATGGTTCGAATGCCAACTCTGCCCTCTATCCCAATGACGCAGCGCTTTCGTTGAGTTACATCTTCAACCGTTGTGGTTACCTGCCTGGTGATATCATCTATATCGTCAACACGGTTGATGTCAACAAGAACCTGGAATGGTCAGGTTCGGCCTATAACGGAGTGACCATCTACCGTTATCCTGGCGGCCATCCGCTGACCTCTAAGCAGGTGACGGATGACCATGGTGATCCGCTTTATTGGGTAGACGAGGAACATACAGCGCAAACTAATACACAAACGGAGTGGCCTGTGATGTATACCCCGGACATTGTCGGCAATGAAAACAATGAGGCCTTCACTGGCACCTTGCTTAACGTTCAAGGCAAGGGCAATTTGACCATCCGCGACATCACCTTGGACGGTCACAGGACAGACCATGTGAGTCCATACTCTACTGATCCTGATAACCCGTTGATGGATAATGGCGTTACGGCCACTTCGCCGATGATAACCATCGTCAGCGGTGGTACGGTCACCTTGACCAACAGCACCACCTTGCAGCAGAACAACAGTACATCCAACGGCGGTGCTGTGGCAATCGAAGACGGTGGTACGCTGAAGATGAACCACAATGCCTCTATCTTGAATAATGTGACGGGCGGACAGGGTGGTGCTGTCTACATGGCTGGTACCATGATTGTTTCCGATGCGGTTCAGATTATCAATAACACTGCTGGCAGCAAGCCCAACAACGTCTATCTGACCGCTGAAGACAAGGTGATCCAGATTGGTACCTCGGATGCCAGCGACGCCTTTGGTGAGTTGAGTCAGGATGCACAAATCGGTGTCTCCAAGACCTTGTATGGTAATATCGATGGTTACACCGAAGTGGTGAAGGTCGAGACCACGAATGAAATCGATTGGCTTGAAGATCCATACGTGCGCCCGAATACCATGATATTCCACGATGGCCATAAGTATGAGTTGGAGAAGTACAATGATCCTACCTACCTCTACTGGATTGGTACATGGGTGACGGTCCAAGACTGGAATCCTGAATATGATAGTGCGGATGACCCGGAGTATGATCCCGATAACTTTGAAGGTCACCTCGACAACATCGACACGCCTGAAGAGCTGGCATGGCTTATCAGTTATGTCAATGGCTTGAATGATGCACAACCTCACCCGGAGGCAGTTGCCACCATTACTGGAAACATCGACATGGATGCAAGTATCTGGGTGCCGATTGGCAATAACAGTGTACCTTACGAAGGCACCTTCGAAGGTAACGGTTATGTCATCACGGGCATCCACAGCATCTTGGTGAACGACAACGCCGCCATGTTCGGTGTGACCGATGGCGCAACGATTCAGAATGTCGTGGCTCAGGTTTACTTCGATGGTAACTCCATCAACAAGGGTACTTTCATCGGTACGATGAACGGTGGTACCTTGGCCAATGTGGAAGCCGCCGGTACCCTGGTCGGTAAAGCCAATACCATCAACATGGGTGGTTTGGTCGGTCTGGCTAACGGAACAGAGAGTAATAAATCCATTATCCATTCTGGCTTCTCGGTGAACACCATCACGGCTGAAAAGGCTTCGACAGTGGTGGGTGGCTTGGTTGGTTCCTTGGGTGACGTTGTGGTTGATGAAAACAACAATGAGACCCATTACTACGGCGACCTCTACAACAGCTACGCCAACGTCACTTATACTGGTACTTCGACCAATGTGATGGGCGGTCTGGTGGGTATCAACAACCAAGGCTGCACAGTGGAGAACTGCTACGTCATCAACCCGATTGGTCCTGCCTTCGCTTACACCAACGAGGGAACCATCAGATACTGCTATGCTAAGAGTGGTATTACGAACTTTGTTGGTAGTGCATCAACCAATGTTGCTCCTATCGCCCACGGTACCTACGGTGCAGTGAAGGAACGCAAGGAGATCGGTTACATGTATGACGATAATGCTGTGACCAAGGTGGGTAGTGATAGCAATCCGTATATCGCAACCAGCCTCTCCTACAAGAATATTGGTGGCAACGATTCTTATATCGGTGTGATCGACAAGTGGCCTGGCCTGCTCAGCACGCTGAACCAGTGGGTTGAGGATCCTAACCATACAGGTTACACACCTTGGTATCGTCCTACTTCTGCCGACATTAACGGCGACCTGCCCGTCCTCCGCTTCCCGAAGGACAACTGCTTCGCCACCATCGACGGCAAGTACCTTGAATACAGCGCTACTGCTTACGATGAGGACTTCGCCAACGACGACAACAACGGCCTCGATTCTCTGCTTAAGATTTACAACAATAAGGCTGAGACTTCATACCTCTTCCTGTACAATAATGCCACTAATGTTGCCTATGTTCCTTCTGACAATGTGAATGTCTTTATCAATGAGAATGCCGTTCTCATCCAAGAATATGAAGAAGAGGGAGGCAGCAAGGATGGAGAGGATGAGAACAATGCCAACTTCAGGGCTGTGGTGGGTGTCACCTTCGAGAATTCGGAGGGAACTTCCGGCAATACGGCCACGCCTAACTGCTCGCTACAAGTGCTCGGCAGTGAAGACCCGATTGACTTGTTGTATGACTGGCACATGATGTCGAGCCCGTTGAAGGATGCTTCTATGGGAATAGAATATGGTGCAAATGTTACTATCGGGTTTGGTGAACCTGCCGATATCAGTGCCATGGTAGGCAACTATTTCCCGAATGGTCTTACCGTGGAGACACCTGCTCCTGACGATCAAGTGAAGTGGGATTTGTACGCCTTCTATGAGCCCCAGTACCATTGGATCAACCTGAAACGTAGTTCGGGCAACCACTGGCACTATGATATCAACGGAGCTGCTCCTTGCATCCACGAACCGATAGATTACCCCAATGAAGGTGTCTTCGAGCCAGCCAAGGGTTATATGATGGCCATCAGTCAAGACAGCTACTTGTCGAACGATGGTAAGCTGAACAATGGTAAGGTTGAGATTCCGCTCACGTATGATTGTCCGTGGCCTAACGCTCCTGAGCATGGTTGCAACCTGATCGGTAATCCTTTCCATGCCTATCTTGACATGGAGAAGTTCCTGAGTAAGAATGAAGGATTTACTAAGTATTATGTGTATAGTGCTGAGTGGAATGCCTATATTGGTTCCAATGCCGATGCTTCAGAGAATCCCGCCTTGCCTTCGGGAACCCTGGCTCCGTTCCAAGGTTTCTTTGTGAAGGTGTCATCAACGGAACAGAAGGCAATCTTTAACAATGGCATGGCCACAACAAATCCTGCTGCCTATTCGAACTTCCGTGGCGGAAGACAGAATTATCCTTTGGTGAATCTTTACGTTAAGGATGCGAATGGTGCAAAAGACCTTTCGGTCATTGAGTTTAACCGTCCCGAAATGGGTGGTACAGAGAAGTTGAGAGTGTTGAAGACTACCAACTTTGAGATCTATGCCCGCATGGATGATCAGGATTACAGCATCCTGTTCACGAAAGAGGGCACACAGCGTGTTCCCGTATGGTTCAAGACCAACGAGGATGGCGTATTTACGTTGACTTGGAATACTTATCATGGCAACTTCACGAGTCTGAGATTGGTTGACAATCTGACTGGAGTCAACTATGACATGCTTTCCAACGATAGCTACACCTTCGAAGCTTCTGCTGACGATTATGCATCACGCTTCTACATCACCTTCTCCTGCACTGGCGTGGATGAAGAGATGACAGAAGAAAGTGGAGACGCCTTCGCCTTCTTCGATGGAAGTGAATGGATCATCAACGGCAAGGGACAACTTGAGGTGATTGATATCACGGGTCGCGTTCTCCAAACTGAGAAGCTGACTAGCGACCAGAATCGTATCTACCTTAACTACGCCCCAGGCGTTTACATGATTCGTGTTATTGACAATAAGAATGTGAAAACACAGAAGGTTATTGTTAGATAAATGAAACCTGGACATGGGGCCATGGGTTTCACAACCTATGGTCTCGTGTCGGGCTCTCATGATTGATATGATAAAATGAATAGCAATAGAAAATCAATAATAACACTCGAAATGATGAAAAAAAGAATATTGACGATTGTCGCAGCTTTGATGATGGCTATCACACCCGCAATGGCTCAGGTTTTCATTACTGACGAAGAGGCATGGGAACATGTTCGTGCTGGTGGTGATGAACCGAGTAATATTAACGTTATCATTCCTTTGGAAAACGTTGAGTATGACCAATACCTTCCTATTGGTGATGGTCTGCTGGTTCTTGCCGGTATGGGTGCTGCTTACCTCTTGAGTAAGCGCAAGAAAGAGCAAGACTGATCCATAAGGCGTTTTACTGCTTTTTGATTTGACGGAGATCTCCCCGATAGGGAGGTCTCCGCTTTTTTTGATGGGGATTTCCCTTCGGGGAATGGAGTTTGTGCTATTATTTGGGCCTTTCAATTCCCACAGGGAATCTCATTATTTTTTCTTCTTCCCCAGATACCAGAGTTGCCAGCTGTTGAACAGGTTCTGGAAGACGGAATAGAAAGCCAAAAACACCGAAGCCAAAGGATGCAGGTAATGGTTGGCCATCCAGATGCCCATGGCTGAGTTTTTCTGCCCGAGCAACTGGCCGCCCGCGATGGTGTCGCCGTATTTGTGCCCGATCCATTTGCCCAATCCGAACTGGATGATGCAGAACAGCAAAGCCGAGACACCGAGCCAGAGGATGCTGCTCCAGTTGCCCTTGCCGTTGAGGAAGATGAAATGGATGGTCTGACCTAAGGTGAGGAACAAGGCGACGGCCCAGAGATAGAAGGCCAAACCTTTATAGCGGCTCAGGACTTTGTTGGCTTTAGGCCACCACAATTGCAAGGCGAAAGCCACAACGAACGGCAATCCGATGACCGTTCCGATACGCCTCAGGATGTGCAGAAAGGACTCAAGAAAGGGCATGTCTTGGTTCACACCGATGAAGGAAAAATAAATCGGAGCCACGAAAGAAACAACCAGATTGCCGATGATAGAGTAGGAAGTCACCGTGTTGCGGTCGGCTCCCAGCATGGTGCTCACCACCGCTACAGAAGCAGCCACTGGACACAAAACACCGATGAGCACGCCTTCGGCGATGATTTCGTTAACATGCAAAACTTTAAGCAAGGCATATCCCCCCAAGCTCACGCCTACCTGAAACAAAATAATCCAGACAAACAAAGGCTTGAAGCGCAGTTTGGTGATGTCGACCGCAGTGAAAGTCAGCAGGAGGATGGTGAAGATAATATAGGGCACCACCGCGCTGAAGGCCGCGCAATAGTCATGCAGCAACAACCCTAAAACAATGGCGATGGGCAGGACATATTGCCGTATCTGGTTCGCAATGACATAGATTTTTTGCATACAAATCCAAATGGAGCTGCAAAATTATGGCTTTGGTAGGGACGAAGCAAGAAAAAACTCCGTATCTTTGGCGGACGAAATTTATTATTATGAAGAAGTACACATTAATCATCGTTACGCTTGCGCTGATTCTTTCAGCATGCTGCAACAAAGACTGTTCGAAAGAGAACACACAAGAACAAACCACTATGAATACGACTATGCAAGACCTGCTGACGCGTCGCAGCATCCGCAGCTACACCGACGAAGTGCCTCCGCGCGAGGTCATCGAAGAAATCTGTAAGGCGGGCACCTACGCCCCCACGGGCATGAACAAGCAAGCCCCCATCATCATTGCCGTCACCAACCGTGAGGTTCGCGACCAACTCAGCCGCCTCAACGCTGGTGTCTTCGGCAAGGACAACGACATGGACCCCTTCTATGGCGCTCCCGTGGTCTTGGTGGTCTTGGCCGACAGCACCGCTGCCTTCACTTGGAAGGAAGACGGCTCGTTGGTCATGGGTAACCTGCTTAACGCTGCCCATGCCAAAGGCCTCGGTTCCTGCTGGATCCACCGTGCCAAAGAGGTCTTCGAGACCGAAGAAGGTAAGGCCATCCTCGCCGGACTTGGCGTCGATACCAGCAAGTATGTCGGCATCGGCAACTGCATCCTCGGCTTTGTGAAGGGCGACTACCCCGAAGCCAAGCCACGCAAGGATAATTATGTCTACTGGATCGAATAAGTCCATACTGACAGGGCATCTCGCTTGTTTGGGTGCCTACTGCATCTTCGGGTTCAACATTGTCTGTTGCAAGAACATCTCCAACGCCCATGTGTTGACCCCGATGGACTTGTTTTGCCTGAGAGCGACAGGAGCCACAGCCTTGTTTTGGCTCTTGTCGCTTTTTATGCCTAAGGAGAAGGTGCCGATGAAAGATATGTGGCAGATCTTTGTGGCTTCCATGTTGGGTCTTTTCCTAACCCAGATCAGTTTCCTGAAGGCCATCACCATGACGACCTCCATCGACACAAGCATCACCAACACCTGCACACCTATCCTGACCATGCTGGTGGCTGCCATCGCCTTGAAAGAGCCTATCACCTTCAAGAAGATTGCGGGTGTGCTGGTGAGCCTGGCTGGTGTGCTCTTCCTTATCTTCAACTCGGTGGGACTGGGTGGTGGTGCCTCCGAGACAAAGCCTTTGGGCATCGTCCTGGTTGTCGTCAATGGCTTGACCTTCGCCCTTTATTTGGGTATTTTCCGCCCGCTTATCTCGAGATATAATGTGGTCACTTTCATGAAGTGGATGTTCCTCTTCTCTATGTTGGTGGCCTTGCCGTTCAATGCACGACATCTCGTCCATGCGCCCTTTGGTCAGATGGAACCCAAGGTGCTGTGGCAGGTGGCCTTTGTGGTGGTCTTCGCCACCTTCGTGGCCTATTTCCTGATTCCCGTGGGACAGAAGCGGCTGCGTCCCACCTTGGTCAGCATGTACAACTATGTGCAGCCCATCATCGCCACCCTCATCAGCATCATCATCGGTTTGGACCATCTCACCTGGAGGAAGGTGGTGGCCATGGTGCTGGTCTTCACCGGCGTCTGGATTGTCAACCAAAGCCGGGCGGCAACCCAATAATACATGTAGAGACGGTGCATGCACCGTCTCTACAAACAAAAACAATATTTCAAATCTAAATTATTCCTTGACAAACCTTCTGGCCTCCGAAGCCTTGTCATTCGTCAGGCGGATGAAATAGATGCCTGGGTTCAGGTCGGAGGTATGGATTTCCACCTTGTTGGCGCAGTCCTTATGGCTGTAGACCAGCGCGCCCATGAGGTTGTAGATCTCCACGGTGCCGATGGCTTCCTTGGCCTCAACAATCAGCACGTCTTTGACCGGGTTGGGGTAGATGACCACCGAGTTGCCCGACTGTTCACCAACGCCTTGGGTGTACATGAGGTTGGCCATGAGGTTGCGGTTGGCCGTGGCGGTGAAGGTGTACTCTTGATCTTCTGAGACCACTTCGCCGTTTTCAGTCCAGTTTTGGAAGGCATAGTCCTCGTTGGTTTCGACAAACAGGGTCACGCGATCACCGTATTGATAGGTGCCGCTACCGGTGATTGTACCACCTGCGGCCGGGTTGACGATGGCTTCGATCTCGAAGCTTTGCAGGCTGAAGTTGGCTGTCAGGTTGCGGCCGTTCGTGACGGTGAAGGTGTAGCTGGCCTCTGAGGAGACGGCATTGCCGTTTTCAGTCCAGTTGACGAAATCGTATCCGGTGGCAGGCGTAGCGGTCACGGTGCACGACGAGCCGTAGGAATAGGTGCCGTTACCGGTCGTGGTGCCGCCGTTGCTCGGGTTGGCGTTGGTGGCGATGTAATAGGTCTGGGCTTGGAACTGTGCCACGTATGTCGCCGACTCAGTCACAGTGAAGGTGTAGGTCGGGTTGGTACTGACTTGAGTGCCGTTCTTGGTCCAACGGACGAAGTTGAAACCTGTGGCCGCTGTGGCGGTTAAAGTGCAACTTTGGCCGTAGTTGTAAGTGCCGCCGCCAGTGACGGTGCCGCCATTGGTCGGGTTGGCTGTGGCCGTGATGGTGTAGGTCTGGGCTTGGAAGTTGGCGACCAAGGTGCGGTTGCCGGTCACGGTGAATGTATAACTAGCCGAGGTGGAGACCACGTTACCGTTTTCGGTCCAGTTGGTGAAGGAATAACCGCTGTTGGCTGTGGCTGTGACCGTGCAGGATTGGCCTTGGTTGTAGGTGCCGCCGCCTGTGACGCTGCCACCGTTGGTCGGGTTGGCCGACACGGTGATGGTATAGCTCTGCGGCTGAGCTTGGAAGTTGGCCACCAAGGTGCGGTTACCATTCACAGTGAAGGTGTAGCTGGCCTGGGTGGAGACCACGCTGCCGTTCTCGGTCCAGTTGGTGAAGGTGAAACCGGCATTGGCAGTGGCCGTGACGGTGCACGACTGGCCTTGGTTATAGGTGCCACCGCCCGTGACAGTGCCGCCATTGGTCGGGTTGGCCGAAACGTTGATGTTGTAAGTCTGAGTGCCGCCACCCACGCTAATGTCTTGGATGTAAGGTTGACGTTGTGGCTTGGTGACCACGATGTGCACTTGTCCCGAACCGATGCCACTCACAGGCACGTTGACTGTACCCGAAGCTGGCACCAAGGCAGCGCCTTTCAGGACGTTGTTTTGCGAGATGCCGACATACGAACCAGCTTCAGCACTCACCGTGAAGGAGGTGGCTCCTGACGGGATGGTGCTGGCATGGTTGACGCTGTTGGGAGTGGGATTCACGCGGTAAGGCATGATGGAACCGTCGCCAAGCACATGGTAGGCCTGCCAATAGTACAAGGGGGTGGTACTGCTCTGATAGTTGCCTGCGGCGGCATAGCAGACCGCGATGTTACCGAGGAAGGTGATGGAAGAGACTGTGTGGTAGGTATCATCCATCCAAATGCCGTCGTAAACGCCCGTGGCACTGTTTTGCTGGGTAGGGGTCTGGTTCATGACCGTCGTGGCACCTACGCCGAAATAATAGTCCTCATACCAATAGGTGACTGGGCAGGAGCCGATGTAGGAGTAGGCGGCTTTATTCTCGCCACGGAGCATGGCCTCGCCAAAGCAGGGTTGGCTATAACCGAAGTTGCCCGTCAGGCAGCAGTTACCCATAGCCAAGAAATACTTGTTGGCGTTGGTCAAGGCATTCACATTGGAAACCGTAAAAGATGGGTCAGACCAGCTGGTCTCGGCACCGTGAGCCGTGTAGTTGATAAAGCCGATACCAGTGTTCAAGGCGTTGTAGCAGCCTGGGTATTGGCTTTGGTTAAGGTGAGCATTCACTGTGGTGAAGCCGTGGGCCGTATTATAATAATAGGTGGTGGCGTAGTTGATTGTGGGTTGTGCGATGCGCGGGTTCCAGTAGCTGTCCCAACCAGCGATGAGCGTCACGTTGTTCAGGTAGCTCGGGTCGGGCATGGTATATTGCTCGTATTGCAGGATCTTGTTGACGATGGCAGTGACTTGGTTGGTGTTCTCGGCCGACATGCGGCTGTAGAACATGTCGGGGAAATAGTCGCCATCGATGGATCCATAGTATAAGTCAGTCACTTTTTGGGTGGTAGTGCCACTGGTTTTTCCTGGGATTTGTCCCGTGTCGCCTACAAGAATGACGAAAGTCGGCGTTGCGCCTTGACTGACGCCTGTGTTGTAAAGGTTCTGCACATAAGACTGAATGGCGTTATAGTTGCCGCCTGCTTGTGCAGTGGTCACCACATTCACGTCAAAGCCTTTTTGAATCTTCCAGTTAATCCAAGGTTGCAAGGCTGAGATGTAGTTTTCAGGTGTGATGACAATCATGTGGACGGGATAAGCCATCAGGTCCGGGTGGTCGTCGTACACGTCAAGGATCTGACGGTAGTTGAACATCTGCTTGTAGACGATGTCAAAATAAGGGCTGTAGGTGTTGAGTAACATGCGCTCAGTCTCGGCACGGTCGGCGCCGTCGAAGCTGACTTCCACCTCAATGTCGTTGAACATGCGTAAGGTGTTGGAAGCGGGGTTGTAGCTCACTGGGTTGATGACCAACGAGCCGATGCGGATGCCGCGCATGGTGCCTTGCACCTCGATGCTGACTTCGGGCATCGTGGCGAGGCTGCGGGTCTGATAGGCAGCGGCGTTGTAGACAAACTCGACATCATCAAGATTCTGGTCCTTACGGACAGAAGGCTGATGCGGCAGGATGGTGCCGATGCCAAAGTCGGAGAGGCGGTAATCAGTTGTCGTGTAACTGATTACGTTGACATGCGGTGTGGCGCCGAAAGGTACGGCCAGCAGCTGGTGCGAGGCGGGCAGTTCGGGTGTGCCGATTTCGCCCGAGGCGTATGTGCCTTCGATGGCGATTTCAGAGAAGGTGCCTCTTTCGGTAGAGATTTCGATGCTCTCGATGGAGCCATAGCTGAACAGGGCGCGAAGGCTCGTGAACTCGCTCTTCGTGATTTCAGCTTTCGTTTCGTGGCGCAAGTCAATGCGGCCGTTCTGGGCCAAGGCAAACATGGTGCTCATGACCAGAACAAAGAAAATTGATAGTTTTTTCATGTATTTTTGATTTTATATGTTTGATTATCAATATTATATATTAAAATACTGCTGCGATTTTTCTAATATTATTCAGCCTCATAATGAGTTTTGGATTTCTCTTCGCGGTTTGCATGTCATAATCGGCCTGCATCCGAATTAAAAACTCCGCATCAATGTCAATTGCTTTCCCAATAAGCAAGGCGTAATCTGTTGTGAGGGCCCGTTTCCCGTTAAGCACCTCATTCAGAACAGAATAGGCAATGCCTGTTGTTTCTGCCAATTTGCGTTGCGAAATGCCTCTAAACCCCAACTCATCCTTAATGACATCACCTGGATGGGTGGCCTCAAATGGGGTCAAGTTATTGGCAATCATTTTGTCGTCTATTCCTTCAACGTGTATCATTTCAGTTATTGATAATGGTTTGTCAAATCAATGATGTTGCAAATGGTAGCTATGGTTTGTTCTCCTTCTGTTCCCTCAATGAATTCTACCCGATATTTATCGTTGACCCGTACTGAGGAAACTCCTTTTTTATCGCCCATAAGTTGCTCGTAATGAAGTCCGCCTAACCGCTTCAAATCGTCAATGTTTCCGGCATTCTTCATTATGTTGATAACCTTGATGTATCTCGAAACAATATCGGGCTGAAACCGATAATGCTTGTTTGTCGTTTTGCCATTGACATACAATTCCTCAAGGTATTCTTTGTCAAATATCACAACCATAGCGACTGCAAAGATACGAATAGTTTTCAAATATTCGCAAATTTGAGAATATTTTCCGATTTTTTCATCTTTTTGTGTTCGGTTTCAACAATTATTCATACTTTTGCAGCAAAATATGAATTTTCATACAAATCATAAAATTCAATCATTATGGAAACAGAAAACGGAAAATACATTTTTGGTGTAGTGAAAGTGGGCGATAGGGGACAAATCGTCATTCCCAAGGAGGCTCGCGAGGTTTACGACATTAAGGCGGGCGATAGCCTGCTCGTGTTAGGTGACTCAAAAGGCATGGCCGTGTTGAAGACCGAGATTTTTCAAGACAAAATTGATGAAATGTTAGGAGGCAATTGACTATGGAACGAAAACACTGGATTGACAATCTGCGCTGGGTGACGGTGCTCCTGGTGCTCTTTTATCATGTCATTTATTTCTACAACAACAAGGGCGTCTTCGGTGGTATCGGCGGTTTTGGCGAATACCCGGAATGTAAGCAATATCAGGATGTTGTGATGTATATCCTCTATCCTTGGTTTATGCCATTGTTGTTCCTGTTGGCAGGCGTCAGCGCCCGTTATGCGTTGCAAAAGCAATCGGCCAAGGAATGGTTTAAAGCCCGTACTCGTAAGCTGCTGGTGCCTGGCACGATAGGCCTATTCGTGTTTCACTGGATGGTGGGCTATTTCAATACCGTCGTGGCTTCCAGACAAGGCGTGTTCGATGGAATCCCTGCAGTGGTAAAGTACGTCATAATGGCCGTGAGCGGCATTGGTCCGCTATGGTTCATCCAGGTGCTGTGGTTGTTGTGCCTTGTGTTGTTACTGGTGCGTTTGATAGACAAAAAAGACAGACTCTGGAATTGGTGCGGGAAGGCCAATCTCGTAGTCATCATTCTACTGGGTGTGCTGTTTTGGGCAGGCGAGCAGACGATGATCAAGAATCCCCGCCCCGAAAGTTTGGACGGCCTTTTGAACTTGTATAAGCCACTCTTCTATCTTATACCCTTCCTGATGGGTTATTTCGTGTTCTCTCATGACACGGTGCAGGAAAAGTTGGAGAAGGCCTGGATTCCGCTGTTGGCCTGTGCCGTCGTTGCAGGCGTGGTGCTGGTCGTCACCACCTTCGGTCAGGACAACACTTCGCCGCAGTATTTGGGCAGCTGGCTCAACTGCCTCTATGGCTGGTTGATGTGTCTTGCGATGATGGCCTGGTTCAAAGGCCGGTTCAACCGTACGGGAGCCTTCGCAGGCTATATGACGCGCTCCAGTTATGGTATCTATATAGTTCATTATCTGGTGATCGCCGCTTTGGGCTATATGATGAAAATGTACACCAATTTGGCACCTTGGATGATGTATGTCATCCTCTTCGTGGCGGTGATGCTGCTCTCGCCGGCGATTTACGAGCTGTTGAAACGGATTCCGTTTGTCAGATGGTGCGTTTTGGGTATCAAAAAGGAGAAAAAAGATGAGTGATACGCTTTATAACGCAATTCTCGCAAAGCAAGACCCCACTCAAGTGGAAGGCCTTTCCCGTTTCTTCAAGACGGGCAAAGGTCAGTACGGCGAGGGCGACAAATTCTTGGGAATCAAAGTGCCCGTGACCCGCGAGGTGGTGAAGCAATGTTGGCAGACGACCTCTTTTGATGACTTGGAGACTTGCATCCGCTCCGAGTACCACGAAATCCGTTTGGGTGCCCTGCTGATTTTGGTTCAGGTCTTCAAGCACGCCAAGAAAGACAAGGCTTTACAGCAACAATGCATTGACTTTTACTTGGCTCATACCGAGTTTATCAACAACTGGGACTTGGTCGACTTGTCATGCTACGAATTGCTAGGCACTTGGCTCTTGGACAAGGACAGAACCTTGCTTTACGACCTTGCCCGCGACGGCAAAACGATTTGGGAGCAACGCATCGGCATGGTGAGCACCATGCAATTCATCCGTCATGGTCAATTGGATGATACTTATGCCATTGCAGACATCTTTTTAGCCAAGCCTCAGCCATTGCACGACCTGCTCCAAAAGGCCGTCGGATGGCTACTGCGTGAGGCAGGGAAACATGATGAGCAACGGTTGAAGGATTGGCTATCAACGCGATACACGACCATGCCGCGAACGATGTTAAGGTATGCAATAGAAAAGTTCACACCTGAAGAAAGAATAAAACTAATGAACGGGTAGGAGATTCCCCTAATGGATATTCAATTGAATTTCATCGAACAAGGCCAAGGCCAACCGCTGATTCTGCTTCACGGCAACGGCGAGAGCTGTGACTATTTTGAGCATCAGATACCGTGTTTTTCATCGGATTATCGTGTTATCGCCATTGACACACGTGGTCACGGAAAATCGCCAAGGGGTGAAAAGCCGTTCACTATCAAGCAGTTTGCCGAGGATTTACACGATTTCATGGACGAGAAAGGCATCGAAAAAGCCATCCTGCTCGGCTTCTCCGATGGTGGCAACATCGCCTTGACCTTTGCGCTGAAATATTCTGAAAGGGTGGAGAAGATGATTGTGGACGGTGCCAACCTTTTCCCAAGTGGCGTGAAGCCTTTGTATCAATGGCCTATCGAGGTCGGCTACCGCGTTGCAAAGCTGTTTTCCAAGAAGTCCGAGCAAGCCAATCGAAACGCCGAGATGCTCGGCCTGATGGTCAACGAACCGCACATCGAGCCTTCAGAACTATCCCGCCTAACGATGCCTGTGATGGTCGTGGCTGGCACGAAAGACATGATCAAAGAATCGCATACGCGTCTTATTTACAAGAGTTTACCCAACGCACAGTTGAACATCATCGAAGGAGACCATTTCGTGGCGAACAAAAATGCGGATGTATTTAATAAGGTAGTGGCTGCATTTTTAAGAAAATAATACTACATTTGCAGGCAATTCGGAGAATCAACGTAGTTAATTTGAAACATTGTCTGAAAATGAGAAAGATTTTATTATCTGTTTTCGTGCTGGTTATCAGCATGATGGCACTTCAAGCCAAACCCATCGACCGCAGTCTCGCCTTGACCGCGGCGCAGAAATTCGCCACAACACAATTTGCTATCGAGCGAGCAACGCCTGAACTCGTCTACACGGGTCAGAACGAGGCGTTTTATGTCTTCAATCTCAGCGACCATAACTTCGTCATCATCGCTGGCGATGATGCCCATCGTCCTGTCATCGGTTATTCCGACGAGTCTTCGTTTGACGCTAGCAATATCCCGCCTGCGTTGGCCTATTATTTGGATGGCGTGGCTGAATGTATGCTGCAGCTGCGTCATGCCGTTGCCACACCAGATGTGGCATTGGAATGGGCTTCGGTGCTTGAGCACGGGAGACTCATGTCGCGCCATGGCGGTCGCGGCACGGGCTATTTCTGTCAGACCAAATGGAACCAAGACTATCCCTACAACTGCTGTTGCCCCGATGACCCAGCTGGCTCGGGCGGACATGCCATTGTGGGCTGCCTCGCCACGGCCATGTCGCAGCTGATGCGTTTCTGGGCCTATCCTGCCCAAGGCATCGGTAGCCATTGCTACGTCCATGAGACATACGGTGAGATTTGCGCCGACTTCGGCAACACCACCTACGACTGGGACAACATGCCCAATGTGTTGAACAGCAACTCTACGGACGCCGAGAAGCTGGCCACGGGCACTTTGTGTTTCCACTGCGGCGTGACCATCGACATGGGCTATGGCCCAGACGGTAGCGGTGGAGCCTCGGGCCCCATCCCGGGTGTCATGCATACCTATTTCAACTATTGCGATGCCATCGTCCAGCTCTCGCGCAACGACTTTGAGACGGAGACTTGGAAGACTATGGTGCGTGAACAGTTCGACATGGGCTGGCCGATGTACTATGGCGGTTGCCAAGACGGCGGCTGCCATGCCTTTGTGTGCGACGGCTACGACGACAACGATATGTTCCACTTCAACTTGGGCTGGGGTGGCGGCTCCGACGGCTGGTATCTCATCGACGATGCACCTTATACGCATCCCGCCGATGCCATGTTTAACTTCGTCCCTTCTGAGGTCTACAACCAGACACCATCGGAACCTACTGGCTTCACGGCTGTTCCCGTCTCCGACACTGACCTTAAGGTGCACCTCAGCTGGATCAATCCCACGACGACATTAAATGGTACTGCATTGGAAACCATTGAGCAAGTTGTGGTGACACGCGACAACGAAATCGTCGCGACTTTGACCGATGTCACCCCTGGTGCGACGATGGAGATAGAAGATGCTGATGTGCCGCGTTATGATATTTACCATTATGCCGTGTATGTTGTCGCCAACGGCCGCATCGGAAAGCATGCCAACGTGATGAAGGTGTTGGTCGGTCCCACCTGCCAGTGGAAGCTCATCATGACGACCAACTCTTTCCAAGGATGGCACGGCGGATGCATCAATGTCTATAACATGGCTGGTCAGATGTTGGGCAGCTACACGATGAACTCGTCGACCACCATTTCCGTTGAGCCCGACATGCCTTTGGGTCGTCTTAGCTTTGGATGGACGGTTCCCAGCCAAACGGTGAACACCATGGCTTTTGTCATCAAGGACGCCGATGGAAATACGGTGTATTCCTTCTCAGGCTGCTCCGATGACTTGGCGGAAGGCATCTTCTTTGAGACCAACAACACTTGCGGAGGCGATCTCTCATGCGGCACACCGGAGAACTTGGTGGCGACGGTCGAGGATGAAGGCATCCTGCTGGCTTGGGATGCCGTTGAGAATCCAGGCTATGGCTACAATATCTATCGCGACGGTCAGCTGTATCGCCTCATCCAGGAAGGCACTACCTTCCTTGACGAAAACGTTGCCATGGGCGGCCATTGTTACCGCGTGGCCGTGCTCTGCGAGGGCGGCGAGAACGGAGAGACCACCAATGAGTCGTGCGCCACGGCAGGTCCCTGCTATCCGCCCCGTAATTTGGACTTCGAATATACCAATAACTACAAACCCAAACTGAAATGGGAAGCTCCGCTGCCCAACGACGGCCTTTCGGGCTATTACCTCTATAGAAAAGAAGGTGATGGCGACTATCACCGCATCAAGTTGGTTGGTTCATCGGCAGTGACCTTTACCGACAACGCCTTGAATCTGGAAGGTGACTACTATTATCGTCTCTATGCCTACTATGGCGACCTGGATTGCACTTCAGCTCCTGCCAACCGTCATTATTACGACAATGTCTTCGAGCTGCACGTCTATTACTCGCCCACGGGTGTGGAAGAGACCGAAGCCCAGGTGAAAGTCTATCCCAACCCGACCAACGGCTTTGTCACGGTTGAAGCCGAAGGCATGACAGAGGTGTCGGTTTACAATACTTTGGGCCAGTGTGTGTTGCAAAAGGAAATTACGTGCAACCCAACGGCCCTCGATTTGCAGCAGGTGTCGGAAGGTCTCTATCTGTTGCGTGTCAAGACAGAAAACGGAATCATCTCGAAACGCATCTCAGTTGAACATTAAAAAAACTCTCAACTTGTACGGCTGCCACAGTGTGACAGCCCTCCAAAAAAAACTCTCAACTCTAAACTCTCAACTCTAAACTATTTACTACCTTTGCGGCGATAATTATTTAAAATCATGCTAAATAAAGAAAACGTCATAGAAGTCCTGAAGGACGTCATCTATTTCCCCAAGGGGGACAATATCATTGCCTTGAATATGGTTGAAAACCTGATGGTTAGGGATAATGGTATCCGTTTCGACCTCGTCATGGAACATGCCAACGACCCGAAAAACGACATTTTGGTGAACGGTGCCAAGCGCACGCTGACCGAGGTGTTTGGCGAAGGCATCGACATCGAAATCAAGGTGATGGAGGAGAAGACGGCGCTCTCGAAGGTGAAGCACATCATCGCTGTGGCTTCGGGCAAGGGCGGCGTGGGTAAGTCGACGGTGGCCGCCAATCTGGCCATCGCCTTGGCTCGTGCCAACCAGCGCGTGGGCTTGATTGACGCCGACATCTATGGTCCTTCTGTCCCGATGATGTTCGGCCTCGGCAATGAACAGCCTGCTGCCTTCGAGAAAGACGGTAAGTCGGTGATGGTGCCGCTTGAACGTTTTGGTATCAAGTTGATGAGTATCGGTTGTTTCGTCGATGCCAGCCGTCCCCTTATCTGGCGCGGGCCCATGGCCACCAGTGCCTTGAACCAGTTGATGAACGACACCCTCTGGGGCGAGCTGGACTGGATGGTCGTTGACATGCCTCCCGGGACGGGCGACATCCAACTGACTTTGGCACAGCAGTATAATGTGTCGGGTGCCCTCATCGTGACCACCCCGCAGAAGGTGGCCTTCGCCGATGTGTTGCGCGCCGCCATGATGTTCAAGGAAGAGGCCCTGCAAATCCCCATCTACGGCTTGGTGGAGAACATGGCCTATTTCACGCCTTCCGACATGCCTGAAAAGAAATACTACATCTTCGGTAAGGAGACTGGCAAAGAATTTGCCGATCAGCTGGGTGTGCCGCTTCTCGGTCAGATCCCGATTACGGAGAAGATTGCCGAATGTGGCGACAATGGTATGCCGCTCGCTTTGGATGCCGACTCGCCTGTCACGAAGGCTTTCGACCAGATTGCAAAAACCATCATGAATGCATAAAATAACTAGAGACGGTGCGTGCACCGTCTCTACCAACACAATAAAAATGGATAGAGAATCAATATTACGCAAAGTCAAGAACGTCCTCGAACAAGTGCGTCCCTATCTCCAGCAGGACGGCGGCGACGTCAACTTCGTGGAACTCACCGACGACAACGTCGTGATTGTGGAACTGACGGGTGCCTGCGGCAACTGTCCTCACAGCAGATCGACCCTCAAAAACGGCATCGAAGCCGTGATGAAGAAAGTCATTCCCGAAATCAAGGCGGTGGAGCAGGCTGAAACTTTGGAATTATAACTAATTGTCAAACATAAACTAAACGAAAATGAAAAAAGTTCTATTCTCATTAGTGGCTATGCTGCTCCTCTCGCTCGGCAGCATCGCACAGACCACCTACACCATGGTCAACTCGGCCTCAGATCTTGAGCCGGGTCAGTATGTCCTGGTAGGCTATGACAACGATGGCCAAGCCTTCATCATGAGTTACCAGAAACCTAACAACCGCCATGCCCTCACCATCGATGCGACTGGCGGTGTCATCACGGCCACCGTGGCCACCGACCCTTCACAGCAGGACGCTCCCTACGAGTTCACCCTTGACGGTGCTCCTGGTGCATGGACCATCTTCGACCCGCTCAACGAGGGTTATCTTTATGCTGCCGGTGGCGGCAACTACCTCCGCACGCAAACCGACCTCACCGACAATGGTCGCTGGACCATCACCGATGGCGATGAAGGCGGCATGGTGCCCGTCAGCAACGGCGGCGTGGAACAGTGCTACATGCGTTATAACATCACTTCCACTTTGTTCGGCTGCTACAAGGAGTCGTCGAATGTGGTTGCTCCCGTTTATTTCTTCAAGGCTGGCGGTGATCCTCTTCCTCCCAAACCTGAACCAAGCAACTATCCC
Source organism: Bacteroidales bacterium (assembly GCA_017651645.1). Next base: position 54,689 of record JAGCCO010000018.1, read on the forward strand.
ACCAACTTCACAGCTGTTGCTGACGGTGTTGATGTCTATGTTGTGTGGGAAGATGCTACGGGCGATGTGTTGCCTGACAAGTATCTGATTATGGCCTCGACTAGTAGTAACTTTACCAAGCCCTTGGATGGCACCCCTGTTCCTGATAGTTATTGGGACAAGAATGTACAATTTGTTGCGCCAGGAACTGAGAATGGCTATGTCTTTAGCGGCTTAGAGCCCAACACCACCTATTATTTTGCTATTTTCCCCTATACTAATAGCAATGCCGACATCAATTACAAGACCGATGACCCTTATCCTACGGCAAATGCCACGACTGAAGAGGTTTACATACTAATCAATGAAGACTTCAACGAAGATCTCGGTGTGTTTTTTGCTTATGATTCCTACGGTGAGCAAGGCTGGCACCAAGGTACCTACCAGAGCACGACCTATGCCAACATGAACGGCTATGCCAATGGTGCTCCTCACGAAAACGAAGACTGGTTGATTAGCTATGTTGAGATTCCAGCCGGAGTGGGCTATGACGAGATTTGGATTGAGTTCAACACGGCCAAGAAGTTTGATGGTGACGATCTTCATGTTGCCATTTCCACCGAATATGACGGCGTCAGCGAGCCTAAGGAGTGTGAATGCTGGGAGGACATCACTGATGCTTTCGATTATTCGACAGCTAATTACGAATGGGTGGAATCTGGTGCTTTTGATGTTGCTGATTTTGTTGACAATCATAGCTTCTACCTTGCTTTCATCTACACCAGTTCAGACCAAGCCGCTGCTTCATGGGAGATTGATTATGTGAAAGTGACGGGTCAGCACATGACTGCTGTCAACGAGAACGAGGCCACGATCATCAGCCTTTATCCCAATCCCGCCAACGAACAGCTGGCCTTCAGCTTGGAGGACGATGCCCAAGTCAGCGTCTTCGACATGACGGGCCGCAAGGTCAGTGAGATGAATGTTACTGCTGGTCAAGCCCAACTCAACGTGAGAGAGTTTGAAAGCGGTGTTTACTTCGTCAACTTCCGTTTTGCCAATGGCAGCACGGCGGTTTCCAAGTTCGTGAAGTTCTAATATAGACGCGATAGCGTCATTGCGAGGAACGAAGCAATCCAGACAATGAGTTTTTCACCCTGGATTGCTTCGTCGTTCCTCCTCGCAATGACGAAAAGCATCGGATTTATGAAACGATTCCTCCTCATAGCATTCCTGTTCCCGTTTGGTTGGGCCGTAGCCCAACAGGTGGAACCTGTGCGCTATGAGGTGAGCCGTTGGAACAAGGATCAAGGTTGTCATTTCCAAACCCTTGACGAAAACGACGGCATCATGATCAATGAGACCGACAAGACCGACAAAGAGAAACACCGCCTGTGGAACTTTGCCTGCGTTGACAGCAGCCTCTATGAGACCCGTAGCGATCTGATTCCCTTGCCTGACAAGCTCAAATTCATTGACTCGGACAGTGATGGCCGTTTCGCCACGTTTCTCTTCGTCAACGACGGCAACAAGAAAGCGTCAGACACGTTGGACTTCCTTGTGGTGAGCTTCAATCGGGTGGAAAAGACCTACCAGACCTTTTGGAACAAATGGCCTGAGAAATCGGTGCCGTTGTCGGTCGCTGTGGCCGACGGCACGATGCTGTTGGCCCTCAACAACAAAAGCGGTAACGGGGCCTTGTATTTTTACGATTTGACTGACAATGCATGCCGGACAGTGACGCCTTCTTCCTCGGGTAGTCTTGTGTTGTTCCAAACCGAAGCCTTTCCCAAAGAGCATTGTTTCGTGGTGGCGGCCAAGGAGTTTGAGAACAAGCGTTTCGTTTCGACTTCCTTTCAGGTCTATTCCACATCGGGCAACCTTCAAAACAGCTACCGATACGACAACATCCCTAACGCCGCTTTGGGTCGCATGGTGTTTCGTTTTGATGAGAGCAAAAAGCTCGTTGTCATTGGAACCTTGGAGCGCGAGACAGGACGAAAAGTCAACCTGGAAGGTGTGACCGAGAATTTCGACAAGGAGAGCGTCGGCGTGGTATGGATGCGTTTTGTATCTGCAGCGCCCGATAGCAAGGTGTACCTTTTCAAGGATATGCCTGAAATTGAGCATGCCTTGACGGCCTCCGATCGTGTCAAGTTACGCGAGGAGAAGCTGAAGCTGAGCAAGAACCAGAAAGCCACCAAGGGTGAGATTGCCTTCCAGTTTTGGACGCCACGATTGACCGACTTTGGTGACTTGACCGTCTTTGCCGTGGAGGCCTTCATGCCCTATTACCACACGGAGACCCGCATGAACTACGGCTATTACGGCTACTATGGCGGCTACCCCTATACCTACACGGTGTTCGACGGCTATGACTTCTTCAGTGAGCTGTTGCTGGCTTTCGACCAAGAGGGTCGTCTGCAATGGCAACAATCGGTGAAGTTCGACAACGAGTTGACCTACGATCTTTTTCCACATGCCTCCGAAGGTGTTTGCTATGATGAACTTGTTGTAGCTTCCCCTTATCGCAACAAGTTGCGTTACACCGCCTTTGATGCCCTAGGCCAGGCGTTGATGAACCAGCAGGAAGAGAAATTGGCTCCCGTCTATGGCGCCGACTATGTGGAGGATGAGTATTTTGCCCAGATAGCGAAGTGGTATGACACCCGTTTCCTGATCTTCGGGTCGCAAATCATCCAAAACGGTAGCCAGCCTAAGCCGAGGCGGACGGTATATTATTTGCAAAGGGTTCAATACGATTGAGTTATGGTATCGAGCTACTTGAAATACCTCTGGAAGCGCAAGAGCAAATACAAGGTGCATTCGCCCTTTGTGTACGACTTTATGACCAAGGTTCTGTACGACAAAGGCTCCAACACTGATTACGATACCATGTTGAGAATCAGTCGGCTGTTGGATGGAAAGAGATATGCTACACGATCGCGTCGCAAAGAAGCGCGATTGCTCTATCGTTTGGTCAACTATCTTGAACCCGAGGCAGTGGTGTCGTTTGGCTCTCTTTCGGCACTCAATACGACGGCATTGGCATTGGGCAATTTGCAAACCAAGGTTTATCTCGACCACTCGTCGGATTTCCTTGAGACCATGAACTCGATGGGTGTGGTCAACGTCAACCTGTTGCGCCGTGACAAGCCCGAGCAGGAACAATTGGAGCGGCTGAGTCTCGATTATGTGTTTTTTGGATTGAATGACTTCGGGGAGGATACATGGAACAAACTTGAGGAAGCCTATGCTCAAGCCAATGAGGAAACCGTGCTCATCTTTGAGGGTATCCATCATTCGGGTCGTACTGAGGATGCGTGGGAAGCCATCATCGCAGATGAGGATGTCACGCTGAGTATGGATTTGTATTCCGTGGGTATTGTTTTCTACCGCGAAGGAATTGAAAAGCAAGACTTTGTCCTAAAATATTAGAGAATTATATCACAAAACATGCAAAACAAACAAAACAACGGAAATAGTGGGGAAAGCACGCCCGTCATTCCGAACTTGATTCGGAACGGCTGCTTTCAGGCGGCGACGCGGTTGCGTAGCCGCCACAACTAACGAAAGGTTTTGATGGTTTTGTCGGTTTTGTGACAAAAAAAGAATTACAATGAAAAATGTTACGTATACGAGAACAGGCGACGAAGGCAAGACCTCGCTGATAGGTGGCTTGCGCGTTGCGAAATATGACGATAGAGTAGAAGCCTACGGCACGGTGGATGAGCTGAGTGCCTTTATTGGTGTGTTGTATGACCAAGAAGGTGTCACCGACGAGATGCGGTCCGTGTTGGACACGGTGCAGAACAAACTGTTCACCATCGAGTCGCATTTTGCCTTGGACGAAAACTCCGAGGTGAAGAAGATGATTCCTGTGTTGACGCTTGAGGATGTGGCCTTTGTGGAGCATGAAATCGACGTGATGAACGAGCAGTTGCCCGAGTTGAGGAGCTTTGTCATCCCGGGAGGCAATCTTAAGACAAGTTATGCCCATGTGTGTCGTACGGTGTGTCGTCGCGCCGAGCGTCAAGGCTGGCGTTTGGCGGCGCAGCATCCCGTTGATTTGCTCGATTTGAAGTACCTCAATAGGCTGTCAGATTATTTCTTTGTTTTGGCAAGATTTTTTGGCTTTTTAGACAAAGTTGACGAAAACAACTGGGAATCAAATAAGTAAAAAAGTTATATTTTAGAATAAAAACCCCTTGCCAGTTAAAAAAATACTTGTACTTTTGCGCGCTCAAATTAAAACGAAAAAGACTATGTATTGGACACTAGAATTAGCCTCAAAATTGGAAGACGCCCCGTGGCCAGCCACTCGTGACGAGCTGTTGGATTGGGCCTTGCGTACAGGCGCACAGGAAGAAATCATAGAGAACCTTCAGGAAATTGAAGACGAGGGTGAGATATATGAACGTATCGAAGACCTTTGGCCAGATTATCCTACGAAGGACGACTTTTTCTTCCACGAGGACGAGTATTAAGGATGTTTCTTACAGTATCCATTGATTTTTAAATACTTATAAACTTGGGTGGCAGTTGATTCTGCCACCCATTTTATTTGTAAATAGTATGAATCGACTTTCAAAGTGTGTATCTCCGACATCGGCCGTTCCAAACGTAGTCGATTTTGATGTTGTGGTTCGAGTGGTACATGTATTTGAGACGACATCGTGTATTATCTGCTAAGAAAAACTGCTGAGCTTGGCGGGGATTAATATTTGACGAAAACTTGTGTATCTTTGTACCTCCAAATTACTACAATGTCCACTTCACTCTCCACCCGCTTCAAAACTGCCGCCCAAATTACTAAAGGCCTCTTCCTGACTGACACCAATCGTTCAGCATGGGGCCGCGTGTGGCAACTGCTTTCAAGGTTCACTTGGGAACTACCACAAACGTTTGTGGGTTGGCTTTATACCGTGATGTGGGCCCTCGCTGGCCAGGTCGACCGTGTCGATACTATTGGTGGCATCACCTTCGCCACAAAGAAGGGCTGGCCCTACGGTATGGGTGTTTCGCTAGGCACCTTTGTAGACCTTTGGGCGGCTAGTTGGATGCATGGTGAAGGAGAGGCTTATATCCTTGGCAACCAAATCTGTATGCATGAGTTCGGTCACACCGCCGACAGCCAGCGCTTCGGATGGGCTTATCTGCCCTTTATCGGATTGCCGAGTCTGATAAGTGCCTTCGGCAAAGGTGATCACAACATCTTTTGGACGGAACTCAGGGCTAACAGCCATGCCAAAAAGTACTTTGGCAAGTATTACAGCATTGCTTGGAATGAGACGGGTTATCCCACGGAGAACTTGGCTTAATGGTTAAATCACCTTTTCGTTCACAACCCTCCATTCGCCAGGTTGTAAATCACCTAACGGGAGGCTTCCAATTTGGATTCGGATCAAACGTAGTGTCGGAAATCCTACGGCTGCAGTCATGTGGCGCACCTGCCGGTTCTTGCCTTCAATGAGGGTGAGACGCACCCAGCTCGTTGGGATGTTGGCGCGGTAACGGATGGGCGGCACCCGCTCCCAAAGGTTTTCGGGCGGACTGACGATTTCAGCTTGGCAAGGTTTGGTGCGATAGCCTTTGATGGTTACTCCTTTTTTTAACTGATTGACAGCTTCTTGGGTGATTTGTCCGTCGACTTGGGCGAGATAAGTGCGCGGATGTTCGAATTTCGGGTCCAATAGCTTCTTGATGAGCCATCCCTCGTCGGTGAGGAGCAAGGCGCCCTCACTGTCATGATCGAGACGGCCAGCGGCATACACATCGGCGGGGAACCCGAATTCATTGAGCGCCCGGTGTCCGGCTTCGGGAGTGAACTGGCTAAGTACGCCGAAAGGCTTGTTGAATAGGATCACCATGGCGCAAAAATACATTTTATTTCCTTTTATTGTACTTTGAATCATAAAATCCCTATCTTTGCAAGGTCAAACCTATATCTTGACTGGCTCAACAACCATGCGAAAAGTCGTAACCCATTCGGATCTCAAGAAAGCCCTAGGCTTGAAAGGCTTCTTCGGCACGTGTGTCGCAGGATTGGCTTATGGATACCTTCGTTTGGGTAAAATCAACCGACTTTTCGACGGAGCTGCTGATTATCAAGGCCGTGAGTTCGCTAACCACCTCATTGAGAATATGGGCATCACTATAGATGTCAGCCCCGAGCAATTGGAAAACATCCCAAAAGAGGGTGGCTTTGTGTTGGTGAGCAACCATCCTTTCGGCGGCATAGAGGGTGTGATGCTGTTGAGCGCCATCGCCAAGGTGCGTCCCGATTTCAAGCTGATGGCCAACTTCATCCTGTCATACATTCCCAACCTCAAGGAGTGTTTCTTCTCGGTGAATCCCTTTGAGAAAAACCCGGAATGGAAGAGCAGCGTGAACGGCATCAAAGGCGCCATCCAGCATATTGCAGCAGGCAATGGCTTGGGTGTTTTCCCTGCTGGCGAAGTGTCGCGTTACCATGGTCACGACTTCCCCGAAGACCTGCCTTGGAGCACTTCCATCGCCAGAATCATCAAAAATGCTGGCGTGCCTGTGATTCCCGTGTTTTGGGATGGACGCAACTCGAAGCTGTTCTATGCGGTGGACAAGATCCATACGATGCTGGGCACGGCGCGACTTACCAAGGAGTTGATCAACAAGCACGATAGATGTTTCAATCTGCAAATCGGCAAACCAATTCTGCCTGCAGAGGTTGCGCTTTATGAGAACCCCAAGGACTTAGCAGCCTATCTGCGCAGCCGTTCATACGCGCTTGAAGCCAACATCCCTGCAAAGGCCATAGAGAGGAAAGAAGTGAAACAGGCCGAGATTGACGCTCCGACGGATTTGTCATTGATGTTGGCAGAGTTGGAGGCTATCCGTGAGAAGTCTTTCCTTTATTCGGCTTCCGATTTTGATTGCTATCTGGCGGATTATCAGGATATCCCGAACCTGATGCATGAGATTGCCCGTCTGAGAGAGGTGACCTTCCGCGCCATCGGCGAAGGCACGGGCAAGAGCCTCGACCAGGATGAGTTTGATTCGTATTTCAAGCATTTGATTCTTTGGGATAAGGCCAAACAAAGGATAGTGGGCTGTTATCGTCTCGGCATAGGTAGTGAGATTATTCCAAAACTGGGTATCAAGGGCTTTTATGTCAGCACTTTGGTGGATTTTGACGATTCGTTTTCCGAAAAATTAAGTCACACAATTGAGTTGGGCCGCTCCTTTGTCGCTCTTGACTATCAGAAAGAGGTGCTTCCGCTGGTATTATTGTTGAGAGGCTTGTCGGATGTGGTGGTGCGTTACCCTGAAATCAACCATTTCATCGGTCCAGTGAGCATCAGTTCATGGTATCCGAAGTTCTATCAGAGCCTGATTGTCCGCTTCGTGTCGGAGAAACATGCCATTGAAGACGATTTGAAGGATATGGTAACGCCAAAGACGCCTTTCGTGCCCGACTTCCTCAAGGTGGATGCGGATGTGTTGTTGGAAAACAACATGAATGGCGTCGACAAGTTCGACAAGTTCTTGTTCCGCCTCAGCAACGGCGAATACCGTTTGCCCACCTTGTTTAAGAAGTACCTGAAACTGAATGCCAAGTTCCTCTGTTTCAATGTCGACCCCGATTTCAATGACACGCTCGACAGCCTGTTGTTCCTCACTTTCACCGACTTTCCTGAGGATGAGGTGATGCCGCTCTTCCGCGATAGTAGCGACGAAGAGAAAGAAATCGTTAGGAAACGTTTCGGGTATATTTGATTTAGAACAAAAACTTTCAAAACCAGCAAAACAAAGAAAGCTTACGCCTCTTCCTCTATCGTTTGAGCAAAGAATGAAAAGTTGACTTTGCCGTAGTGTCTTTGTTCCATGAAGTGCGGATGCTCCTCAAAGTTTTGGTATTTGTCGTGTTCCAAGACGAACATGCCGCCTTCGCGAAGCAGGTTGTTGTCGAAGATGAGTTGTACTAAGGTGTCGTAATGCTGGCAGTCGTACGGAGGATCGGCAAAGATGAGGTCGTATTGCATCTTGTGCTTTTCGAGGAAACGGAACACGTCGGAGCGGACAACAAGCAACTCTTTCATATTAAGTTTGTTGGCGGTTTCGCGGATGAATTTCACGCAACCGAAGTCCTGGTCAACGGAGACGACCTTCGGACAGCCTCTAGAGACTAATTCGTAGGATATATTACCTGTACCGGCAAACAAATCCATGGCTTCAGTCTCTTCAAAGTCGAAATGGTTCTCAATGATATTGAACAGGCTTTCCTTGGCCATGTCGGTGGTGGGGCGCACGGGTAGGTTAGATGGTGCGGTAATCTGTCGCCGTTGGTATCTTCCTCTGATGATTCTCATTTTTTTTTGACTTTGGGACTTCGGGACTGCGAGACTGCGGGACTTCGGGACTATTGGTCTTGTGTCTCTTGTCCTAATATTTGGTAAAGGGTGTAATAATATTGGAAGGGTATCTCTTTCAAAGCATGGCTGACTTGTAGGACTTTCGGGTCTTCTACAAAACAGAGTTGTTTTACATAGTGACTGCAAAGGCCGATGATCTCTGAGGAGGGAAGGATATGGCCTGAGAACAGAGCTGCGGTATCCTGTCCTGACAGTCCGTTTTGTTCCATGGCAAACATCAGGAAATAGACGAAGTCTTCCTTAGTATTGTACTTGAAATTGTTGAAGAAATGCAACTTTCCTCCTTTTAAGATAGCCATGTCGAAATCATGGTTCCTGACATTGACAAATACACCATGGTCTTCGTTTTTTTGCATCACACCGTTGATGAACACGCTGCTCGAATGGGTGATGCCAGCTTGTTCCCATTTAGACAATACTTTGTTTTTCAGGTTGTTTGACCATGCAAAGACATTGTAGCAGCCGATGGCATTCAGTGGTTCCGAAAGTATGGCGTGGCGGTCGGAGAGCTGATATGTGAAGTCGAGATATTGTCTTTGGTTGGCTTCGTCGAACAGTGGTGAAGGGACTAAAGTATTGATTCGTTCATCAACGATGCAGGTCACCGATTGAAAAGCCTTGTCGTTCAGTCCTTTCTGCTCCAAGGCTTGCTCCAAAGTGCGAAAAAGGGTGTTGGTGTCAGTCAGCAACTCAGACTGATAACCTTCCAAGGCAATGAGGTGGTTGTTGTTGGTGTCGAGAAGGGCATAAGAAAGACCATCCAAAGCAAATTGGATGGTCAGTCTGTATTGCGATGACTTCCCGGCATCAAATACCTCGTCAAATTTGGAGATACTGGGGTTGAGTGATGCCGCCATTCATGCAGTGATTAGAGTTTCTCCCAGTTACCGTCGGTGGTAGCTTCTTCCATCGAACCGACTTTCAGACCAGCATAGCGGTTGATGCTTTCCTTCTCAGCCTTGGCGTTGTCGCGGCGCTGGTTCCATTCCTTTTCGTTGAAAGCGGCACCAGGAATAGCCAGATAGACTTCGTAAGGTGTGCGGGCTTCGAAGACGGGGATGTCGATACCATTACGTTTGATCATGCCGGCTTCAAGTTCATACTGTTGCTGAGGCTCGCTGAAAGGAACCCACTTGATGTCGTTGATGTTGAAGTTGTCACGTTTACCCCTGATGGAGTCCATCACCTTGATGAAATCGATGGTGTCGTTGATGGTGCGGGTAAAGGTGGTGTCGGTCGGGTCGGGAATGATATTCACAACCGGGATTTCTGCAGTTTGGCAGAATTTGATAAGTGTGTCGAAGCTGTTCGTGTACTGGCTTGTGGCGTTTTTGTAAAGCACCTCGGCATTACGGATGTCGATGAGGCGCTCAACGACCTTGGCCTCACGGGCCTTCTGTTCTTTGTTGAACTTGATAGGAGCCTGAATGCTCTTGACGACTTGCCATGCCAAAAGAACGATGATGGCAAACAGAATGATGTTGATGATGATGGATAATCCTTTTTTCATTGTAGTATGATTTTTCTTATTATTTATTTCCGATATTGGATTGGCCGCAAAGTTAGGATTTTTTCTGTTACAAAACGCAACTTTTTTTCAGTCATTTTAAAAATGGATTTTGTGAAAATTTAAATATTTGTCATCCAGATATTTACGAATCTTGTCCGCAAGGATGATGAAAATCTGGAGTTCGTTTTTCTCCAGCCAAAGGGTTGCATCATCGTCCCGATTGATGGCTTTTGCGAAGGCAAGGTTGACTTCAAAGTGGTTTTTTACGAGCCATTCTTCAGCTTTTACTTCCTTGTCGATGGCGCTGTCGATGGCGGCCAGGTGGGGGAAACCATGTTCCATGAGCCAGTCCTTGGCTTTGGTGTCGCCTTGTATGGTCTGACTCAAGGCACCCAGTTCGGGGTAGCCGTTACGCATCAGCCATTCGAAGAACTCGTCGCCCTCCGGCTCAAATGTGCAGCCAAAGGCCATTAGAATTTTTATGGGGTAGTGGGTCATTTAACTTCGTTGAAGTTTCGTTTTCACTGCAAAGATACACACAATTCAAATAGTTTTCCTATTTTTGCACAAATAATAGTTCGACTACGCTCACTAACCATTGAAAGCAAATGAAAACCAAGCAAGAAATAGTTGAAAACTGGCTGCCACGCTATACGGGACTGCCGTTGGAGAAGTTCGGGAAATACATCCTGCTGACCAACTTCCAGAATTATGTCGATCGTTTTGCCGAATGGCAAGGTGTGGAGGTCGTTGGGCGCGACCGCTCAATGCCTTGCGCCACCGACGGCGAGATCACTATCATCAATTTCAGTATGGGCAGTGCCAATGCGGCCACCATCATGGACTTGTTGAGTGCCATCCAACCCAAGGCGGTGTTGTTTCTCGGCAAATGCGGTGGCATCAAGAAAATCAACAAGGTCGGCGACCTGATTCTTCCTATCGCAGCCATCCGTGGCGAAGGTACCTCAAACGACTATTTCCCGCCCGAAGTGCCTGCCCTACCTGCATTCAGCCTCGAAAAAGCCATCTCCACCACCATCCGTGACTATGGCCGCGACTATTGGACGGGAACGGTCTATACCACCAACCGCCGCGTGTGGGAACACGATGACGATTTCAAGGACTATCTCCGCAAGATTCGCTGCATGGCTGTGGATATGGAAACGGCCACCATTTTCACAGTCGGGTTCCACAACGAAATCCCGACGGGAGCATTGCTTCTTGTGTCCGACAACCCCATGGTGCCTGAAGGCGTCAAGACCGAGGAAAGCGACAAGGTGGTCAGCAAGAACTTTGTCGGTGAGCATTTGCGCATCGGTATTGACTCGCTCAGGCAACTGATTAATAACGGCATCACAGTCAAGCACTTGAAGTTCTGATGACCTACGACCAGATTATTTCCGACATCCACAAGAAGAACTTCGCGCCCATCTATTTCCTGACGGGCGAGGAGCCCTATTTCATCGACATGATTTCGGACACCATCGAGAACGAGGCTTTGGATGAGGCTGACCGTGCCTTCAACCAAATCGTGCTCTATGGCCGTGACGTGGATGTGGAGACCATCGCCAACCACGCCCGTAGCTTCCCGATGATGGGCGAGCGCATGGTGGTCATTGTCAAAGAGGCGCAGGATGTGAAGGACTTGGAGAAATTTGAGGCTTATCTCGACACTATTCCCGAGACTACGCTTCTTGTTTTCGTCTATAAGTACAAGAAGTTTGACAAGCGCAAGACACTGGCCAAGAAGATTGACAAGACGGGTGTGTGGTTCGAGTCGAAGAAGCTGTACGAAAGTAATATTCCAGGTTGGATTCAGAACTACCAGAAAGCCGACGGCTATTCCATCACGCCCAAGGCCACGCAGATGCTGGCCGATTTCCTTGGCACGGATTTGCATAAAATCGCCAACGAACTGAAGAAACTCACCATTGCCTTGCCCAAAAACAAGAGTATCGACGATGCAGACGTGGAGCGCAATATTGGCATTTCGAAGGATTACAATGTCTTTGAGCTGCAGAATGCCATCGGTAGCCGCGATGTGTTGAAAGCCAACCGCATCGTGAACTATTTCGGCGACAACGGCAAAGACAATCCGTTGTTGGTCACGGCGATAACATTGTATGGCTATTTCACCAAGTTGATCAAACTCCATTGCACCCAGGACAAGTCGCAGGGCAATCTGGCGAGTGTGTTGGGGGTGAGTCCGTTTTTCGTTAGGGATTATCTCGCTGCTTCCAAAAACTATCCACCCGCGACTTGTATACGCTGCATCTCCATCCTTCGCGAGTACGACATGAAGTCGAAGGGCTATGACAGCGGCGACACGAGCGAGAAGGATTTGTATAGAGAGATGATTTTCAAATTAATGCATTGTTAAGATGAGGATAGTAGCACAACGTGTGACCCATGCTTCCGTCACGATTGATGGCAAGGTGAAGTCGAAAATAGGCCTTGGGATGTTGGTCTTGCTTGGCATCGAGGAGGCCGACAACGAGGAGGACATCGAATGGCTTTGCCAGAAACTCACGAAACTACGCATTTTCAGCGATGACAACGATGCCATGAACCTCGACATCGTCCAGGTGGGAGGCGCTTTCCTCGTGGTGAGCCAGTTCACGCTCCACGCCTTGACCAAGAAAGGCAACCGCCCGAGTTTCATCCGTGCTGCCCGTCCTGAGCAGGCGATTCCGCTTTATGAATTGTTTCTGAAACGTCTTGCCGAAATCTCGGGTCGTGAAGTACAAAGCGGCGAATTCGGTGCCATGATGGCTGTGGAATTGCTTAATGATGGGCCGGTGACCATAATAATGGATTCGAAAAGGCGGGAATAAAACTTATTCCACCACGATTTTCTGTGTTTCGCCGCCCATTTTCACGAAATACAGTCCTTTTGGTAATTCCACCTTCCCCTTGTCTTTGATTTCTTTCGTCAAGATGGTTTGTCCGAGTAAATTAGTAATAACGATCAGGCCAGTGCCTTCAACTGTTACACAGCCATTGGCGGGATTAGGATATATTTTGAAGGTACTCCTGTGGTTTTCACAAAGTTGATTATACGGCATCGTGCAAAACACCGCTTCAGGACTTGAAGGAGAGGCGTTATGCGACCGGGTCTCCTTTTTGCGTTGTGTGAAAGTATAGGAAGTGCTTGGAGCCAAGCCTTCAAATATCGGGGAATCTTGCCATTCGCCTCCATTGATGTTGTATTCACCGTTTTCAATGGCGACAAGGGTGATGCTTGATTCGGTGTTGCTCTCCAATTGTGGGGCTTCGGGCATGGGCTGTTCCGCTTTTTTGATGGGACCGAAAAGGGATGAAGTTATGGCTCCCGTGCAGTTTTCGGCAGTGATTTGCACACAGACGCTTTCGAAAATGTCGTCTTCGGTCAAAGTGTAGGTTGAATAAACTGCACCTTCGATCGCTGTCGTGTCTCTTCGCCATTGGTAATGCAATTCGCCCAAATCAGGAATGGGGGGCATGGAGCTCAAATTTGTTTCGGCGGTCAAGGTCTCTCCGAAGAAAGGCTCGCCCGTTATGTTGACCTCGCCGGTTAATATGGGAATAATGCTGTCAAATAAAACACTTTCTATCGCACCATAGGCGTTCAATCGTCTTCCTGCGGCAACCAAACCATCGAGCGAAGGCAAGTGGTCGGCACCGTCAAGAAGGTGTTGCCTCACGGAAAGGCAGAAATTTGCAGGGTCGTTTTTGCAAGCTATCATCATCTCCTCGGGCAAGGCTGCATACATCAGTGCGATGGTTCCGGAGACTTGTGGGGTCGCCATGGAAGTCCCTGTCATATTGCCGTATCCGTTGTTTTGCATTGTGGAATAAATGCTTGTGCCAGGCGCTCCAATGTCAATGTTGTTGATGCCATATCCAGCGCTTCCATATTTTTCATCGGCAGAAGTGGTGTTGGTGATTCCTATAAGATAATCTCCGGGACAGGTAGAAGGGACATCACCCACCACATCGACATTCACATTCATGTTGGGACCGGCACCGCAACTCAAAATGCCGACATTACCCATTTCATCATACATCGAGCACCAGATGGGATAGTCGTCAGGATTCCCGTAATCGACTCCAAAAGACGAATTGGTAGCCACAATGAAAGCTCCTTCCTCGCCGTTGGTTTCATTGTACCGCGCCCGCATTTCCAAAGCGTATGCATAGGCTTCCACTACAATGGACTCGTTGCCAGAGCTGCCGCAAATAGTCAAAGTTTTCACGTTCCAGTTCACGCCGCAAACACCTTTCCCGTTGTTTCCGACAGCTCCAATGATACCCGAAACGTGGGTGCCATGGTTATTGCTACCGACATACCCGTTGTGGTTGTAGGCATTCCAACCATGAAAGTCATCAATGTAACCGTTGTTATCGTCATCAACTCCATTGTTAGGAATTTCATGTGTGTTTTCCCAGCAATTCAAGTCCTCATGGGTCCAATCAGTGCCTCCATCGATAACGGCCACCACAATGGTGTCGCCTGTTGCAGTTATGCCACCAGTGGTGAATTCTTCCCATGCTTGTGGCAGACTCATGATGTCTGGTGCCCATTGCAAATTATAATATGGGTCATCGGGAATTGCTTCTCTTAGCGTGATGTTGGTATGATTGTTTTGAATGAGTCGAACATCAGCATTTGCGGTTAGACGGCTCATTTTATCTTCTCTCGGTTCTTTGCTGTCTAAAATTTCAAAAAGCCAGATATTCAGTCGTTTGGAAAGCAGTCTCTTTGGCACAATACCGACATTGGAATTGGAAGCAAAGGTCACGGCATCCACATCTTGCTCCAGCCATATAATGAATTCGTTTTCCACATAATTGGTGGGTTTGTTCTGCCCGATAGAAAACAGAGGCAAAAGCATTAGGGATAAAACGATTGTTGTTTTGATGATGGATTTCATGTTTTAGGTATATTAAAAAGGTTAATTAGTTAAGTATCGGTCAGCAAAAGTAAACATTTTCAGTTTAATCCACGCTTTTCCAAAAGATTTCAAAAGAAATGCCTATTTTTGCACTCCCAACTAAAATAATATGGAAGGTAAGCGATTAGAAAAAGTAAACAGGCTATTACTGAGAGAATTAGGCGATATTTTCCAAAAGGAGCTGAAACCAAAAGTGCCTTCGCTGATGATTACCGTGACCCGCGTCAATGTCACTTCTGACTTGTCGTATGCGCGTGTGTATCTGAGCGTGTTCGGCGTGGACGAGAAGAAAAAGGTCGTGGAAGAGGTGAGCCAGAACGCCAAAGCCATCCGTGGCTTGCTCGGCAACCGCATCCGTCATCAGATGCGCGTGGTTCCTGAATTGCGCTTCATCGAGGACGACTCATTGGATTATATCGAAAACATTGACAACTTGCTGCATCCCGACAAGTGAGACTGCCGCTGTTCATAGCAAATCGTTACCTGGTGGCCAAAAAGAGCCATAACCTCATTAATATCATCACATGGATTTCCATTTTGGGTATTAGCGTGGGCTCGTTTGCACTCATCGTGGTATTGTCGGCCTTCAACGGCTTGGAGAATGTGATTTCCTCAATGAACAATCGTCTCGCACCCGACCTGCAAATCGCTCCAATAAAAGGCAAGACCATTGATTTGACGGCTTTTCCATTAGGCCAACTTAAAGCAATTCAAGGTGTTGATTATGTGATTCCTACCATTACCGAGGATGCTCTGTTTCGTGCCAACGACAAGCAACACATCGGTCAGGTAAAGGGTGTTGGACTGGAATACCAGAAGATTGACCGCTTGAATGAAATTGTTTTCGGAGGCGGTGATTTGGTGCTCTCCGATGAAGACGAGCATGAGTTTGCAGTGCCTGGAGCAGGCGTGGCTTGGTATTTGGGCATCAATGCCTACAACCCTTACGCGATGGTGCGCATTTATGTGCCCAAACGCGGCAATGCGTCGCTGATGAGCCTTGAAAATAGTTTCAACTCCGATGTGCTGACTGTGCGTAGCGTGTTCTCCACCGAGCAGGAACAAGATGAGAAATTGGTGCTTGTGCCTTTTGAAATGCTGTCGGAGCTACTTGAATATGAAAACAAAGCAACCAATGTAGAGCTCTTTACCGCTCCAAATGCGGATATTAATAAGGTGAAAAAATCGGTCGCTTCCATCCTTGGTGCTGACTACACTGTGAAAAACCAACAGGAACAGCAGGAGACGCTATATAAAATCATGCGCTCCGAAAAATGGGCGGTTTATGTCATCCTTACCTTTATCTTGATTTTGGCTACCTTCAATGTGGTCGGCTCGCTTTCCATGCTGATGATTGACAAGCGCAAGGATACCGAAATCCTGAAGTCCATGGGAGCTGACAACCGCTTGATTCAGAAGATTTTCATGAACGAAGGCCTTCTTATTTCAGTAGCAGGTGGCCTCATCGGATTGCTGTTGGGAATCATCTTGGTGCTATTACAGCAACAGTTCGGTTTCGTGAAATTCGGCACGGGCGGTAACTATGTCGTGGACGCCTATCCGGTGCTTTTGAAACTCAAGGATGTGTTGCTCATCTTCGCCACGATTCTGGTGGTGGGCTGCACTTCGGCTTTCCTCACCGTGCGCCATGCGATGCGCAAGGAAAGCGCCTCACTGAAAGCCAATTAATGGATTGGATTTCCCCCAATCAAATTCGTCAAATCAATAAACTCTTGCACCGACAGCTGCTCGGGGCGTTTGTCGAAGACCTCGTTTCCAATGATTTCGGGGCAAAGCATCGGGCGCAGCGAGTTGCGCATGGTCTTACGGCGTTGGTTGAAGGCTTGCTTGACGATGCTCACAAACAGCTTCTCATCGCAGCCCAAGTCGGTGACGGCATTGCGCCGCATCTTGATGACCGCTGACTTGACCTTGGGTGGCGGGTTGAAGACGTTTTCATGTACCGTGAAGAGATAGTCGATGTCATACCAAGCCTGCATTAATACGCTGAGGATGCCGTAGGTCTTGCTGCCTTCCTTGGCGGCCATGCGCTCGGCCATCTCTTTCTGTACCATGCCGACTACCTCCACGACTTGCTCTTTATACTTCAACACTTGGAAGAAAATCTGACTGCTGATGTTATAAGGGAAGTTGCCGATGATGGCCATGTTTTGATGCCCGAACTGCCTGAGGTCGGTGCGGAGGAAGTCGCCCTCAATGAGCCGCTCACCGAGCATGGGGAAATGTTTCTCCAAATAGGCGATAGACTCCTTGTCGATTTCGATGACGTGGAACTTTTCGATGACGTTTTGCACCAAATATTGGGTCAAAACGCCCGTGCCGGCACCCACCTCAATAACGCTCTCCACATCGGGCGACAATTGCTCCACGATGCGTTGGGCGATATTCTGGTCGGTCAGGAAATGCTGGCCTAAACTCTTTTTTGGTTTTACTTCGTTGTACATGTTTTTCATCTATTTTGGCTGTTAGCTTTTAGCTGTTAGCCATTAGCAGCATCAACGTTGCTAATGGCTAACAGCTAATGGCTAAAAGCTCAACAGCCAATACTCCTAACTATTCACTCCTCACTCACAACTTCCTGTAGTTTTTCTTCGCCTGCGCAGTATAAATACTCGTCGGGTATTCGTCAATCAGTTTCTCGTAATGCTGTTTGGCCAATTCCTTGACCTTCAATTCGTTTTGCTCTATCAACGCGGCATGCATCAAGGCGGCGTCAGCCATATAGCTGTCGGGGTATTGCTCCACAATCTGCAAAAACAGTTGCTCTGCAGCCTCATATTCTTGTCGTTTCTCTGTAATCTCGCCTTTGCGGAACAACGCATGGGGTTTGCTGATTTCGTTACCTGTGGCGATGATGTCATCAAGCAGCACGATAGCCTCGTCTTCTCGCTGTTGATAAATCCTATAGTCAGCGCGTGCCAAGCGATTGAGTTCCACGCCTGTAGTATCCACTTCAAGGTTGTCCTTGATGACTAATGAGAGTGTCATGGCATCGTTGGCGATGAGTTTCGAAGTGGCGGCTTTCAGCACCTTTAGCTGGCTCTCAGCCCACTCGTATTCGCCGATGAAATAACGGAGTTGTGCGTTCTTGAAACGGGCTTCGTGTCCCAGGGGCTCTTCTTTCAGGCTTTTGTCGACTTGACTGTAGAGTAGGGTAGCTTCCCAGACTTCATCTTCGTGTAGATAGATGTCAGCCAGCTTCAGTTTCAGCTCACCTTTGTCTTGTTTGCCACCGACGGTTTCTATGGTTCTCGTGAGCAAGGCAACAGCCTCGGCTGATTGATCAAGCTGATAGGACAAGATATCGGCCTGAATCAAGGTTAGTTTGGTCAAGTCGTTGGAATTGATGTCGTTATATGCTTCGTCTATGCGTTTGGAGAGCTTTTCGAAGGCTTTCGTGTCTTGACTGTTAGCGGCTTTCAGCTTCTGATAGTCGGTCTTGATCATCCCTGTGAGCGCTTGACCGTAGTAAGGACCGCTTTTTCCTTTATTCACGATATAGGAATAACCCTCACGGGCAACATCAAATTGCTTGTTGTTCAGACAGATACCTGACAGGTTATTGATTTGTGCGTCTTGGTCGTGGGTACGTCGGTCAATGCTTTGGCTTTGGGCGAGGGCAATGTCGTAGTCTTCTTGCTGAAGGGCAAACCATACCAGGAGTTGGGCGAATTCAAGGTTGTCGGGTTTTGCTTGGGTCTGCTGCAAGAGGGCAATGCGCAACTCATCAGCGATGCTGTTGTTCACGTCGTAGAATAAAAGTGTCTGCAAGCGGTTTCGGATGTTGTTGTATTGTCCTGGATGGGTTTCCAACTCAAGGAAATAGTAGCGGAAAGCCTCCTGATAGTTGACCATCGACTGGTTAAGATAAGCCAAATCCAAGTAGAAGTTCTCTTCGCCATTAAGTAGCTTGTTGCCTTTGTCCAGAATGGTGGCGGCCATGCTGTAGAGGCCTCTCGCTTGGAAGGCATTGCTGAGCCCCCTGATGGCGGAAGTGTTGGCTGGAAGTTCTTTCAAAGCCTCATTCAAACGCTTCTCAGCCTTGTCGTTTCGTCCTTGAAGGGTGTAGACGTACACAAGGTCGGCGATGCTTTTGGAATGGCTTGGGTTTTTCTTTGAGAAAGCCTTGAGTTCCTTTTCCGCTTGGTCGAAGTCTTTCAGTTGGATGAGGCATTCTGTATACTGTTGGAAATGATAGATTTGGCCGTTTTTCTTGTATAGGTTCGCATAGAGGTCTCGTGCTTTTTCGTATTCATGTTCACGGAAAAACTGACCTGCCAGCTGGTCGTCGATTTGGTTCTGATCCTTCTGTTGCGCGTCGACCTTTTTTCCTTTTGGTGGTGTAGAGATCTGTGCGTTCACTTGAAGGATGAATGCAAACGAGAGAAGGAATATGAGGAACCAATGTTGTCGCATGGATTGAAATCACTTCTTTTTCTTGAAGTCTTTCATGGTTTTATTACAACTGCCGAGACGGTCTTTAAAGTATTCGACTTGGTTGTTGAGCAGGGTGACGTGTTGTGTCTCCATGTCGAGATAGACAGTGGCTAAAGAGTCGCTGAGATAATGGGTCTCGATATCCGACTTGAGGTTGTCGAGTTGGATCAGCGTGGAGTCCATGTCGGCCCGCATCACCGGGCAGGTCTCCTTGAACTGTTTGATGTAGGCATCCACCAAAAGGAGCTGCTGGAAGGTCTCGTCGACTTTCTCGGAAGGCATGAATTGCAGTATCGAGTCGCAGACCATGAAATCCTTTTGGAGATGCACAAGGTCTTTGGTCTCAAGTGTTTCTAGTGTTTGAACGTTTGTCTTCACCTGTTTCTTAAGGGCGTCGACACGTTCAAGGTTGGTCTTGGGTGCCGACTGGCAGGCTGCAAGGGCTATCGCGGTGACGAGAATCACCTTGGCTATAATGGTTCTGAAATTCATTTTTCAAGTCTTGTTACGACGGCAAAGATACGCATTTTGGCGCAAAGTGGCATAAAAAATCCCGACTATCGCAAAGATAATCGGGATAAAACGGTATGCTATGAATACGATTATTCAGTGACTTGTCCTTCGACAGGGAGAATGGAGACAAAAGATTTGCCTTCCTTCTTCTTCTGGAAGTCGACAATGCCGTCACACAATGCATACAGCGTGTGATCCTTGCCCATGCCGACGTTCTTGCCAGGATAGTGCTTCGTGCCGCGCTGACGAACGATGATGTTGCCAGCAATGGCAGCCTGTCCACCGAAAAGTTTCACTCCGAGTCGCTTACTAGCGGACTCACGACCGTTCTCGGAACTACCAACACCTTTTTTGTGTGCCATATCTCTTTAGTTTTTTCGGGTTTTTACTCAGTGATGCTTTCAATCTGGATCTTGCTCAGATACTGACGGTGACCGTTAGAAGTCTGATATCCTTTTCTTCTCTTCTTCTTGAAAACGATAATCTTGTTGCCTTTGAGGTGTTCCAACACCGTGGCTTCGACATTGGCGCCGGCTACCGTCGGGGCTCCCACTTTCGTCGAACCGTCGTTTCCAATCAATAATACTCTGTCGAAAGAAACCTTGCTTCCTTCTTCTTCATGCAGTCTGTTGACGAAGATCTGTTGACCCTTCTCAACTTTGAACTGTTGTCCTGCGATTTCTACTATTGCGTACATTTCTCGATATCTTTTAATTAGATACTGACTCTCATTTTTTCGGACTGCAAAAATACAACTTTTTTCAATCGGTCAAGGTTTTCTTTTCGTTTTTCTCAATAATTTTCTTGAAAAAGTCTTGAGTTTAAATTTAATCTATTGATAAACAAATACATGAGAAGATGCATTAATTCAATTAAGTCATCATATTCTCTTATTTTTATGCATAAAAACAGGGTGAGGAGGCCACTTTGAGGGCGCCTTTTGTCGGCCAAAAAAGCCCGACTTTCACTTCAAATGCGCATCGTGTCGCAAAAATTTGTACTTTTGCCCTCAATTTTGACCTCGGCATTAATAGCATTAATAATGAACGAAGACGAACTCAAAGTTCAGGTTGAGAAGATGAAGGCCGGCGACAGGGAAGCGTTCAACAAGCTTTTCCGTCGCTATTATACACCCTTGGTGCGTTTTGGCGTTCGTTTTGTTGCCGATGCCGACCAGTCTGCCGAGATTGTACAAGACCTGTTCGTGAAACTCTGGACGGGTCGCGAAAAGTTGACCGTCAATTCCTCTTTTGAGTCCTATATGTTGCGTTCGGTACGCAACGCCGCTATTACCTATATTAATAAGGAGCGTGTCCACGCCGAGGTCAATGAGCGGATTTTCACCGATGATTCTGATGCCAACGACCCATCGGAGACTTTGCAATCCAATAATCTGGAGTCTTCGTATCGTGCCATTTTGGCTAATATGCCCGAAAAGCGTCGCGAAGTGTTTCTGGCAAGCCGTTACGATGGGCTGAAATATGCCGAAATCGCCAATAAAATGGGGCTTTCGCAAAAAACCGTCGAAGCCCACATGAGCGCCGCCATCAAGCAACTAAAAGAAGGACTGAAAGCCTATCTTTGAAAATAAACTTTTTTTTCATTTTTGACTAAGGGTAAACCCCAAGTTGTTAGTCATATAGGTGAATCGATGAGATAAAAACGATTGAAATGAACTTGGTAAACGATAAATATGAAGCTTTGATCATGAGCTACTTAGACGGGCACTGCACGTCGGAGGAAGCTCTTGAACTGCTTTCATGGGTGACCGAGTCAGAAGAGAATCGTCTTTATTTCAAGGCGCTCAAGGATCAGAGCGAAGTGTGGAATCTCACTGATTTCGCCATGCCTGAGCTTGACGAGGTTGATGTGGAGGCCGCGCTTGACGCTGTCAATGCCAAGATTGACGCTATTGAAAAGACCGAGACCAAGGTTGTGCAGATGCCTTGGCTTCGTAGAAACTATAGATATGTTTCAGGTGTGGCTGCTGCTTTCCTCATCGCCCTGTTCATCGGCTTCCTGGTGCGCAATCCTTTCAATTCAACTGTGACCTACGCCTACAACGGACAAAACGAGTCGTCATACGTCCTGCCTGATGGCACTTCGGTCAACTTTGATGGCGAGAGTACCATTAGCTATCCCGAGAATTTTGACAAGGCGAATCGTTCCGTCGACTTCGAAGGCATCGCCTATTTCGATGTGGCCAAGGACGAGGCTAAGCCTTTCGTCATCCATTGCGATAATATGGATGTGGAAGTGTTGGGTACCACCTTCCTGCTCAATGCCGACAAAGAGGCTGAACGTTACACCGTTGACCTTTACACGGGCAAGGTAAAGATGACTGCCTTCGATGCAAAAGGGCATGAAATGTCGCAGATTGAAGTCAATCCTGGCGAACGTGGTGTGTGGAACGCTGCCGAGGGCGAGCTGAAGACCATGAGCTATCCTGAGGTGAAAGAGGAAGAGTTGGTCAACAACCATGTGCTGGTGTTCGACAACGAGTCGCTTTCCAAGATTGTGGAGGCTTTGGAGTACCTGTACAAGGTTGAGATTGAGCTTGACGAGACCTGTGCTGCCAAGAAACTCACCGCCCGCTTCTCCGATGAGGAATCCATCGATGAGGTGCTCGAAACCATCGCGATAGTCTCAGAGGTCACCGTGACCAAGACGGACGACGTCTACAGAATCCGTTAATCGGATTTGTTTCCCCAATGTCATTTTTTTGCTTAAATGAGAGTCTTCTCATTTTTTTGTCGTATCTTAGCGGCCTATTTTGAATTGTTTTGGAGATGAGTTTTTCCCTACAGAATATAACCGCTGATACACAAAAAGATAGAAAGCATTTCGCGCGCTTCTTGCCGCTGTTGCTCTTGTTTCTACTAGCAGTCGTACTGCCCAAAGAGGCTAAGTCGCAGACATTCAATCCTTTGATTTCGTTTTCGGTAGAGTCGTGTACCTTGGACAAAGCCTTGGAAAAACTGTTTGACGAATATGAGCTGAATGTGGCCTTCAGCAAGGCGGAGATGAGCAAAATCCGTATCGAAAGCTATTCCTGCTCTTACAAATCGGTGGAAGAAGTGCTGACCGACTTGCTGAAAGGTACAGGCTACGGCTTCAAGAAAATCGGCAAACAATATGTCATCCGAAAGAACCAACTGCTTGTGAATGAGCCTGAAGCCACGGTGACCCCGCCCGCCGAACCAACTGTGGAAGTTATCAAACCCAAATCCGATACCATTGTCAGTAAAACGAGTGAGGTCATTCGTATCATCGACACGGTGCAAGTCATTAAGACAGTGATGCGTTACGATACGGTCGTCAAACTGAAGCATGAGGTGAGAACCGACACGATTATTGAGGTGAGATACCAAGGCTGGCAGATTCCATGGCCCACATTCCGCGATAATGGATGGTTTGTCACCCCTTATGTGGCGATGGGTTCCGCAAGTTTCAAACATCCCGAGGGCTTGCCGCAGCCCGAAAACGGATTGTTGGATATTACGCCGAGTTCGGCATACAGTCTGGGCCTTGACGGTGGGTACAAGCGCAACCGTCTGAGCGTGGGCGTGAATTTGGTTTATCGCTCGGTGCGCTACCGTTTCCTGCTTGAGAAGACCGAGTTCTTTGGCGATTATTATGTGCCCGACACTTTGGATACCTATTATGTGGTGCATGAGAATGATACGGCCTATCATTATATCATGGATTCCACTTATGTTCCGTTGACCACTACGAATTTCGCCTACCGCGATGTCAATCGGTTGGATTATCTGAATCTGGGCGTTTTCGCTACGTTCGATTTCGTCAGGTTGGAACATTTCAGGGCTTTTGCTAAAGCGGGTGTCTCGGCTGATTTTTTGGTTGGTTTTGGCGGTTCGCTCTATGCGGATGAATCGCCGTACCATGCGCCCATTGCAAAAGAACAAGTAGAGCCGCTCAAACTTTCCTGGTATGGGGGTTTAGGTGTGGCGTTGAAGGTGGTGAATCGCATGGAACTTGTCCCGGAAATACACTATCGTGTGACTAACGGTACCTTATATCGTGCAGATTTCCCGTTTGATATGCGCATGCGGATGTGGGACTTTCGTTTGGGTCTGACCTATTACTTCTAAACCATGAAACCGCTCAAGTTCATAAGGCATCTCTTGATTCTGCTGCTGCTGACGCAGGGTTTCTGGGCGGCGGCACAGCATTATGTTCCTATCAACGGTGCACTTGACACGTTGAGGGTATTGCCGAAGTTGGGCGGTGATTCTGCGTATCTGGTGAACGAGTCGTTGACTGTGGTGGAAGGTGGCGACCTGCGTGTGGAGGGCGGCGTGAAGATGTATTTCGGGCAGTCTGCCTATCTGCGTGTGGATGGGGGACGGCTTGTCTTGGATGGCCAGCGAAACGACTCGATTTATCTGTTGTGTTATGAGTTTTCCCACGACTGGGCAGGTGTACAGCTGCAAAATGTAACCGAAGAGGATAGTGTGCGACTTTCATACGTCGACGCTGTGGGAGCGTTGACGGCCTTGAATGCCTCTACCAGCAGCCATGTCATTATCAATCATTGCACGTTCAATAACTACTATGCTGGCAAGGGCGTTGAGCTTGTTGATTGTAGTAATTTCTTGATCGACAGCTGTTTCTTTTATCAATGCGTGTCTGGCATCGAGTTGAAAGCACGGACTGATGACAGCGAGGACAACCGTTTCTCGCATAATATCTTTGACCAGGGTCAGATTAATATTGAGATGTCAAATATCGGCTATGGTTTTAAGTGCAACCGTAATCATATTTCGGACAACTGTTTCCAAGGTGCGGCTACGGCTGTCAGTTTCGAGACCGTGGGCGGTATCTCCGACAAGGGAGCCACCAACTATATTGAGAACAACCTGATTTCCTCTGATTTGCCGGAAGGCGGCTCGGGCTATTCCTCATATGGCATCAAGGCGGCCATGGATACGCTTGTCATCCGCAACAATGTGTTTTGGAGCAACGACGAGGCCGTCAGGATGATGCGCGTGTGTCATCTTGTTTTTGAACGAAACACATTCTTCGAAAATGAGTTGGTTTTGACCAATCTGCAAGCTGCAGGTTCGGTTGTTTTCACGGGCAACACCATCAGTGAGGCCAAGAAGCGGATTGTGAGTTTCCCCTCTGGGAAGTCGCGGATGAACGGCAACAATTTCCTGCACTACAAAAAGGATTTAAATCTTTTCGCCAATGTGTCGACGGAAAACATTGATATGCGGAACAATTACTGGGATGCGGAATCGGTGGACGAGATCGAATCCGTGATTCTTGACGGACACGACTCGCCGTCCTTGGGTGAGGTCGTGTATGAACCTCGGTTGTCGGAATGCGACACCGCAGCTCCCATCGCGCCGCCATTCCTGGTGAAGAAACAGTTTGTGGGCAACAAATGGCTGATTTCCTGGGATGAGAACATGGAGCAGGACGTTGACCATTATGTGTTGTTTTATGGCGGTTTCAACTACTATAAGTTTGCCAACCATATCGATGGAATCGATAAGAATTCCTATATGATTACGCCGCAACAAACAGAAAACGTGGCTGTTGTGGCTTGTGATCGTGCTTATAATCCTGATGTTTACGCCTCTGTCGGTCAAAGTGCCTACGCTTTTGCAACTTATTATCCCTATGCTGGCCCTGATGGAAGTCTTTGCGCCTCGCTATCGGGATATTACATTAAAGAAGCTAGTATTCCCTACATGTACAGTAATTTTGTTTGGCGGACTTCGGGCACGGGTGCATTCTCCGACTCCCTTTCGTTGCGTACTTATTACTATCCTTCGGAGGCTGACTACGATGTAGGCGAGGTGACGCTGACGTTGCGTGTGACGAGCAACGGCACAATTAAGACGGATGTCATGCATCTGGATCTATACAAGGCTTTGGACGTTTACGCCGGCGAGGATGGTTTCAGCGGCATTGACCGCCCTTTGTACCTCGATCAGGCTGAAGCCTACAACTATGATTCACTTCGTTGGCATTCATCGGGCGATGGACGTTTCGAGGATTCGTTGGCTTTGCAAACGGTCTATCATATTGGCGATTTGGACAAGGAACGAGGCTATGTGGAGTTGGTGCTTGAGGCTTGGTCGTTCTGCGGCTATGCTTTCGATGTGGTCCGTTTCGATTTGTTCAAGGATTATTCCCTGGAGGGAAGAACATGGTCGGGTGGTGTGCTGCGTCCTAATACTCAAGTCATTGCGGCTTCGTTGGGCGATGATAATCCTTTTGTCTCAGGATTCTATCGCACTGTGTCAGACGAGGCGGGTTTCTTCAAGTTTGATGCCTTGTTGCCTGATACCTATATTCTATATGCTTTTCCCGACACTTTGGATGCCGATGCTGGCGCCTGTTATTATCTGGGTGACCTGCAATGGAACGAATCGAATATGATAGAGGTGGATGGCAATGTGTATGATGTGGATATCGTGTTGCCTGCGTTGGTGCAAGGCTTCAATACGGGTGACGGACACATCGGCGGTGTGTTCGATATGCCTGACAATCCCTTTAAAGGGCGTGATTTTTATTGCCATTCCTGGTTGAGCGAGGGTTCGGATAATGACTATTGCGATGGAGGTTTGTCGAATGTCGGTGTACTGTTGCTTAATGCTACAAAGCAGAGGGTTTTGGGTTTTGCACTTACCGATTACGCTGGAGAATTCAGTTTCAACAACCTTCCGTTCGGCACTTATCAGGTAATGGCCGACTTGCCTCGTTATGGACGTGGGATGTGTGAGGAAATCACTTTGTCGGCTGAGCAGCCTGTTGCTGAAGGCTTGCATCTTTTTGTCAATCGGGAAGGTCGGGTGTGCATGAAATACCCGAATGAAGAAACTGCTCTTGCGCAGTTGCAGGTCTATCCGAATCCAACTGAAGATTTGTTGACTGTGAGCGGATTGGATGCCAATGCGGTCTATAAAGTATTTGTGCAGAACAGTTTAGGTATGACGGTGTTGTCTGATGTTCAAGTCTCCTCCAATTTGTTGGGCGAGGTTCAGATTTCAGTTGACGGACTACCCTCAGGCATGTATTGCATCGGCGTGAAGGGCGATTCTGATTTGAGGATGGTCAAATTCGTTAAACGTTGAGGAAGGGAGAGGATATGAGGAAGGTTGTGATGGTTTTGACGGTTTTGTTTTTCCTGTTGTCGGGTCGGACTTCGTGGGCTCAGATGATGGTCAGTGGTACAGTCTATGAGCAAGACACGATTACTCCCATAGAAGGCGTCACCATAACCTTTTCGGGAATCGGAGAATTAGGAGATACGTTAGTTTATCAACTTGTTACGGATACTTTAGGCTGTTTTGGTGATAGTTTGGCCTTTGGCTCATATTGGGTTTGGGCTTCTGCCGAAGGTTATCAAACGGCCTATCTGCAGGACTCGCTTCATATTGTGGAGGGGCAAGTGCTTAGTAGCATTGATTTCTTCCTGTATGAGATGTATCACCCCGTGCAATATGTGGTGGCTCAGCATTATGACGATGATTTGGTCCAAATCAGCTG
Organism: Bacteroidales bacterium; assembly: GCA_017651645.1. The sequence continues at coordinate 82,018 of JAGCCO010000018.1, forward strand.
GTCGATGCAAGTCCCACAAATGTACGACACTAAGGCATTCCAATACTATGACTTGTATCGCAGTCGCTTTGAGGAGAATCCGGTGTTGCTGGCCTCGCATCTGACCGACACGGTGTTTATGGAGATGAATTGGAATAGCCTGCCTTGGGGTCAGTACCGTTGGGGCGTGAGTTGTTATTACGAAGGCAACCGTGGGCTTTCCGACACTATCTGGTCAGCCTATTTGGACAAGGACATGACCACGACCTTGGAGATTCAGGCAACCACCAATATTGGAATTCCACCTGCGGGGGCCGTGGTGACGGTTTCGTCACAACAAGGCCATAGCTATGAAGCTATCTTGGATGCCAATGGGCATGCCTTATTGCCTGATGTGTATCGCGACGATTATGATCTTAGCGCACATCTCGATGGCTTTGTGGATTATTACTCGGATTCGACGCTTTCTATTTTCGAACCGACCCAAGTCGAAATCGAATTGATGGAGGCATTAATTGGTGTTGACAGCCTGTATGTCTCTTCCACGGGTTGGGCGATTTGGACTTTGGGTGAAAGGCAAAACCGTGATTTGCAATATTTTGAAGTCATGTTAAATGGAGAACCTGTCGGTACAACCACTTCGAATGAATTCCAATTCGAGGTCAGTGACCTTATGGAAGGTGACACCTGCATGACCCAAGTGCGTCCCGTCTATCTTTCCGACACCTGCGATTGGCGCGTTTGTGAGTGGGTTTATCGTCCCTGCACCGATTTTCAGGGAAGCACGACGGGTTTGGATTGCACGCAGCATGATGAGGCATTGCTGCTATCATGGACTTATCCCGAAGGGGAAATGTTGGGGGCATTCTTGTACCGTAATGGGGAGTTCCTTTGCTTTACCGACAGCGACAGCTTTTTGGACGAAACCGTTGAAATGCATGGCCAGGTGGTGTATTGCCTGCGTTTGGTGTATGCCGGTCCCACGGATGGCACCTACTATTCCATGTCGTGTGAGGAATGTGTGACACATGTTTTCTATGCCTATTGCGACCCACCAGCGAAACTGGACGGCACCATCTATTATGAAAACGAATCCGACTATGGTGCCTTGATTTCATGGGGTGAGCGTCCCGAACCGATTGAGCAATGGCTGCAATATGATAACGGAGTCTACAAGCGTTCTTTGGGCGGTGATGGTGACCCCCGAATCTTCTGGGCCATCCGCTTCGAGGCTGAAGACTTGGCAGATTATTTGGGTACAGCCCTGCAAAAGGTGTCGCTCTACGATGTGGCAGCAGGCACCTATCAACTGTGGATTTTTGTCGGCGGCGAAACGGCTCCACAAACCCTTGTCCGCTCACAGAGTATGGATTTGATTGGCGCACAGGTCTGGCATGAGGAAATGATTACACCGGCTTTTGAAATCATTGAAAACGAACCGCTTTGGATTGTCATCGGACAGCAAGGTATAGCACGTCCTGCTGCGGCTTGTGAAGACATGGGCAATGCCAACGGGCGCTGGGTGTCGTTGGACGGCGAGACTTGGACCGACATGCACACCTTTAATATGCACTATACCTGGATGCTACGGGCTTTTGTTTCCAACCGTTCCGGTCGCGAGCGACAACTCCGCGAGGATGGTTTTACCTTGCAGCAATATAACCTGTATCGCTCCTATGATAATGTCGATTACCAACAGGTGGCTTCTATTCCTGCCGTTTTGGGTCAGTTGTATTACGAGTACCGCGACAATCTGGCCGATGAGACCCATGATGTGTATTATGGTCTGAAGGCATTTTATGTTGCCGACAATGGCGAGACTTGCGAGTCGGAATACGCCACCACTTTGAACGACCCTGAAATCAATTATATCGTTATTGATATTACCTCGACGAAAGAGAATCTAGAGCCCTCGCTTAAATTGTATCCCAATCCGTCAAACGGACAGATAGCCATAGAAATGGAAGGAATGCAAAATGTGGTGGTTTACAATGCCTTGGGACAGGTTTTGCTCAGCAAAGAGGCCAACGGTGATGTTTTGCAGTTGGATTTGTCGGGGTTTGAGGATGGTTTGTATTGGATGCGCGTCAATTCGCAAAACGGAGTGGTAACACGACGTTTCGTGCTTTCCCGTTGAACGTAGCCTTAAAAAGCGTATCTTTGCCGCCTAAAAAGGCACACGATGATATCCATCCAAAACTTGAGCATGCACTTCACCGGTGAGGACCTCTTCACCGACATTTCCTTCTTGATTCGTGAGAAGGACCGCATCGGTTTGGTGGGCAAAAACGGTGCGGGCAAGACCACGCTGTTGAGACTCATCTGTGGATTGGAACAGCCTTCAAAGGGTGATGTCATTATTCCTCAAGGCATTACCATCGGCTATCTGCCCCAGGAGAAGAACGTGAACAGCCCGAAAACCGTTTTGGATGAGGCTCTTTCCGCTTTCGATGAATACCATCAGCTGGAACGCGATGTGGAACGCCTGCAACAGGAACTGGCCGACCGCACCGATTATGAAAGTCCACAATACGAAAAGCTCATTGTCAAGCTGAACAATTTGAACGACCGTTTGGCATTACTCGGGGGCAATAGCATTGAAGGCGAAGCAGAAAGGATTCTGGTCGGTTTGGGCTTCGGCCACGATGACATGCTGCGTCCCATGCGCGAGTTCAGCAACGGCTGGCAGATGCGCGTGGAACTGGCCAAGATCCTGTTGAAAAAGCCCAATCTCCTCCTTCTCGACGAGCCCACCAACCACCTCGATATCGAGTCCATCCAATGGCTCGAAGGCTTCTTGAAGAGCTACTATGGTGCCATCTTGATGGTCTCGCACGACCGCGCCTTCTTGGACAACATCACCATCCGCACGGTGGAGATCAGCAACGGAAAGATTTATGACTACAAGGTGCCGTATTCCGATTATGTCAGTCTGCGCGAGGAACGTGTCGACATGCAACGCTCGGCCTACGAGAACCAGCAGCGCGAAATCAAGAACATCGAGGCCTTCATCGAGCGTTTCCGTTATAAGGCGACTAAAGCCAAGCAGGTACAGAGCCGCGTGAAGATGCTGGAGAAGATGGATGAGATTGTGATTGACGACATCGACAGCACGGCCATCCACTTCAAGTTCCCGCCTGCGCCACATTCCGGCAAGGTAACCTTGGAACTGAACCATGTGGGCAAGTCCTACGGCGACCAAGTCATCCTCAAAGACATCAACCTGTTGATTCCGAGAGGGGAAAAGATTGCCTTTGTAGGGCGTAATGGCGAGGGCAAGTCTACGTTGTCGAAAATCATTTGCGGAGTGCTTGACCATGAAGGCGAGGTGAAACTGGGTCACGAGGTCAAAATCGGGTATTACGCCCAGAACCAGCAGGACATGCTCGACATGAACAAGACCGTCTTCGAGACCTTGGATGATGTGGCCGTTGGCGACATGCGTCTGAAGGTGAAAGCCTTGCTAGGCTCTTTCCTATTCCGTGGCGACGACATCGACAAAAAGGTAACAGTGCTCTCAGGTGGTGAGAAAGCCCGACTGTCTTTAGCCAAAATGCTGCTTTTCCCGACCAACTTGTTGGTCCTTGACGAGCCTACCAACCACTTGGATATGCTCTCCAAAGACATCCTGAAGAACGCCTTGATCCAATACGACGGCACGCTCATCATCGTCTCCCACGACCGTGACTTTTTGCAAGGTCTGACCAACAAGGTCTATGAATTCCGCAAGCCCAACATTAAAGAATACATCGGCGACATCTACGACTTCTTGGAGCAGAAAAACCTCAGCCATTTGAAGGAATTGGAGATTGCTGCCAAGTCACAACCAAAAGTCACAGTTGCTGAACCTGTCTCGCAGAACAAAGTCAACTACGAGCGTAAGAAGCAGATTGATGCCAAGCTGCGCAAAGTCGACAAGGTAATCCAACGTCTAGAGGAAGCCATCAGTAAACTGGAAGCCGAACTGGCCGAACAAGACGCCATCATGGCCAATCCCGACCAACACCCCGACATCAAAATCGACAACGACTGGTACTGGGCCTATGGGCAAAAGAAAGAGCAGCTCCAAGCCCTGATGGACGACTGGGGCGAGAAGCAGATGGAGCGGGAAGAGGTTTTGGAGGAGTATGACAAATAAAAAACGGGGCTTGGCCCCGTTCTTTATTATTTGATGATCATATCAAATGGTACTCGCGCCTGGATGCCTGTGTTTTGTTGCAGGTTCTCCAAGCCTTGCAGATAGTCGTAATATACACCAAGCTTCTGCTTCATGGCGGCATCGAGTTTGTCGGTGCCGTTGTTGTTCATGGATTCCATAAAGCGGGTAAAGAAGTCCTTCTGCTTCGGCCATTCAGTCACCTTGTAGTCGTCGCCGAGATCGGCTTTCTGTACGGCATAGGCGATGGCGTCTTCCATGTCACCCAACTGGTCAACCAGACCCAGCCCGATGGCATCGGCACCAGCCCACACGCGACCTTGACCGATACTGTCGACGTATGTCTGACGCAGGCCGCGACCTTCAGCCACGCGTTTGGTGAAGTCATCGTAAGTCTTCACCACCATCTCTTGCAGCTTGCCGTATTGGAACTCAGAGAGCGGCTCGGTGTAGTTGGGGAACTCAGCGTTTTCGTTGGTCTTGGCCACGTCGAAGGTCAGGCCGATCTTATCATTCAAGAAGCCCTTTGCATTCGGGAAGGTGCCGAACACGCCGATGGAACCGGTGAGGGTGGTGGGGTCGGCGAAGATGTAGTCGCCTTTGGCCGAAATCCAGTAACCGCCCGAAGCGGCGTAATTGCCCATCGAGACGATGACGGGTTTCACTTCCTTGGTGAGGTCGAGCTCACGACCGATGATGGCGGAAGCCACGGCACTTCCGCCAGGCGAATTGACGCGTAGCACCACGGCTTTCACGTTCTCGTCCTCACGGGCTTTGCGGATGGTCTTGGAGAGATTATCGGAATAGATGCCCTGTTCCTCATTGCCTTTTCCGTCATAGATTTGTCCCATGGCATAGATGACAGCCACCTCGTTTTTGCTGGTGTTCTTGTCTTTGAACGACTTGGCATAGTTGGCGTTGCCGATGGCGTTGATGTCTTTGTTGCTGCCTGTCAGACCTTTCAATTCGTCCAACACCTGGTCTTTGTAGTACAAGTTGTCAACCAGACCGTATTCAAGGGCTTTGTCTGCATTGAAATAGGTATCCAAATTGTCGGCAATCAGATTGAGCTGTTCCACGCTGATATTGCGGCTTTGGCTGATGCCTTGGAGGATTTGTCCCCAAAGGGTGCCCAGTAGCTTATCCATCTGCTCGCGGTTAGCCTCACTCATCTTATCCAGGAAGTAAGGCTCCACAGCACTCTTGAAACGGTTGTTGGGACCGCGTACAATCTGCATCTCGATGTCGAGTTTGTCAAGCAGGTGTTTGTAGAACGTGATCTGTGAGGCCATGCCATGCAGGTCGAGGGCGCCTTCCGGATTGAGGAAAATCTTGTCGGCGATGGAAGCCATGTAATAGGCGCTTTGTGAATAGCTCTCGCCGTATGTGACGATGAATTTCCCTGATTCCTTGAACTCGATGAGTTTGTCGCGAATTTCCTGTAAAGTGGCCGTGGAAGTCGGGATACTACTCAGTTCCATGTAGATGCCTTTGATGTTCGGGTCAGTCTTGGCATGTTCGATGTTTCGAAGAATATCGCTCATTCCAGTGGCGTCTATCGATTCCATCGACTGAAAATCGATGGCACCGAATGGATTATCAACTGAGCGGTCGGGAATGTCATAGTTGAGTTTCATGTAAAGCACGGAATTGGGCTTCACTGTAGTTGAGGTTTCGGTATTGGATTTCGACAGGTTGGAAATCATGGATGAAACCACGCCAACCTTAATAAAAAAGTTGATTACCAATGCGATAAGTGTGCCGATAAAAGCGGCAAGTACAACTTTGTAGAATTTCATTGTGAATTGTGTTTTTGATGTTTAGGTTGCAAAAGTAACATTTTCTTTGTTTGAGTTCGTTACAAAACGCTATATTTGCAAAAATTCTCAACGATGGAGACCTGTTATGTGCTTTTCGGATCCAACATGGGCGACAAGAATCAAATCTTTGCGCAAGCATGCCTATTTATTAATAATAGGTGTGGCAGGATAGTGAAGGTTTCGTCTGCCTTCGAGTCGGAGCCATGGGGTTTTGAGGCTGAAGAATGGTTTCTGAACCGAGTCATCGTTTTGGAGACGGAGACAGGTCCTGAGACGTTGCTGCAAGAACTGCTTGAAATCGAAAGGGAGTTAGGACGAGTGCGGCATCCTGAGATACAAGGCTATTACTCACGAACAGCCGATTTGGATGTTTTGTATTATGGCAATCGCATCATCAACACAGTGACCTTGACCGTGCCGCATCCGCGGTTGCATCTGCGCCGCTTTGCCTTGCTGCCGCTTAGTGAGGTGGCGCCTGACTTCGTGCATCCTGTGCTGCAGATGACACAGATGGAACTGCTTCAGCAATGTCCTGACGATTCCATTGTCAGAGAAATACCGATTAGAAACGACGAAGGGATATGAATTACAACTATATAGCTATAGAGGGAACCATTGGGGCAGGCAAGACGACCTTGGCCACGCGCATCGCCCATGACTTTAACGGAAAACTGGTTCTTGAGGAGTTTGAGGGTGACAAAAACCCGTTTTTGCCCAAATTCTACAAAGAGCCTGAGAAGTATTCCTTCCAATTGGAGATGACTTTTCTGGCTTTACGTTATCAGCAGCTGAAAGACAAGTTGGGTGCCCTCGACCTGTTCCACGATTTCATCATCTCGGACTATTATGTCGCCAAGTCGCTGATTTTCTCTAAGAACAACTTGCAGGATGATGAATACCAGCTTTTTTCCCGTTTTTTCAACATTATCTTTTCAGACATGCCAAAGCCGGAATTGCTGGTGTACCTTTATTCCGATGTGGAGCGACTGCAGGCCAACATCCGCAAGCGTGGGCGCAGCTACGAGCAGGAAATCAGCGATGCGTATCTTGACGATATACAGCAAGGTTATTTTGATTTTCTCCGTCAGCAACAAGGGAACATGCGCATTTTATTGATCGACACCAACCGTCTTGATTTCGTGGCCAACGAAAGTGACTACCAGCATATCATCGATGCCATCGACCAGCCGTATGAAATCGGGTTGCATCGGGTGACGTTGTGAGGTTTGGTGGATTAGGAATATGACAAAAAAAAGCCGCTCAATTGAGCGGCTTTTCTGTTGCTAGACAAAGTTGATTAGTTCTTTTCAACCTTCACTTTGATCACTCTGGAAACGACTTCCTTATAAGGCTCGTTCACATAAACCTCAGCGCGGCGGATTTGCGGCAGGATATCCTTTTCAAGTTGAGGATAGATGGCGCACATTTCCTTAATGGTTCTCTGAGGATTGCTCGAGTTGTTGATGTTGTTCAGGATGGCATCCTTGTCCTTCAGGTTGGAGTCTTTGACAAGTTGTTTGAAGGTCTCCCAGTCTTCGCCGTAACCCTTACCGTTGATGGTGATTTCAGTCTTCTTGGCAAGTTTGAGCATCTGCTTTTCGGCAGCATTGTCACGGTTGTTGGAGAGTTCGTTGTTGTGTCCTTCTTCGCCTTCAGGTGAAGCCCAAGCTCTGATTTCGAACTCGGTCTCGCCAGCATTCAGCAGGTCGAGGAAAGCAGCGTCAGCTTCCTTGTTGAGTTTCTTTCTGTCGGCAATGTTGTACTTGTCCTTGTTGAAGAAATAGGTGAGCTTCTTCACGGCCTTGACCTTGTCGATGGTGTCGTACACGGTTTGGTCAATGTACTCGTCTTTCACCACAACGCCGTCAGCCAGTTTCACAGTTGAACCTTGAGTGAAGTAGGTGTTCTTCACGATTTCATCCTGGGTGGGATAGATGGTGCCGTTGTAGACATAGAACATCGGGTCGCCCATGAGTTCGCAGTTGGCCATCTCTTCCTGATAAGGCTTGCAGTAGTGCTTGGTGAACTCGCCACCTTCCTTGTAGTTGACGCGGAAGTCGCCTTCGCCCTTCACTTTTTCACCCACGAAGGTGATAGGATCGAGGTCGATCTGGCCACCGTTGTAAGCGAGGTAAGGCTTCAGGTTCATGACAGCTTGCTTTTCGAAGTATTCGCCAGGGATGGTGACGATAACATCGAAGCAAACATTGCCGTCTTCACCCTTAACCAGCGGGTTAGGCTCCACACGGTAGGTGATTCTCTTCGACTCGCGGGCCATCTTTTCGATGTCGCAAGGATTGTTGAACTTGTAGCGGAGACCGAGGTTCAACTGGCTGTACATGTCCTTGTCGTTAATGACATGCTTGGCTTCATCAGAGGCGATCTTGGCCACTTGGTCAAGATTGTCGCTACCCGTGAAGAGGTAGGTGTAATCCAAGAAGATGTCGAACTTGGGAGCCAAGTTGAAGGTGATTTCCATACCAGCAGGAACCGTGAAGGTGAGTTCGCGTTCTGTCTTGGCAGGAGCAAGTTCACTTACAACAGTGCCTTCGCCATTGTCAACACCAGCGAGTTGATTGACAACGCCAGCTTGGTAGTAAAGACCACCAACACCGATATGAGGCACGAAGTTGATGACTCTTCTCGGGTTGTAGTTGAACATGTTGAAGAGGTTGAAGGTCAGGTTCAAGTTACCTTCAATGTAATTGGTCTTGTCGAAACCGAGATTCCACAAGGTGTTGTCGGCATTGCTGTTCATGACAAGCGCTTGACCATGTTTGTGTCCCGAAAGAAGACCGTAACCGCCCTTGAGGTTCATGCCAACGACTTTGCCGAACTGATAACCAATGCCCAGATGAGCATTCCAGTTCTGTGTGAAGTTCTTGGCCAGGACTTTGAAATGGTCGAAATCACCCCAAACACCGCCAGTGTAGTTGGCCAAGTCACCGTGGTTGATGGAAAGACCACCATCGGCTTGGATGTACCAATACTTCTCAGCAGGTTTTGAATGTTTTTTGCCTTCTTGAGCCATCATGCTCATAGGAAGCATCGCCACGATGACGAGCATCAGCAGCTTTGAAAAAGTCAAATTTTTCTTCATAACGCAATTGTGTTAGGTTTGTAATGATTTTAATTAGTTGTTATTTTCTTGATTTAATTACTCCAATTAGCGAACAAAAATAGGAATAAATTTAATTGCAAACACAAAAAACTGAAAAAAATCGCTTTTTTTCGCTGAAAATCACGAAAACAAGCAAAAAACAAGCTCACTTTGGCTTCAAATACAGTTGGTTGAAGGCTTCCCACATGACAATTCCGGCACATACCGACACGTTGATAGAGTGTTTCGTGCCTTCCTGCGGCAACTCGATGGCTTCTTCGCAATAGGGCAAAGCCGCCTCGCTGACTCCCTCCACTTCATTGCCCATGATATACGCCGTGTGTGGCTCGAAATTGAAGTCTTGAAGTGCGATACTGCCTTCCACCTGCTCAACGGCAATAATACGGTAACCTTCATCCTTCAGTGTTTGGCAAGCCGCCTCGGTGGTTTCGAAATAGCGCCATTTCACTGTTTCGTCGGCGCCCAAAGCGGTCTTGTGGATTTCGCGATGGGGAGGACAAGCGGTGATGCCGCATAAAAACAATTCTCCGATACGAAAGGCGTCGGCGGTGCGGAAGAAAGCTCCCACGTTGCTCAGAGAACGTATGTTGTCCAACACTATTATAATAGGTAGCTTCTCCACAGCCACAAAGTCTTCCTTGCTCAAGCGGTTCAGCTCGTCCATACTGAGTTTGCGCATGTTTCTTTCATTTTGCGGCAAAATAAGCGAAAAAAGACGTTGGCTTGTTGTCAATGCGGTTTTTTTTGGACGAACTGGCCGATTGTTTCAAACAAAACGCTAATTTTGTACCCCTTAATGTGTGTTTTTATGGCAGAAAAAGCGACCGAAACCCCGTTGATGAAGCAATATTTCTCTTTCAAGGCGAAATATCCCGATGCTATGCTGTTGTTCCGCGTGGGCGATTTTTATGAGACCTATGGTGAGGATGCGGTGAAAGCCTCTAAGGTATTGGGTATCGTGTTGACCAGTCATTCCAAAGGCACCGCTTCTGAGATTGAGCTGGCGGGTTTTCCGCATCATGCTCTCGACACCTATCTACCTAAACTGGTGCGTGCAGGGATGAAAGTCGCTGTTTGTGAACAGCTTGAGGACCCAAAACTGACCAAGAAACTGGTTAAAAGAGGGGTGGTGGAACTGGTGACGCCAGGTGTGACTTATAGCGACAGCGTGCTGGAACAAAAAGAGAACAATTTCTTGGCTTCCGTGCATCTCGACAAGGAGATTTCGGGTGTTGCTTTCTTGGATGTTTCAACTGGCGAGTTTTTCCTTACACAAGGTTCCAACGAATACATCGACAAGCTGTTGCAGAGTTTCAACCCTTCCGAGGTGCTGCTGCAACGCAACAAACGGAAGGACTTCATCGACCTGTTCAGTGCGAAGTATTATCTTACCGTTTTTGATGATTGGGTATTCACTGACGACTACGCCAATGAGATCCTGAACAAGCATTTTCATACGGTCTCGCTGAAGGGTTTTGGCGTCGATGACTTCCCAAAAGGCATCGTGGCGGCAGGTGCTGCGATTCATTACTTGATTGAGACACAACATGATAAGCTGAATCATATCACTTCACTGTCGCGTATTGACCAAGGACAATACGTTTGGTTAGACAAGTTCACCATCCGCAATCTGGAGTTGTTGCATACATCTAACATAAACGCCAAGACATTAATTGATGTCATTGACAAAACAGTGTCGCCTATGGGTGGCCGACTGATGCGCCGTTGGCTGAGTCTGCCACTGAAGAACAAAGAGCAGATAGAGGCTCGCTACGAGGTGGTGCGCTATTTTGTGGAGCATCGCGAGCAGATCCAGAAGTTCCAGGATGCCGTCCGTTTGGTGGGCGACTTGGAAAGGCTGATATCCAAGGTGTCGCTTTCAAGGGTCAACCCGAGGGAGTTGTTGCAAGTGGGTCGCGCTTTGGATCAAATTGAGGTGCTGAAGAAGGCTTGCGAAGAGAGTCAGTATCCTGCCTTACAGCGTTTTGCCGAGCAGTTTAACCCATGTGCATCCATTCGCGAACGCATTAAGAAGGAGCTGAACAACGATGCGCCAGCGTTGCTCTCGAAAGGTAATTATATCGCTGGTGGAGTGAATGCTGAGCTGGATGAATTGCGTAACCTGTCGCGCTCGGGTAAGGAATACTTGTTGGGCATTCAGCGTCGTGAGATGGAACAGACAGGCATCAGCTCGCTGAAGGTGGGCTATAACAACGTGTTTGGCTATTATCTCGAAGTCACCAACTCGCACAAAGACAAGGTTCCGGCCGAGTGGATTCGCAAACAGACTTTGACCAACGCCGAACGATACATCACTGAAGAACTGAAAGAATACGAACAGAAGATCCTTGGGGCGGAGGAGAAAATCAGCATCATCGAACAAAGGGTGTATAATGAGCTTGTCACCGCTGTGACCGAGTTTGTGGAACCCATCCAGGTGGATGCTTCCATTGTGGCCCGCATCGATTGCTTGCTGAGCTTTGCCGACATCTCGTTGAAGAACAATTACGTACAGCCCGTCATTGACGATTCTTTTGTCTTGGATATCAAGGAAGGCCGTCATCCCGTCATTGAACAGATGATGCCAGTGGGGGAGAGCTATATTGCCAATGATGTATTTCTCGACCGCGACAAGCAACAGATTATTATCATCACAGGTCCCAACATGTCAGGTAAGTCGGCCTTACTGCGACAGACGGCCTTGATCGTGCTGTTGGCTCAGATGGGCTGTTTTGTGCCGGCTGCTTCGGCACGGATCGGTTTGGTGGACAAGATTTTCACTCGTGTGGGAGCTTCCGATAACATTTCGTCGGGCGAGTCTACCTTCATGGTGGAGATGAACGAAACGGCGAGTATTTTGAATAATGTGTCGTCACGAAGCCTTGTGCTGCTCGACGAAATCGGGCGCGGCACCAGCACTTACGATGGCATCAGCATTGCCTGGGCTATCACTGAGTTTTTGCATGACCATCCCGTGAGTCGTGCCAAGGTGATGTTTGCCACTCACTATCACGAGCTGAACGAGATGGAGGATTCGTTTGCTCGTATCAAGAACTACCATGTGTCGGTAAAGGAAGTCGGCAACAAGGTAGTCTTCCTGCGTAAGCTGAAGCGTGGCGGCAGTGCCCACAGCTTCGGTATCCATGTGGCTGAGATGGCAGGCATGCCGCGCAAGGTCATTGAACGGGCGACTTCCTTGCTCACTGTCTTGGAGAAATCACACACCAGTGAAGATGTTGAAAAAGCTGCCACGAAAAAGCAAGACGATGCTATGCAGTTGAGTTTCATCCAATTGGATGACCCACTGCTGTTGCAAATCAAAGAAGATATTCTCAATACCAACATCGACACTTTGACTCCTGTCGAGGCTTTGATGAAATTGAATGAGATAAAGAAATTGCTGAATCGTTAGGGATGTTAGTATAGATTTTCATGGGGGAACTATGAATACGAAAACAATAATAAACAAATACAAGATTTCCCGATATTTCTATTATGTTTATAGAGAAATAAAGAAAAGGGAGGAGGAAAGGAACCGTTTCTGGAAAGACGCTGTCGTGCGGTTTGATGAAGGGACAGCCAAGCATGGAAATCTGAAGGATTATAAGCATGCTTTGTATCGTAATAGGTTTTTATATGAAGAATACAATGCCTACAAAATATGGGATTCTGATAAGAAAAGACGGACTGAATTTATTTCTGAGAAAGAGATACAGTGTATCTATAGAAAGACCGTTCAAGTGAATATTGCGAGATGTTTTACTGACAAGAAGGAACAGCTTGAGGTGTTTGGTAAATATGTTCATAGGAAATGGTTGTATCCGAGAGCAGTATCATTTGAAGAGTTCAAGAATTTTGTCACTTCTAATGATTGCATTGCAAAGCCACGTGGTGGAACTCAAGGACAACATGTTTTTTTGGTAAAGAAAGGAGACGAGACATATCTTAAGGAGCTGTATGAGTTTTGTCGGGAGAAGTATGTTCTTGTAGAGGAATATATGAAGGCCTGTAGTGAGATTGAGGCATTTCATCCTCAATCATTGAATACAATAAGAGTGTTTACGATTTCAAAGAACAATAAGGTTGAGGTGTTGGATGCGGAATTACGTATGGGTATTCGTGACAATGTGGTTGACAATGCCCATTGTGGAGGAGTGCTGGCATCGATAGATATTGATTCTGGAGTGCTGGTAGGAAATGGCTTTGATATGTCGGGAAATGAATATGTTGTTCATCCTGATTCTGGGAAAACAATAAAAGGATTCGTCATTCCACATTGGGCTGAAATAGTGGAAGTTTGTAAGGAAGCGGCCACCATTATCCCGGAAACGGTTTTTGCGGGTTGGGATATATGTGTGCGACAAGACGGTGAAATTGAATTGATAGAAGTGAATGCATTTCCGGGTGTCACCGGGTTGCAGACGGCTCGTCAAAAAGGCCTGAAACCGAGGCTTAAACTTCTTGGTGAGAAGGTCCTTGGCTATAACCCGTTGAAACTGATTTCGGTGTGGAGCAGGTCGTATGTGAAATACGATGGGAAGTACGGACATTGGTTTTAATATAGTTATTGGTTGATGATAAAGAGAAATGGTTATGGGTTCGATCAAGGCTGCTATTAAAGAACGAATGAAAAAGCTCCATCGGTTTTATTATATGTACCGTGAAGTGATGAAACGAAGGGAAGAGAGAAAAAGACTATGGAGCAAAGCTGTCGAACAATTTCGGGAAGAACAACCTAAGGTGGGTAGTTTGGGAGACTATAAAGATGCTTTATTGCGACATAGGGTTTCCTATGAGGAGTATATGAATTGTTATGAGTTTTGGGATTTGGACGAAAAGATGCGCGATACTTTTGTTTCGGAAATGGAGATGCGTTGTATCTATCGGAAAACCGTTCAAGTGAGATTCGATAGATTATGTAGTAATAAAGTATTGATTCTCAATAGATTCGGCAGATATGTCAACAGAAAATGGGGATTCACAGGTTCAATGTCTCTTGAAGAGTTTATGAAATTTATCTCTTCGACCGATTGTATTGCTAAACCGAACTTCGGAACCCTTGGACGTGGTGTGTTTGTAATCCGAAAGGATGATAGCCACAATTGGCAAGAATTATATGCGTATTGCCGTAAGAATAACATGCTTATTGAAGAACGGTTGAGAGCTTGCAAGGAGATGGAGGAGTTTCATCCGCAGTCGTTGAATACGATCCGGGTGTTTACCATTTCGAATGGTAGTCGTTGTGAATTGGTTGCAGCCGTTTTTCGTATGGGTGTAGCAGACCATGTTGTCGACAATGGAGCTGCTGGTGGTATTTTGGCTTCAATTGATTTGAATACAGGAGTTGTGGCAAGTGAGGGAAGAGACGAAGGCGGTCATTCTTATTTGTTGCACCCTGATTCTGGGAAATGCATCAAAGGTTTTGCCATTCCTCATTGGGATATTGTGGTGAATACTTGTAAGGAATTGGCCAAATCAATGGAAGAAATCGTCTTTGCTGGATGGGATATTGGTGTTCTTTCTAATGGGAATGTGGAACTCATAGAAGTGAATTCTTATCCTAGTATTACCGTGTTGCAAACCGCAGCAAAGATGGGTTTGAAACCCAGACTTAGTGCATTAGGAAAAGAGGTTCTTGGTTATGATCCCGTGAAGTTGATTTCCGTCTGGAGCAAGTCGTATGTCAAATACGAGGGCGTTTATGGAAGGTATTGAACTTATTATTGTTTGTCTAATAAACGCTGAATCAAGCGGAAAACTATATATGAGGAAAATTTTTCTCAAAAAACGCTTGCGGTATTGAAAAAAGTTGTACTTTTGCCGCGCAATTCGCTAGAACAAAGCGGTGTTTTCGGAGCAGCGAGCGCAGAGGCAAACAAAGTTTGACTATGCCGAGTCGCGACGAAAACCCCGACTTGCGAAGCCAGGCGGAAATAGCTCAGTTGGTAGAGCACGACCTTGCCAAGGTCGGGGTCGCGAGTTCGAGTCTCGTTTTCCGCTCAAAAGCTAGGCAGAATTCTTGGAGCAGCGAGAGCAGAAGCAAACGAAGTTTGATTATGCCGAGTCGCGAACAAGAATGCCGATTCGCGAAGCGAAGCGGAAATAGCTCAGTTGGTAGAGCACGACCTTGCCAAGGTCGGGGTCGCGAGTTCGAGTCTCGTTTTCCGCTCCACAAGGTCCCGAGTAAAGTCGGGATTTTTTGTGTAAGTGCCTGAGTGGTGGAATTGGTAGACACGAGGGACTTAAAATCCCTTGCCCTTTAAAGGCGTGCCGGTTCGAGCCCGGCCTCGGGTACTTCTAAAGCCTCTTCTTTTTGACGAGGCTTTTTTGTTTTGTCTCAAAAACTCCCTACATTTGCCGCATAAAAATCAAATCGTTATGAAAGCAGACAAAAAAACCATCTGGGCCGAGGTGAAGCGTTACATCATCATCACCTTGGCGTTGTTTTGCATGTGTTTGGGCTGGACGGCCTTCCTCATCCCGAACCACCTTATGGGTGGCGGCGTGAGTGGCATCGCAGCCTTGATTTATTGGGGTACGGGTCTCTCCACAGGTATCTCCGTGTTCGTCATCAATGCGATATTGTTGGTCATTGCGCTGAAAGTTATCGGCGTGGGCTTCGGTATTAAAACGGGCTATTCCATTATCATGGCTTCCGTGTTTATGTCGCTGTTGCAGCATTTCATCACTGACCCGATGATGGCAGGCGAGATGCAACCCTTCGTCAGCGACCATTTCCTGGCGGCCATCCTCGGTGGCGGATTGGCGGGCTTGAGTATTGGCGTGGCCTTCACCCAAGGGGGTAGCACAGGCGGCACCGACATCATCGCGATGATTGTCTGCAAGTACCACAACATCTCCCAAGGCCGTGTCATCCTGCTTTGTGACATCATCATCATTGCCTGCGGCTTCATTGTGGGCAACACGATAGAGGACTTCATCTATAGCTTTGTCGTCATGGGCGTGTGCAGTTACTGCATTGACCTCGTTCTGACGGGTAACAAACAGACCGTACAGGCTTTCATCTTCACTTCTGAACCTGAAAAGGTAGCAGACCGCATCGCTAACGAGATGCAGCGCGGCGTGACTTTAATTAACGGCACAGGTTGGTACACGAAGCACGAAGGCCCCATCCTGATGGTGGTGGCGCACAAACGCGAGTCGCAACAGATTCTACGCATTGTGAAAGACGAAGACCCCAAAGCATTCATGACCATGAACACGGTGATGGGAGCATACGGAAAGGGGTTTGAGCAGATTAAAAAGTGACTATGGCCTATGACTATAGCCTATGGCCGCTTCACCCTAAAGCGTGAGTTTCGCACTTCGGTTGAAGCGGCCATTGTCATAGGCCATAAGCCATAGTAAAAAAGGGAAAGCCGTATAGAAAAGCTCTCCCTTTTTTCGTACTTGAAAACTAATGATTACTTGATACCCAGCTTCTTGGCAATGTCCTTCGGCAGGGCGTCCTTGTGAACCACGATGTTGAGGGTCTTGTAGCGCACGAAAGCCTTGCTGACGTACCAAATGCCTTTGTACTGGCCAGCCTCGCCCCAGCTGTTCTTCACGATGAAGTACTCGTTGCCGATTTGGTCCTTGGCGGTGCCATAAATCAACATGCCGTGGTCGTCGCCCGTCTCGTAGTTGTCGTAAGCAATCTGACGTTCCTTTTGGGTGACCCACTTTTGAGGAGTCGGGCCATTCATGGCTTCTTTCTTACGGTCGGCGGCACTCATACCCAGCCAGTGGGCCATGTCGCTGCCTTGGAGGTCGCGGCCTTTGGCTTCGATGTCGGGCAACACGGCCACGCCAGCCATCGGGCCACGGAGCCAGCCTTGCTCGCTGACATCGGAACCCCAGGCAATCGGGTAACCTTTGTCGATGGCGTTGTCCATCACCTGCATGAACTCGTCGATGGGAAGGTTCCAGGCCTGACCCCAGCGCCAGTTGTCCTGCACTTCGATGACGAAGGGCTCATAGAACGGATGGTGCGTGAACGAAGTCAGGTTGACGTAGTCGTTCATGTTGAGGCCAGTGGATTCGGCGAAGCTCATGGGTGTGTACTTCTTGCCTTTGTAAGTGAACTCGGTTGGAGGTACACCCAGGTAGGCGTCATAGATACCAGCCAAGCCCTTCTTCCAGAGCGGGTTGCCGTCCTTGTCCATCTGAATCTTGCGACTTTTGATGACACCTTCTACATACGGATCTGTGACAGCGGAGAGCTCGGTGAAGTTCGACAGAGAATCACCGTGCATGGCACCAGCAGGCATCAGTTCATCGGGAACGAGGCCATAGTGCTTGATGGCATAGAGCACGTCACCAAAAGAACCACCTTGCGAGAAAGACACATCGCCGTGGGTACGGACAGCGGCTTCAGCGCGGTCTAAGTAGGTCTTGTAAACGATGTACATCTCAGAGAAATCGTACTCGGGCTTGCCCATACGGAGCAGCTCTGCCTCAAAGAAAGCCAGTGAGCTGTAGCACCAGCAGGTACCAGCTTGGTTCTGGTCTTTAACCGAAGTGACAGGAAGTTCCTTAATGGTGGTGAATTTGAAGCCTTCGCCTTCTTTTTTGTCTTCGGGTTTCGGCATCTGGGGTTGTGCAATGGCGCTGATGCTGAGCATCAAAGCGGCTGCGGTCAAAATGTGTTTGAATTTCATAATGTATGATTTAAAGATTTATAATTTAAGATTCAAAATCATGTGCAAAGGTAGGCTTTTTTTGTCAAAGCCCCAAATCTTTCTTCATTGTCTTTGACAGGGCGTCTTTGTGCAAGGTGAAGAAGATGGTGTATTGTCGCAGGTATTGCTCGGAGCAGTACCAATAGCCTTGGTAAGGTCCTCTGTCGCCCCATGAGTTCTTGATCTTGTAGTATTTGTTGCCGTTTTGGTCCTTGGCGATACCGACGACAAGCATACTGTGGTCATCGCCTGCATCCCAGTTGTCGTAAGCTCTTTGGTGGTCCTCATCGGTGACTTTCTTTTCTGCGACGATTTCTTCCCAAAGGTTTTCGTTTTCGGGGTCTTCGGGGACGATGCCGATACCTGTCTTTCCTGAGAAGCCCTTGTTGCTGACATCCTGTGCCCAGCCAAGGGTGTAGCCATGCTCCAAAGCATAGTCGACGGCTTCCATCAGCTTGTCAAGCGGCAGGTTGTAGGCAGGAGTCCAAGTCCAGTTGTCGGGGATCTCGACCATGCAAGGCTTGTTGTATTCCTCGTTGGTGAAAGAGCAGATCTCGACATAGTTGGAAGGGTCGATGCGGTAGGTCTCTGCAAACGATTTGGCTGTGTATTTCTTGCCATCGACCGTGAACTCTTCGGGAACATCACCGAGATAGGCATCCAAAACGCCTTGTACCGCCTTGGGGCCTGCAGGAGAGATTTTCTTGTTGCCATTCTTGATGATGGCACGGGCCACCGAGCTGATGACTTCGTTCATCTCGGCATGCATGTGGCGTTCCTCACCGATGACTTTGCCGCTGTAATCGGCTTCAGGCATCATGCCGTATTTGTCAATCATGTAGAGGACGTCGCACACCTCGCCGCCTTGACTGAGGGTGTTGTTGCCGTGCATGCGGACGAATTTCGCCACTTTCTCAGTCCAAGCATTACGGACGACAAACATCTCCGAGAGGTTGAATTCTTTCCCATAGATGCGAAGAATCTCTGCCTCAACAAAGCCAATGCCGGCAAAGCACCAGCAGGTGCCTGAACTACCTTGGTTGTCGACGGGCGTGTGCTTCACATTGACGGTCTCCGTAATTTGATAGACGGGGTCTTTTTCTTCTTTGTCTTGGGCAAAAAGTGTTGAACCTATGCCCAACAGCAGCGCGATGGCCGCCAATTTCATGAATCTATTCATAATATGTCTGTTTGATTATAATCTAATGATCTTTGTTGTCGTGCAACCGAAGTCGGTCATCACTTCGATAAAGTAGCAACCTTTAGGCTCGTTTGAAAGGTCGATGACGGCATGGTCGTCGTTCAAATTGAGATGCCTTATCTCTTGACCTGTCAAGTTATAGACCTTGATTTGGCTAAGCTTTTCGGCTTGGATGGTGACTTGACCTTCGGTAGGATTGGGGTAGAGGCTGATGTTTTGATCGCCAGTGTTTTCGTTTGTGCCAGTGGTCCAGTCCACATACACGGTGTTGGAAGGATTTGACTCGACAAAGTCGGTGCGACCGGTCACATAATAGTGATAGCTGTGCTGGGCATTGGCCTCATAGTCGGTGAAGTCGGTTCCGCTGGTGTGACCAATCAGTTGGCCATCGCGGTATACTTTGTAACGTTCAGCCATCGTGGCTTCCTCCCATTGCAGGATGACATGACCTTCGTGGATGAGGAAATCGAGGTGCTGCGGGATGATGGTCTTATTGACTTCAATGAAATGCATTTCAGGATTATCTTGTGCCGGGGCATAACCCGAGGTGCAATCGTCGTCTCTATAATAGGCCTCCACCGCATATCCAAAATGATTGTCGGGTTGGGAACCGAGATTGTCGGTGAAGGAGGTGCTGGTGAGTGCCTTGATGCGCTTGAATTCCTGGCCTTTGACGCGACGGTAAAGGATATATCCCGTGACACCTTCAGCCTCAGGGGCATCCCAAGAGACTTTTACCTTTGAAGGTGTGACCATCTCATAACGCAGGTTGGTGGGAGTGGCACAAAGCGATTCTGGCTCCACATTGACGACATTGGAATGCAGCGTCTCACCGTCGACGGAACAAGCTGTGACGAAGTAAGTGTGGAATGCATTAGCCGTTTGCGGGTCGGTGTAATGGGGGTTGTCGGAATAGGCGATGAGGAGGTCGTCGCGGAAGATGTAATAGTGAATGACGTTTTGGCTGTCTTCCATCTCCCATTGAAGGTTAACGTTATTTCCTGAGATGCTTGCGGCGAGGTTAATGGGACCATCCATCTCCTCGTCATCATCATTGCAAGTGTTGTTGGCTATGAAAAACAAGCCACTGCCGATATCGTTGGAAGAGCCTTCAAAGCTGACTTTGCAGTCATTTGTCGAGTTCTTGATTTTAAAAGTCAGGTTGTCAACAACTTGAGATGTTTTGTTCCAATAGATCTCGATATGGCCAAGCGGTAAGGCGATGTTACGAGTGGCATTGGCGGTCTCAAGAGTGACTAGTGCCACTTCGTCGCCAGCTCCATTGACAAAAGAGAGCGCACCGCCGTTCCATCCTTGGGCATCAGACGAGGTCATCTCAACGGTCCAGTTGCAGGTGGGGCCAAGGAGAATGTTGTCTTCGTAGGCAACCAAACCTTGTGCGTTGTGAACGATGGCATATACGCAATACTTCACTATCGTGGGGAGGTAATGGTCGGTATAAGTCATGGTGGCACCGGGAGCCACGTTGTCCTCAGTGTAGATAATTTTGCCGTTGCGCGTTACCACGATTTGGTCAATGTTGGTGAGGTCGTTGAGGTGGATGTTTTGAGTGGGGTTGGTCCAACTCAGGGTGGCGGCATAGTCGAAGTCGTGGCTGGGCTCTACCGAGAGGTTTTCGGGCTGCATGGGCATGTAATTGAAGACATCGGAGGGCACATAGTTGAATATGGCCTGGGCCCAGCCGGCGTAGTCGATTTCGTCAATGACAAACCAACCATCGCTGCTACCGCCCCAGCCCCAGTTGAAGTGGAAGAGGTCGCTGTCATCGTAGCCATCGCACACGAAAGCATGGCCGCCACTGTTGCTAAAGCCGGAATAGTAGACGGGCCAGCCTAAGTCGAACTGCTCTTTGAGCTTGTTTTGCCAATTGAAGAGTGAGAACTCGTCACGCCCCCGGAGTTCGGCTTGGTTGGAGTAGGAGAAGTATTGTTGGATGGCATAAGGTACATCCCATGAATTAGCACCACTTCCGCTAGGTGAGAATTGCATGTCGACGGACACACCACAATGGTACATGAACAATGCGACGGCTTCAATTTCCTCTTGTGAAGCTCCACCGAGCCGTTCGGGCATGTTTTTCCAGTCGTAGGTTGTATTTCCGAAATTAGCTGACTGCATTCCATAACCGTAGCAATAGTAGGAATGGCTGCCCATCCCTTGTGTGGGATGGTCCCAGCGTTTCATCACCTGACTCATGGCAGTGGCCACGCAGCCTGCATAGCAACGGCCACCAGGGCCACCACTGGCCTCAGGGGCATAGAGGTTGTAAGGCGAGTCTTGGTTCCATTTGGTGGTGCAGATGTAGTCGACGCCACGGCCACCGTTGCGCGAGAGCAGTCTGCCCGTTGTGGCCACGCTTTGCCATTCCTCGGCAGTATCGTCGAAAAGGACTGCATTGCGACTCGTGCGTGCCTCGATGATTTTGTCCAAATAGAAAGCGAGCTCAGGTGACATGTTCTCCGTCTCGAATGGGCCTTCATCAGAATAGCCCACGATGGGACGGAAACGGTCGTCGGCCGACACGATGACAAAGCCTGTCGTGCCCGAATTGAAGACGTAGAAACAGACTTCATCGCGGTTTGAAACACCTGTGTAAACCAACTGTAAATCATTGGATTTTAAATCGTTGTTGAAATTAGCGCAGACAAAATTCTGTCCGATGGCTTTTGCCTTTTCCAAATCGACAGGGTTAGCGTACAGAGCACTGAGGCTCAAAAGCAGGACGAAAAGAGTCAATAATTGTTTTTTCATAGTTTGAAATATTTTAATAGGCTTCAAAAGTAGGAAAATAATCGAAACATTCGTGCACTTATGGAAAAGAAATCCCAAATTTTTCTCAAAGTGAAATCACTTCATCCATTTTGATGTCCAAAGGCTCGGTGGGTACCTCATCGACCAGTTGGAAGTCGAAGCAGATGCCGATCCGTTTCACCTCCAGATGTTGGCAGAGGAAGCGGTCGTAATAGCCTTTGCCGCGACCGATGCGGTTGCCCTTATGGTCGAAGGCTACGCCAGGGACGACAATCAGGTCAAAATCACCTTGATAAGGCTCGTTTTGCGGTTCAAGGATGTTGAAGTCGCCCACGGCAAAATCGGTGTCCTTGGCAAATTCCACGGGGATGATATCGTCGCCGACCACGGTAGGCAGGATGATTTTTTTCTTCAAGTGCCATTTTTCAAGGAAAGCTTGTGTTTGCACTTCATCGGGCAAGGCACTGTAAAGCATGACTTTCTCGGCTTTGATGAAGTCGGGATGCTGTTCCAGCTTGACCAGGATCTTTTCGGATTGTTCCAAGAGCTGTTCTTTGGTATGTTGTTTTTTCAAGGCCTTAATTTGGGCACGCAATTCTTTCTTTTCCATATTGGGAGATTAGTTGATGGTCTTTGTTGCATTGGCCCCAATACCGTAGGGCATGGCGGCTGATACGGTGATACTTCGTTTTGGGGCGTTGCCAATCCACTCCACCCACACGTTGTTTTCATTCGATTCAAGGATAATGCCGCCTTCGACTAGCCAACTGGCGGCCAAGGGGTAGGGCTTCACATAATAATGGTCGTTTTCTTCAACAATTTCAGGTTTTTGGGGTGCAACGATGTCGAAGAAAAAGTCCGACATCATATCTTGGATGATGAAGAAATTCTCGTTCAGTTTTTTGGTCGCAGGCTCCACATGAGGGGAGTGCTTATAACCTGAGAAAGTGACCAATTGTGCCTTATGTCCCATTTGAATGGCACGGTCCACGATGCATGACGAACCATACATCTTTTCGACCAACATGGATTTCAATACGCCAGCGATTCCGAAAGGATAGTTGTAATCGTATGGGACGATGTCGTCGGCGTCGCCATGGAAGGCGAGAATAGGGATGTCGTGGCCACGCATAAGGGCTGTGTCGGGCATGGCGCCCCACATGTCAACAATGCCTTTGATGTGGAAGTTGGTCTTGATGGCGTTGCCACAGGTGTCGATGTCGCCAAGGTCAGCCTTTAGGAAGCCGCTATGGGAGGATTTGGGACGGGTATCGTTGGTCATAAAGGCGAGGTTAAGCGTGGTGATGGCTCCTGCACTGCAACCGCCTACGAACAGCATGGAGGTGTCGATGCCGAATTCTTCCTGATGTGACACCAAGAAGCGCATGGCAGCATGGGCATCTTGCACGGCACGGTAGCCTGCCCGTCCAATGCTGCCCATTGAAGGAAGGAAGCCTATCCTGTAGTCGATGGAGGCGGTTACATAACCCATCGAAGCCAGGTGTTGACACCATTGAGTGATGGATTTGTCGTCTTTCGAACCGAAATAGAACGCACCACCGTGAATCAACATGACCAAGGGACGTTTTTGTAATGAGTCGTCTTGGGGACGGAAAACATCGAGATGGAGGTCCAATGGCGTCTCGTTTATGGCATTACCCATTCGGAAGATTTTGTCGGAGACGGCGGTTTCATCGGCCAGTTCCGACCAAAACCCCAACACTTTGGCGTAAGGGATGTCGCTGATTTCTTCTACAGCAAACAAAGTATCTTGATAGCGTTTGTTTTCAAAGTCTTGAAAAGCGGGTGTTTCGAGTAAGTCAAAGTGAAATCTGGCAGTCCCCAACACACTCAATCGTGCATAGCCTTTCGCGTGTTGGCTGTCCATGGATACGACACGCGGTCGGAAGGTCTCCTTTTTGCCGTTGTAATATAATCTGGCATTGCGTTTACGGGCTTCCAATCTGAAAGGAAGAGTGTCACTCATGGCTTCTTTCAAGGCCATATAATGCCCTTTGACGTTCAGGCTGTCGCTATACTCAACGAAAATCAGAAATTCTTTGCCGTGAACTTTGCTTTTGAAAACGGCAGGGGTTTCAATGACGGGAAAATAGACTTTTTTGAGAAACAAGCGCGGGTCGGGAATGTCATCGTTGCCGAATAGATAGACAAAGAAGAGGGAAAGGACTATGGTAAGGATATAGCGGCGCATAGATATTATAAAGGAATTAGCTGCAAAAATACTAAACTAAAACGAAATTGGAAAAACCAAATGATAAAAAGCGTATTTTTACAGCGAAAAATAGAATAGGATGAAACGATTATTTGCTTTCTTTTTGATACTCGTCGGGTTTTTTGAAGTCTCATACGCTCAGGAGCACCGCCGTTATGCCTTGATTTGGAATGATGAATTCAATTCCAGAACGTTAGATAAGACGGTCTGGTCGAAGATTTGGCGCAGCACAGCCGATTGGGCAGTCCACATGTCGTCAGCCGACACGCTGTATGCTTTTCAGAACGGCGATCTCGTGTTACGCGGCATGGTGAATGACTTCCTGCCTAATGATGATGCCCCGTTTCTTACTGGCGGTGTGTGGAGCAAAAACAGGAAAGCGTTCGGCTTCGGACGGCTTGAAATCAGGGCCAAGTTCGATGTGGCACAAGGCTTTTGGCCGGCTATCTGGATGATGCCCCAGGTCAATCACGCATTGAACTGGCCTCATGGTGGCGAAATCGACATCATGGAGCATTTTAGGGACAATCCATATATAAATCACACGGTTCACAGCCATTACACCTACAATCTCGGCAAGCGCAACCGGCCCTCGCATGTGGCTTATCCTTCTTATAACGAGAACGAATACAACATATATGGGATGGAACGCTTTCAGGACAGCCTTGTGTTTTTCCTCAACGGAAAACGGACGTTCAACTATCCGCGTTACCATAAGGGTGAGGATGGCCAATTTCCTTTCAGCCAGCATGACTTTTACCTGATTCTCGATGCACAGCTCGGGCGCGACCGTTCGCCATACATCGATACGACCAAACTGCCCGTGGAGCTTCGCGTGGATTATGTGCGCTATTATGAGCTGGACACCAAGACAGATGTGATTCCAGAACCGAAAGAGTTTCAGATACTGAAAGCGAAGAAGAAAAAGCTCCGCAGGGTGGTCTATGATACGAAGACACATTTCGATAATCCCGATGAATACCGCTTGGTGGTGAAATGTGGCAAGGCCACCATTTCAGGTAACTGGCATTGGGCGGAAAGTACCTTGGCGCAACTGGTGGATAGAAGCGGACGCATCGCGAATTTGGAAGTCCACGACTGGGCGACATATCCTTTCAGAGGCTTTATGCACGACACGGGGCGCAACTTTCAACCCATCAGTAAGTTGAAAGAGACACTTGATTTGATGGGTTTCTACAAGCTGAACTATTTCCATTGGCATTTGACTGATTATCCTGCATGGCGCATTGAGTGTAAGGTTTATCCGCAACTTAATGATCCTCAATACCAAAGGCCAGGCCGCGACGAGGGTAAGTTCTACTCATACGATGAGATTCGTGAGGTGATAGCCTACGCCAAAGAGCGGGGAATCACCGTGGTGCCTGAAATCGACATGCCTGGGCATTCCACCTATTTCAAGAATGCTTTCGGGTTCACTATGGACTCTGAGCAAGGCCGAAAGGTCTTGGAAAAATGTCTTGAAGAGTTTTTCACCGAGATCCCGAAAAGCGACTGCCCCTACTTCCATATCGGCTCCGATGAAGTCCATATCGAAGACCCGAAGGGCTTCATGCAATGGATAGAAAACCTGTTGGAAAGGTATGACCGCCAGCCCATCGCATGGGATCCTGGACTGCCAGCCTCCGACAAGGTGATTCGTCAGATTTGGAACGAGGCGGAAAGCTCCAACGCGGCGGCTTCAAACAAAGTGGGGAAATACCTCGACTCCTTTGTGGGCTATTTGAACTATTACGACCCGATGCTGTTCACAAGCCGTTGTTTCCTGCACACCGCCGCGGCGCAAACCGTGCCCGACACGACCAAAGCTTTGGGTGGCATTCTCTGTCTTTGGAACGACGTGCGTGTGGATAACAAAGAGAACATCGCGCTGCACAACGGCATGATTAACGGCGTGATGGCTTTCGCAGAGCGTTTTTGGAACGGAGGCAACGCTGGAGCTATCGAAAACGAGAACCTTCCTCCTGGCCCTTTGACCACGGCGGGCTCGCGTTTGGCCAATTTCGAGGAAAAGATGGCTGTTCACCGCGACCGTTTCCATCAGGACAGGATGCGTTGGGTGGCCAATTCGCAGATGGAATGGCAGGTGCAGATTGATGATAACGAGCCGTTTTTGGCCTACGGTGGCGCGGTTGATTTGGATGCTTTTTGTCAGGCCCATCATATAATAATAGGTGAACAGGCCTTGGCGAAAGCGCAAACGGTCATTGTGGCCGACCAAGACATGGACATTGTGGTGTGGTTAGGCTTCTGTACGCCAGCCCGTTCCAACCGCAATGGTTATGGCATTGGAGAGCAAGGTCATTGGGAAGGCGGCTGTCAATGCTTTGTGAACGGCAAAGAGGTCTTGCCGCCAAAGCAATGGGAAGAACCTGGAAAGTACGCGTACCATTTCAACACTTGGGGTAAGCCCGAGGAGGAAGAGCCATACACAGATGAACAGCTCTATTGGATGCGGCAACCTGCACAGATTCATTTGAATAAGGGAGAAAACCAGGTGGAGGTCTGGGTGCCGAAGACCTATCAGGGAGTGCGATGGAGTTTTGGGTTTATTCCAGTTTGTACTTGGTCAGATGGCTCTGTGACTGAGGCAAAAGGAATCAGTTTCAAGAACTCCGCCGACAACTAGTCCTAAAATACAATGATGGCCACAACCCAAATAAGGGGTTATGGCCATCTGCAAAAGTCATAGTCAAAAAATCATCTTCCGTTGTAATTCCCGCTCAAAGTCTCAATAAAGCCATTGGCGGCGGTTTTCATGTTGACGAAGTCGCTGCCCAATGAGCTGGAGCAGTCGAGCACAAGCATGATCATCGCGCTCTTGTACTCGTTGACGACCTCGGTGTTGCCTGAAGGCGTAAACTCGCTGTTGTACTGCCATTGTGGAGTGGATTCAAGCCAGTTCCATTGTTTCACGTAGTCGGTGCTGATTTGGTTGCCGCCCATATCGGTGAGGTTCTGGAAAGCGAACACGTCGAAGATGCCTTCCGATGATGCCGTGACGGCGACGCCCGACATGCATTCCAAACCCACATAACGGATATCAGTCAACTGGCCTTTGCCGTTGGTTCGGATGTAAGTGCCTTCAATGTAGCATTGCGAGGCGGTGGCTTCGCTCACGTTGTCGAAGGTGAAACGGATTCTGGTGTTGGGTTCTTGTGCCGGTAGCTTGAGGGTGACATTATAGAAGGTGCTTTGGTTGTAAAGCTGCTGGGCGATTTGGGCAAATTTCTCAGAGGCTTCACTCATGTTGCTGACCTCAAAGACATTGTGGACGGGATCGCTCGACAGTTTCTTGAGGTTGTTGCGGAAGCTTTCCACATCAGCTACGTCCGAACCACGCACGCCGATGGAGTAGGCTGAGATATTGGTGCCACCGATGAGCTCGTTGTTAATCCTTGAGTTGACGGCGGCTAAATATTCGCTTCCTGAGTTATAATTGTCCGACAAAACATAAGAGCCTTGGTCGAGGCCGTCAGTAAAGGTCACCACGGAGACATTGATGAGGTTCTCCGGAATCTTGGCGGCAGCCAGACTGTTGAGGCCTGTGTTAACGGCGTGATAAAGGATGGTGCCGTTCTGCATGGCCAGACCGTCGACGAAGTTCACGAATTCGCGCTTGGTGTCTTGGTTGAGCAGACCAAGCGGCATGGTGTATAGGTCACTATTGAACCCGACGATGCCGAGATAAAGGCCTTCCTTGGCTGGGGTGTTGTCTTCAGCCTTGGGCTTTCTGCAGCTGGTGAAGGTGGTGAGCATGACAGCAAGTGCCAAAACCGCCACTGATAAGATGTGTTTCTTCATATTTATTAGTTTTTAATCTGTTCTATAACGTAATGTTGTCTATAAAATTGTATGAAACCTAAAAACTCTAAACTCTAAACTCTAAACTCTAAACTCAACTTTCCATCGCACGCCGGATAGCACGACACAACTGGTCAGGGCAGGAGGTGTTCTTGAAGCCGCAGCGGATGCCTTCCAGGCGTTGCAGCACGTCCTCGACTTTCATGCCTTCCACTAAGGCGCTCACACCCTGCGTGTTGCCGTTGCAGCCACCATAGAACTGCACATTCTTCAATATGCCATCCTCGATTTCAAACTCGATGGCTTGGCTGCAGGTGCCTTGGGTTCTGTAGGTGTATTTCATTGTTGTTAGAATTTACTCATAAACTTTTCGCTGTCAACGACAAATCTCTCATGGATGCCTTCACCGACGATTGTTTCACCCTCGAAGCATCTCACCGAGAAGACCAGACGGCGGCGGTCCACTTCGATAAGTTCGGCTTCACAGCGGATAGTCGAGCCCACAGGGCTGGCTTTCAAGTGCTTGATGTTGACCGCAATACCCACGGTGGTGTTGCCTTCATCGATCTTGTCGGCAACGCTTTCCAAGCAGGTCTTTTCCATGAGGGCAATCATGGCGGGGGTGGCAAATACCTCCAAGGCACCTGAGCCGTAGACGGCGGCGGTATCTTTATGCTCCACTACCAGTGTCTCGCTGTGGCGGAGTCCTTTCAGTGTGTCGTATTCCATCAGGCTTGGAAATTCATGGTGATGTTGACAATGACATCGGGATGCAGGGAGCGACCCACGGGACAGCTTTCAGCTGCGGCCCATAGCAAGGCTTTCTGCTTCTCTGTGTATTCCTTTGCAGGGAAGTTGAACACGATGTCGATCTGCCCGATGCGGCGTGGGTCGGCGTTCATGGTCTTCTTCACCGTGTAGGTGGTGCCGTCGATGTCGAATTTGTGGCCTTGCGCGCTGATGCCCATGATGGTCATCATGCAGCCAGCCAATGCCGCGCAGGCGAGGTCGGTGGGCGAGAAGGCTTCGCCTTTGCCGTGGTTGTCGGTGGGGGCGTCGGTGAGGATGGTGTTGCCCGACTGCACATGGGTCATCTCGTTGCGGAGATTGCCTTTATAAATTCCTTTGATTGTCATGTTGTTAGTTATATTTTTCACAAAAGTGATTATTGTATTTGTTCCAAAATTAACCCTGCCAATCGGCTTGTGCCCACGCGGAAGAGGTTGGGGTTAAGCCACTGTTCGCCGAGGATGTTTTTCACCAGATAATAATAGGTGAGGGCATCATCCGGCACCTTCATGCCGCCGGCAGGTTTGAAGCCGACCTTCTTGCCTGTGGCCTCGTAGTATTCTTTGATGGTGTCGATCATGATGATGGCAGCCAAAGGTGTGGCGGCCACCGGCACTTTGCCCGTCGAAGTCTTGATGAAGTCAGCACCGGCGAGGATGGCCAGTTCAGAAGCCTTGCGGATGTTCTCCACGGTCTTCAACTCGCCTGTCTCGAGGATGACTTTCAGTTTGGCCTTGTTGCCGCAGGTTTCCTTGATGGTCTTGATTTCGTTGAAGACTTCGTCGTAACGACCCGCAAGAAACGTGCCGCGTGAGATGACCATATCCACCTCATCAGCGCCTTCATTGACACAATATTCCACCTCCTTAACTTTCAAGTCGAAGGGCATCATGCCCGAGGGGAAGGCGCAGGCCACGGTGGCCACACGGATGCCGCTGCCCGTCAGCTGCTGTTTGGCCTGACGGATGAAGGGGCTGTAGATGCAAATGGCAGGCACACTGAGGTGCGGCTTTTGCTTCGGGAAGGACAAAGCCTTTTCGCAAAAATCTTTGATTTTGGCCTCGTTGTCGAAGGCTTCCAGGGTGGTGAAGTCGATGCTTTGGAAGATGGTGCGCAGGGCTTCTTTCTCGCCGCCCTTTTTCTTCTCGGCGTTGACAATCAGCGCAATGCGCTCATTGAGCGCAGCTTCGCTATGGTTGTAGGGTTTGAATTTCATAACTATAGAATTTTAGGCAAAGGTAATGCTTTTTCTTGAAATGGTTCTTATTTTCTTAACCACAAGCCGAAAAACCGATCATAAACACTATAACCGTCTTCATCTTCAGCGACCAATTCCTTGTCGATAAGGACGCGCAGAGCACTTCTGACGGTGCTGGCTGGACCAGGTTGGTGTTTTTGCAAAAACTCTTGGCTTCCAATCTCTTTCACTTTTCCTTCGTGGGCAATGGCTTTTATTAGGGACAACTGATTGGATGTGAGTAGTTTGCAATAAGTTCTGAACGATTCTTTGTATTCCTCTAAAATGTCGTTCACCGTTGAGGTCAAGGCCTGCCCGTCGATTTGGCGCATTCGGTATTGGTAAAGCCGATTGAGTATGCATTGAATGTACCAAGTGTGACCGTACATGGTGATGTACAACTCGTGGAAAGTTTCTCGGGACATCGTCTGCTTGTTGCGTTCAAAATGGCGTTGGGCAAAGTCAAAATAAATGTTTTCGGGAATCTCATACAAAGGAAGCATCTGCGTGCTTTGGAAAAATGGACGGTTGGCAGCCATAAACATCTCGGTCATCAAGTGTTTCTTGCTACCAGCAAAAATGAAGTTGACATTGGTAAGATGCTGTATGTGACTGCGCAGCAAGGCCTCCATTTTCGGTTCGGGATAGTCGGTGATGACTTGGAACTCGTCGAAAGCCACATAACACGGCAGTTTTGACTTTTCCAACCAGCCGAAAATCTCGTCCAACGAGGATTCCGCTTCCGTTGGCTTGATATCGAGGCTGATTTGTGGCGCACCCGTCGCGGGTTCGGCGGAGAGAACGGGGCGTAGTGACTTGAACCATGACAGAATCTCTTTCCAAACGCGCCCTGAAGGCATCCCGATTTGCTTTAATACGACCTTGCCGAAGGCTTGTACCAAGTCAGCGAGGCAGGTGGTTTGGTCCAAGTCGACATAGAAACAAAGGCTCTCTTTTGGGTCAAATTTCTCAAAAACATGTTTAATTAATCCTGTTTTTCCCATCCTTCTTGGGCTGATTAGGGTGATATTTCGGCCGTTTTTTAGACCTTCAAAGAGCTTTTTTGTCTCATTTTCTCGGTCACAGAAGTAGTCGCTACCGAGATAGGCGAGTACGGAGAATGGATTGAAATCCTGTGATTTAGTTGCCATTTTACCCTGTTTTTACATTATTATTTTACTTCATTTTTACCGCAAAATTTTCGCGACGAAATTTTCGCGACGAAATTTTCGCTGCAAAAATAAGTATTTTTTCCAAAAATGGAAGCATAAATACAATAAAAACAGTGTTTCTATGTTTGAAGAGCAGGCGTAAAAAAGTGTACTTTTGCGCCAATTTTTTATCAACACCAAAAAACCGAGGTCCCGATGGTATATAACAGCGGCCATTTTATCAATGAAAAAGTATTTGTTCATCCTTTCGGCTTTAGTTTTGTTTGCCTTCAGCAGCTGCCAGAAGTTTGCTGGCGACCCCATTTCAAAGGATTTTACGGTTGGCTCCTATACCGAGCTTGAAGTCGAAGACGCTTTTGAGGTGACTGTCAGTGATGCGGTGGACGTCGTTACCGTTACGGTGGGTGAGAACATCATGCCGAAGGTCGTGGTGGAAGTTGTCGAAAACACGCTGAAGATTCATCTCAAGGGCATCAATCATAGCAACTACGGGTCGGACATGAAGGTAGTCATTCCTTATAACACCGACTTGACGAGCGTCGAACTGTCGGGTGCCTCGGAATTCCGTTCGGAATATGGTCTTGAAGGCCAAAAGGTGGAAGTGGACTTGTCGGGCGCTTCTGATTTCTATTGCGATATCGATGCCGACGAAGTGGATATTGACCTGTCAGGTGCTTCCAATTTCTATGGCGACATTCTGGCTGACGAAATTGAGATGGAGGTGTCTGGTAGTTCCAATATCAAGGGTTATGTGGAAGCTCTTGACCTTGACCTTGGTATGAGCGGTGCCTCTGATGCTACCCTTGAAGGATATGTCGGAACGCTCAAGATGGAGCTGACGGGTGCCAGCAACATCAAGAAAACCATCAACGGAAATAGATACGGTTTGGTTTGCGACCGCTGCGAAGGCTCAATGTCAGGCGCCAGCGATGCCTACATCCACTGTGATGGCACCATTAAGGTCGACCTCTCGGGTGCCAGCGAGCTGCACTTTACGGGTGATGGCAACCCCGCTGATAGTAGCACCAGCGGCGGCTCGGATATCATCCATGATGTGAATCCGTAAGTGATTCTATCGTCATCCTCATCCGCCATTTCCACTGGTTTTTGGCGTTTGATGGGACATTGATTTGGTCGTCCATAGGGTTGGACGACCAATTTTTTTCGTTCAGGTCCAAGAGGTCTTGCATGGGATAGATGTTCCATTTCGAAGGGCTGTCCAAGTGCTTGTCCACGATCTTCATGAGGGTTTTTGCCGTGACTTTACGGTCATCAAGGTCGAGGCTGTCGAGGAACTGGCGGGTGCGGACACGGTCTTCTGCCAGCCAGCCGCGCAAGGTGGACATGTCATGGGTACCGGTGGTGTAGACGCAGTTCTCGGGCAGGTCTTCAGTCAGCACAAATGGGTGACCGAATACCTTTGGCATGCGTTGTACCTCAAGGCTCATGATGTCCAATTCATGCATCACCTCGGGCACACAAGCGGGAATCATGCCAAGGTCTTCACCGCAAGCAATCATCTTCGTTGCGTTAACTAAGGCAGGCAACTTTTCCAAAGCTTTCTGCTTCCAGAAGTCGTTGTGGCGGTGGAAATAGAAGTCCTCGTAAATGGCATCGATGGCCTGTTTTTGGTCGTCGCTGAGGGCTTGGTAGGCCTTGGTCTTTTGCAACTCGATGCGAGGGATGTATTTGCCTTTTTCGTTTGGGGCAGTGATGAAAAGTGTGTCAACGCCTTTCTTCAAGTGTTTGCTCTTGACGAAATGGAAGCCTTGGTTTTCGATTTCTTCCACGCTGAGCGGTAGAGCAGGGCTGAAATGTCCCAACAAACCCGATTTGGCGGTCTTTGGTATCTCCCAAATACGGAAAAAGCCCAAGATATGATCGATGCGGTAGGCGTCGAAGTAGCGGGCCATCACCTGAAGGCGGCAACGCCACCAGGCGTAGTTGTCTTTGGCCATTGCGTCCCAGTTGTATGACGGGAAGCCCCAGTTTTGTCCCTCGGCAGCGAAATCATCGGGCGGAGCACCTACTTGTACATCAAGATGGAACAAATCGGGATGGCTTTTCACGTCCACGCCTTCGGGATTCACACCGATGGGGATGTCTCCTTTCAGCAGCAGACCTTTGTCGTGCAAAGCATTGACGGCTTCGCGCAGTTGTTTGTCGCAATGATATTGCAGGAAGAGATGGATTTCCTGTCCGTTGCCATCGCGCTCGGCGCAATATTGGGCATAGTCGAGAAGCCAGTCTTCGTTGTCTTTGACAAATTGTTGGAACTCAGCGGTTTCTTTTATTGTGTTCCATTGTTGCTCGAAGGCGGTTTGGAAATATTTCCATTTGGCTTTCAGCACCTTGGGATAATCGACGTCATCCTTTCCGTTGAGTATCGTCCGCATCCGCTTGAAAGCCGCGTCCTCTTTGATACCCAATTGTTTGAGGTTAAGATAAATCGGGTTCAGTGCAAAGGCCGAGATGGCATTATAAGGGTAGGAGTCGCGCCAGTCATAATGCGCCGTCGTGTCGTTGATGGGCAGGATTTGGATGATTTTCAGGTCGTTGGCTACGCACCAATCGCCCAATTTCGGCAGGTCGGCATATTCCCCGATGCCGAAATCATCCTCTGTACGCAGGCTGAACAGCGGCACAGCCACGCCTTTCATCGTTTGGCGCTCGGTGAGGCCGAACCAGTCCCAAACGCGGTCTTTGCCCTCGGGCAAAATGCGGTTGGGGCCGTCCTCCCATCGGATTTGGACGTTTTCACGGATGAAATATTTGTATTCCGTTGTTTGTAGAGACGCGATTGATCGCGTCTCATCAATGTGTTTCATTTGTTTCGGAGACGCGATGAATCGCGTCTCTACAAGGGCCGACCAAATCCCAGGTCCCACATATTCCAATGCAATGGCCTTGTCAGGGTTCCAATTGCCTAATTCTGTGCTGTTTCCCGTGAGGAACAATTCCTCACCCCAGTGGCTGTCGTATCTTAATCTGAATAAAGTTTTCATGCCGCAAAAGTAAGGAAATTATTCGATCCTCACCTGATACAAAGCCCTTCTATGGTTGGCGCCTGTGGGATAAATGAAATACAGCACCCCATCGTGAATCCTTAGGTTTTGCGCGAAGGGATAGCCGCTGAGGTCCATGACGGCGGTGGCGGTGCCGGTCTTCAAGTCGATGCGTTTCAGCGTGCCGACACCGTCGTTGACGAAAATGGTGTAGAATTCTTTTCGGGCAACGTCTACCAACATGTTTTGCTTCCAGCGGCGGTCGGGTTCCATCTTGCCGTTCCATTTGCGGTATTCGTGGAAGGTGAGGGGATAGCGCGCCAGTACATTGCCCTCAGTGTCGAAGACGAGGGTCTCGTGGTCGACATAGGCAAAGAGGTAAAACCTGTTGTCGATGGCGTAGATGGGGGCATACACCGGTTCGATGTAATCGGCTTCCCAGCGTCCCCGTATCCGCCGGATGCTGGCAGCGGCTTCCTCGTCTTCGATGTAGTGGAGTAATATCGGCTCATTGTCGTGACCGAGGTAGTTCCGGTAATAGCTTACTCCCGTGCCGAAAAAGTGACGCCATCCTGTGATGAAAACGTTGTCGGTTGCTGTTACGATGGTGGAGAACTTTTCATAGAACTCCTTCCTCGGCATGGAATAGTAGAAGTTCATCTGGCCTTTCTTGTCATTATCATATTCCATAAATCCGACCAGGCTGGCTTGGTAGTCGTTGAGGGCATAGATGTCACCGAAAGCGTCTCTGTTCAGGATTTTGTAACGCGAAGAGATCGGCATTTCGTGCAAAGTGTCCATGTCGAAGGACAGATGGAGCAGTGCGGAGTTGCGACGTCGGTATACAATCAGATAAATGCCATCCTCACGGATGGTGTAGTCGAGGACGGTCATCACGGGATTGTCGTAGGCTTTGTGGGGCGCATTGGCAGTGATCTCCACCTCAAGCAGCTGGTGGCTACGGGTTTTCATCTTGACTGTCAGGTTTTTACCGTTGATGTCTTTTTCTTTAATGGTGTAGTAGGTGGGCTCAAAGACCATGTGGGCGAAACGGAGTATGTCGCCAGTCTTGGCGTGGCTGTAAGTGAATCGGCCGTGCTCGTCGGTGACGGAAACGAGCAGCGAGTCGTGCACATAAACGCTCACATTCTCAATAACTTTGCCATTCTCGTCTTTGCAATAGCCTTGCACAACAGTGCGTTCTTGGGCTGTTGCGCTCAAGCTTGTCATCATGCAAGCGGCCAACAGCAGGATGGAAAAGTAGTATTTGTGTTTCATGGCTGTTAAGTTTTTGAAATAGTTTGAGATAGGGAAATATCGTCATAATCAATCCTCACCTGATACAAAGCCTTTCTATGATTGTACCCCGTGGGATAGAGGAAATACAATGTTCCATTGTGGACGCGCATCATTTCCGCGAAAGGGTAGCCGCTGAGGTCCATGACAGGCTTGGCTGTCCCTGTTTCCAGGTCAATGCGCAGCAAGGTGCATAGTCCGTCTTCGACAAGATAGCTGTAGAACTCCTTTCTAGCTTCATCGGCCATCATCTTTTTCTTCCAACGTTTGTCTGTTTCCAGTTTGCCGTTCCATTTCTTGTTCATGTGGAAGGTCAGTGGATGGCGTTCCAATTCTTTGCCGACCGCATCGAAAATGATGGTCTCGCAATCAGTGTAGGCGAAGAGATAGATCTTGTTGTCGATTCCAAAGATCGGGTTGAAGATGTAATAGAGTTTTGGATAAAGAGTCAGCATGTAGGTTGTAAATTTGTCAAGCCCACCTTTGCCACGAAGCATTTGCATAAGGTCGTCACGACGCTCTTCATCTACGATATGGTGCAGCATGTACACTGTATCGGCTGTGGGTGTCACGCAATAATAATATTGCTCGAGGCCAAAAAACGCATACCGCCCGGTAATGACTACGCTGTCGGAAGCAGTGATGATGGGGCCGTAAAGTTCGTAAAACTTTGATATTGAGATGGGCGGAAACAGATACATTTCTTTCTTTTGTCCTTTACTAAAACCGCTGAATCCCACTTGGCAGGCCTTGTCGTGGCTGATGACATGCACAAAACCGTAAAAATCCCTAAATACATTCTTGTATTCGGAGGAAATCTTCAACTCGTGTAGCGTGTCCATTTCGAAGGAAAGGTGGAGTAGGGTGGAATTTCTGCGTCGGTAGGCCAGCATATAAATGCCGTCTTCGCAAATCACGTAGTCGAGGACACTCATCACGGGGTTGTCGTAAGCGATGTGCGGCGCGTTGGCCGTCACTTCCACCTCATGCAGTTCATGTTTCTTGGTTTTGATGCTGATGTTGATAGGTTTGCCGTTCAAGTCTTCATCTTTGACGGTGTAAGAGGAGGGCTCATAGGCCATGTGGGCGAAACGAAGTTGGTCGCCTGCCTTGGCATGGATGTAGGTGAAGCAGCCGTTTTCATCAGTGACACAGATAAGCTGTGAGTTGCTTACGTAAACACTTACATTTTCTATGGCCTTGCCTTTTTCGTTGACGCAAATGCCTTGCACGATAGTGTGTTGTTGGGCAGTGGCCTGGAAAACAGTTATGAGGCCGAAAAGCAGGAGAAGTAAGGTAGACTTTTTCATGGCTTTACTGTTTTTATGCTCCTTATTATGGGACAAAAATAGTAAAAAAATCGATTAAACAAGAAAAATATTCATTTTAATTCAAAATATTCCGTTTAAAATTGTTTTTGCTAGCATTTCAAGAATTGTTATCTTTGCACCGATTAACAATACCACCAATGACCGCTTTCGATTTCTTTAATATCATCCGCTCGATCCCGAAGACCTTGCACTTCAACCTGCATTATTTTCCGCTTAAGACGGCCTTGAAGCTGCCTGTGGTGGTGTCGCACCGCACCTATTTGCGCGAGTTGCACGGCAAGGTAGAGCTTCCTGAGAAGGTGGAAAGGGCGATGATAAAGATCGGTTTCGGTGATGTGGGACACTACGACCGCAAGCGCTCACGCGGCATCTGGCAGGTAAGCGGCACGGTCAGTTTCGGAGGCAAGGCGAGCATCGGGCATGGTTCCAAACTCTCAGTGAGAGGCCATTTGAGTCTCGGTGCCGATTTCAACTTGACCGCCGAAAGCACCATCGTCTGCGCCAAGGAGATCCGTTTCGGCGATGACTGCCTGCTGAGTTGGGACATCCTCGTGATGGACACCGACGAGCATCCCTTGTATGATACGGAAAGCCAACGCATCAACCCCGATAAAGCCATCGTGGTGGGCGACCATGTTTGGATAGGGTGCAAATGCGTGCTGCTGAAAGGCGCAGAGGTGCCGAACAACACAGTGTTGGCGGCAGGCACACTGCTTACCTCAGCCTTCAACGGCGAGAATCAAGTGATTGGTGGCAATCCCCCTGTCGTCCTCAAATCCGACGTCCGCTGGGAACATTGATTTTTTTGTCACAAAACGGACAAAACTCTCAAAACTATCTTTATAGCATGGGCGGCTTCACAACCGTGTCGCCGCCGGGAAGCCGCCAGTTGGCGTGCTTCCCAACGAACTTTAGAGGTTTTGCTTGTTTTGTAGGTTTTGTGATGAATTATAAAGCGTCAATTACCGTGCAGAGGTTCTCGAAGATCTGTGGGATTTCGCCTACGCCGTTCACCGCGTGCAGGTTGTCCTTGGCTTCATAGAAGTCGAGCACAGGGCGTGTCTTCTCTTCATATTCCACGAAACGGTGCTTGATGGAGTCGAGGTTGTCGTCAGCGCGACCGCTGGTCTTGCCGCGTTCCAACATGCGTTCAATGAGGAGCTCCTCGGGCACTTCGAGGCTCAGCACACCCGTCAGCGACATGCCGAATTTCTCCATCATCTCGTCCAAAATCTCGGCTTGGCGCACCGTACGTGGGTAGCCGTCAAAGAGGAAACCGGCCGAGTCCATGTTCTCGGAGAGTTTCTTCTCGATGATTTTGGCCACGATTTCGTCGGAGACGAGGTTGCCTTGGCTGATGATTTCCTTCACTTGCAGACCCAATTCACTTTCGGCGGCGATTTCCTCGCGCAGGATTTCACCGGTGGAGATATAGGTCAGGTTGTATTTCTCGCGCAGGAACTGCGACTGCGTTCCCTTGCCTGCCCCTGGAGGGCCGAATAATATGATGTTAAGCATAACGTTATGTTTTTAAATTCGGAATGTTGAATGCTGAATTCGGAATGAGATCATTCAGCATTCCGCATTCATAATTCCGCATTCAGTTTTCTATGATTTTATAAATATCCGGTAAATTTCTCCCCTGTTGGTCATAATCCAATCCATAGCCTACGATGAACTCGTTGCCGATGTCCATGCCTTTGTAGTCGATAGGGTAGGAGTACTGGAAGTTGTCCGGTTTGAAGAACAGCGTGGCGATGCGCACATCGGCAGCCTTCAAGTCGCGGAGCTTCTGGGTGGTGTAGCGCAAGGTGTGGCCCGTGTCGACGATGTCTTCCACGATGACGACATGGCGGCCGTACAGGGAATGGTCCAGGCCGATGAGCTCGCGGATGACATTAGTGGTCTCCGTGCCAGCGTATGACGACAGCTTGACGAAACTGATCTCGCACGGAATCGTCAGCCGCTTGAACAGCTCGGAGGCAAACATGAAGGCGCCGTTGAGCACCACAAGGAACAAGGGGTTCATACCTTCTAAGTCCTTGTTGATTTGGTCGGCCACGGTTTGGATGCTGGCCTCGATTTTTTCTTGGGGGATGTACAGCCCAAATTCCTTGTCTAAGACTTTTACTGTTTTCATTTTCAAAGGATTGATGTTTTCTTGCCCTTTTGACTAAGGCGACACAAATATACAAAATGCTTCTATTGGGTCAACCGCATTGGAAAAAAAACTACTTTTGCGTCAAAACTATGGCCTATAGCCCATGGCCAATGGCCTGACCCACGAAAAGCTTTGAATCCCATGCTTTCGATGGGACAAGCCTTAGGCCATTAGCCATCAGCCATAGGCCAACTGAACAACTAAACAACTGACAACTGATATGACTCCAATAGTAAGCATCATTATGGGAAGCACCTCCGACCTTCCCGTTTTAGAAAAAGCCGCACAGTTCTTCGACGAGATGGAGATCCCGTTTGAGATGAACGCCCTCAGTGCGCATCGTACGCCGCAGGAAGTGGAACGGTTTGCCCGCGAGGCCCAAGGCCGTGGCATTAAAGTGATCATCGCCGCCGCTGGCATGGCTGCCGCATTGCCGGGCGTGATTGCCGCCAACACCACCTTGCCTGTCATCGGTGTGCCAGTGAAGGGTATGCTTGATGGCCTCGATGCCATGTTATCCATCATCCAGATGCCTCCCGGTATCCCTGTGGCCACAGTGGGCGTGAATGGTGCGCTCAATGCCGCCATCCTTGCCGCTGAGATGCTGGCCTTGAGCGATGCCGAGATGGCCGCCAAAGTGGCCAACTACAAGGAGAATCTGAAGAACAAGATCACGAAGGCGAATGCCGAACTGAAAGAGGTGAAGTACAAGTTCAAGACCAATTGATTATAGGGGTAATGTTGACAAAAATAGAGACGGCGCAAGCACCGTCTCTACCAAACCAAATCAACTAAAACCAAATCATATGGAAAAACTTTACTTATTCTTTTAGGACCTTTTCGTGGTAGCTTGTCCCGTCTTTCATGGTGATGCGCAGCATGTAGACTCCGGAGGGCATCGCGCTCATGTCGATGCTTTCCAGACCGTTTCGTTTGGTGCTTACAAAACGGCCTGAAAGGTCATAAAGTTCAACGCTCTCAGGCTCGGTGCCGTCATCGAAGCGGAGAATCAGTTGGTCTTTCACGGGGTTGGGGTATAGGGTGAAGGGTGTTTCGGTGGCTAAGGTTTCAGGCGTGCCGGTCGGGTCGTTGTCGCGGATGATGAAAATCTGGATGACGGAACTATCGTATGCTATGTCAAGGAGGGCTTTTACGACAATGTCGCCATTTTGCAGCGCTTTTATCGACTGGATGGCGTGTTTGTAGTAATCGGGACATGGCAACGTGATCTCCCAGGCGCTCTCAAGGTCGTCGACTAAGCGGACGACATGTTGGGAGGCACCGAACTGGTTTTGTCCAGAGTAGGAGCCGTATGAGACATAAAGCGTGTTTTCGTCTTTTATGGCGACATTAACGGCTTGAGAGAATTGATGAAAGGCGATGGGGTTGCCCTCGTTATCGTATTTTATGAGTGTCGGCTTGTTGGATGGCGTGTATGCCTGCAGCAAGTGGGCAGTGGCGTTGGCCTGATTGTATGGAATAACCCTTGTGCTTGTGCTTGAGAAAGGCATATTGGGGGCAATCGGAGTGTATTCTATGCGGTTGATCAGGTTGAAATCGCAGTCCATGATGTAGTTGACGATATGGATGCTACCGTTTAAGGTGTAGGTGCCGAGGCGACAGTAAGCAGGTGGCGTTTCGCTGAATACTTCGAGGAATCTGTGGCTAAGCAAGGTGTCGGTGGCTGGCACTTCATAGCCCGCGTAGTTGGGGGTTTCAGATACAAGAATGTCTTTGACCACCGTGCCATCAAGTTTGAAAAACAAATAATGTCCGACGGGTCCATTGCCTTCATCTTTGGAATAAACGGTGGCGACATTTGAGTCCGGTGTGATGAAGAAGTAAGTAAAGCCGGCGTAGCTTTGGGCTGTATGGAAGTCGGTGCTGACATCGCTAATAACCGAGAGGTTGGCGTCGATGAGGATGAATCTGAAGGATACATAGTAAGGGTAAAAAACATTGTTTACAAAGATGTAACGGTCTGGCAAAGCTGGAATCTCTAGGAGTTCATAATAACCATGCGCCGCGTCGTGAAGTGCGATGCTGTCGATCACTATGCCGTCAAGCGATAGTTTGTACACCATATAATCTTCGCCGCTGCGGCTCCCGATAAGGAGCGAACCGTCGGAGGCTTCTGCGATGTCGCTGCTTCCATAAGCGTTCATGGGTAATGTGAACTCGCCGACGATTTCCTGCCCATAGCTCGTGAAGCAGGCGGCCATCAGCAGGCCGGTGAGGATGAGGTAAAGTTTGGCTTTCATAGTGCTTTGTTTTAAAGGTGAATAACTCAGTTGGTTTGTTTCATGTTGTCATTTTCTTGGCCTAAGCCGCTGGTTGATTTAAAACTTTTAATCAAAAAATTTCCGCTTAAAGTAGTATTACAGTTAATTCATATCGCAAAACTACAACCTGAAACATAGTTTGTCAAGCTTTTTTTTCAACTATTTTTCGTTACAAGTGATAAGCTGTTGTATAACAGATAGTAATAAAAGCGATTTTTTTGGATATTTCGTTTTAAATAGAATAATTTCCGTTTAAAGTATAAATATTCTGCTTTAATATTGTATTTTTCATCTTAGTTTTTCGATTGGAAAACGAAGAAGCAGGAACATCTTATCCGATGCTCCTGCTTCAATAACCAAAAACAATATGAAAGTTTAATAAACGACGACCTTTCTCGAAATCGCGATATTGCCGTCGGACAGTTTCAAGAGGTAGATGCCTTCGGGCAGCGTGACGTTGGTCTGGCCTTCGATGGTCTGTTCCACAATGACCTGCCCGAGCATGTTAATGATGTTTAGCCGTCCGCTGCCTTCCACGGTAAAGCAGCCTTTGGCAGGGTTGGGGTAGACGCTCAACATCTCGTTCTGGATGGTGATTTCGTCGGTCGAGAAGCCGATGGGGACAAGGATGGGGTAGCCGTTGTTGACGTCACCTTCGTCGCAGCCCCAGACGTCCGTGTCGTTGTTCAGCGTCCCGACAAAGGCGGGGTCACGCATTTCGATGTCGGTCATCGGCTCGCCAATGCCTTCGCCACCGCAGGTGTTGAGGTAATATAGGTTGTCGGCTGTGCCGTTGAAATCAGACCCGATAACGCCGCCTGCAGGTTTTTGGCTGTTGGCGACGTCGCCTACGTTGTAGCAGTTTTTCACCATGCCCTTGACGATAATGCCACCGATGCCACCGATGCCCTGCCCGTCACCTGTGACGGAGCCCGTGTTATAGCAGTTCATGATGGTGG
Organism: Bacteroidales bacterium; assembly: GCA_017651645.1. The sequence goes on from JAGCCO010000018.1 coordinate 124,035, forward strand.
TGGTTCTCTGATTGGTACCCATGATGCCGCCGCCACCTCCATACGAAGTGATGTTGCCTGTGTTGAAGCAATTGCAGATTTCGGCAGTCACTGTGCCGGAGATGCCGCCTGCCGCATTGGTGCCTTTGATGCTGCCTGTGTTGTAACAGTTGGTGACCTTGCCGCCGCCGTATCCCACAATGCCTCCAACCTGAAAACCGCTGATGTCGGCGTTATTGGAACAATTGGTGATAGAGACGTTAGCACCGGAACCTGCATGCCCGACAATGCCTCCGCCATATTGCGCATCGCGGATATACCCGTTTTCAACACTGACATTTTTGATCTCAGCCTCCGAGGTGACATAGCCAAACAAGCCTGCGATAATACCACCATCGTTATAAAGGTTGTAGATCTTGTGACCGCCACCATCAAAATGGCCTCTGAAGTAGGTGTTGACATTATAATATGAATCAGGTGCTCCTCGGTCGCAGCCGTCGTCATTAAACCATCTGTCGCCCAATCCGACAGACACCCATTGCAGGTCTTCGCTGCCGTTCAGGTCGATGTCGGTGGTCAGCACAAAGTACAGGCCTTCTGTTTCATAGCCTTTGTTGACCATATAAGCGAGGAAGGCCAGGTTCCCGGCCGACTCAATCCGATATGGGCTGCTTTCGGAGCCTTCGCCACGGGTCCAAAGCTCTCTGCTGCCGTCCCAAACGCTAGTTTGGGCTTCGGCCATGATGCCCGTCATGAGGAACAATACTATGATATATAACTTTTTCATGTCTTCAATTCTTTAGGTTTGACAATAGGGTTATTTAGATAGTCCGTTGTTGAACAACGTTATGATATGGTCGATGAACTCGCCTTTGCGTTCCATGGCGGATTGGCTCTCGTTTCCCCACGCGGTAATTAAAGCATAGTCCAGTTCCTGCATGCCGCCTGCCGGTAAACTGAAAGGTCCCACCATGGCCAGGCCTCTTCGGTCGGATGGCACATTGCCGCATTGCTCTTCGGTCCAATACACGCCGTTGGTGCCATAGCCTTCAGGTTGTATGCCGTTGGTGCCTATGTTGTTGGGGTCGCTGTCGCCTGGGAACATGTATTTGCAAGGAAGGTCGAGTGTGCCATTGTTGTACGCATTACCACCATACAGCATGGGCTGGCCGTTTTTCCATAAGCCACGCAGGTAGTTGTAGTAGTCTTCAGTTATTGAAGGGTCGCCATTGTCCCCAGATGAGTTATTGTGGTACATGAACCCTGTCAAGCCCAAGCGCTGGTTGGCGTTCGTATTAGGACCGGCCAAGATGGTGAGCACCTGAACGGGTAGGATGGTATCATAATAAGGGTCCCACTCCCAGCCATTATAAGCAAAACAAGAATTGCGTTGTACATCGCAGCCTACGTAATCGTCCCAGATGTCACCGATGTCCCAGTCGGTCCAAAGGCCGAGATAGACATCATGATAGTTGTTGCCCGAGCGGTTGAAGAACTGGTAGTTGACAAACACCGTGTTATTGAGGGCTTCGTCGTCGGGAGCATTGTAGGCATATACCATGGCATGGACTTCGAGACCGATCTTTTTGCCGCCCGATTCTCCATGCTCATTGTAACTGTCGTTGAAGATGAAGAACAGGCACTGGTCGCCTTTGATGTCAGGATAGTCACCTGCAAATGGGTTGTAATGCCCGTCACCGTCGATGTCGACAAAAGGCGCGAGATTGTAGGCGTAATTGCCTTCGCCATGGGCAGGCCAGGTGAGGATGTCCTTAGGCATTTTATAGTTGGCTTCGCCGTGGTGGGCAATGAAATCATCGACTTCGGAGCGAGTAAGACTCCAAATGTAATGAAACCTCAGGGCCGTCATCAAGTCAAGGGTGGCATCGGTCGTCTTGAGTGGCCCGGACCAGTATTCTTGTCCGACTTGGCCAAACCTGAAAGCGGCCAGATGAAGACTATCGGTAGTGTCTAGACCGCCAAACCAAAGCGAGTGCTGGAAAATGGTCCCTTTGCCGCTACCAGTTGGCACTTCCCAAGTCGTACATGGGTAATTGTCCCATTCATCTGCCTCTTGCGGGACAAAACAAGTGCCGTTACCAAGGATAGTGGCATTTACGTTGTTGATATTGATGTGGGAGATGGGGGGCTGTTGGGCCATCGAGGCGAGGGTTGCCAGCATCAGTAATAGTAAAATTCCTTTTCTCATATTCGTTAGTTTTTTGGATTGTCGATCGGTTTTCGATACAAAGGTACAAACTAAATCAGAATGTCAAGCCTTTTTTCAAACAGGTGGGAGGTTGAATCATCCAACCTCCCGCCATTGTTCAACTAAATCAAATCATTATGAAAAAAAGCACTTACTCTTATGTTTTCCGTTTTAAGTTGTTATTATTCCGTTTCACGACACAAAAATACAAACTATAAAAGTTTTGTCAAGCTTTATTTTCAACTATTTTTTCTCACTATGGATAAATGGCTGTGGGTCAAGGAGAAAAAAATGCCATATTTTTTATTTATTACGATTAAAACTATATTTTAGTTGTTTTAAATAATTATTTTCCGTTTTAATCGTTATTCTTCCGTTCCTTCGAAAACGATTTGACTGAGTTGTTTCTTGTCGAAAACGCGGTTGGCCACTTCGAGGATGTCGTTGGCCGAAACCGCCTCCACCTTATTAATTATGTCGTCCATATACTCGATGGGCTCGCCCATGATGAGCGAACGTGTGACACTCAATAGTTCATTCATGCCGCTTTCGTAGCTCAAGGCGACTTGTCCGATGAGTTGTTGTTTGGCATGATGCAGTTGGAGTGTGCCTAACTTTTTGGTGCAGAGTTTATCCAATTCCTTGTGAACCAATTCAATGGCTTTATCCAACGAATCGGGGTCAACACCCATGTACACATTGATGAGGCCGACATCGGAATAGGCGGTATATTGTGACTCGATGCTATAGGCGAAGCCGTATTTCTCTCGGATGTTCAAACCGAGGCGTGAGCTCATGGCCGGACCGCCCAACACGTTGTTGAGCATCACGATAGGCATTTTCAACGGACTGCAGAACTCGGGCGCGATACCGCCTATGATACAGTGGCTCAGGTGGTTGTTGCGCTTATCTTTGCGGTTTTCGGGTTTATAGCCTTTAAAGGTCTCACGTTTCTTGCTCACGATATGGGCTGGCTGGCTACCGAAATAGGTCATCGCCAAATGCTCAAACTCCTTGAAACTGATGCCGCCGACGCTGGCCAAGATCATTTGGTCGGTGCTGTAGTTGTGTGCCATGAAGTCGAGGATGTCTTGCCGATGGAAGCCTTTCACCAACTTGGTGGTGCCCAAGATGTTGCGTGAAAGCGGATGTCCTTTGAAGACCATCTCTTCAAACAGATCGTAGATTTCATCGGATGGCGAGTCCAAATAGGAGTTGATTTCATCCAAGATGACTTCCTTCTCCTTGGCCAGCTCGTTTTCGGGGAAGGTGGAGCGGAATGCGATGTCGGCAAAGAGGTCGAGACTGCGCTTGTAGTGCTGTTTGAGGAAGGTGGCCTGAAGGCAGGTCTCTTCTTTGGTGGTGAAGGCGTTGAGATCACCACCCACATTATCCAAGCAGCTCAGGATGTGGTAGGCTTTGCGGTTTTGCGTGCCTTTAAATATGGTGTGCTCCACGAAGTGAGCAAGGCCGTTTTCTTGTGGCAACTCATCGCGTGTGCCAGTCTCCACCATCAGCACGAGGTGGGCAATCTCGCCTTGTTTCTCTTTATGTATCAGCCGGATGCCGTTCGGAAGGACGGCTTCGGTGTATTTGTTTTCCAACATAGGGTGAAAATTGGGCTGCAAAGATACAATAAACGTGAAAACATTTGTAAATTTGCAGTTTAAAAACAAAGCATACCCTGATGAAGAGATCATTCTTCCTTATTATAATGCTCGTTTGTTGTTTGGCAGGTTATGCCCAAGCCATCATCGACCCGCTTCTAAGTGAGGAGATGGCGCGACGCAACGATGTTGAGCAAATACAGGTTGTTGTAATCATGAAGTCGCAATACGACAGGACACAACTCAACCGTCGTGCCGAGCATTTTGTCACCCGTGCAGAGCGTCGCGAGTTTGTCGTCAACGAGTTGAAGTCGTTTGCCGATGCTTCACAGTACGACTTGAAGTGTGTGCTTTCTGAAATGGAGCATCGCGGTATGGTTTCGGCTCCTACCGTCTTATGGATGGCCAATGCTTTGTATTTCGATGCCAATAAGGCGGCTATCCAAGACCTTGCAAAGCGCAATGACATTGCGATGATTGGCTTTGCCGTTGAACGCAGATGTATTCCTGAAAGGGAAGAGGTGAGTCCTACAATGCCTTTAAGCGAGATCATGCCGAATGTGGCCCAAGTCCATGCCGATCAGGTATGGGACATGGGTTACAAGGGTCAGGGAGTTGTGGTGGCGGTCGTCGATTCGGGCGTCAACTACAACCATGTGGATTTGGTCAGCCATCTTTGGGACGGCGGCGACGAGTTCCCGCATCATGGCTACGACGTGTACCATCATGACGATGACCCCATGGATGACCATGAATACGGTCATGGCACGCATTGTGCAGGCATCGTCTGCGGTGATGGTACGGCGGGCAAGCAGACGGGTATGGCACCCGAAGCCACGCTGATGTGTGTCAAGTGCACGAATCAAAACGGTTATTGTAATTGCGCCTTGCTCTCTGAGGGTATCCAGTGGGCTGTCGAGCATGGCTGCGATATTTTCAGCCTATCGACCTGCCTGCTCAACCCGAGTGGCATCGACCGCGTTTTGTTGCGCCAAATCTGCGAGGCTGCCTTGGATGCGGGCATCGTGGCTGCCGTCGCTGCCGGAAACGAGGGCGACAAATTGGACAGGTACCCGATCCCCAACAACGTCCGCGTGCCAAGCAACTGTCCTCCACCTTATATGGATGAAATCCAAGGGGAACATCCTGGTGGACTGAGCTGCGTGGTCAGCGTAGGGGCTGTCGATGCCGACGACAATGCTGCGGTCTTCACCTCTCATGGACCTTCTGCTTGGGCAAATACTGAGTATGAATACAATGACTATCCCTACAACCCGGGCATCGGCCTTATCCGTCCCGATGTGTGTGCTCCTGGCGTGAATATCTGGTCATTGAACTATGAATATAACAACGGCTACAGGCCCATGAGTGGCTCCTCGATGGCCGCGCCCTGTGTGGCAGGGTGTATGGCCCTCATGTTGAGCAAGGATCCAAATATGACCCCTGCCGAGGTTTGCCGTATCTTGGAAGAGACGGCTATGCCTCTTTCGGAAGGTAAGAGTAACATTTACGGCTTCGGCCGTGTGGATGCCTTGTATGCTGTCGGGATGGTTCCATCGAGTGGCATCAGATACCAGGACTATGCCATCAATGACGCTGCAGGCAACAACAACCAGAGGGTTAACCCCGGCGAGTCGGTCACCATGTCGCTAACGCTCAATAATATCTATGACCAACCTTTAGGCAATGTGTCTGTAGTCCTGATGCCGGAGAGTGAGCATGTCGTCATCACAAATGACTCGGTTGTCTTTCCTGTTTTTGCCGCCAATGAAACGCTTACTGTAGAGGATGCCTTTGCCTTTTCGGTCGATGAAGAGGTGGAGGCTAGACAGAAGCTGTTGTTCCGCTTGGAGGTGTATGTCGATGGCGTGGTGACGGGAGTGTACAGGTTGAAAATCCTCGTTCATGATTATATTCTGGATTTTGGCGCCCTAGCTGTGTTGAACGACCCCAACGGCGACGGCTTCCTCAACCCTGGCGAGACCGCCGACCTGCGCGTGATAATCGACAATACAGGCAATGAGCTGGCTCCATGGGTGATGGGCACCTTGTCGACAACGAACACGTTGATCACATTGAATGAGACAGAAAAGCCCTTCGGTACGATTGATGCCGGGATGGTGGGGTATGCTGATTTTAGTGTCAGCCTCGATGCTTCTGCCAACATAGATTTGACCGTTCCTTTTACGCTCGACTTAGTGGATGCCGATGGACGACACACAGTGTTGACCTTCGACTATCGGAATGTTTGTAAAGTCATCTTTTCGTTATACGATTCCTTCAACGACGGATGGCAGGACAACTACCTACAGGTGGACTATTCCGACGGCACTCCATCGGAACGAATGACCCTTAGTGATGGAGGTTCTGTGGTTTTTGTCAGGGAACTGGTCCTCAATTCCGCTTTCACAATCTCTTGGCATAACAGCTCGTGGAGTCAGGAGTGCAGTTTCGAGATCACCTACGAGGATGGCACGGTGATTTTCCAAAATGCCGGAGGGTTTGAGGAGGTCTTTTCTTTTGCTGTCGACTGCACCCACGGCATTGGCGTGGACGATTTCTTCGAGACAAAGCAAAACGTCAGCGTTTTCCCCAATCCGGCTTCTGGTGCTGTGACCATCCAGTGCCTAGGCATGAGGCTGATAGAGGTTTATTCCATGGAGGGTAAACTGTTGCGGCGTATTGAAGTGGACAATGACACCTATCAAATTGAGGGCCTTGGAAGCGGCATTTATCTGTTTTGCATTGATAATCAAGAGAAATTTATAATTTTGCATCTTTAATCTAAAATCTATTCAATATGAAAAAACTCTTTATTCTATTCCTGACGGCGGTCTGCTGCATGGCAGGCTACGCCCAGGCTGTCATTGACCCGCTATTAATCGAAGAAATGGGTCGCCGCAACGATGACGAGCAAATCAAAGTCTTGGTCATCATGAAGTCGCAATACGACCGGACGCAACTCAACCGTCGTGCCGACTATTTTGCTACCCGCGCCGAACGTCGCGAGTTTGTCGTCAACGAGTTGAAGGCTTTTGCCGAGGCTTCACAGTACGACCTGAAACGTTCTCTCACCGAGATGGAACGCAATGGCATGGTATCGTCTCCCACTGTCATATGGATGGCGAATGCCTTGTATTTCGATGCCACAAAGGCGGCTATCAACGACCTTGCCCGTCGCAACGATATTGAGATGATGGGATTTGCCAAGGAGTACAATTGGATTCCTGAGGACGACGCGCCTCGTCCGGCGATGTCCACACGCGAAATCACGCAAAATGTCATCCAAGTGGGAGCCAATCAGGTGTGGGATCAAGGCTACATGGGGCAAGGTGTTGTGGTGGCTGTCATCGACACAGGCGTCAACTACAATCATGTGGACTTGGCTGACCACCTTTGGGATGGCGGTTCCGAGTTCCCTCACCACGGATATGACGTGAAAAACAACGACAACGATCCCATGGACGACCATGGACACGGTTCGCATTGCTCAGGTACTGTGTTGGGTGACGGAAAGGCTGGATCGCAAACGGGTATGGCTCCTGCTGCCACGCTGATGTGCGTCAAATGTCTTGATGCCAGTGGAAACGGCGGTGCCCAAAACATCTCCTTGGGCATCCAATGGGCTGTGGAGCATGGCTGCGACTTGTTCAGCATGTCGCTTGGCTTGCCCAATTCATCAATTCCCGACCGCACTTTGTTGCGTCACACCTGTGAGGCTGCTTTGGATGCGGGCATCGTGGCTGCCATCGCCGCGGGTAACGAAGGCAATCAGACATGGATGTATCCTATCCCGAACAACGTGCGTGTGCCTGGCAGCTGTCCTCCGCCTTATATGGATGCGGTGCAGGGAGAGAACCCTGGTGACTTGACTTGTTCGGTGTGCGTCGGTGCCGTCGACTACAACGACAACGCTGCATACTTCACCTCACGTGGTCCTGTCACTTGGCAAAACACTGAGTTTAGCGACTATCCCTACCAGCCTGGTATCGGCCTCATCCGTCCCGATGTGTGCGCTCCCGGTGTTGACATCAAGTCGTTGAATTATCAAAGTAACACGGGTTATACTTACATGAGCGGCACATCTATGGCCACGCCTTGCGTGGCAGGCTGTATGGCTTTGATGCTGAGTAAGGACATCAACCTTTCGCCGTCGGAGGTCTGCCGCATCCTTGAGGAAACAGCGGTTCCGTTGGCCGAAGGCAAGAGCAACACCTATGGCTTCGGTCGCGTGGATGTACTGGCCGCCGTTGATGCCATCCAGATGGGCGCTGTCCAATACAACGACATTTATCAAATCAATGATGAGGCAGGTAATCAGAACGGTCGCTTGAATCCTGGCGAGTCGGTCACGATGGGTGTCGTTATGGCAAACCTCAGTCCACAGCCGGTGAGCAATATTTCCATGGTCTTGACAACCGGGAATGGAAATGTAACCATCACGCAAAACACGGCTACTTGCCCCGATCTTGCCCCTGGAGAAGCCCAGATGGTGGAAGAAGCCTTCGCTTTCACGGTCAACGACCAGGTGATGGCCAATCAGACAATCCGTTTCAATTTGGAGGTGTATGTCGATGGTGTGCAGACAGGGACATACGGTTTGGTCGTTACAGTGTTCGATGATCAGTTGGAATACGGTACCACAGCCGTGTTGAACGACGACAATGGCGACGGGCTCCTCAATCCAGGTGAGACCGCCGACTTGCGTATCTTTGTCGACAATTTGGGCAATCAATTGGCTGAGATGGTGGTGGGTACCTTGTCGACTAATTATGAGTTTGTTACTGTGAATGGAGCCGAGGGGAACTTTAGTACAATCGGTGCTGAACTGATGGGTTATGCCGATTTCAATGTCACGCTTGATGCCGCTGCTCCTGATGATTTTGTCATCCCATTCACGCTTGACCTTGTGGATTTCAACGGAAAGCATACCGAGTTGACTTTCAGCTATAGAAACACTTGCAATGTCATCTTTTCGTTGCACGATTCTGGTAATAATGGCTGGCAGGGCTGTTATCTTACTGTGGCCTATTCCGGCGATTTGCCCACGGAACAGATGACTATCGAAGAAGGTGGTTCGGCAATTTATACCCGCCATGTGACTTCCGGTTCCAGAATCATGCTTGTTTGGCATAGCGAACAAGGGGCTTCGCAATGTAGTTTTGAGGTCACTTACGAGGATGGCACAGTCATTTTTGAGAACCAAGGCGGTTTCAGCGGCAACAAGGTGTTCGAAATTAGCTGTACTATTGGTAGCAGTGGTCCCGGCTTCTGCGAGCCGGTGCGCAATTTGACTTATACTACAGACGGCAATCGCGTTGACTTGACCTGGGAGGCTCCCGAAAATCCAGCGTGTTTTGCGTATGAGGTTTGGAGAGGAAGCACCCAACTGGCGGTGAGCCCTGCAACGGAGTTTACCGATTATGTTGAGGAAGGGGTTTATGACTATTGTGTCTATGCTTGTTACAACGATTGCCAAAGCGAATATGTCTGCGCTGAGGTGGAAGTGTCGAAGTGCAGCCCGGTACAGAATCTGACCCACACCATGACCAGCGACCTGGAGTGCACCCTCTCTTGGGGTGCGCCACAAAATACAGCTGGATTGTTGGAATATCAAATCTTTATGGATGAGGTGTTGTTGGGTGCGACAAACGAACTGACATACTCATTCACCATTCCTACGGGCGAGCACGACATCAATGTGAAGGCCGTCTTCGAAGAATGTGGAAAAGACGCTTTCATTCACATCTGCATCCTTGATGCGGTGGAGAACTTGGCGTATACGTTGGAGAACAGCACCGCTACCGTGACATGGGATGCCATTGAAGGCATTACTCAATATTGGGTGGAGGTTAATGGACAAGTCGGTCCATACGTTGAAGGGACACAATACGTCTTTGAGGTGGAAGATGGCTTGACTTCGGTCAAGGTGACACCCGTCTCAGAGACTTGTTATACCCTTGACGCTGAAATTGAAGTCTGTTACTGCAAACCTGTTGAAGATTTGTCGTTTGTCACAATGGGCGATACGGGTCTGCTACGTTTCATTTGGAGCGATGTTTCCAATGTTGAGTATTACGAAGTAGTACATAATGGCACTACTACCCAAGTCGCGCCTGAGGGTGGTGGAACAACAGTTTTCAATTTTGACGCGGTTGTGGGCACGAACACCATCTGCGTGACGGTGCATTCCGTCTATGGCTGCGACTCGGAACCGGTCTGCATGATGAAAGAAGTCTGTGCCGCTGTCGATGGCTTTGACTATTCCTTTGTCGGCAACGAGGTCACGGTGACATGGAACGATGTTGCTGATCTTTACGCCATCTGGGGTGAGTATTGCGGGACGCCGGATTACATCGAAACCAATAGTATCACTTTTGTTTTGGTAGAAGAAGACTTCCGTATTTGGGTGATGCCTGTTTACGAGGAGTGCCTGGCCTTTACGGCAGAATTTGGATCTTCAATCAACAACATGTCTCCTCAAATCAACATTATCGAGGTGCGTGAAGGCCTGATAGCCACGGCTTGGAATGCTGTGGACGGCACCATCGCCTATAACCTCTACCGCGATGGTGAACTGATGGCCGAGAACCTGACTGAGACCAATTACAACGACACCGAGATGGCCATTGACATGCAACATTGCTATGCCGTGCAGTCGGTGTTCGAGAAGGGCGTTTCCAGCCTGTCGGAAGAGGCTTGCGCCAACTACTTCCACGGCCTCAATGAAAACGACGGTAAGGTTGCTGTCTTCCCCAACCCGACCTCCGACAAAGTGACCATCGAATGTGTCGGCATGACCCTGATCGAGGTGTATACCACCGAAGGCAAGCTGGTGCAACGCATCAAAGTGGAGGGTGATGCCTATCAACTTGAAGGCTTGGAGAGCGGTGTCTATACGCTTCGCATCATGGTGGGCGACGAAACGATTGTCCGCCGTGTCATCAAGATGTAAACAGGTTTTCTACTTTAATTCAAGGTCGCTTCAATATGAGGCGACCTTTTTCTTAATTTTGCGGCTTTGATACTATATGACTTGGATTTCCGTTCAATAATAAACCGAATGCTTATGCGTAGAATTATTTTATCTGCTTTGCTTTGTGTCATATTGAGTGTTAATGCTTTGGCTCAGGAAGCCAAAGACATTATGAAAAGCCCTATACCCGTGGCGATGTTTCAGGCGACTTATGCCTTTCATGTCCCTGGATTGGATACCAAGAAATTGTATGGGGTCAGCCATAATGTGGGTGGCGGTTTTGCCTACAAGACCGAGTCCAACTGGCTGTTGACAGCCAATGCCAACTTTATCTATGGCACGAAACTCAATATAGACCGTGTGGAAATCTTTGGCGAAGGCATCACCACCGATGTGGGTGAGATTATCGGTGGCGCTGGCAGTTTCACCACTTTGGAAATCAACCAGCGCGGCTTTCATATCCAAGGCGAGGTGGGACGGCTGTTTCCCTTTGGTCCCAATCCCAACAGCGGCTTTTTTGTGCAGGCTGGCTTGGGCTATCTCCGCAACCGTATCCGCGTGGATTATCCTGTGAACATGCTTAACGACCCTTATCAGGTGGCTGGCGACTACAGATATGGCTATGACCGTATGCGTGGCGGCCCGGCGTTGCATCTTGAAGGCGGCTATTTGCTGCTCAGCGACACCCGTCTGTTCAATGTCTCGATTTCTCTCGAGGTGACTTATGCCCGTACCCGTGACCTCCGCGACTATGATTTCCGCGTGTTCACCAATTCCGAGACGGGGGTGATGGAGCCTGTGGGATATACAGACCCGCACAAACGTTACAACGACCTCTATTATGGCATCCGCGTCACATGGAACATCCCGACCTATCAGCGGCAGCCTGAGGATTACTATTATAATTAAGGTGTGCTGATACTGTTTACCATAGGAGTCCTGCTTTATTCCCTTGTCGTAAGGCTTGCCGCATTGTTGGGCAATGCCAAAGCCAAGCAATGGATTGAAGGCCGAAAAAAGCAAGAGTCCTTGAACCTGTCGAAGGGCCCGACTGAGCAATGGATATGGTTCCATGCTGCTTCCTTGGGAGAGTTTGAGCAAGGTCGTCCTGTCATCGAGGCACTGAAGAAAGCGTATCCGCAATACAAGATCCTATTGTCATTCTTCTCACCATCAGGGTATGAGATCCGCAAGGATTATCCCTTAGCCGATGAGGTGCTGTATCTGCCTTCCGACACGCCACGTCATGCTGCCGAGTGGCTGCAACGCCATCATTTCGTGGCGGCTTTCTTCATCAAATACGAGTTCTGGTTCAACTACATGCGTGCATTGAAAAAGGCAGGCATTCCTTTGTTTTATATCTCCCTCATCCTGAAGCCTGACTCGTATTTCTTCTGTTGGTATGGTTCATGGTTCCGCAAGCAGCTCCATAATGTGACCCATTTCTTTGTGCAGGATGAGACCACGGCCCAGTTGCTCCAATCCCACGGCATGGACAATGTCACTGTGTGTGGCGACACGCGCTTCGACCGTGTGGCTGCCATTGCCAAGCAGGCGAGGCCTTTCCCTGAAATCGAGCGTTTCATCCATGGACGCAAGTGCATCATCGCGGGCAGCACCTGGCCCCCTGATGAGCGGCTTTTGCTGAGTTTTCTTCCCAAACTGCCTGCCGACTACTGCCTGATTATCGCTCCACACGACATCTCGGAGTCGCATGTGGCGCAGATCAAGGCCATGTTTCCTGAGACGCAATGCTATTCGGAGTTGGATGTTGAACAGCCATCGAGGATTTTGATCGTTAATACAATAGGTATGCTATCACAGCTTTACCAATATGCGCGGTTCGTTTATATTGGCGGCGGTTTTGGGGTCAATATCCACAACATTCAGGAGCCTGTCACTTTCGGTTGCCCAGTGGTCTTTGGCCCAAAATACGAGAGCTTCAAGGAAGCTGTCGATTTGGTGCAGCTGCAAGGGGCTTTCTCGGTGAAAAATGCGACTGAGTTAGAGGCTGTTTTCACTCGATTGCTGGCTGATGACGAGTTTTACGAAAAGGCCTCCACGACATGCCGAAACTACCTCGAATCACAGGTTGGAGCTACGGAAATCATCCTAAAAGGCTTTAAAAACGCACTTTTTTTGTAAAAATCAGCTGTTTTTATTTGTTTTATAGTTTTATTGACTAATTTTGAAGTCTGATTTCCTGTTGAAATTCAGCTGAGTAAAAAAAAATGTGCCTATGCAAGACAACGCTACAACTTCCCAACTTCCCCGGATTGGCCTCAGTCAGGGCGACTTCAACGGCATCAGTTATGAAATCATGCTGAAAGCTTTTTCAGATGCCCGAATGTTCGAAACGTTCACTCCTGTCTTGTATGGCCAGTCAAAGGCTTTTTCCTATTACAAGAAGAATTTTGGCATGGAAAGCCCCAATTACTCGCTTACCCGTGACGCACGTCAGTCGTGGGACAAGAAGTTCAACATCATCAATATTGTGGAAAACGAACTGAAGATTGAGCCGGGTGCGCCTTCTGGGGTGTCGGCTGAGATGTCGGTGCTCTCGATGAAGAGAGCCGCAGACGATCTTCAAAAAGGCTATATCGATGCCTTGGTGATGGCGCCTGACAGTCCCGCCGTGGCAAAGAGCAACCGCGATTTCCTGCTTTCGTTCCATAAGGAGGCCGACCCTGTTCAGGTCTTGGTGAACGGGCAGCTACGTATAGGCTTGGCTACTGGCGACGTGCCTCTGAGTACCGCCCTTGAGCAAATCGACATCCGTTTCCTTACCTCAAAGCTGAGCACTTTCGCTGAGGCTTTGAAGACCGACTTTGGCATCAGCTCGCCCAAGATAGCCGTCATGGGCGTGAATCCGCATTCGGGTTCTCTCCCGACGGGTGATGACGAAAAGGTGGTGAAGGCCGTTGGCGATGCGCAGCGTAAGGGCATCTTTGCCTTTGGTCCCTTCTCGGTTTCACAACTGTTTGTCACGGGCTGGTGGAAGAAATACGACGGCATCATGGCCTTGCATTATGAGCAGGGCGTGTTTCCGATGAAGTTCTTGTCATTGGATGGCTGTGCCTATTATTGGGCGGGTCCGCCCGTAGTGTGTGCGGCTCCGCTGCATGGTCCGGCTTTCGACATCGCCAACACGAACCAGGCTGTGCCCGATGCCTATCGTAAGGCAATCTTCCTAGCTTACGATGTGTTGAGCCATCGGAAAGAACAATAAAAAAGGAGGCCACGGCCTCCTTTTTTATGGCATTTGGTGAAATGCTTACTTCACAATGAACTTCTGAGTGTCAGAACCTGCGTTGACGAAGTAGACGCCAGCGCTGAGGCTGCTGATGTTGAGGGTGTTGGCACCGACATGGCCTTCAACGCTCATCACTTCCTGACCCATGATGTTGTAGATCACGATGTCAGCGTTACGATTGAGGGTGATGTTGAGTTGGTCAACGGCGGGGTTGGGATAGAGGCTCATGTGGGTGTTGCTGACCGTTTGGCCTTCTTCAATGCCATCATAGCCGAAGAGGTCCATCAGGTCGAAGGTGAGGGCTTGGTAGTAGTTGTCGTCTGGGGTGACATCGCCACCGGAGCCGATGACGTAGGTGTCAGGCTCACCGTCCATCTGGCAGGCAAACACGAGGGTGTTACCCGTGATGGCGGCTTGCGGATAGACGCATTCTGAGAACACAAACATAAAGTCAGAGGTGAGGTTCATCATCGGGGTCCAGGTCATGCCTTTGTCGAAAGAAGCACGGCAAAAGACCTTAAAGTAGTGGTCGTTGTTTACGCCGCCAGTGTGGTGGTCATCCATGCCAACCCAAACGGCAACTAGAAGGTCTTGGGCAGGAGTGGTGACCAGTACAGGCATTTCGCAGATACCACCGTTATAGCTGCCATGGGCAGTCCAGTCATCGCTAATGGTGAACGAGGTGGCTGAATAGGGGTCTAACAGAGGCTGGTCATCATCATCCAAAGGTGTGACGTAGCCGATGTATTCGTCCCACATGGGGTGTGTGGCATCGCCCCAAATCCACAAAGAGGCATAGATGTCTTGGTTGATGTATGCGGAGTCCATGATGAAGGGTTGACCAGTAGCCATAGGCATGGGGTTGGTGGGGTCGCAACCAAATTGAGGCAGGGTTTCTCCGTGATACGGCATCACACTGTTCCAATAGGCAATGCCACCAATGCCGGGATAGTAGCTCGTGGAAGTGGCATCACCCGTGCCGCCGCCAAATTCGTAGGCCACGTGCAAAGTGCCTTCGTTGTCCCAGAATGCTGAGGTCCAGCGGGGATACATATAAGCCAAACCTTCACCAAAGTCGACGTCGATGCCAGGATGGTGGTAGAACTTGGTCTTTGTCCAGGTGTCGCCTTCGTCTAAGGAGGTCAGCACGGCGCCATCGCCACGACGGGTGTTCACCACGATGTCGAGACGGTTGCCACCAGTGTTTTCCATGAAGTAGGCGTCTTGTCCGCTGCCATATTGGGGGCAGTAGTCACGGCCAAGGTATTCGATGGTCATGAAGTCGCTCCAGGTCTCGCCGCCGTCAAGCGAACGGATGTAGTAGAAGGGGTTGGTCTGGCCGTCGTCGGTCACCTCATTGAGAGCGGTGACAAGGATGTGGATGTGCTTGTGGTCGGGACCTGTGCACATCACAGCCGGGAAGTGTGGGTTGTGCTCGGTTGGCATGACGTAGACGGGGGCAAGGTCGCCGTGAGGCAGGTTGTCCTTGTCTTCGATGATGTAAACCTCACAGGTAAGGCTTTGGGGGTTACGCGAAACGACGACGATGCCGTTCTCGCCATAGCGGGCAGCGCAGCCGAAGCCGGTCTTGTGGTCTTCAATCAGTCCTTCTGAGGTTCTCCAGGCGTCCTCGTCAGGATAGAAGATGGCGATGTTGGTGCCACGATCAGCGTAATCGGGTTGAGTCGCGATGACATAAGCCACACCGACGCAGCCATCAGGGAAGGTCATGGTAAGGTTCTTGGCTGCCGTGTTGGTCTGCCAGTCGTAATAGGTGAAGTCCAATTCGGCATCAGAACGGGTCATGTTCGGCAGGCTGCCGACATTCTGGTAAACTTCATCGCCCGCAACGGTGATTTCCTGGGCAGAAGTCTTCATGGCATCGCTTTTCGATGTCTTTCTCACTTGTGAGTAGCCGCCAACGACTACCAACAAGGCCAATGCTAAAGTAAATAACTTTTTCATTTTGAATGGGTTTTGATTAATAATAGGTTAGTTGTTATGTTCGTTTTGGGAATTTGGAAGCAAAGATAGGTTTTTTTCTTTAAATCCAAGTATTTTTTTGTTTTTGAGATTCCCTTCGGGAATGGTGAGCAATTGTTATGTATCCCGCGGCGGCTTGTGACGTTTACGATTCATAAGTTATTTTTGCCGCCGCTGGTGACAAAAGCGGAAGACTCCATTCCCGAAGGGAATCTCCTTGAAACAAAAAAGGAGGCAATTTTGCCTCCTTTTTTTGGATTGAATTTCAAATGAATTACTTCACGATGAGCTTTTGGGTGTCGGTACCGGCGTTGATGAAGTAAATGCCACTTGTCAGGTTGCTGATATTGATGGTGTTGGCACCAACGTGGCCTTCCACATTCATCACGTTCTGACCCATGATGTTGTAAATCACGATGTCGGCGTCTTGGCTGAGAGTGATGCCGACTTGGTCGGTAGCGGGGTTAGGACAGACGGTCATGTGTGTGTTGTGGCTCACTTCAGGCACTCCTATCGGGAAGATCATATCGAAGGTGAGACCCTGATAGTAGTTGTCATCAGAATCCGGATCATCACTTTGGACATAGGTGCCCGTGTACATGTCAAACTGAGAAGCGACCACAAGGGTTGTTCCGACCACAGCTGCCTGCGGGTAGACGCATTCGGAGAGCTCCCACATGAAGTCTGTCGTGAGCTGGACTTGGTGCCACCAGGTACGGCCTCCGTCACAGGAATAATTGGCGAAGAGTTTGTAGTAGTAATTGCCTGCGCCATCGGTATGGTTTTCATCCATGGCGCTCCAAACGGCAACCATGTCCAAACCATCTGAGCCGGGAACCATGGCAAGGACGGGGAAGGCTACGGGACCGCTGTTGTAGGAGCCGTGTAAGGTCATGTCATCAATGTTCCAACCAGTGACGCTCTCATACGAGGGGCCTTCCGGGTTGCCTTCTTCGTCCAACGGGGGGAGGTAGCCCATGTATTCAGGCCAAATCTCGTGGGTCTGGTCGCTCCAGAGCATCCAACTCATATAGACGTCTTGCATGATATAGGCACTGTCCATGATGAAAGGTTGACCTGGGGTAGGAGGCTTGGGGTTGGTGGGGTCAACACCGTATTGGGGCAGGGTTTCGCCGTGGTAAGGCAGGTTTTCGCTCCAGAAGGAGACGCCACCGATACCAGGATAGTAACTGCCCGATGTGTTGGAAGCGGCATCGTTGGTGCCATTGAATTCATAAGCCAGGCAGAGCTCACCGTCAACGCCCCATTGTGCTGAGGTCCAACGAGGATAGAGGAAAGCCACATGATCGTCGGGGAACTGCGCCAGAGGACCAGGGTGGTGGTAGAACACTTTTCTTTCCCAGGTCTCACCATTGTCGTAGCTACAGAGGACCATGCCGTCGCTCCAGCTGCAGTTGATGACGAGAGCCAGGCAGTTGTCTTCGGTGGTTTCCATCCAATAGTAGGTGTTGGTGCCCCAGTTGATGCCGTATTCAGGCGTGAGGTAGGGGAGCTCGACGCACTCTTTGTCCCAAGTCAAGCCACCGTCGCTCGAACGCCAGTAGCGAATGGGCTCGTAGACGTCACCTTCATATTCTCCGAACTTGGCGGCAGCCACATGGATGATGTCACGATTGGCGCCCGAGGTCATCACAGCGGGATGCGTGTAGAGGCTGGAGCCTGTGTAGAGAGAAGCGCCCACGCTGTTGGGGGTCATGTTGTCCTTGTCTTCAACGATGTAAATGCCAAGGTTGTTGGAGGTGTGAGCGGCAACGACGATGCCGTTGTCCTTGTAGCGGGCGATGGAGCCGAAACCGGTTCTCTCGTTTTCGATACGGCCACCAAGCGGAATCCATTCATCATTCACGGCGTCGTAGGTGCCGATGCCTGTACCACGGTCACTAAAGTTGTTGTCACCAGCTATGGTATAGGCGAAGTTGATCTTTCCATCGGGCCAAGCGATGGTCCAAGTACGGGCGCCAGCATTCGACTGCCAGTCGTAGGTCGAGTAGTCGAGCTCACCGTCGGTGCGGGTCATGACGGGTTCGTTCTGTACGTTCTCAAAGCACTCCATGCCTTTGGTGGTTTGCATGGTAGCGACTTTGTTCTTAGTGTCGTTTGACGACATCTTTCTCACTTGCGAGTAGCCGGCTTTGGCCACCAGCAAGGCTAATGCTAAAGTAAATAACTTTTTCATTTTGAATGTGTTTATGTTATTAATAAGTTGGTTGATGTGTTCGTTTTTGACGAATCTGGAAGCAAAAATAAGTTTTTTTCTTTAAATCCAAGTATTTTTTGTTTTGAAACAAAAAAAGGAGGCAAAACTGCCTCCTTTTTTTGGATTGAATTTCAAGTGAATTACTTCACAATGAACTTTTGGGTGTCGCTACCAGCGTTGACGAAGTAAACACCGCTCGTCAGGTTGCTGATGTTGATGGTGTTGGCACCAGCGTGGCCTTCCACGTTCATCACGTTCTGACCCATGATGTTGTAGATGGTGATGTCAGCGTTCTGGCTGAGGGTGATGTTGAGTTGGTCAACAGCGGGGTTGGGATAAACGGCCATGTGCGTGTTGTGGCTCACTTCCGGCACGCCGACGTTGGCACCCGGGAAGAGGTCGTTCAACTCGAAGGTGAAGCCTTGGTAGTAG
>JAGCCO010000213.1 GCA_017651645.1 Bacteroidales bacterium
AAGAATCGGAACAGAAACGTGACATTTCTCAAAATGTGCAGCCTGCCGCCCAGCCCTTGCAGCAACAGTATGCGCCACAAAATGGGAACTTTTCTGTATCAGGCTGGGGAGGAATTTTCGATTCTCTCGGACTGAATGGCTTTGGCGATGTCGGCAAGAACCTCGGTTATGTGTTAGCCATGCTGCCGGACATGCTTGTAGGTATGTTCACAGGCAAGTCGCGTAACCTGAAGTTTGGCGATAACATGATGCCGATAGCAGCCATCTTTGCGGGCATGTTCGTTAAGAATCCGCTCCTAAAGATGATGTTGGTGGGCCTTGGAGGTGCCAATCTTCTGAATAAGGCTGGCCATGAAGCACTGGAGAATCGTGACGGGGTGAAGCCCCAACCTATCCGACAGTATCGCAAGTACGATGATGAACCGCTCGACCTCCGTATCTCTCAGCCCGTCATGAAGGGCAATACCCTTGTGGCCACCATCGATAACATCCCTTCTGTCATCACGCTCAATGAAGATGCCGTTGATGCCTACTATCAGGGTGTACTTCCTCTGAATACCCTTGCCAATGCTGTTCTCCGCAAGTACGACGATCAGCAGCGATCGATTCAGGAGAACTTCGAGCGCCAAATGAAAGTAGAAGAGAGGCAGGAAAAGATGATAGCTATCAAATGAAGTATGAATAATAAAACTGGCGGTGCAACAACCATTGATAGGAAGTTGCACCGCCAATTTGTTAGCAATCTCTTATGCTGTCAGTCTTGTTTCAAATACTACATTATCACCTTTCCTCAGTTGCAGTTGCAGGCAGGCGTAGGCGTTACGGTCTGCCAGTTGCTGTAGTTTCTTCCTGTTCTCGTCGTTGTCACGTATCATCGATGCGTAAATCAACTTGCCAGGGAAGAAGCCGTCTAAGTCGAATGCCTTAAAGGTTCGCATCCATTTTGCTTTTGCGTAAACAAAACAAAGTTCTGAGATACGCACAAACTCTTGTGCTTGATTGTTTTCTTTCTGTATCATAGTTGTAATGTGTTATGCTACTTTCCTTGAAAGCAGGGTTTCGTACTCACTGCGAACGGTCTCTTGGTCGTATTCCTCATTATCGAGCATGGGTAGATAGAACTTTTCATCTTCTTCCCAAGGCTCATCTGTGATAGAGATATTCCTGTAAATAGAGCGGAAGGCCTTGACGATACTGTCCCTTTCATCGTAATTGTTATAGCCATCGAAGCATAGTTCTTTCGTCCAGAAATCGAAGGAGAAGGTAATCTGATTACGGTTGTCCATGTCTGAAATGGTCACATCTACGAAATCACGGGTGCCAGACTGCAAGGTGACTTTGTGGCCGTAGTATTCAAAGTAGTCGTTGTTGGGGCAGTCTTTGCTGGTAATCTTATCTACCAGCCTGTTGAGAAATCTGTAGGTTTTCTGTTTCATAATAATAAGTCTTTATGTGGCAGGGACATCTGCGAGGACATCCCTGCCATAAGTTGTTTATACTCTGTTGAATTTTTCCTGTGAATCGCGTATTGCTTTCTGGTGATATACCTTGTCATTCATGTCTGCAGGCTTTTCCACGAGTTCATCAATAACACAGCCAAGTGAGTCACAATAAATATCGCTCATGGTTTTCTTCACCTCTCGTCTGATATTGAGAAGTGTGATGATATATGCGTCGCTTGCTTCATCCAGGGAAACATACACCCAGCCCTTATGAACCATCCCGCTGACCCTGAGAATCAGTGTGGGCATATTATGGTAAAAAGCGTAGCATTTCTTGGATACTCCCCAACTCAGGAAAGTCATCATGTCGATTGACCAGAAGAGTTGCTTGTAAGCCTCGTTTGCCACTTCCCAACAGTGGTCGATGTCTTGTTTTGTTCTAACTGTTGCCATAGTTGTATTACTTGTTTGTTGATATTTACCTCCAAATCTCGTTACGCTTGTCCTTTCGCTTGTATGCCTTGATCTTACGCCGGCACTCGAACAGGGGAGCGTCGTAGTTGATGATGAAGTCGTCGTTGTCAAAGAAGCCTATGAAAGCCATTTCTGTACTGGCTGTTTATATCCCGCCGCCTACGGTCTGAGTGTTTGCAAAAATTTATCGGCATGAGTGAACCTGAAGCCTTTTTATTTTGTTCAAGTATCATGTGTCCGACCTGAACTTTTTTTTAGCATCGACAATCGGTCGCCTTATAGCCTTTTTCTTGCCTACTTAACAGGCCGAACCATCAAAGGGCATAGGGCAAGGAATTTGCTGACATATTTTTCGGAATACATAGATTGTGCGCAATCTACGAAGGCTGCTGAAAAATATGTTACCAAATAGTACACGGTACTTGACCATTGCCTGGGTTCGACCTACCTTTGCAAGAAAAAAGCATCAATAAGGGGACTGTATGATAGATGTAAGAATGGGAAGGAATGGACGTTAACATGAGCAATAAAAGAACCTTTGTTAAAGTCCGCAAGCATTTTCATGGTAGAAATCAAGTAAAAAGACCTGTGAAAAGAAGGGTGGGGAGAAGGATGATGCTCCACCGCATGGGCATAATGATGACTGATGCCTGACTGATTGAGAACCACAGCTGAAGGCTCGAAGCTCGCCGTAGATGCCCAGCCGTGCTTCTC
>JAGCCO010000019.1 GCA_017651645.1 Bacteroidales bacterium
AATCTAAATATAAATATAAATATAAATACATATTAACTAAACATATTAACTAAAACAGAGAACAAATGAACTTAAATGAATTTATCGCTCACTTCGCTGAGCAGTTTGATGACACAGACATCAACGAGCTTAAACCCGAAACCGAATTCCGTAAGTTGGACGAATGGTCCTCACTGATGGCGCTCTCTATCATTGCCATGGTGGATGAGGAGTACAATGTCACCCTGCAGGGCAACGACATGAAGGCTGCTGCCACCATTGGTGATCTCTTCAATATCGTTCAAAGCAAACTGTGATCTATGTACAACCCTTTTTCTTTAGAAGGGAAAACTGTTTTGATCACCGGGTCCTCATCTGGGATAGGGGCTGAGACAGCGATTGAATGTTCGCGACTGGGTGCAACCGTCATCATTACTGGACGGAATGAACAACGTCTACAGGAAACTTTTTCTTGTTTGGACTTCTCTTTCTCTGAAAAGCATCAACAGATAGTTGCAGATTTGACCGACGAAACAAGTCTAGTGAGTTTGGTCGATCAGCTTGATTCTCTTGATGGATTGGTAAATAATGCAGGTGTGAACAGAGTTAAGCCTTTGTCTTTTATTAAGCAAGAGGATTTTGACTTCGTTTTTCAAAACAATACCTTCACGGGAATTCATTTGATTCGGCTCTTGTTGAAAAAGAAGAAATTGAATAAAAATTGCTCTATTGTATTCACGTCTTCGGTTTCCGCATTTTATAATGCTCCAGGACGGGCTTTGTATGCGAGCTCGAAAGCGGCTTTGACCTCTTTGATGCGTTCTGCTGCCGTGGAGTTAGCAGATAAAAGCATCCGCGCCAATGCTGTTCATCCTGGTATGGTGGAGACCAAATTAATCCATGAGAGTCTCTCGGATGAAGAGCGTGAAAAAGATATGCAGGAATATCCATTGAAACGTTATGGCCGACCAGAGGACATTGCTTGGGCTATTATCTATTTTCTTTCCGATGCCTCATCGTGGGTAACCGGCACCTCATTGACCGTAGATGGCGGTTTTATGCTTAAATAATTTAATTATTTCTAATTTGATTAAAACAAAAAGGATATGAGACATTACAAAAAAATTAGGAAATATTTGAATAGGATTGAATATTGGTTTTACATCAAATCCCGTTATTCTAGCAGTGCTGCTAGTTTAAAGAAGAAATTAAAAGATAAGGTTGTTGTTCCGTTAACTATAGAACAGAAAAAAGCAATTGATGCGCTATGGAAAGGTAAGAAGTTTGATTATGGATGGTTTGGTTTTTATAACTTTATAGAAACTAGTTCGATGTCTGGGACATCGAATCCTATAGAATGGTATATTCCCGATGATTTCTTTTATTCGGAGATAGATATGTATTTCAACCGATTGAAGGAAGGTTGGACTCTAGATGATAAAAATCTTTATGAATTATTGTTTAAAGGTGTTAATCAGCCCAAGACAATAGCTCGTATTGTTAATGGGGTTTTTCTTGATGCGGATTATCAAAAAATAGGTAAAGAGTGTTTGTTAAACGAATGTAATCATGTCGGAAATGTTATCATCAAACCATCGGTTGGAACTGTAGGAGGCAAAGGTATTTCTTTCTGGAATGGATCCAAAGACACAGTGGCTCAGTTAGAGGAAATTATTAATAGTCGCAAAAACACGATAATTCAAGAAGTTGTCAAACAATCTCCAACTTTGTCACAATTACATCCTTCATCTTTGCAAACAATACGTATTATGACTTTGTATTCGAAAGGCGAAACTACAATTGTGTCAGTTGTTGTAAGAATGGGACGGGGTAATGCAAAAGTGGATAATGTCAGTTCTGGTGGTATTGCGGTTGGAGTAGATGAAGCAGGGAGATTGCGAAGATACGCATACGATAATAAAGGAAATCGTTTTGAAAAACACCCAACAACTGATGTGGTTTTTGAGGGAATACAAGTGCCTAGTTTTTCTGAGTGTTGTGATTTGGTAAGATTTCTCGCTCCGCGATTAGGAAGAACTCAACGTTTAATTTCTTGGGATGTTTCTGTTGATGAGAAAGGAGCACCAATATTGATTGAGGCAAATTTGAATTATGGTGAATTAGATTTTCACCAAATGTGCAATGGTCCGTTGTTTGGGTGCAAAACAGAAGATGTGTTGAATTGCATTTTTAAAAAGCAAATATAATGTTTTATTGAAATATAATAAATAATGAATAATCTACTTGAAAACAAGGTGTCTATCATCACTGGTGCTGGTGCTGGCATCGGAAAAGCTGTTGCCCAATTGTTTGCTAACGAAGGAGCAGTCGTTTATGCTATGGACATTAAAGGTTTGGAATGGATTTCTGAGTTTTCTTGTGAAAACGGGAAAGTCGTCCCGATGGAACTCAATATTTGTGATTTCGCATTGGTGAAGAATTCAGTGATGACCATTAAGAAAGAGCATGGCCGAATCGATGTGTTGGCAAATATTGCAGGCCTTATTTCCTATGAAATGATGCCCATGATTGATTATGATAAGTTCAGAACCATGTTGGATGTCAATGTGGTTGCTTTGGTGCATCTGATGGCGTTGGTCTCAAGAATCATGGCACGTCAGCAGAGTGGCTCCATAATCAATATGGCAAGTATGGTAGGCGTGAAAGGCTCAAAGGGCCAACTGTCTTATGCGGCTTCTAAAGGCGCAGTCATTGCTGCCACAAAATCAGCAGCCAAAGAACTTGCTGAAAGCAAGATTCGTGTAAATGCCATTGCTCCTGGAATGGTGGGCTCGGAAAGATTCAAGGCAGTTTTGGAAGAGAAATTTGCCCAAAAAATCAACGATGTGCCTTTCGGACGTTTGGCGGAACCAAACGAGGTGGCCAATTTGTGCTTGTTCCTTGCCTCTGACCAATCTTCTTACATGACAGGTCAAATCATTGGCATTGATGGTGGCGCTATAATCTAAAGATAATGTTCCTTGACTTAGACAAAAAGCCGAAAGACAAAATCGCTGTTATTGACGACAGCGGTGCAAGTGTGACCTACGGCGAAATCTGTGGTTTTGTCCCGCGTTTTGCCCGTGCCTTGCCACAACGGTCTCTGATTTTCATTTTGGCCGAGAACAAAATCGGTTCTTTGTTGGGTTATGCCGGCGCCTTGTCGTCGGGCATCGTGCCTTTGGTGATCAGTGCCAAGACGGAAAAAACACTTTATGAGACCTTGCGCGACAAGTACGCACCAGCCTATCTGTGGGCACCCGATGAAATCTTGCCCGATTTGGGCTATGAATCAACAGGCTTTTCTGAAGCAGGGTATACTTTGGTGAAGACAGGCCTGCGTTCTCCAGCACTGCATGAGGATTTGGCTCTGTTGCTCCCTACTTCAGGAAGCACGGGCAGTCCCAAATTAGTGCGGCATTCCTACCGTAACATCGAAGCCAACGCATGCAATGTGCTGCGTTTGTTTGGCTTGACGGAGGAGGAACGCCCTATGGCCGCCTTGCCGATGCATTACACCATGGGCCTTTCCGTGATTGCCAGTCATCTCTTGGCGGGAGCCACGCTAATTCTCTCAGGCCGTTCCTTGCTTGACAAGGGCTTTTGGCAGATGATGCGCGAGCATCATGTCACCTCTTTCACGGGAGTGCCTTATAGTTACGAACTGCTGTCGAAACTGCGTTTCTTCCGTATGGATCTGCCCGACTTGCATACCATCACCCAAGGGGGTGGCAAGATGACGGAAGAGTTGTTTAAGGCTTGTGCCGACTATGCGGAACAAAAAGGCAAACGGTTTATTGCCACCTATGGACAAACGGAGTGTACGGCACGTATGGCTTACCTGCCGGCTGAACTGGCTACGACAAAAACCTGTAGCATCGGTATTGCAGAGCCTGGCGGACAGCTTTCCATCATCGACAAGGAAGGGAATGAGACCTTTGAGGGCGAGGCGGAAGGCGAGATGGTCTATCGGGGCGAAAACGTCACCTTGGGCTATGCCACGTGTGCTGAAGACTTGATGAAAGGCGACGAGAACCATGGTGTGATGCATACGGGTGACTTGGCCCGACGCGATGCCGATGGTTGCTATTTCATCATCGGCCGGTTGAAGCGTTTCCTGAAAATTTTCGGACTGCGCATCGGTCTTGATGAGGTGGAGCTTTTGGTCAAGTCGGAGTTCAATACCGACTGCTATTGTAGCGGTACCGACGAAATGCTGAACATCAGCATTACCAATGCGGCCGTGGCTGATGAGGTGGCTGCCTTCGTGGAGGAGAAGACCCATCTCTTCCACAAGAACATTGCAGTGAAAACCGTGCAATCCATTTTGAGAAATGAAGCTGGAAAAGTGATAATACAATAAATAAAACCTTAAGTCTATGACAAATTTAGAAAAATACAATCAAATCTTCGCGGAGGTTTTCTCTGCCAAGGAGGAACAATTGAATGCTGATTTCGACAGTCAGCATGTGGAAGGCTGGGACTCGGTGCGCCAACTGAGCCTGACCACCGCCATTGAGGATGCTTTCGACATCATGTTAGATGCCGACGACATCATTGAATTCAATTCCTACGAGAAGGGAAAAACCATTTTGGGCAAATACGAAATAGAACTCTGATATGGCTTTCTGGAACATCAAAAATGTGTCGTTACGCGGTGTGACGGGTACCGTGCCAAACCATCCCATGAAGTCGGCGGAATTGCCTATCTTTAATAAAGAAGAGGCGGATACCTTCGACAAAACTGTAGGTATTCTTAGCCGTTACATTGCTCCTGAGGATGTTTGTGCTTCCGACCTTTGCCAGGATGCGGGAGAACGACTGCTCGCTGCTTTGGGATGGGAAAAGGAAACCGTAGACGTGCTGTTGTTCGTTTCGGTGACTGGTGATTACAAGACGCCACCTACCTCGGCCATTTTGCAGGACCGTATGGGCTTTCCCAATTCCACTTTCGTTTTGGATGTGCCTATGGGCTGTTGTGGTTGTATCTACGGCATCACAGTGGCGGGCAACCTGCTTTCGGCAGGCACTGCCAAACGTGCTTTGGTGTTGGTGGGCGACACGGCCATGCGCATGGGCTCCACAAAAGATAAGAGCCGTATGCCATTGTTTGGCGACAGCGGTACCGCCATGGCCCTTGAGTTTGACCCTACTGCAGAAGATATCATTATTGAAATGAATACTTTAGGTTCTGGCTATCAGGCATTGATGACTCCTCATGGTGGCTATCGTCATCCAGTGACCAAGGAGTCTTTTGAGTACGAGGATTTCGGTAACGGGATTATCCGTTCGCCCAAAGATGCCTTAATCAATGGTATGGATGTGTTCTCCTTTGCCATCTCCAAGCCGCCCATCAGCGTGAAGAACATGATGGAACGGTTGGGCTTGGATAAGGACAAGGACATAGATTTCTTCCTGATTCACCAAGCCAACAAGTTGATTGTGGACCGTATTGCAAAAAAGTTGAAACTAGACCCTGCCAAGACACCGTACAACTTGCAAGAGTTTGGCAATTTGGGCGGAGCATCTATCCCTATGTTGATGACGACAACGATTGCAGATGCCTTAAACACTCGACCCCTAACTTTGATGTGCTCTTCTTTTGGATTAGGGCTTACATGGGGAACGATGTTGATGAAGACAAAAGAAATGAAATGTGTTAACTTACACAAATTATAAACAATGGCTAAGTTAAAACAATCTCTGAAAAGACAAATCCAAGAAACAGTACCATTTTGGATTATAAGGAATAGGCGAAATATGTATGATGAACAAAAGTTGAAGCAATATATCGTCGACCATTATGGAGAAGAAAGACTTACTCGAGCTTTTATCCGAGATATGAGAAATGCATTTTTGTTTAGAGGCGTTAAATACAAAGAGTTCTTCAAAATGAAATTTGAAGAAAAAACAAAAAAAGAACGAAAACAATTTGTACCTCGTTGTGAAGAGTTGGCACTATACTATCAGGTTGATCCTCGAGATAAATTCAGAATGCTTCTTGAAGATAAATACCAATGCTATAATTTTTTTAAGTCATATTATAAACGTGGAATAATAAAAGTTAATCCGATCGATACTATTCATAGTAGTCAATTACTAGAATCGGTGTTAGGTTTTATTAATTCATCAAAAAGTGGGGTGATGTTGAAACCGTATGATTCGAGCGGGGGACAAGGAATTACAATAATAAATCCACCTATCCAAGAAAAAGATCTTATGGAAATATGTGCGAATTTTTCAAAAGAATTTGTGTTGGAGGAGTTGATTATTCAAAATGAAGAGATGGGTGCTTTTCATCCAAGAAGTGTTAACAGCATTAGGGTTGTTAGTGTTAATTATGGCAATGAAATAGAAGTTAAATGGCCGTTTTTTAGAATGGGACGAGGTGATAGTATTGTTGACAATGCTGCTCAAGGTGGTGTTTTTGCCGCTATTGATGTTTTTACAGGAAAGACTTTTGCTGCAGGAGATGAGCACAGTAATATTGTTTCTGTTCATCCTGATTCAAAGAAATCGTTGATTGGATTCCAAATTCCCAAGTGGGACCAGTTGTGTCAGTTAGTAAAGATTTTGGCAGGTAAAATTCCTGATTGCCGCATTCTTGGCTGGGATATGGCTTTGACTGATCAAGGTTGGGTCGTGGTTGAATGTAATTATGGTCCCCATTTGGTATATCAGTATATTGCGGGTAGTATTAGGAAAGAATTTGAGGAAGTTAGAAGTCGATTGGGGGCAAAGAAATATGGTGGCTATTATAAACGTTGGCAGTTTAAGCCATAAGTGTGCATGCAGTGTTCAATGGATAAGATATTTAAGAAATAAAAGCAAAAGGGAGTGTTTATGAGTTTTGTTATTCATCATTTAAAGTTGAAGAGAAAAATCCAGGTACTTAGGTATGCATGGAATGATTCAAAAGTTGTTGCAACGCGAAACGAAGTCAGTCGCATTGCTGTATATAAGGATATGTTGAAATGCTATCGGTTGTATAATTGTTGGAGCAATTATTATCGTGAAGCTGATTTGTGGAATAAGTCTTCTGAAGAGAAAGTAGCGATGGCAAAGCAACAAGGAGAGCTTTTCGCCAAAAGGGATGAGTATGTCCAGTATAAATATGCAGAAAGAGCTTTTCTGAGTAAGTATTCTTCCATGAGATATGAAAAGTCTCCACGTTTAACCCATAAGCGGGCTGAAGCCTATCGTGAAAGATATCATATTCCACAAAGTGTCATTATGCAATATGGTCTGATATTAATGACAGAGCATTATACCATAGGAAAACTAATAGTTGGGGAAAACTGTTTGTTAGGGAGAAATGTCGATATTGATTATACGGGAGGCTTAGAACTGAGAGACAGTGTTTCGCTTATGGATGGCGTTAAAATTCTGACACACGCTCACGATTCCTTCAATATCAATAGTGATAATGATTATTTGCCTTTTTCGAATTACGCTTTCGCCACACCTCTGAAGATTGGGAAGAATACTTCGATTGGTTCAAGATCCATTATTCTGCCAGGAGTGGGTGAAATCGGCGAAAATGTGATGGTTTCAGCAGGTTCGGTGGTGAAGGAAAAGGTACCTTCAAATTGCATAGTGGCAGGTAATCCAGCAAAGGTTGTGGCGAAAATCCCCAAAGGCTTAAAGCGGGTTTATGAAACGGGATTTGGAGGTATGACAAAACAAGAGTGGAACCATTTGCCAAATGAAGAGAAACGTCAAGTGAAAACAGACAGATTAATGAAAAAGGCGGGTATGGATGTCGAAAAAGAAGGTTAAATAAAGAAAGGGCTTCCCTTTACAAATCATTCAAAATGAAACCGGCACGACTGATTACCGAAAAAGAAAAGAATAGATATATTAAGCGAAAGTTGCTTAATACTCGATGTACTTGTTTTTTCAGGTCGGTTTTCCTTGGCTGGCGCAAAGTATTAAAGCATACCAAAAGACTGTCAATAGTCATTTGGATAAATATGGCATGGTATAGCTTTCGTTATGCCATGCCAAGTGAGTATTATTTGAAGGAGAGACTTTTTTTGATGCCATCCTGTCAAAGGAAAGAGAAAGCCAAAGAGTTTTTATGGGTATTGAGGGGGAAATATGGAAGGTGGTCAAAGCGGTGGAATTGGTATAAAGAATATATTAGGGATAGAGAATTCCAAATCAAATACACTACAAAAAGATGGGAGAAGTCGAAAAGACTGCGGGAAAAGCGCAGAATTGCCTATAAAAGTCGATACAACATGGGAGATGATTGCCATGTACAGTATGATGTGGATTTGAATAGAGAGCATTTCTTGGAAGGAAGCATCAAAACAGGTGACCATGTCCTTTTTTCCAAGCATGTCTTCATCGATTATTCCGGAGAAGTGATTATTGATGATCATGCCAAGTTGGCTAACGGAGTGATTATAGAAACCCACTATCGCGACATGGAGGCATACGATAAAGGAAAGGATGTGAACATCCCAACCCAACTGCATATTTGCGAAAGGGCCTATATCGGCTCAAGAGCGATGATCATGTCTTCTTGCCATTACATTGGCAAACATGCCAGAGTGGGTGCAGGGGCAGTGGTTACGAAAGACGTGCCGGATTATGCCACCGTGGTGGGTGTGCCGGCCAAGGTGATTAAGGTGAATGCGCCGGCTGATAGTTTGCAATAATTGAGGTTTTAAATCGAGAGATAACAGAACGTTTCAATAGAATGAAGATTTTTCAGACCTATTCGGAAGAGAAAGGGAAACATCAGGTGAACCGTGGGCTGCTGTGGGAATACCGTTTGGAGAAATTCGACTGGCAAAAATACCGTAGGGTGGTGGTGGAACGTGTCGTCAAGATGGGACGGCTCTCAGACTGGTATGGTGCTTTTGACCTTTACGGAGGTATCCGAGGGTTCCGCAAGATTGCCCGTGATGAGGTGGTTGACCTGTCACCTCGCGAGTTGGATTTTATGTGTAGGGCGTTGAATATTAAGGTAACGGATACAAAATGCTACAAACAGGCACAGTCAAGACGACAACACTTGGGCTATTGAAGGCTTTGCAGGCCGAGCCTGTATTTGCTTCTGCTAGACTAGTAGGTGGAACGGCACTATCTCTACAGATAGGGCATCGCGAGAGCGATGATTTGGACTTGTTCAGTGTTGAGCCTATGGATATGATGGCGGTACAGTCGCTCTTAATCAACAAATACGAGTTTGTGCCATCGGTCATTGAAGAAAACACACTCATCGGATTCTTGAACGGAGTGAAGATAGATGTCATCTATCATCCTTTCCAGTGGCTGGAGGAGGCCATCGTCGAGGACGGAATGCGTCTGGCATCTATCGCAGATATCGCTGCTATGAAGATGCATGCCATCATTAATTCGGGTAAGCGCCCTAAAGATTATGTTGACATCGCCTTCCTGTCGATGCATTTCTCTTATAACGAGATAAAAGAGCTCCTGCTCAGACGCTACCCAGCATACGACCCAATAATGGCAGACAAGGCAATCATCTATTTTGGAGATATTGATGAATTGCTCGTTCCTGAAATCAGGATGCTTGGCTATGTGTTTGATTTTTCGTCTATCCAAAAGCGAATTGTGAGAATGACCGACAGTCCCGACAAAGTGTATTCGACAGCTCCTTTAAAGCGTTTATGATCGACATAGTTAGGTTCATAGCAGAAAACGTCACCCATCGGGTGTCGAGCTTGTTTGAGGAAGATGTTCAAGCTAACGCTGTCCAACTGACTCAAGAAATAGACGGAAAGTCGGTGTGCGTCATCGGTGGAGCGGGAAGCATTGGCTCTTCTTTCATTAAAGCGATACTTCGGTTTAGCCCGAGGACGCTTGTGGTGATAGATTTGAACGAGAACGGCTTGGTGGAACTGACAAGAGACCTACGCTCTACTGAAGGCTTGTATGTCCCCGCTGACTATCGGAATTACACTCTCAATTATGCCGACCCGATCTTCGCCCGTATCTTCCGCGAGGAACGTGGCTTCGACATCGTGGCCAACTTCTCAGCCCACAAGCATGTGCGCAGCGAGAAGGACAAATACTCGGTTCAGGCCCTGATTGAAAACAACGACATCAAGGCCAAGAAGCTGATGGACCTGCTTTGCGAGTTTCCTCCCAAACATTTCTTCTGCGTGAGTACGGACAAGGCGGCCAACCCGGTCAATATCATGGGCGCCAGCAAGCGCATCATGGAAGATCTGGTGATGGCCTATAACGATAAGTTCAAGGTCACGACAGCCCGTTTCGCCAATGTGGCTTTCAGCAATGGCTCGCTGCCCGACGGCTGGCTGTATCGTTTGCAGAAGCGGCAGCCTTTGGCAGCGCCGAGCGATGTGAAGCGTTATTTTGTCTCGCCCAAGGAAAGCGGCCAGATCTGTATGCTGGCCTGCATCCTGGGCAACGGCGGAGAGGTGTTCTTCCCGAAACTGTGCGAAGACCAAATGCTTACCTTCAGCGCCATCTGTGATGACTTCGTGAAGGCCAACGGCCTTGCCAAAGATGAATGCACCACTGATGAAGAAGCCAAGCATAAAGCAGCAATACTCTCAACTCTAAACTCTCAACTAACAACTGACTCTAAATTGACTCCGTCGAATGCTTCGCATTTCTCAACTCTCAACTCTCAACTAATACATTATCCAGTTGTGTATTTCAAGAGTGACACCACCGGAGAGAAAGCCTACGAGGAATTCTATGTCCCCGGCGAGAAAATCAACATGGGGCGTTTCAAGGCCTTGGGCGTGATAGAAGAGACTACACGCCGGCCGATGGATGAGGTGAATGCCTTCTTCAACAGACTGGAATCCTTGTTTGAAGGCGACTTTACCAAAGAAGAGGTGGTGCAAGCCATCAAGACGTTTGTCCCGAACTTCGAACATGAAGAAAAAGGGAAGAACCTGGACCAAAAGATGTGAAAACTAGGGAATCCAATTTTGAGTTGTTGCGGAATCTGGCCATGTTCATGGTTCTGATGATTCATGCCAACTTTGTGAGCCTTCCGCGCCCATTAACCGAAGAGTTGGCTATTGCTCCTGCATCAACGGCCTTTCGTTATTTGGTTGAGTCCTTGGGAATAGTTTGTGTGGACGTTTTTGTGCTGATCTCAGGGTGGTTCAGGGTGAATACAAGGCTCAAAAGTGTACTCAACTTTATCTTTCAGGTACTGTTTTTCTGGATAGGCGGGTATGTGGTTTGTTTGCTGCTGGGGAAGGCTAAGTTTACGTTTGATGGGGCTCTGCATTGTTTCGCTTTTACCAAATGGGATTGGTTCATCAAGGCTTATTTGGTCTTGTACATCATAGCACCGATACTCAATGCCTTTGTCGACAAGGCTTCTGAAAGGCAGCACCGCAATGTGTTGGTGGCTTTCCTCCTGTTTCAGTCGACGTATGGCTGGCTGGGGGGCGCACGGTTTTTCATGAATGGTTACGGTCCCCTGTCGTTTATAGGGTTGTATCTGTTGGCACAATATGTCAGGAGGGTGTCGGGTAAAGGCAGGAAAACCTTGTTTGACTTTCCCAAACATGTTGATTTGATTGTTTTTTTGGTTTCGGCCATCATCAATACGGTCCTGTCCCTTGCTTTTTTGAAGGCCGGGCGTGCGATGCACAATACAATATATGCCTTTATCAACCCGATAGTCATTATCGGGGCACTATATCTACTGCTGTTTTTCTCAAAACTTGAAATAGGATACAATAAGATCATCAACTGGTTCGGGGCATCAAGTTTTGCTGTGTATCTGCTGCATTCGCAAGTGGATGTCCGCAAGATTTTCACGAGTGTGATTGTGAAGTTGGATTCTGGTTATCATGGGATAGCGGCAGTGGGTTTGATTTTCTTGTTTCTGCTGTTGACTTACTTGGTTTCCGTATTGGCGGATCAGTTGAGGATAGGGTTGTGGAATCTGGTTTGGAACCGTTGGGGGACGAAAACATCCTCAGCAACGTGAGACTGGTAAGATGAAAAACAAAAACCTTATTCTAATCGGAGGCGGCGGCCATTGCAGGTCGGTCATCGATGTTGCCGAATGTGCGGGCTACACGATTTTGGGCGTGCTCGACAAACCCGAAAAATTGGGGGAGCACGTGTTGGACTATGAAGTTGTCGGGACGGATGATGACATGGCAAAGTATATCGACATAGCCGAGTTTGTCGTGACTGTCGGACAAATCAAGTCGCCTGATTTGAGAATGGCGTTGCACCAGAGGGTGGAAAAAGTCGGGGGACGGTTGGCAACTGTCATTTCACCTACGGCCCGAGTTTCGAGGTATGCTACCATTGAGAAAGGAACTGTTATCATGCATCAGGCGGTGGTGAATGCAGGAGCAAAGATAGGGAAGGGTTGCATCATCAACACTTTCGCGGATGTGGAACACGATTCGGAGATCGGAGATTTTTGCCATATTTCGACGGGAGCCATAGTGAACGGAGGATGTAAAGTGGGTAAAGGCTCTTTCCTTGGCACCGGTGCTTTGATCGCCAATCAGATTGAAATCGGTGAGAATGCCGTAATTGGTGCGGGAACCGTCGTTGTGAAGTCACTTCCTTCGGATTGTGTAGTCTTTGAAGTTCCCTCAAAGGTCATGAAGATAAAATGAATGGCGATGTACTTTTCTGATAGAATAACAAGGAGGTTTATTGACGCTCAAGAGACCATCATCCAGACCTTGGGACTGATGAACCAAAAGCGCGTGAAGTCCTTGTTGGTGTTTAAGGATACACGGTTTTTGGGCATCATCACCATAGGGGATTTGCAACGTGCCATCATTGCCAAGGTGCCTTTTGATTCGCAAATCGAGAGCGTTGTCGACAATAGCACAAAGCGATACGCCAAAGAAAACGAAGACAGAAATCAGGTCAAAGCATGGATGCTCCAGAACAGAGCAGAGCTTATGCCTATACTCAATGAAGATGGGGAGTTGGCTGACGTTGTTTTCTGGGAAGACATCGTGGATGTCCGGAAAGAGGAATTGAAGGAAAACAAGCCTTTGGAGCTTCCTGTGGTTATTATGGCAGGGGGAAAGGGAACACGACTTAAACCCTTGACCAATGTAATTCCCAAGCCCATGGTTCCCGTTGGCGAGAAGACAATTGTCGAGGAAATCATGGACCGTTTTGAAAGCATAGGCTGTCACAAGTTTTATTTGTCGGTGGACTATAAAAGCAACATGCTGCGGTTTTACCTTGACCAATTGGAACATAAGTATGATATTGAGTTTATTGAGGAAGATAAACCGTTGGGAACCATAGGGAGCCTGTCGCTTTTGAAAGGGAAGGTGTCCACCCCGTTCTTCGTTTCCAATTGTGACATTGTCATTGATCAGGACATGCACGATGTCTATGAGTATCATCTTGAAAACAACAATGACATCACAGTGGTCACGGCAGTGAAGAGCTTCTGTATCCCCTACGGTGTGGTGGAGACGGGTGAGCAGGGGCTGATGAGCGAGATGAAAGAGAAGCCCGAATTGACCTACATGGTCAATACCGGCGTGTATATACTGAATCCGAGTTGCATAGCGGAAATACCTGAAGGTGAGGTGCTGCATATCACACAGTTGATGTCAATCATCAAGGAAAAAGGAGGACGGGTAGGTTGTTTCCCTGTCAGCGAACATGCGTGGAAAGACATGGGCGATTGGGGCGATTATCTGAAGACGATCAATGTGGGATAGTTAGTCGGGTGGCCAATGGAGAATCGAAAGTATAGCGTGTTGGTGATAGGATATAACTGCTATCCAGGACATTTGGCCGATTTTATCCGGAATTGGAAGAAGGTGAATCCCTTGGTTGATTTTTCATTGTTGACCAATCGGCCTCAAGAGTCGTTCCCTGCAGATACTGTTGAAAACATCGATAGGTTCATCAGGATAGTGCCCTATGCTGGAGCCATAAAAAATAAAAAGATACGTAAATACATCGGCTATTTCCGTTTTGTCAAAAAATTCGCATCATTATCGAAAGAGCGGTTTGACATTGTCAATATTCATTTTGCGACCCCTCGGGTGAGCCATTCCATACCTTGGATCAAACGAATGACCAAAAACATTGTGATTACCCCATGGGGGAGTGATGTGCTTCGAGTGGAAAAAGAGAGTTCAATAAAGAAACTGAGGAAAGTATACGATGTGGCCTCCTGCGTCATGATTGATCCTGAGACCCAGTTGGGCATTGAGGTGATGAAGAAGTTCAACTGCAGCCCTGCAAAGATTCTGCCGATTAGTTGGGGTTTGGAATATGTGGATTTTATTAGGGAGGAAAACCCGACAGCAACGGTGGAAGCATCGAAAGCCCGATTTGGATTGGAAGGAAGATACGTTATTACCTGTGGCTATAATTCCCGATTGTCGCAGCGGCATGAAGCCATTATCGATGCAGTTGCGAAAGTCAAAGACCAACTTCCTGAAAACTTGACCTTGCTGTTCCCGTTTACGTATGGAAAGTTGCCGAAAAAGGGCTATGACCAATGGGTTCTCGATAGATGTGCACAAAATGGGTTGAAAGGCGTAGTGGTTGATGAGTTCCTTAGTTATCCGGATATGTATAAGTTGAGAAATGCCACAGATATGTTTGTACATGTCCAGACGACGGATGCGGCATCTTCATGCGTGATGCAGTACATTTTGTGCAACAAAAAAATAGTACATGGTTCATGGATGAAATACAACGATTTGGAGAAGTTTGAGCCGTTGTTTTATTTCCCTGTGAAACGTATGGAGGACTTGGCCGATGTGATATTGTCGGCCTACCAATCTGATCCGATCCAGATTCCTCAAGGGGTGATGGATACAATCATGGCAAAGGGATGGAGCACTAAAATGAGACAATTGAATGCGTATTGTGAATCAATGACAGAATAATGATATATGCACCTGTTTTGATACCTACTTTGAACCGTCACGAGCATTTGAAAAAATGCCTGGAGTCGTTGTCGCGATGCACTTGGGCTGATCAAACCGAAGTGTATGTTGCCTTGGACTACCCGCCTTCCGAGAAATACATGGAAGGCTGGAAGAAAAACAAAGAGTTTTTGGAAAACTGCGGCGACATGGGGTTCAAGAAGCTCCATGTGATTCAAAGGAAGGAAAACTATGGTACATGGAATCCGGGTGACAAAGGGAATGCCCGTAGACTTGCTTGGTGGATAAGGAAAACGCACGATAGATATATAACCACGGAAGACGACAATGTGTTCTCTCCCAATTTCCTTGAATACATGAACAAGGGGTTGGAAAAGTTTGAAAACGATGAGAGCGTGTTGAGCCTTTGCGCTTTTCGGTGGTATTTCCCTATCAAGTCAGAAGGCAATACTTTCTTCAGAACCAATGTGAGCGTGACTCCGTGGGGGATGGGCTATTGGACAAAAAAACAACGGGCGATTCCTAAGTTGGACTATAAATGGTATAGGAGCCAGCTTACCATCAGGAACCTGATAAAGGTGTACCGGAAAAGCGGACCGAGTTTCATGAACGCGCTGATTGAACTGTCCAATGCCGACAAGAGCCATGCTCGTGCCATCGACTATCACATGGCGGTTTATATGATTTTGTCCGACTTGTATCAAATCATACCCGTTGAATCTTTGGCGAAAAACATTGGTCTTGATGGATCCGGTACTATGCCCACCAATGACGGACGGATGCAGGATTTGTATGATAGCATCCCAACTTCAACCGATGAGCATTTTGAGTTTGTAGGCACTGGGTTTGAATGTTATGACCACAATCAGAAGGTTTACCGTAAAGGACGTAACTGGCATTCAAGAGGATACTATTTTGTTTCGTTTTTCAAGAAATGGATTCACCTGATTAAGTATTGGAAAGAACAAGATAGTTGACCCTATTGAATGATTCCACTTTAATTTGAACAATCAATAATAACAATATGACAACAGCAATTGAATTCAACCATGTCAGCAAGCAGTATCGCTTGGGTTTGGTGTCGACAGGAACTTTGAGCCACGACTTGAAAAGGTGGTGGACTGTCAGCATTCTTCGTAAAGAGGATCCCTATCTTAAGGTGGGCTCGGTGAACGACCGCTCCAAAAAGGCAGATAGCGAATATGTATGGGCTTTGAATGATATCGACTTCAAGGTTGAACAAGGTGATGTGATGGGCATCATCGGGAAAAACGGCGCAGGCAAGAGCACATTGCTGAAGCTTTTGTCGCGTGTTACCGGTCCCACCTTGGGAACCATCAAAGCAAGAGGCCGTATCGGTTCCCTGCTTGAGGTGGGTACGGGTTTCCATCCGGAATTGACGGGAAAGGAGAATATTTTTATGAATGGATCCATCTTGGGCATGACCAAGAGCGAGATCAACAGCAAGTTGGACGAGATTGTCGATTTCTCAGGATGTGAACGCTATATTGACACCCCGGTGAAACGTTACAGTAGCGGTATGAAGGTACGTCTTGGTTTTGCCGTGGCAGCCCACCTTGACCCGGAGATTCTTGTGGTGGATGAGGTGTTGGCCGTGGGTGACGCTGAATTCCAGAAGAAAGCCATCGGAAAAATGCAGGATGTGTCGCAAGGCGAAGGAAGAACGGTGCTGTTTGTAAGTCATAATATGGCGAGTATCAGACAGTTGTGTCAAAACTGCGTGCTGCTTGAAAATGGCAGCGTGAAAGCGATAGGCGAAGTGAATGAGATCGTTGACCTATACCTTGAACAAGAGACCTTGCGCGGTGAGGAGAACCATGAATGGACGTTGGAGACCGGACCCCGTCATGGGAGTATCACCATTTTGAAGTCGGCTGTTGAGTATAAAGGCAATAACTTGAATTCGGCCATGCCCTTTGATTTGGTGTATGAGTTTTACAACCATGAGCCAGGCTTGACCTTGGCAGTGAATCCTCACGTCTACAACTCTCAGAATATCTGCCTCTTTAATGTCGAAACGCAAATGGAACACTTGTCCAAGGGATATTACAGGGCTGTTTTCCATGTTCCCGGAGGTTTGTTCTGTGCGGGCAACTATAGGGTCAACAA
Organism: Bacteroidales bacterium; assembly: GCA_017651645.1. Next base: position 16,980 of record JAGCCO010000019.1, read on the forward strand.
TATGTATGTCACCAGAAATACATGTTACTATATGGATCGGAACGCCCACCGTTTTGAGGTGTTGAATGGACGTGTCGATTACTTTGACCATTATGTGGGCGTTTATTATCCTACTATGGTGACACATGAGTTTGCCCCCAAATTGCTGAAATGAATTTGATGCTTGTGACAAGAGAAATGGTAACCATAACGTGTTTCAAACAATGAATAAGAAAACAAGAAAAGCCATAGATTGTCTGTTGAAAAAGTATCCGAAACTCGGATTGGGTTTTCGGATCAGCAGATTTATGAAAAACTCCATACACAAAATAGACCGTAATGAAGTCCCTTTCAGCGAAGATGTTGAATCCAGCCTGAAACTCGTTTTGACCGAGGAAGAGCAAAAGAGCCCCAGGCTTGTTGAAAAGACCAAACGCGACATGGTGAGGTGCTACCTGCTCTATGGATTGCTTCCGGAAGAATACTTCCTTTATGATTGCCGTCATGAGCCGGAAAGCTACATCGAGACACTCTTGTCGTACGGACAGAAAGATGCGTATTGCAATCAAAGCGGGTTGAAGAAATACGGTAAGCCAGGATGGAAAATCATGGCGGAGTTGACTGATAAATGGTCGTTTTACAATATGGCAAAACCCTTCTTTAAACGTGATGTGTGCAGGGTCGATGATGAAGCGGACGTTGAGGAGATCGAAAGATTCTGCAACAAGCACGATCGCTTTATCGCCAAGCCAAGGTTCAGGGCTAACGGGATAGGCGTGCATATTGTGGATATGAAGGACTATAAAGGTGGCTTCACTGAACTTCTTGACCATTACAAGCGACTTGACGATGGCAAATGGTTGTTTGAAGAATTGATTATCCAAGACCCAGCGATGGCAGCATGGCACGAGTCGTCGGTGAATACCATCCGTGTCCCTTCCATAAGGACTTCTCATGGATGCAAGGTGTTGCTTCCGTTGTTCAGAACCGGAAAGAACGGGAATGTGGTGGACAACTGCCATAATGACGGCGGCCTGATGGCCGTTCCCGATGCAGATACCGGTGTCCTGGTCACGGATGGCTATGATGTCTTTACCAATGTGGTGGAGAAGCATCCTAATTCGGGTCTCAAATACAAGGGATGGCAGGTGCCAAGGTGGGATGAATTGATCAAGGTGTCGAGTGAACTCCATAATTCTTTGCCGAAATACCATCAGTATGTCGGTTTTGATTTTGCTCTCACGCCTGAAGGATGGGTTGTCATCGAAGGCAACTGGGGCAATTTCCCGCATCAAGTGTGTGTGCATCATGGAATCAAGAAAGAGTTTGAGACATTGATGAATAGCTGAAGATAAATGTTGAAACTGTCCATCGGAAATATTAAGCAAGGATTCAAAGGGATCAAGCACATGGCTCAGGAGGCGTTTGCCGAAGGAGATTGTGAGGCTTCTTTGGATTATATAAAGAAATGCGTAACCATTGCCCAACAATTCAATTGGATTTATGCCGATGACGAGTTGGAGGATTTGTTGGAGCGTATTGGTCATAAGCTTCTCGGCACGCCTTCAAAAGAGTTTCAACCGGTCAAGGATAGGGTGGTGTTTTATGATGCGTTCTGCAAGTCTTTCGTGTTGGCGTTGCAGTACATCGAAGCTTTGGCGTCGGCAGGAAAAGAGGTGATGTATATCACTACCGCTGATGACTTGGCAAAGCGTAAGACAAGGTTTGCCGACATCCTGGATGAGGTAGGTGCCTATCCTTCAGTGAAGGTTGTCGTTGTTCCTCCTGGGAAGGATGCGGAAAGAAACCGTTATTTCCTTGATGCGGTGGTCAGTTTCTGTCCTGAACAGATTTTGTTGCACATGGTGGCCGATGCGGTTGTCTTGCCTGCGTTGTATGTGCTTCCCTCGGCTATAAAGCGCTATATCATCAATTTGGCCGACCAAACGTTTTGGCTTGGCAAAAATGCCATTGATTATTCTATTGAGTTCCGGCAATTCGGAGTCTCAGTATCCCAGCAAAGAAGAGGCATCAAGCCTGAGCAACAGTTGCTTGTGCCGTTTTATCCCATAAATGACGGCATTCCTTTTCAAGGTTTTCCCGAACAATGTACATCGGACAAGGTGATCGTCTTTTCAGGAGGTGATTTGTATAAGGTCTTGGACGAGAAGCGTATGTTCTGGAGGCTGGTGAAAAGGCTGTTGGATGAAAATCCCGAAGTGGTGTTTCTGTTTGCCACAAAAATCAGCGATGGAATCAATTACGTTATTGATAGGTTCGTCAAAGACAACGGGTTTGAGGGCCGGTTCGTTTATATCAATTACAGAAAAGACATCAACGAGGTGTTTATGCACTGTGATATCTATATGGGAACTTGTCCTGCAAGCGGATCCCTGATGTCGCAACTTGCCGCAGTGAACGCCAAACCCATCTTGCAGTATTACTATCCGGGTACTCCTGATGACGAAACCGAGCAGGCCATCTGTTTTAACGACAAATTCTCCATTTCGTTCCAGGATGAAGAGCGCTTCATGGAAGAAGCGCATCGTCTTGTTTCGGATGAGGCATATCGCAAGTGTCAAGGCGAACGGTTGAAGCATGCCATGATCACCCCTGAACAATTCAACAGATTGGTGGCTGATTCCTTAAACACCAATCAAACGCAAGTGCCTCTTCAACCTTTTGACGTGAACTATTCGTTGCTGGACGACAGATGGTATGCACTTGAAAAAGCGGGTTATGTGGACACGTTGTCCTATCTTTGGGGTGTTCTGGGAAAGAAATATTGTTGGCGTCATATGCCCATGGTTGCCGTGAAAAAATATCTTAGTGTTTTACTGAAATAAACATCATGAGTTTTATTCATCCCAAACGAATCTATAGGAAGACAAACTTTGCAGTAAAGGATTGGTTTTGGAATTATCTGATGCCGGACCGTTGGTCAATCAGACATATTTTTAAGAAAAGATTGGGCTACAAGTGTGATTTGGAGCACCCCAAGACCTTCAATGAGAAAATACAATGGCTGAAACTTCACGACAGGAAAGATGTGTACCATGATCTTGTTGATAAATATGAAGCGAAGCGCATTGTCGGGGATTTGATCGGGAAGGAGTATATCATTCCTACCTTGGGCGTTTGGGATAGGTTCGATGACATCGATTTTGCCAGATTGCCCGATCGTTTTGTGCTGAAGTGTACCCACGATTCTGCAAGTGTTGTTTTGTGCAAGGACAAGACTTCGTTCAATTATACTTCTGCGAGAAAAAAACTTACCGAAGCATTGAAAGCCGACTACTATCATTATGAGGGCAGGCAATGGGCCTATAAGGGCATCAAGAGAAGGATTATCGCGGAAGCGTATTTGGACGAAGGGAACAAGGCGGGTCTTACGGATTACAAGTTCATGGTCTTTGGAGGGAAATGCAAATGTGTGTTTGTGTGTTCGGGACGTCAGTCAAGGTTGAAACTTGATGCATACGATATGGATTGGCAGTTGATGCCTTTCACTCGAAACCACCATGGGAACATGAAGGAACGGGCTCCCCGCCCGCAATGCTATGATACCATGCTGATGTTGGCCGAGAAGATTGCCGGTTTTGTGGATAATCCGTTTGTGCGCGTTGATTTCTATCAGGTTGATGGGAAAGTTTATTTTGGCGAGGTCACTTTTTATCCGGAAGGGGGGCTCGGTAGCTTTAAGCCTAAAGAATGGGATTTTAGATTGGGCGAATGGATACGGACAGAGGATGCCAAATGATTTATGATGGAAACTATCTATCAGAATAAACATAACAATAAGTCAAATGACAATGAAGGAGACGTCAGTAAAAGATAGAGTTTTTTTGTGGGACAATCTGAAATTTTATTCAATCATTTGTATTCTGGTTTTACATTCAACTATGCCATATGGACATAGAATGCTTTTGTTTAAATATATAGGACAATTTATTAACCTTTATCCTATGACACTTTTTGCAATCATTTCAGGTTTTTGGTTCAAAGAAAGGTCAACAAAAAAAATAGCACTTATCTTTCTTTGGCCTTGTATTTTGTTTTCAATTGTCAATGGTTTTCTTGGGATGACTTCTCCTCATTTCCCCGATTATTTTGAAATATTTAAGTTTAAACCAGGATTTGCAATGTGGTATTTATTTGCCTTGTTTATATTCTCTTTACTGACTAAACATTTGAAGAAAAGCATGGGCTCATCAGGATGCCTCATAGTTGCAATAGTTATTGCAGTTGGTGTGGGCTTCTTGCCAATTTCTGATCGTTATTTAAGCATACAAAGAGTCAGTTGCCTTTTCCCTAGCTTTGCATTTGGTGTTTGGTTTCGAGATAAAATCTGTAAAGGCACTAACATGTTGCCCAAGTATCAAGAAATAAGGTTATGGGGGAAGGTGGCTGTTTCATTTAAATCAATTTGTATTGCATTGCTGATATTAAGCATATTATTCAACCTTGCCATTATATACTATTTCCCAAAAACATGGAAGTATGTAGGTTTCACTAGATATTATGGTTTGAATATTAAGGCGGCTGGAGTCAAATGGTTATTGTACATGATTAGGATAGTGGCATGTACATGTATGGTTTTTCTAGTTCCAAATAAGCAATACTGGTATACGAAATACGGTTCTAGAACTATGAATGCATACTTGCTTCACATGACAATTATTTTTCCACTATGTTGGGGACTTTTATACAATTATCGTAATGAATGGTATGTAGAGTTGGCTTGTTTTGTGTTGGTACCTCTTATTTGTACTTTATTCCTAAGTACACCAGTGGATAAAGTCATGAGGAAGATTCTTTTATTAGATTACACAAAAAAAATTGAATAAGGCAAACCAGTTGGCGAAATTGAAAAGTAGTATATCAACAAAACCAACAACATAACTATCGGACAATTTTAATATATTAAATATACGTTATGGGGACTTCTAAAAATCACCTGTGATTATCAACTCTAATTCAATAGAATTCAAATAAAAAGAAAAATAAATTTTCTCAAATTCGCTAAATTCTTGATAATAAGAAATTCCTTTGTTTTTATTATCTCGATTGTGTGATGGAGAGATTTGACTATGGTTACGAAACTTGTATATGTTTTGACTTGTGCTCCTGAGAAGCACTATATTGAGCAGGCACTGATTTCGGTTTTCTCGGCCCGACATCGGAATCCTGACGCTCATATTGTCTTGATTGTTGATGACATGACCGATCAGTTGCTTGTCGGAAAACGGGCACTGATTTTGGATTATGTTTCCGAAAAAATCGTCGTTCCGTTTGAAGATGCAACGCTTCCCCCTATGTATCGGTCGAGATGGATCAAAACCTCGGTGCGGCATTTGGTCAAGGGAAGGTATTTGTTTATCGATTGTGATACGATTGTGGCAGGCCTGTTGGATGCCATTGACGGGATGAAGATGGAGGTTGGGGCGGTGCCGGATGCTTTGCTTCCTGTGAAAGAATACAGCAGAAGTATGTTTGCCCCAATTAACAAGAGGGCAAAGCTGGTCGGCTACGACTTGAGCAAAGAGGAGTATCACTTTAATAGTGGCGTGATGTTGGTCGAGGATAATGAACAAGCCGACAGATTGTATGATTTGTGGCATACACACTGGTTGGCAAATACGGAGAAAAAATTGTTTGTCGACCAACCGACGCTTGCCTTGGCCAATGTGGAGATGAACCACATCATCCAACCGATGGATGTCCGCTATAACTGTATCGTGTACACCCAAAACGTTTTCACGAGAGAAGCAAAGATTCTGCATATTTCTTCATACCGGAATCCGTCGTTTATTTTCTCGGATAAGGTTTTGGAATTCATCAAGGAAAACGGGTTGAACAACGAGTGGTTACGCTCTTCCATCTTGAATCCTTGCTCTACATTCCTGCCTTTCAGTTACGATGTCCTTCATTCCGATGCAAAACAGCGAAGCGTATGGAAAAAAGAGATCGCTCAAACCACAAGAGGATATGGCAAGTACATCGATCCTTCCTTTGAGGATTTCCCGATGTCGTCCCGCTTGCGTGGCATCGTCGTGTTTTTGTTAAGGCATGGCTTGCATGAAATGGCGGCTGGGCTTTGGATGTTATGGAAGAGGCGGTATGTGGCTGCCCACGAAAAAGCCATCAAAGACAATATATGCAAAAAATAAGTGTCTGGCGAAAGATTGCCAAGAGAATCATACGCTTGCGGTTTGAGCCCATCCGTGTTTTTTGCATTCATCAGGTCAGTGATGAGTTGCATCCACTGACTACCTGTAAAGGGGATTGGATACAAACGGAGTCATTTAAGTCGGCACTCTTGAGATTAAAGAAAGAATACACTTTCATCTCTTTGCAAGAAGCCCACGATAAGCTAAAAAACGACTTTTTCCGTCGACAAAAATATGCTGTTTTGACGGCGGACGACGGTTATCGATGTATTCTTGACCTTTTGCCGTGGCTTGACGAGAGTCAGATTCCGATTACTTTGTTCTTGAACGCCAAATATGTGGATGGGCATTCCTGTAGTCCGCATATTATGAGACATGCCCGGATGGAAAACGCGGAGGTCACGCAAGAAGAGTTGGCTGAAGGTTTGTATTTGACCGAAGACATGTTGAAGAGTATGCCTCGAGGTTTAGTGACACTGGCTTCGCATGGTTATGAGCATAGGAATGCTACAAAGCTTGCCTTGGACCAATTCTCCGATCAGATACAGAAAAACGTTACGGCCTTAAGTCAATATTACAGTTATATTCCCTTCCATGCGTATACTTGGGGAAGGCATAATGGCAAAACAGATGCTGTACTTGAGGGTTTCAATTTGACCCCGGTTCTTATGGACGGTCAGATGAATTACAATGATTCCAGGCTCATTCATAGAGAATTGTTGCCTTTGACGTATTGAAAAAAAGAATAAACCATACAAGTTGTATTATGAATGATGTAAAGTTGAACGGAAGCCAAGAAAATATGCCCCAACGAAACTGCTCGATGGATGTGTTGCGCATTCTTGCGTGTTTTGGGGTTATTTCAGTTCATGCGGGTTCATCAGGCGTTGTTCTTGGCATTGTGGAAGAAGGAGCATTGGATTGGTTTTTTTGTGTTGCGGTCGAAAGTTTTTTTAAGTGGTCTGTTCCCATCTTTGTCATGATTACGGGATTCTTTTTCCTAAAACCGGAAAAGGACCTTCCTCTGAAAAAACTATATGGGAAATATATCCTCCGTTTGACCCTTTGTCTCATCTTTTGGACTTGGTTTTATGCCATAATGCTGCACTGCCGTTATACCAAATTCTATCCTTTTGGAGGCCAACACACCAATTTTTGGTATATAGGGATGTGTATTGGACTGTATATTTCAATGCCAGTATTGCGACTTATTGCGGCGAATGAAAAAGTATTGGCTTATTCTTGCTGGATATGGCTTGCCTTAAGGATTTATCTGTTTATAGGATACTATGTGGATGTGCCTATTGTGATTACGGATTATGTTTTCGTTGGCTACATCGGTTGTTGTCTTTGGGGCTATTACCTGAGTAGAGTGGAATTGAATCGAAGACAGATTAATGCTTTCTATCTAATCGGTTTACTGGCGTTGATTGGGACAGTGGCGCTGCCGCTGTTGACAAAAGGGGAAGAGGCGTTTTCCTTAGATTCTCCTGGCCCGATGCTCGCTTCCATTGCCATTTTCCTTTTTGTCATCAAGCATCCCATTCGATTGTCTCCAAAAATTGGAAAAGTGGTTACCCATGTTTCGGGATTGACATTGGGAATCTACATGGTTCATACATTTGTGATGATCGAGGTGTTTTCCAGGATTTATCGGTTTGTTCCCAATGTATTTTTGCTGGTGCCCGTATCGGTTGTTGCCATTTTTGTGATAAGTTATCTTATTATTCTCGTTATCAAGCAAATACCCGTTCTCAAAAAATGGGTCGTTTAATCGATGGTGAAATGGCTGTCATATCATGAATCGGGTCTTGGGGCGTCTCATCGCAACCCAACCATGGACGCATTGCGCATCTTTGCGTGTATGGGCGTGATACTTGCCCATTCAGCAGCCATGTGCTTCACTATTGATGTCGTGAAAGACGGGAGCACGGAATGGATGGTATGCTATGCCATTAAGACAGTTGCCCTGTGGTCGGTGCCCCTTTTCGCCATGCTTACGGGCTTCTTTTTCCTGAATCCCGAAAAGGACTTGCCATTGAAGAAACTGTATGGAAGGAATACCCTGCGTTTGGTGATAGCCCTTGTGTTTTGGACCTTGTTTAATGCTTTGACGGTTCACTCGAGGTTTTATCCATTTGGAGGCTTGGAAACCAATTTCTGGTATATTGGGATGTGCATCGGATTGTATATTTCGATGCCGGTCCTGAGACTTGTCGCGGGCAATGAAAAGTTGCTCTCGTATGTATGTTGGATCTGGGTTGCTTTTCGGTGTTATGATTATGTGGGAAAGTTTGTTGATGTCCCAATTGTGATTACAGACCATGTGTTTACAGAGTTTATGGGGTATTGCTTATGGGGATATTACTTGAGCAAATTGGCATTGGACAGGAAACGGGCGAGTGTGGTTTATTTGCTTGGATTGTGCGCTGCGTTGGCAGCTGTCATACTGCCTTTGTTGACTGATGGGAAAGTGAGTTTTGAGTATGCTGACCCTGCACCGATTCTTGCGACCTTTGCGATATTCCTGTTCACCGTCAGGCATCCGCTCAACCTCTCGGAAAAAGCGGGCAAGGTCATGGCACATTTCTCAAAGGCTACATTCGGCATCTATATGGCGCATTCCTTTGTCGTCATAGAGACTTTCAGTCGGCTGTATCGCATCTTCCCCAATCCGTATGTGTTGGTTATTGTGGCGTTTTGTGTGATTTTCGGATTGAGCTACTTGATAACCTTGGTTCTGAAGCAGATACCCGTCTTCAAGGATTGGGTGGTGTAATAGTAATTTGTTGGTTAGATGGCCATGAATACACCAGTTTTATTGATCACATTCAACCGTCCGATGCATACGAGGAAGGTGTTGGAAGTCGTTTTGCGGCAAAATCCGAGTGCCTTATATGTTTTCCAAGACGGAGCTCGTAAGAATAATGATACGGATTTGACCAAATGCAACGAAGTCAGGGAAGTTATTGATGAATTAACGCAAAATATAGATTTTCAAGTATATAAGTTTTATTCTGATAAGAATTTAGGCTGTGGTCCTGGTCCGAAGACAGCTTTGGATTGGTTCTTTTCGGAGAATGAGTATGGAATCGTTCTTGAGGATGATGCCGTTCCGCATCCCGATTTTTTCCCGTATTGTGAGGAACTTCTTTTGAAGTACAAAGATGACGAGGATGTAAGAGCCATAGGCAGTATGCATTTGGATACGAAGACATTTGGTGATGGATCGTACTATTTCTCCATGATGAACAGGACTTTTTGTGCATGGGCCACTTGGGCAAGGGCATGGAAAGATTTTGACTTGTATCATCGGAATGTCACACGGCGACAATTCAACCAATGCTTGAAAGCTTATGGTTGTGGCTTGAGGATGCGTGAGTATTGGTGCGAACGTTTGGCCGAGGTGCAGAAAGACGCCTATCACAACAGCAGCTGGGACCAGCAGTTCTGGATGTCGATTTGGTTGCACCATGGGAAAGGTATTATGCCTAATGTGAATCTTTCGACCAATATCGGTTTCGGGGCAGACGCAACGCATACTTTTTCTTCAAAAAGCGTGGGCTCAAATCGCAAGTCAACTTCAATAATGCCGTTGAAGCACCCCACCTCCACCAGAATACAATCAAAGGCAGATTGGCGTTTTCAGGCTCTCTATTTCGATCCAGGCCAATATGGATGGAAGGGGTGGAAGAACTTTCCGTTTAGGCTGAATAAACGGATCAAGAGGATGGTTGGCCATGAAGGTCCATGGTTGAGAAAAAAGCAATTGTGAATTTGTCTGTATTTCACATAGCCGAATTCTAGTCAGTTTTGTTTGCCAAATATGAAACTTTCAATCATTACCATAAACCGTAACAATGCCATAGGTCTTGAAAAGACTTTGCGCAGTGTGGCTTCTCAAACCTACAGGGAATTTGAGTATCTTGTCATCGACGGGGCTTCTACAGATAACAGTGTAGATGTAATCAAGTCTCATGAGTCGGAGTTCACCCATATGCGATGGGTCTCTGAACCCGACAAGGGCATCTATAACGCCATGAACAAAGGGCTTCGGATGGCTTCGGGTGAGTATGTCCAAATTCTCAATTCGGGTGATGAGCTGGCATCCGCCGATGTCGTCGAAAAGATGCTGAAAGCCTTGTGTGAGAAGGGCAATCCTGAGATCCTCTATGGCAACATGATCAAGGCTTTTGCCGATGGAAGACGGGTACGTGACCGTGGGTTTGCGGGCGAGGCCCCTACCATGTATGGTTTCATTCGTGGTACCTTGAATCACGATCCGGTTTATATCCGTAGATCGTTGTTCGACAAATTCGGGTATTATCGGGAGGACTTGCCGATAACCGCCGATTGGCGATGGTATGTTGAGGCTATCCCGTTTGGAGGGGTGGTCCCTAGATATGTTGACATTGACGTGACCATCTTCGACATGAACGGGATCAGCGAGACCCAGATAGAGCGTCGTGAAAAGGAAAGGGACGAGGAATTGCAGCGCATCCTTCCGATAGGTGTGTATAAAGATTACCAAAACTATTATTTCCCCATTGAACAGGTTCGTCGGTTACAACGCCATCCGCTGGCATACAAGTTGTTTTATTTTGTTGAACGGGTGCTGTTCAAGTTGGAGAAAAGGAAGAAAAGACAACAAGCGAATTGATTTTGAATAGTGATTTGATATGAAGAATCCGATAAAGAAGATTTTGGACCGAATTCGGGGTGAGCAAAACCTGGAGAAACTCATTAAGCGGGGACTTGTGGTGGGGAAGGATTTCAACTGTATGGGCGGTGTGATCATCGACCCGTCTCATTGCTGGCATATTAAGATAGGAAACAATGTCACGTTAGCCCCTAGAGTCCATATATTGGCGCATGATGCAAGCACTAAGCTGTTTCTCGATCATACCCGAGTGTCGAATGTTACTATTGGAGATAATGTGTTCATTGGCGCAGGAACCATAGTGTTGCCTGGTGTGTCGATTGGAAACAACGTGGTGATTGGGGCCGGCAGCCTGGTGTCAAGGGATATCCCTGACGGTTGCGTTGCCGTGGGTAATCCTGCCAGAGTGGTGAAATCCCTTGAGGAGTATTTGAATAAGGAGAGAGAGAGGATGAAAGGCGAAAATGTCTTTGGGGATGAGTTTACGTTGAGAAACCCCAATTTTGGAGAAGTGGAGCGGTCAAAGATGTTGAAGGCTGTCAAGGAAGAAGGCTGTCTTTATGTTAAGTGAAATAAGTGCAATCGACCATGGAGGTGAAACTTAGTGTCATAGTCCCCTTGTATAATTCTGCGGCATGGCTTCCAAAATGTTTGGATTCTTTGCTGTGTCAGGATTTGGATGCCTTGGAGTATGAAATCATCTGTGTGGATGATGGCAGCCCTGACCACAGCAAGGATTTGGCTGCTTCCTATTCGGTTGAGCATCCGAATGTGAAAGTGGTGTCGCAGCCGAATCAAGGCACAGCTGGCGCCCGTAATACTGGAATGCGGTATGCGGTAGGTAAGTATCTCTGTTTCGTGGATCCCGATGACTATGTGGAAAAAAATGTCTATGGAGGTTTGGTCAAACGGATGGAGGAGAAGGATCTGGATATGTTGCGTTTCAACTATCGGATCGTGGATGAACAGTATCGGGAGATGGAAAAGTCGGAGATGGAGAACAAATTTGACTACTCGTCGCAGTTGATGACGGGTACGGATTTTCTGGCAAAACGTTTGGATATTTCCTGCTATGTCTGGGCTTATTTGTATCGTGCCTCACTTATTAAGGACAATGGGATTTGGTGCCTCCAAGGGGAGTATATTGATGATTCGCCATGGTTGCCTCAGGTTTGCATGAAAGCCAATCGTGTGGATTTGACCGACCAGCGTATCTATTACTACTATCAACGTTCCGAGGGATTGGTTCGGGCGACGAGTCCGGAAGCGATGGTGAAGAAAACGGATGGTGTGCATTCGTTGATATCTACTTTACAGCGTCAACTTAATGACGTGAAGGATGCAGGCGTGCGACAATGGTATGAGTCCATGATTGCGTTTTCTGTAACATCGTTACTTTCCATGGTGGCCTTGTCACGGTATCAGGATGCCAAGGTAACCATCAAAAGCTTGAAAAGCATGGGTGTTTTTCCGCTTCATCCCATCCCCTGGATTCCTTCGGCCAGCAAAAAAGCATCGATCATCAACTTGTCTCCACACTTATTCTGCTGGTTGTTGCACGTTAAGGATAATAAACAGTAAAGACAATGATACCTAAGACTATCCATTATTGTTGGTTTGGAAGAGGTGAGATGCCGGAAACGGTAGCCTATTGTGTTGAGTCGTGGCATAAATATATGCCTGATTATGAATATGTTTTATGGAATGAGGATAATTTTGACGTGAATGTCAATCTGTATGCTAAAGAGGCATATCAGGCAAAAAAGTATGCCTTTGTGAGCGACTATGTCAGGCTGTTTGCATTATATCATTATGGTGGTATTTATTTTGATACTGATGTTGAGGTGTTTAAGCCGTTCGATGATTTGCTTGACAATAAAGCGTTTGGAGGGTTTGAAGGAAGCAAAATCATGCCATTAGGAACCTGTGTGTTGGCCAGTGAACAGGGGGGTGAATGGGTGAAAGAGCAATTGGATTGTTACCAAAACCGTCATTTTGTAAATGAAGACGGATCTTATGATTTGACGACGAATGTACGGTTTATCACGGAGAAAATGAAAGAACAAGGCTTTGTCCAAGATGGCAAAGAACAGTATTTTAAGGATTTGCATGTTTATCCTGTAGAGTATTTCTGCCCCAGGCGGACTACTGGTGAGTATTTTCGTACCGAGAACACCTATTGCGACCATCTCGGAATAGGATCGTGGGCTGAAAATGGGGGTTGGAAAGACCATGTGGGGAAGTTGGTTGGCCAGAAAAACATGATCCGATTGATAAAGTTGAAGAGGAAACTGCTTGGATGAAATGAATTTTACTATTTTTGCACGTTGTAATAAGAAGTAATTATATGTTGACATATTTCCCAAAATATTTCTCGTCAAGAGCAATACTCTGTTACATTATTACTTTGGTTCTGGTAAGTGGCATGTTCATGAGTCATGTCTTGCCGTTCGTGTTTATGTTGTTTGGCATTGTGTTCGTGTTTGTGTTTTTCAATTATTCCAGCAAACTCTCGATGCAATGGCATCGCTTCAGTCCTAAAGTGTTTAAAAAGAAACTGTTCTGGACAGCATTGATCATACGTGTCGTATATGTGATTTTCATTTATTATTTCTATATGAATATGACTGGAATTCCTTTCATGTTTCATACTGCTGACGAAATGGGATATCACATGATTGCCATGCTGTTGAGAGATGAGGGGTGGGATGTTTATAATATGTATGTCAATACATATTCGCTTTCAGATAGGGGATATTTCTATTGGCTTGGCATGATTTATTTCACTACTGGGAATAAGGTGTTTATTGGTCGTTTGGTGAAATGTTTCTTGGATGCCTTTGCTTGTCTGTTGATGTATAACATGGCCAAACGGAATTTTGGAGAGTTTACGGGGAGGATGGCGGCGATATTTTATCTGATGATGCCTAACATGTGGTATTATTGCGGCATTACCTTGAAAGAAGCAGAAATGGCGTTTTTGGTGATATTGTTTGCAGAGCGGGCGGACTTCGTGTTGCATTCAAAGAAAATCACCATCGTGAGCCTGTTGCTGCCGGGCGCGATTATTTTGGCATTGTTCACTTTCCGAACGGCTTTGGCGGCCGTGCTGGTGGCTGCCCTTGTGGCGGCAATTATTTTCAGTTCCGGTAAGCAACTGGAACTATGGAAAAAAGTGATCTATGCCTCCATTTTCGGGGTATGGATGATCATGACGGTTGGTGTGGAGATTATTGATGAGACACAACAGCTTTGGAATGGTCGAACCGAGAACCAGGAGGCTGGTTATGAATGGCGTGCCGAACGTAAGAATGGAAATACTTTTGCCCAGTATGCTTCGGCTTCGTTATTTGCACCTGCAATTTTCACCATTCCTTTCTCAACCATGGTCACCATCCCAGAACAAGAGAATCAAATGATGCAGAATGGAGCATATTTCATCAAGAACATCATGTCAGGATTTACCATTTTCGCTTTGTTTGTGTTGCTGTTTAGCGGCGAATGGCGAAAACATGTGTTGCCTATAGCAATGACGTGTGGTTATTTGGTGGTGTTGGTGTTTAGTAACTTTGCCCACTCCGAACGATTCCACTATCCTGTATTGGGGTTGGAATTGATGTTTGCTGCGTTTGGTGTGTCTCAAGTGAAAAACAAGCAAAAAAGATGGTATACCCTATGGCTGATGTTTGTTTGCTTGGTGAATGTGGGATGGTCCTACATTAAGTTGGCAGGTCGAGGAATGTCGTAATCTGAAAGGATGGGAGCTGAATAATATGAGAGTGATTTGCCTGATTTTGTACTATGGTTTTGCCAGGTTTCTTCCGAAGTCCACGATACCTGTTTTAGGCCCTTTGGCCCATGGCATTCGGGCGATGCTTTGCCGTCCCCTGTTTCGGAAGGATGATTCCCACCACGGGAAGTACCTTAACGTGGAGCAAGGAGCGTATTTTGGAAGAGGCAGCGGCTTTACGGTTGGCGATAATGTCGGGTTTGGGAAGAAATTCAGGTCACATAACAGGGATGTCGTTATCGACGACTATCTTATGATGGGGGAAGATGTCTTGTTTCTTGGATCAGGACATAGCTTTGACAAGACTGACATTCCAATGGGGCTACAGGATGACCAGCAACGGACCCCGCTTCATATCGCAGGTGATGTATGGATTGGCGCTCGCGCCATCGTTTTGCCTGGCTGTAAACGGATAGGCCATGGGGCGATTATCGGCTCTGGCGCTGTGGTTACCAAGGATGTGCCCGATTGGGCCATTGTGGGTGGCAATCCGGCACGAGTGATCAAGTATAGGAAAGATGTTGAGGAACAAGCATGAAGGTTCTTTTTGTTGCCTCCCATAATAGCGGCCGTTTTGTGCCGTTTATCGTTGAGCAAGCGCGTGCTTTGCAATTCGTTGGCTGTGAAGTCGAGTTTTTCGGCCTAAAGGGAAAAGGTGTAAAAGGGTATTTGGCAAACCTCTCCGCTTTGAAGAAAAAGATCAAGGAGTTTTACCCCGACGTAATCCATGCTCATTATGGCCTTTCAGGCCTTTTCGCCAACTTGCAACGAAAAGTGCCGGTGGTGACAACTTATCATGGGTCCGACATCAACGATAGCAAGGTCCTCCCTTTTTCAAAATGGGCAGTCCGGCTTTCTGCTTGGAATGTTTTTGTGTCAAGGAAGACCATGGAGAAAGCTTCCCCCAAGCAAAGGTATTCGTTGGTTCCTTGCGGCATAGACTTCACCGATTTGCAATTGACCCCAAAGCTTGAAGCGCGGAAACGAATGCGTTTGAAAGAAAATAAGCGTTATGTTTTGTTTGCAGGCGCTTTCGACAATCAGGTGAAAAACGCGGCTCTGGCAAAAGCTTCCGTCGCAGGACTTGGAGATGAAACGGAATTGGTTGAACTGAAGGGCTATAACCGTGATGAAGTTACGCTGTTGATGTGTGCATGCGACGCCTTTTTGCTGACGTCGTTTTCGGAGGGCTCACCCCAAGTGATTAAAGAAGCCATGGCGTGTGGCTGTCCCATCGTGAGTGTGGATGTCGGTGATGTCAAAGAAAGGGTTGGAGATGTTGATGGCTGTTATGTGGCTTCTTCTTTTGATGCAAAGGAATTGACCGAACTTCTGGGAAAAGCGCTGGCTTTTGAGGGCAGGACCAGCGGCCGCGAACGACTCGCTAATGATGGTCTTGAAAACTTGAAAGTGGCTTCTGAGTTATTAAATATTTATGAAAAGGTAGTGCAATCATGATGAAACTTGTTGAAGGCCATAGTATTGATGCATCTTTGTGGGCGGCTTTGGTGAATGAATCCCGAGTCGCCACTTGGTTCCAGACCCAAGAGGCATTTGCCTTTTTTGAGAGCCTTTCGTTTTTTGAGGCATTTGCCTGTGCCGTTGAGTCGGATGGAAAGATGAAGGGTGTTGTGGTCGGATACATTCAAAAAGATGGCGGAAAGATAA
Organism: Bacteroidales bacterium; assembly: GCA_017651645.1. The sequence goes on from JAGCCO010000019.1 coordinate 33,247, forward strand.
AGCAGTTTTTTTCCAGAAGGGCAATCGTGATAGGAGGACCGCTGCTGTCGGACGAAATCACTGATGAGGAACTTGTTTTTTTGTTGTCGGCTTTGAAAAAGAAGCTTCGGAAAAAAGCGATATTCATCGAAACACGTAATTTCAATGACTACAGTCGTTGGCGGTCGGTTTTCGAACAATTGGGGTTTGGTTATGAACCACATTATGATGTTCAAGTAGAAACGACCTCGATGGAGTTGGTAAATAGTAAGTTGGATAGGAATAGGAAACGTAACATCAAAAAAGCGTTGGAAAATGGTTTGGTGATCGATGAAAACCCAAGTGTGGAAGATTTGAAGACGTTGTATTCGATGCTTGATGAATTGTACACTACCAAAGTTAAGACTCCATTGTTTCCGTACGAGTTTTTTGATAAGTTAAGCAAAACTCCTTCATCACGCTTTTTCTTGGCCAAAAACGCTGAAGGCCAGTTACTTGGCGGTTTGGTTTGTGTGGTATTGGAACATCGTTGTGTTTATGCATGGTTGGCCTGTGGAGATGATTTCAATCATAAGGCATTATCACCTTCAGTGATGGTCAATTATGCGGGTGTCAGCTATGCAGCAAGACAGGGAGTGTCGCGTTTTGATTTCATGGGCGCGGGCAAACCTGATGACGGAGGCTATGGTGTACGCGATTTCAAGTTGAAGTTCGGAGGCGATTTGGTGGAATACGGGCGCTTTGTCCATGTGTGCAACCGCCTGTTGTTTGGTATCGGAAAACTGGCTGTAAGCCTATTGAAGAAAGCATGAATATACTGATTGATATCAACCATCCTGCACATGTGCATTTGTATCGCAATGTGTATACGATGCTTGTTGAGCATGGCAACAAAGTGCTTGTGGTCGTGAAAGAAATCCCTTCGGCCATGAAGCTGATGGATTTATATGACATCCCTTATGTCAATATAGGCAAGAAAGACGACAACCTTATGAGGAAGGGCATGGACCAGTTGGTCTACGACAGGCGTTTGTTGAAGATTGTTCACGAAAACAGCATTGATTTGGGTGTAGGATCATCGATAAACATTCCTCATGTCAGCAAGTTGAACAGGATGAAAAGCATCATTTTGGATGATGACGATGATGAGGTTGAGCCTTTGTTTACCCGTTTTGGCCATCCTTTTGCTGATACGATATTAAGTCCGGAAGGCACGCCTCGGAAATCCAATAAGACGGTCTATGTCAATGCTTATCATGAGTTGGCCTATCTTCACCCCAACCGCTTCGAGCCCGATGCAAGTGTGTTGCAGGATGCAGGCGTCGAAGCGGGTGAGCCCTATTTTATTCTCCGTTTCAATGCTTTTAAGGCGCATCATGATGTGGGCGTTGTTGGACTGACGCTTGAGAATAAGAGGCGGTTGGTTCGCTATTTGGAAAGCAAAGGCAGGGTGTTTATCACCACAGAAAGGAATATGGATGACGAGTTCAAACCCTATCAGTTGAAAGTATCGCCCGAGAAGGCGCATTCGCTCATGTTTTATGCCACCATGTTGGTGGGCGATAGCCAAACCATGACTTCCGAGGCTGCCGTTTTGGGTACCCCAGCCATCCGTTGCAATACATTTGTAGGAAGAATCCACTATCTTGAGGAAGAAGAACATAAATACGGTTTAACATATGGTTTTCGTCCGGACGAAGCAGAGAAGATGTTTGGGAAGATAGAAGAGTTGCTTGCCATGCCCAATCTGAAAGAGGAATGGCAGAACCGTCGTCAAACGATGCTTTCTGAAAAGATTGATTATACTCAGTTTCTTGCCTGGTTTGTTGAAAACTATCCCGAAAGCAGGAAAATAATGAAGGATAACCCTGATTATCAGTGGAGGTTTAGATGATGTTGGATTTCACACAAAAGAAGTATGCACAGTTGTTGGAGACCTTCATGAATGGAGGTTATCATTTTATTACTTTTGAAGCGTATTGTAGTCAAAAGGATAGCCTCGAGAGCGATCAGAAAACCGTGATCCTTCGTCATGATGTTGACCTGAAGGCCGGGAATTCACTTGACATTGCAAAGATTGAGCATTCTTTGGGAATAAAGGCCTCGTATTTTTTTAGGGTTGTGGAACAGAGCAATAAGCCCGAAATCATTAAGGCCATTGCAGCTATGGGCCATGAGATCGGCTACCATTACGAGGACATGACCTTGTGCGAGGGACAGGCTGAAAAGGCGATGGCTCATTTTGAACAGTGGCTGTCGTATTTCCGGCAGTATTATCCAGTGAAAACCATTTGTATGCATGGCTCTCCACGAAGCAGGTTTGATGGGAGAGACTTGTGGAAGAAGTATGATTATCATGATTTCGGAATCATAGGAGAACCCTATTTTGATGTGGATTTCTCAAAGTGTTTCTATCTGACTGACACGGGAAGGCGATGGGATGGATTTACTGTTAGCGTGAGGGATAAGATCCCGATGTATCAGGAGATTTGGACATCAAAAGGTTGGACATACCACGGAACTGACGATATCATAAAGGCTGTTAGGGGAAATGCATTTCCGGCGCAACTTATGATGACCACGCATCCACAGCGATGGGCTGACGGATGGGTTTCATGGGGTGTTGAATTGGCCATGCAAAGTGCCAAGAATGTGTTGAAAAAATGGATGATTAGAAAGAACGACAAGAAGTGAAGAATTAAGGAATGTTTTTTGTTCCTGTCGTTGACTCTAATTCGGAAAATATTTGTATTTTTGCGCGTTTATTTGATCAAGCCAATAATTGTCTATTATGAATAAAAGTAAGTTGTTATTGTTTGTTTCGCTTGTTGCGATTGTTTTTGTGACGAGTTCTTGTGTTACATCAAGGAGTATCAAGTATTTACAGGATATGCCTAAGGAAGGTGTGCCGATTAATAGAGACTTGGAAGCCATCATTGTCCCGTATGATGAACTCAGAATCCGCGTCTATAGCGATGGGGGTGACGAGGGCGAATTGGTGAAGCCGTTTAATATCATGGGAGGAATGAATACTACTAGCGGTTACCGTACTTATGGCTATCTTGTGGATGTCAATGGCAATATCCAGTTCCCTATCTTAGGCGAGCTTCATGTTGAAGGACTGACCCGTTTAGAGTTGCAGGATGCTATCCGTTCCAAGCTTCAAAACGAAGGATATGTCAATGATCCTATGGTGGTTGTGCGCATTATGAATTTCAAAGTGTATTACTTGAGCAGTACGGGCGGTAAGGTTCTTAATATTTCAACTGAGAAATGTACTTTCCTTGAAGCATTGGCCATGGCAGGTGGTTTAGGCATGTACACCCGCCGCGATCGCATAGGCGTGATGCGTGATGTGAACGGAAGACGGGTGATACATTATCTGGATCCTCGCTCGACATCCATCTTTGATGATGATTTTTACTTATTGCAACAAAATGACATTATTTTTACGGAAATCAATTCTCGTCGTTATATCACTGAAGCTTATTCCAATTGGAGCCTTATGTTGTCGGCTGTGTCGTCGGTCCTCACGGCCATAAGCTTATGGACTGCAATTAGTAAAAAGATCAATTGATAATAAGAATAAAAACCTACAATAAAAATGGAAACCAATTCAACGACAAATAAAAACATCAACGACGTCAACTCGTTTTTTGATGACGATACCAATAGTGGCTTTAAGTTTAAGGACGTCGTCTTTTTGGTGCTTCGCAACCTGCATTGGTTCATCATCTTTGCACTAATAGGAGGTGCCATAGCTTATTACAAGGTGAGGACCCAAGAGCGAATATACGCAAGTAGGGCTTCCATGTTGATCAAAACCAGCGCAAGCGGTGGGTCGGAGTCATTCCGTGGTTCAGCTCCAATTAATACGATTACTGGAGCCGGCTTGGTAATCAGTACGGTCAACAACGAAATGATGGTGCTCAAGTCGCGCAGGAACATGGAGAACATGGTGAGGGCTTTGAATCTGAATGTTTCTTATGGATACAAGACAAAGGTGGCCAAAAGGAATAAGAACCTATATAAGTCTTCACCTGTGGAAGTCAAGTTCCTTGATTTGGACGAACAGGCAAGTACTTCTTTTAGTGTTACTCCCATTGATAAGAAATATGTGCTTATTGATGACTTGGGTTCCAAGATTCCTTCCATGAGGGTGCAGCTGAATGATACCGTGGCCGCCCCATTTGGGCAGATTGTGGTTACTCCTACTTGGTTATACGAGGATTTCCTTAATACGGCAGTGGAAGTGAAGCATTCCCCCGTGTCGTCGGTTGCTTCCTCTTACCGTGGTAAAATCAGAGTGTCGAGAGATAACGATAGAAATGCCATTTTGAGGCTCTCTTTGCAAGACACTTCTCCATTACGCGCAGCGGATGTGTTGAATACGTTGATGGACGTGTATAATCAGGAATCCATCGACGACCAGCAGCGTGTGCTTGATTATACCGAAAAGTTCATCAATGACCGAATCGATTATCTGATGACGGATATCAAGGAGTATGAGCAGGTGCATGTCAGTTTTAAGCAGTCCCACAATATCATTGATACGCGTTCGTATGGACAAGAATACATGAGAACCAGTGTGTCATCTACGGAGGAGGAGAAAAAGCTTATTGCTCAGGTGGGCATGATCCGTTATTTGGTCAGCTTTGTTGAAGAAAACGATGAGAGCATTATTCCTGTGGGATTGACCACGATTTCAGCAGATGCTTCATCTGCCATCAAACAGTATAACGATAATCTGTTAAAGATAGAAAAGTATAAAGCGGATGGTACGGAGAATAACCCCGTGGCCCAAAACCTCAAGGACAAACAAATCACTTTGCGTTCCAGCATCATATCCCTATTGGAAGGTTATATGATTGCTTTGGAAGAACGCATTTCGGCGGCCAATCGTGAAAAGCTTGCGGCAAATTCGCAGATTCATACCGTGCCTGTTGCCCAGCTTGAGCTTCAGGAGCTGGAAAGGATGCAGGGCATCAAGGAGAAGCTGTATCTCCAATTGTTGACCAAACGTGAGGAACTGTTGATGACCAGCCCTCAACTGGAAGCCACGGCAAAGGTGATTGATTATGCAGCTCCTAACAACGTGCCGGTTGCCCCGAATGAAGGTAGGATGCTGTTGATTGGCATCTTGATTGGATTGGCTGTCCCAATTGTGTTTATGGTGCTCCGTAACATGCTGGATACCACGATTCATGACAGGATTGATGTGCAGAAGTCTTCCAATGTGCCCTTCCTGGGTGACATTCCTTTCAAGAAAGGTGTTCCTGGACATGTCATCATGGTGCGTGAGAATGGGCGAGACTCGCTTTCCGAGTCCTTCCGTTTGATACGTTCCAGTTTGGAATACATGAAGGACAGGAAAGACGGTGCTCATGTCATTATGTTCACTTCGTTTATGGTGTCATCAGGTAAGACTTTCGTCTCCACCAATTTGGCCACCAGTTTTGCCTTGGCCTCCAGAAAGACAATCATTGTCGACTTGGATATCCGTAAAGGTACCTTGTTTAAGGTGTTCAATGTCAACACAAGGGCAGGTGTGTCGAATTACCTCTCAGGTAAGACGGATAATATCGATGACATCATTCATTCCGATACCCAGACGCCGAATCTCGACGTGATTTTCTCAGGTCCCGTGCCGCCTAACCCTGCCGAGTTGCTGATGAATACGCGCTTGGATGATTTGATTGCAGAGCTTCGCAAGCGCTATGAATACATCTTCCTTGATAATGTTCCTGTGGGTATGGTTGCTGACTCGGATATCGTCAAGCGTGTTGCCGATACCACCATCATGGTGCTTAGAGCTGGTAAGACCGATAAGCGTTTGCTCTTCGATGTCGATAAGTTCTATAGGGATGGAAAGTTCCCGAACCTTTGCGTCGTGCTGAATTCCGTCAATAAGAAGAAACGCGGCTATGGTTATTATGGCTATGGTTACGGTTATGGTTATGGCTATGGTTATGGCTATGGTTACGGC
>JAGCCO010000214.1 GCA_017651645.1 Bacteroidales bacterium
AAAGAGGGTGTGTCAAAATAGGCACATCCTCTTTTCTGTATTCGCAATGGTGGCATAGAGTTCTATGCTGCCATTTTTGTGTTTTTTGCATGGTATGTCCGGGCTAAGACCCATATTAGCTTATATGATACGAAAAATCCCGCAATGGTGCGCATTTTCTCCCGTTTTCGGACTATTGCCGCCATTTTCTTGATGTTGAAGGCAATGGCAAAGAAGGCAAAGTCCATATTGACCTTGTCCTTTCCGAAGTGGCGGAATCGCTTGTATCCCATGTTGTATTTCATCTGTCCGAATACAGCCTCTGGTTCTATCGGGCGTTTGGAGCGATGTTCCAGTCCTTTCTCTGATGTTAGCCGCTCACGAGCTTTTCGCTTGTATTCCATAAGCTGGTGATTGACCTCTATCTCCCTGTTTCCCGTTTTTCGCTTGTAGCATCCCCATCGGAGTGGGCATCCCTCACACCTGTGCGCCCTGTAGACGGCATTTACAGTCAGGTATCCCCTCTCTGTCTTATTGTGTCTGGTACCCACTCTTTCCATATGCTGCCCCATCGGACAGACGAAGTAATCCCCATCTGGGTTGTAGTACAGGTTTTCTATCTGGAAGATGTCTTGCTTGAAGGCCCGCTTCTGCTCTTTGTGGAAGTAGTTGTATTTGACGTAAGCCTCCATGTCGTGACTCTCCATGAAGGAGTAGTTCTCCTCGCTGCCATAGCCCGAGTCGGCGCACACTTCCTTAGCAAATCGGCCATATCGGTTGTAGAAGGAATCAAGGAATGGTTTCATCGTCCCCGTGTCGTTGGGATTGTGGAACAGGGCGAAGTCGGTGATAAACTGGTTCTCGGTGCCTATTTGCAGGTTATAGCCCGGCTTGGTCTGCCCGTTGTTCATTGCATCCTCCTTCATGCGCATAAAGGTGGCGTCAGGATCGGTCTTGCTGCAGGAGTTGCGCTCACCCAGCGTCTCAATATGTGTGTTGTATTCTGACAGCTTGTCGCGCATCTGCTCTATCTGTCTGACTTGCCTCTTCCTCTCGCGGATAGCCTTCTTCTCTTCCTTATTCTTAGGTTCAGTCTGCTCTTCGAGAGACTGGCGCAGCTCGTCTGCAATCTCGGTCAGCGTCTCTGGAGTAAAGCATACACCTTCATCCTCTGCGGACTTGTCCTGAGCGATGGCATCGTCAATCTGAGAGAGAAGTACTTTCACCTTCTCCATCAGCTTGGCGCGGTTCTTCTCCACGCTCTTGCGCCATACGAAGGTGTACTTGTTGGCCTTCGACTCAATCTTCGTGCCGTCTATGTACTCGACGTCCAGACTCACAAAGCCCTTGACAGAGAGAAGCAATACCAACTGGGTGAAGACATTGTTTATCTCATTCTTCACACGGTTGCGGAAACGGTTGATGGTGATGAAGTCCGGCTGCTCATAGCCTGCCAGCCAGATGAAGTGGATGTCACGCTTCAACGCCTTCTCTATCTTGCGACAGGAATAGATGTTGTTCATGTAGGCATAGATGACTACCTTCAGAAGCATCTTTGGGTCGTAGGGACTGCG
>JAGCCO010000075.1 GCA_017651645.1 Bacteroidales bacterium
ACCGGAAGGTGCGGCTGGAACACCTCCTTTCTGGAGCGGACGCTCATGCCTTCACCCCCTAAGTTAGGGGGTCGGGGGTCTGAACAAGCGGTAGGTAATAATGAAGGCAGAAGACGGATAGTTTTTTATCCGGTGCTTCTTGTACGCTGTCTCTTTGTTTTTCTAGAGAATAGACGGAGCTGGGCGCTCTTTTGTTTGGTGCCGACAGCTTGAAGCCAGTCCTATAGCTCAGTTGGTTAGAGCGCCACACTGATAATGTGGAGGTCGGCAGTTCAAGTCTGCCTGGGACTACGTTTCGGTGCTCTCTCTCTTGGGGGATTAGCTCAGCTGGCTAGAGCACCTGCTTTGCAAGCAGGGGGTCAACGGTTCGAATCCGTTATTCTCCACCATGGGTGGGAATAGGATGGACGCAGTCAGTCCAATCAGCGACACGCTGATGATGGACGGAGTCAATCCTGACCTCGACACAGGACGAAAGTGATGAAGTCGTGGTTTTCTCAACCAAGAGTTCTTTGACATGTTGACACAAGCAAGACTGTAGATTTAGACAATCAATCAACAGCTGAAAGTATGAGCTATGCCTTTATGTAAATAGAGGTGTAGAATAGGCGAAAGTAGTCAAGGGCGCATGGCGGATGCCTTGGCTCACGGAGGCGATGAAGGACGTGACAAGCTGCGATAAGCGCGGGGTAGGAGCAAATATCCCTTGATCCCGCGATTTCCGAATGGGACAACCCAATAGTCTGAAGGACTATTATCTTTACCTAAGTAAAGAGGCGAACGGAGGGAACTGAAACATCTTAGTACCTCCAGGAGAAGAGAACAACAGTGATTCCCCCAGTAGTGGCGAGCGACCGGGGAACAGCCCAAACCGGCGTTGTAGCAATGCATCGCCGGGGTAGTAGGACCGCGCCGTGGTACTTGAATGTGGAATGGAAGGTTCTGGAAAGTTCCATCACAGAGGGTGACAATCCCGTACATGAACACAGACGAGGCCTAGCGGTATCCTGAGTAACGCGGGACACGAGTAATCCTGCGCGAATCGGCCGGGCCCATCCGGCAAGGCTAAATACTCCCGTGAGACCGATAGCGAACGAGTACCGTGAGGGAAAGGTGAAAAGCACTCCTATAAGGAGAGTGAAAAAGTTCCTGAAACCATGCGCCTACAAGCGGTCGGAGCCACCTTGTGTGGTGACGGCGTGCCTTTTGCATAATGAACCTACGAGTTGCCGTGACGTGCGAGGTTAAGGGTGTTGACGCCCCGATCCGCAGTGAAAGCGAGGCTGAACAGGCCGTTTAGTACGTTGGGGCAGACGCGAAACCGAGTGATCTACACATGTCCAGGATGAAGTCCCGGTAACACGGGATGGAGGTCCGCACCGATAAGCGTTGAAAAGCTTCCGGATGAGGTGTGTGTAGGAGTGAAAGGCCAATCAAACTCGGAGATAGCTCGTACTCCCCGAAAGGCATTTAGGTGCCGCGTCGGATGGTCACCGTGAGAGGTAGAGCGACCGATAGGTCAAGAGGGCTTCACCGCCTATCGAGACCTGACGAACTCCGAATGCATACGGTCTGTAGCAGTGCAGTAAGGGCATGGGTGCTAAGGTCCGTGCCCGAGAGGAGAAGAATCCAGACCGCCGTCTAAGGTCCCGGAATCCTGTCTGAGTTAGTCTAACGAAGTCTGGTCTCGATGACAGCTAGGATGTTGGCTTGGAA
>JAGCCO010000076.1 GCA_017651645.1 Bacteroidales bacterium
AGGTCTCACGTTCTTGAAGGCGATGTAGCGGCCTTCACCGTCGTAGTTGGCGAAGTTGAACTCAAAGTATTCCATGTTGAGGGATGCGCCGTTGTCAACGTATGCGACAGGCACAAACGTCTCGGGATCGGTCGGGTCATCCATCACGCCCACCATCAAGGTGTAGAACGAATAGGAGTGTCTGCTGTAGAAGCTCATCTGCAAGTCGTTGATGTTGATGTCCTCGTCAAGCGCCGGCATAGCATAGATACCACGGTTCCACAAACGGAGGCTGTAGTTGTCGTGAGCGAATTGGGCATGGGCATCGTCATCAGCCTTGTAGTACAGATGAGGAAGCGTGTCTTGATAATCGGCAGGCAGTTCCACGAGACGAGTCCAAGTCCAGCAAGCATCATGTTGCTCTAACGGGAGAAGCTCGGTGTTGGTGGCGGATTCGAAGTTTTCCGTCCAAACGCCGTCCGCGTTCAACTCGATGCCGCAAGTAGGCTCAGTAGACGCGGTGAAGTTCAGCATGACAGGTTCCAGACCGTCGCCCCAGCCCAAGGCAACCGGGGTACCAGCGGTGACCGTATAGGGTTCACCGAGATAGGTGATGGTGCATTCGGTGTACTCGATGTTGTTGAGGTGGTCGTACATCTTGAAGTACACTGTTCCGCCAGGTTCGGTGTAGTAGATGGGGAATCCGTCAATGGTCAGGTAGGGATCTTCGTATTCCAACACGTATTCATCAGTCAACCACATCATGTTGGCTCTGCATTCTTCCCCACCACTGGCATTTGTGACGAAAGCAGCAACCTCCAAAGAGCTCCAATTGTCGGCGTTGTTCTCGAGGCTGACAGTTTGGCCGTCGATAGTAATCGCGCAGACGAAAGGTTTTTGCAATAAGTAATTGTGGTAGTTAAAGGACCAGTGGGATTCGTAATTGTTAGGGTTGACACCTTCGAATCCTTGGGCGAAAGCCGAACCGAAGTAGGCTAATACCACAATCAATGTTAAAAATAATTTTTTCATATTGATTTAAATTTTTGTGGTTTATTTTATTTGTTACATTTTTATTAATTGCCTGAGGGGAACGTGAAAGTTCTTGTTTCCGTTGAGGCTGAATTGTAGATGTAGCCCTTACCAGGCTCAAGGTTCCTCAATTGTCCAGTCCATCTGGTGCCATTGTAGTTGGCGTTTTGTTCTTGGGATTGAACTTGGTCATTCGGCACACCAAATCCGGCGAAGGCATTGGTGACGGTCATGATCGTATTGAGCGGGTAGGCAATGTAATTGGCACCTGGCTCGATGGTGGCAGGATACATGGACGGATCAATGGGCATACCTTCCAATGTAATCTCGCAGTCGGTGCCTAATTCGATTATGTACATCTGAGACAAATCCAAAGTTCTCAATTGTCCAGTCCAACGGCCGTTGTTAGGATTGTAGGTGGTGTTTTGGGTCTGACCCTGAATGGTGATGGCGGTGTTACCCGTGGCAACAAGAGCAGCCTTCAGGTCGTCGAGGTTGGTCTCAACATTGAACGACACCCAGTTCGTACCAGCGGCCAG
>JAGCCO010000215.1 GCA_017651645.1 Bacteroidales bacterium
TTTTCGATGGGTTTGTGACGTTTCATGACCATTGTTCTGGAGAGAAGTTGTCCGTTGAGCGGCAGTCGGACTTGTATAGTCGTCACGGTTTTGGCCATGCGAAGCACCTTGTCTATGCTTAACTTGATGCCGTTGAGTTTGAGGATTCTGTCCAGTTCCTTGTAAACCTTCAGTGCCACGAAGCAGATGCAGATGTGTGCCTCTATGCGCTTGCGGGTGAAGTGGAACATCGGGCGTACTTCCAGTTTCGATTTGGCGATGCGGAAGGCAAGCTCTACGGTCCAAAGGTTATGATAAGCCGTATAGATTTGTTCAGCGGGTAGTTCTGTATTGGTCAGATAGCCTTTCAGTCCATCCCATGCCGCATCTTCCGCTATTTTCCTATAATTGATTGACACCTCCACCTTGTCCTTCATCTCCAGGAACTTGTTGTAGCCTCGTCTGTTGATGTTCTCCTTGCTCAGCTTTCCGTTCTTGTATGCCTTCTCAAGTCTTCGAACCCCTTTCTCCCGGTTGTAGGCGTCCTTTCTCGCCCTGTTGTCGGTGTAACCAACCAAAAGCCGTCTTCCGTCCCCCTTGTCGTATTCAGCCATCTGTCCGTCAACCCATGAATGTGACAGTATCCATTCCGTGACCTTTTTCGACTCGGTCTTTATCCGTGCCCCGATGATGTACTTGTAGTCGTTCCGCTCCAAATCAGCGATGTTCTGCTCGTTCATCAGCCCCGAGTCGGCCACAACCACGAAGTCTTCCAGTTCATATTTACGGACGAACTCCTCTATGACAGGCATCATAGTATGCCCTTCGTATTTGTTCCCCTCGTGGATGCAGTAAGCCAGCGGGTAACCGTTCAGGCTCACCAGCAGACCAAGTATGATTTGCGGGTTCTTGTGCCTGCCCTCCTTCGAGAAGCCCGTCTTGCGCAAATCGTCTTCCCTGTCGGCCTCGAAGTAAAGGGTGGTCACATCGTAGAACATCACCCCGATGTTGCCGCCCAGCAACTCTCTGGTGTGACGTACACTGATATCCTGAACCTTCTCCTGTTGCGTATGGTTCAGCCTGTCCAGATAGCGGTATATCTTCGACAGATCCACATCCTCGTCGAAGTGGTTCTTCAGGTACTCCACTGTCGCGGCCTTGCTTGACGGGCACGAAAGGCGTGCGACGACCAACTTCCTGAATACATCGTCCTCTATCTTGTCAAAACCTATCCTGTCGAATATGCGGTCCAGAATGAGGCTGTCCCCGTTGACCAAAATGTTCTCGATATTGGAGAGGAACTGCTCCGTCTCTGACATTTCCCGTTCTCTGCCTTCCGTGTCGGCAAATATATCCGGCATTCCGCTACGACGGCGTATCCATTCTTTACCTTTTCTGACATATTCTTCGATTTGGTTGGCATCATCACTGACTCCAATGGTGATGCATTCCTTGAAACTTCCGTTTCTTTTCTCAACCACAACAACACTTGTGGTACCCGACCGATTCTTCTTCCTTCTTACAAACATGTTGCAAAAGTACTAAAAAACAGCGTTGCGTCACCCAAATCGGGTGACGCAAAATATACAAACAACTAAAAACCAGTCGATTATAATTTTACTCTAAAAAGATGTGACGAAGTCAGGAAAAA
>JAGCCO010000216.1 GCA_017651645.1 Bacteroidales bacterium
AGTATCTTCATAGCCACCTCGTGCACGTCCTTCGAGCGCCAGGAGAGCTTCTCGGCGGCATAGCCCGTCATATACACCGCCTGGCGGTACTCCTCCTCACCTTCGAAGCCCAGCTTGAAGCGGTAATTTATCGCATTGATGGCTTTGGTCGCCTGATTCAGATTAGTAACGGCCCTGCGCATTTGGCCACTTTTTTCTTTCAGACCAAAGAACCAAAGAGACCGATAAATTGGAATTCAGTGCTCTAATTACTTCATACCATCGATTCGGAGTTATTCCTGAAAAGAATACCCGAACCCGGCCTTGGCGACAAGAGCATCTCCATAAGGACCGATTTTCTTTCGGATGCGGGTTATGTTTACATCCACCGTGCGGGGCGTGACAATGACATCATCGGGCCACACGGCCGACAGTAACTGATCCCGTGAAAACACCTTTCCCCTGTTCTCAAGAAAGAGTTTCAAGAGTTCATACTCGGTCTTTGTGAAGGAGACATCTGCTCCGTCCACGGTCACCTTCTTGGCATCCGTATCCATCTGTATGCCAAGATAGCGGATTCCATTTCGGACTGCGCCAAGCCGGGCTTCCACGACATTGATGATATAGTCTCCCGTCTTTTCACATTCGCCCACGAGGTCGGCATAAACGGTCCCCTTGTCGTAGCCGTACTGATGATCGTCAAGATTATCGATATTCTGCTGTTTGAGTGCATTGCGGCATGCATTAATCCTGCGCTCAATATCCTCTGAACGTGCCAGGTCCAATTCTTCCTTGCGCCCGGAAAGTAGTTCGTTCATCCGGGAAAGAGCATCACCGACCAACGAGAACATCTCCTGGATACCTTTATTCTGCTGTTCGGTAAACTCAATCTTGTTGCTCCTTTTACGTCGAAGGATGCGGGCCAGATTAAAGCAGCTGTCGCCCACGGATTCCAGCTCTCCGATCTGCCGAAGCATCGCCCTGACCATCTCTTTCGTATCATCGGACAGATGGGCTGACCCGAGATCTCCCAGGTATCGGCCAATCTCGTTCTCCATCCGGTCGCTTCCTTCCTCTCCCTTCTCGATGCGGTCAAAAAGCCTGGAGAAAGCCTGCTCATCCTTTGTAGCATAAAGTTCCTGCACCAAAGCGAACATATGCTGGGTCTTTTCCCCATAAACGACGATCTCTTTCTGCGCCTGAAGCACGGAGATTTCCGGTGTCTTCATAATACCGCCGCGGATATATTGAAGGCGGAACTCATCCTCCTCGTCGGACTTCCTGGGCCGGATAATCTTGCAAACCAGTTTTTCAATCTGTGGAATGAACCAAATCAGGACAGCCGTATTGATGACATTGAATCCGGTGTGGAAAGCCGCCAGCGTAAAGGAAAGCAGTGTGGTGTCCTGCTGAGAGGCCTCCGGGTCAAGCCCCACAATGCTGCAAACCATCCTCACAAAGGGGAAAAATACAATGAGCATCCATACTACACCGAATACGTTAAACACCAGGTGTGCCATTGCCGTCCGCCGAGCCTGTGTGTTCGCATTCAATGCCGCCAGATTGGCTGTGGAAGTAGTGCCGATATTCTCGCCCATAACCAGCGCGATACCCTGATAGATAGAAATGGCTCCAGTAGCGCACAGGACCATCGTGATGGCCATCAGCGCAGCAGAACTCTGCAGGACGGCGGTAAGGATGGTGCCGATCAGGAGGAACAGCAGAATGGTTGCGTAATTGGTCTTGAAACTGGAGAAGAATGCAACCACGTCAGGTTTGCTCGCCAAATCCATCTCCACGCCGGTGTTCTTCAGAAGGACCATCGCATAGAGCAGGAAGCCCAGCCCGATCAAGAAGTCACCGAAATACCGATGCCTTCCCAGTTGTATGAGGACAATACCGACAACCAGGACAGGCCAGACCAGATTGACAATATTGAAGGAGAAACCGGCCGACAGAATCCAGGCCGTAAGTGTGGTGCCGATATTTGCACCCATAATCACCGAAATGGCCTGCGTCAAGGTAAGCAAGGCGGCATTCACGAAGGAAACCGTCATCACGGTAGTTGCCGACGACGACTGAACGGCGACCGTAATCAAAGCACCGGTGGCCACACCGGAGAAGCGGTTTCCCGTCATCGCGCCAAACAAATGACGAAGCTGGGGACCGGCCATTTTCTGCAGGGCCTCGCTCGTCATTTTCATGCCAAATATCAAGATAGCGATGGCACCCAGAAGTTTCAACACAATCAGCATATTCAGTTTTTTTCAGTGCAAAGATACGCACGCAGACTGGATCTCTCAAGGCGCAAAATCAATTGTAACAGAATTTTAACCGTGTCAGACGCCATAGTAATCATACTGAAACATCAATATGCTATCTTTCGGAAAACTTGATGCAATATGAAAAAGATGCTCCTATTTGCTTTAGTTATAATGGCTTCCCTTTTCACGGGGTGCAAGCAGAGGATAGAGCAAGCTCCGGAAGAAGTCCTCAGTGCCTTTGGAACGATGTTTCCTGACGCCACACATATAGAATGGAGCAGGCAAATCTCCACTTTCACAGCCAACTTTTATCACGAACAGCACGAAAAGCAAGCACAATTCGACAGTACAGGCATCTGGCTACGGACCAGAACGGAAATGTCGATCTATGAAGCACCGGCCCCTGTCATGGCAACCGCACGCAAACTCAGCGATCGCAAGATTGATGATGTGTACTTGTTTGAACAATCAAACGGAGCCGCAGCATACTATATGGTGGAATACAAACAAGAAACACCTCTCTCCACCAGACAGATCCACATCCTTACAGATGGAACAATTCTATCTGCGTTTTAATCAAATGGCTGTTGGCCCATTAAATTCCGATTTATCTAACTCTCAAAGGTAATCATTATTCTTCAGACCCTCTAGATCTTGGTCACCTTTGGTCACCTTTTCCGAGTATCTTCGTATCCGAAGGTCATTTTCATCCTTGATTCATTAAATAGTAATCAAAAAACTACGGCCATTTCAAAAATTAGCCGTATATTTGTCGCGAATTTTACGCTTATGGCCAAGTTTTATCAAGACATCTCTGCAAGTGGAGGAACGATACGGACGCATGAACTACGTGAGCCCAGGGCTTACTATGGGATCAACAAGGGTATC
>JAGCCO010000217.1 GCA_017651645.1 Bacteroidales bacterium
CGGAAATAGAATTCCTCCTTGGTCGTTGCCGCCTCGAACAGTCTGGGGCCGTTCTTATCCTCTGCGAAGTTGATCTCCACATAATTCTGGAAGAGAGACGTGGCTACGTCGCGTATGATGTATGATTTCCCGATCTGACGGGCCCCGTCGATGACCAGGATCTTGCTGTTCCTTCTGGCAAGATGCTCATGGATATAGGAGCGAATCTTTCTTTTTAGCATAGAATCACATTGTTTACATGGCAAAGGTACGCTTTTCCATGAAAAATCAAACACAAAAAGGACGCTTTTCCAAAGAATTTGAGGCCTAAAAGGGACGCTTTTCCAAGTTTTGAGTATTGGCGTACCGAGACGAAAAAGAGCTAACAGCTGAAAATCAGCCAGTTAGCTCTTTTTAAGGTGCCCCGGGCGGGGATAGCCGTATCGGTGGCTATCGGTGTTTATCGAGTATTCATCGGTGACTAATCAAAGAAATGGTTTTTAGGGAGTTATCTCCTCGGTGAATGCATATGGAATAATCCCCGGAAAACGTGTCCGATCGTGTCCGTTTTTCCGGGGATGTGTCCAAATGTGTCCAGAAATGATAGCCGTGAAGAAGTAGTCTCGTTCGGAATTGAACCTAAACGGACATTCCTTATCTGGGAGAACAACTAAAAGAGACAGTTATCTGCGTTCTTGGCGATGTCATCAGCGTATTCATCCAGAGACAATCTGACGTATTTCTTGAAGGTGTCATATTTCTTGTGACCGCTCAGCTTCATCATAAACTCAATCGAGAACTTCCCTGACAGATAGACATTCGTGATAAATGTCCGACGCGCCGTGTGAAGCGAGACCATCTCCCATCTCGCCTTGATAGGATGTCCTTCTTCATCATATTCAAATGGTTCAAATCCTTTCTTGCGACTCTCTTTCTCAGTTTTCTTTTCCAGGACAGTAAGGATTGTTCTCTCTTTCTTTGCCAATGAAGGCACTGTATGAGAAAGACGCTCCAGAGTGTTCTTGATGTTCCTGTTAAGACTGACGTCGATGATAAACGGGACATTGTAGTTATACTTCTTGAGAAGGACAATGAGGTTGTTATCCAGGATGGGAATAATAACGGGAGATTTGGTCTTCTTTTGAATGATGCGAATAACAGGTGTGCCACTCACCGTTTCTCCTATACAAGATTCTGTTATCCTACAGAGGTCACTATAACGTAGTCCAGTATAACAGCCAATAAGGAAAACGTCTCGAACTTCTTCATCAAATCCGGTGAGTTTCATATCATAGAGAGCCTGAATCTCATCCTTGGTCAGATAGATTCTATCCTTCATCTCATCATCCCGGGGGGTGGCGTACTTGATAAATGCTTTCGCTCTCGTATTGGTGTGCCATCCCTGGTTCTCCGCATAAACTACAAAAGCGTGAAACGCACGGATGTATCTCTGGATGGAACTCTTGCTATACCCATAATTCTCCAGGTGTGCGATGAATCTATCTACAAGAGGTTCGTCAATATCGTTCCAATCAAAAGGATGATTGACAAGGTACTCGCACATTATTCGCTTGAACTGCTTGAGGATATTCAATGAGAAGTGTGCAAAGCTTTTCCCAAAAGAGTGGCGTCTTGTGCCTTGGACGGCACTATTAACATAGTATTCCAGGGAGTTCTTGAAGTTGTTTTTGATGGTGCGAACAATCTGCTCTCTCTGTTTCTCTTTTTCAATGAGGGCAGCCCTTTGATCGGCAAGCACAATGTTATCAATAGCCGCGATAACGTTTTCTTCGGTCAGCCTGTGCCTTCTCCTCAAGTCTTTGATAGCAAACTCAATCTCTTGAATCTTTCTTGTGTAGTTCAACTTATCCAGGAGATTACTGATTTTCCTCTCGCTGCCGGATGCAGCACGCCACTTCTCAATGTCAACGGAGAGCAAAAGATTCACCCATGAGACCTTTTCTCCCATTCTCAATTTCGTGTAGAGGGTTGTCTTCCCTTCTTTCTTCTTTGTTCTAACCAGGACATTCATTATGATACAATCTTTATATATCCTTGTGCTTCAGCGTCCAGTACATCTTTCATAGAGTACATTTTCTTCCTTCCATTAAGGGGGAGGGGAGCAATTTTCTTTTCAATCTCCCAGGTGCGAAGCGTGTTTGGACAAATGTTCCATCTGGCGCAAAGTTCTTTTGCGGTGAGAGTTTTGTCCTCCTCCTGTGTTTTGTGGTACCGCTCATTAAAGACTTCTTCAACAGCTTCCTTTACAATGCTCTTCATTGCATAGCGGAGTCCCAGCAGAAGATAGTTTATGCTTCCGGCTGTCTTTTCATTTAGGATAAGGTCCATTGGAACCGGGACCTGATCCATTTCATTCTGATTAATCTGGTTCATATACATTAAGATTTTAATAAAACATGAGATACCGCCCTTCCGTCATCCGCTGCCCATGGTTATCATCGCACGAGGAAGAGACAGAATAAAAATAACAAAGGATCGTCTGATTCGTCGGAAGGCGTTTCTCCGCCCTCTTTCTTCCCGTTTTCCTCTTCCATCTGTTGCCTCAAGAGCATCATCCTCGCCGGGATTACATAGTCCCGATTGCATTTGTCGCAGCAGCGGCCCGGCCAAACCGGCAACGCATCGTGTCCCGGTCCGTCATAGCGCCTCCGACATATCGGACATTTCTTCCTGGTATCCGGTCCTTTCCTATTTTCCATACTTCACCTCCTATAATGAGAACATGGCTTTCACCTTTTTCACGGTACTTTCGCTCACATCCGCCAGTTTTGCAGTCTGTCGAATTGGGTAACCTCTGCGAAGAAGTTTGATGACATCCTTGTAAGCTTCCTCATAAGCCTCCTTGGGTTTCTTGTATCCGACCTTACGACCGAGGCCCGTCTTGCCTGTCTCCTTGAGATGCTTGGCCACATAAACTTTCCTTCCGCTGGAGAGCCGGAAATAGATTGCATCACGCTCGAGTTGGGCACATGTGCCGAGCACGGCGATCATAATTGTCAGATAGGGGTTCTCTTTCCCCTCGTAATCGTAGATGGAGATTGCTTCCTTCTGGAAATAGATGTTCAGGTGATTGTCTTTGCAGAAGCGGATGTTCGCCAGGACCTCGTCCACGTTTCTTCCCAGGCGGGAGAGTTCAGAGATGAGGATGATGTCGATACTGTTCTCCACAGCATAGGCGAGACACTCGTTCAAGATAAAACGGTCGCGGTTCTTCTTCGCGCCGCTGATGTGTTCTTCGAACGTCTCCACGACTTCGATGCTGTTTTTGGAAGCGTAATCGGTCAAATCGATAATCTGACGCTCTGTCGATTGCCTGTCTCCTGTCGAGGACACACGAGCATAAATCACTGCTCTCATTTTCGGGTTGTTTTTGTTTTGAGTTGTTTTAAGTCTGTAATGCGTTTTCACCACGCCCGTTTCCGAGGTGTTATCAGTGTTTGAGTTATTTCACCTCAATGGGCTCTTCAAGTGCGGAGAGAAGCTTGTCCAATAATCTGACCGTATCCGGGATATGGTACTCGGGATGGTGGTCGTAGCAAGAATTCGCACAAAAACCGGAAAAGATAATCACGGCGAGCAGGATGCGCTCTTGGGGGCTGATCGATTCTTTCATAATGATATTTGCTTTTATTCTGTGACTTATTATACTACAGCTAAAGCGCCGCGATGTAGGAAATGACGTAATGTCGTGTCCCATTTGTCCCACCTGTCCCACACGAGGACAAGCGGGACAAGTGGGACAAGTGGGACAAGTGAAAAGAAAGGAGCTCCACTGCATCTCTGCGGTGAAGCTCCCAAGATTTCGAAATCTTCTCCCCGAATAAGACGCTCGGGGACTAAAGCAAGTTACGCGAAAGTAGCCGATTAAAACGGAATCCGCAACGGGGCGTCAGCTTTTATCTCAACTTAATGAATCTTTTTTCCGGGTCTTCCGGTATACTCGCCCTTGCTGTTTGAGCAACAACACTGGCGGGTGGTCGCTGGTCGAAGGAAACATTTTTCAGTTCTTTTTCTACCTCGTCAGCAAGATCATCCAAAAACCAATCCTTCAGGATGAAGGAGGCTTCCGGCTGCATGGCGATATAGTTGCTCGCGTAGTTCTTCGCCTTCTCGCGGAGATTATCAGGGGTGGTGGTTCTGTCCGACAATATCTGGAGTTCGACGTGATGAATGCAATCGTCCCACCAGGGCAAAGAGGAATGCTCCTTTTTCCCTTCACTCACCAAAGAGGAGAATTGAGAAAGGTCAAGTATGTTTTGTAGTTGCCTCATTCTGTATTTATGAGGCCAGGAGGGGAACAAGCAAAATAAAGTCAGGATTTCACTCTACCAGATTCTCAGAACAGCTCGATCTTTGGCGTCGGTAGACCACTGGACTTGCCAAGTACCACCACTGGCTGTGTCGAGCAGAATGAAGTTGTACATATTCTGCGTCTTGTACAACTCAAATCGTCCAGCGAATTCACCTTCGGTATCCAGGAAAGGAATCATTGAGTCTTCATTTAGAATCGTCTTGAAGCGATAGTCCGGGCCTTTGACGGAATACTGAACTTGCCAGATTCGGCCGGAGAATGTTTCAAGCTCCAGGAAGGTCCACATATTCTCGGTGGGATACAATTTGTAGCTGGGGGCTGTATGTTGGGAGATTCGTTGCAGATAACCAATAGTTAAGGTATCTTTTTGTGTCCATTGGGTCCCAGGAGCGTCTATTTCCGTGGTTTGTCCGAAAGCTTCAACGCCAATACATATGGCGGCAAGGAAAAGCAAGAGTTTTTTCATATATGTTCTGATTGCAGTTATTCTGAATTGCCGATAGCCCCTTGTTTACCAAGGACCTGTGCCTTGCTGGTAACGGTTTGGAGTATTGGCTTTTTTTTCATCAATTCCTCTTTGAAGAAGTCACGATCCATATACGCCAACTGCTTTACAGCTCCCAAACGGTTGAAATACTGAGCGATATAAATACAGCGGCTATTAAAATGAACTCCCGATATATCCGGATTCTCCACAAGAAATTCTAATATGCCAATAACCGCTTCCCGGTGGCGGAAGATAGTGGATGGACCGAAATAGTGTGTACGGATATTATCGTTCTGGAAGAGCATCCGAGTCAACTCATATTTGTCTTCCCGTGTATCGTCCACAGAACAATGAACCGACCACCAGAGACCAGCTAACGACGAGCGGATAGTTCCTTTGGGACTGCGGAACCAACGATCTTGAATGTATTTTGCATCCGCAGATCCATCCTTTACAGCAGGATACCACTTCTGCATAAAGCCGAACAGATCTACATGAGTCAAATATGTCCAGAGTTCAATCTTCGATGCGGCAAGAGGTGTCAAATCCTTGTATGCCTCATAGAGAGTGATTGCGGATTCCAAAAGATTCTCTGGGTTAAGTTTTTCCTGCAGCCCCTCAGGGTGGTGGACATTCGCCAAATACTTTACTTGGGCGGCATCATACTCAAACGAATCTCCAGCGTATTTTCCAGGATCAATACTGCAACGAAGCGTCTCAACATAGGCTTCTTTGAAAACTCTTTGTAGCGCCATATCTATTCCTCTCCATGTGTTTTCATCTCGGCAAGATGGTTGAACATTCGCTGATACGGGTCAGCAAGTAGTGTTTGGGCGAGTTCAAATACTCGTGTTTTATCAGAAATGTCAAAACCCTTCAGTTCTAGCTCTGTTGCAAGACGGTACTTGATGGCATCTGACCATTGTTTCCCTTCATAGGCCTGTTCATCGATGTGATACAAGGCAAAGACCAGGGCATTGAATACGATGGATGAATGAATGATTTCAATGAAATCCCGATCCATAGAAATGCGCTCATCATACACTTTGAACATTTTTGGCGGCAACATAATCAGGATTTTTTCACCACTGATGTTATACCAAGTCGGTTTACTATCATCACCGCCATTTGCTATCTGCATGAAAGAACCCGCCGCATAGAGTTTGTCGTACTTGACATCGAGGTTGTAATATGCTGATGGAAAAGCCACAAGGACATCACCCGGTTCCATGTCAAAATATACCCCGTCATAGTCTGCATTGAACTGGGAATTGTGGTAATGCTCGATAGGTGTCTTTACTGTCACGAACAAATCGAATTCAACTCTGCCACTGACACTCTTTCTGGGTAACTCTACGGTGAAATCAGGAGACGACTGTCTAATGCAGGTTCGGTAGAAAGTCCGCGCACAATTGACTTCGCACACATAATCGGCTTTCCCTTTCTTGATGAACTGGGAAATCTCCTTGTTCTTTTGTTTAAGATGAATTCTGAACAGAATCGTGGCCGGAGTGCTCTTTGGCTCCTCAATTGAGACGCAATCATTTTTCAGAAGCGGATACACGTCGTCACTTATGCCCAAAACCGGATATGGAAGTGATATGTCATTTATTTTCATAGGCTTCCAGTTTAATTGCGTGTTTCATATCATCGGCAAGGCGAATCCTTAACATGTTTTTCCCCGGATGAAGTTTCAGTCCAAAGACGGTATTATCAATGACTGACCCAATACTTGATTCTATGACGCTGATGCGCTCATCATCTTGCTCCCCGCCAGTGAAGATGACAACCTGGCCATCCTCAACCTCAATCTCGGAGTGAATGATGATAATGTGATAGACAATACCATCCTCCCTCTGAGCAAATGAACGGTAGTTTACCTGTATTGGATAAGCGTAATTACCAATCTTGCCCCTTTCTTCACTTTCTTGATGTGGCTGACTGGGTAGTTTTGAAGTGGGTTGCCCGTCTCCAGACTGTTTCACTGGTTTGGTCGTATGGCCACTGTATAGCTCGCCTAATTCTGCATTTTCTGCCGTGGAACGGTAGTTAACCAATACATGACCTGTTGATGTTTTCTTTTCAGGGGCCGGAGCCGAAAACGGTTTCGGGTCAGTCACTTCGGTCGTGATAGATGTTCCCTCTTCTTGAATCTGACCTGTAGGCGTTCCTGTTAAGGATTCTGTATCATAATCTTCGCTCTCCTCGAAAGACGTGGGAATGAACAAGAATTCATCCAATCCTGCGATGTTGAGGAAGGTAGCACCGTTTGAAGAAAAGATCTTAAACAAAGATTGATCTATGAATTCCCGCATCTCTCCCAACGCATCTTTCCCCTCAAACTGATTACTCTTCTGGCAGTTTTTCCAGTCCCATTCTGAATGAGATGGATTTTCGGTGTGGCGAAGGATTTCATTACCCCTTTCGTCATCGCAAATGAAGACACCATAAAAGCCGTAACCGGTGGAATTGGATTTGTTGCAGACCAGCATCCTCGGAGAACGCATGTATGAAATATGGTCTGATGCCTGTTTGTCTCTCTTGACATAGAAACGGACTTTTCCAAGATGCCCCAGATATTGCTGAATGAAGATATGAGATTTATCTTTATCGGCATTCTTGACAGCCTCATAGTAAGGACGTGGATTCGAGTGGCCTCGTTTCTTGTCCAGGGACTCCGGGTAAATCGTTTCAATGAGCCCCTCCAGTGTTTCTTGGTTGATGTCCAGAGTGTCGTTCTCCTTGAACAGCTGATTGTCACAGCTACATTTGACGGTGACCGTCAACTTCCCTTCCAGAATCGATAACCAGAAATGTAACAAGACTGCGCGTACAATATCGTCGTAACCCTCATTCTGGTCAACACCAACGATGCAGACACTTGTCCCCGGTTCTTCTCGACGGAACCGTTTGGGTATACGCTCAATATCCGAAATCGGTTCTCCGTTGTTATTGTCATAATATCCAACATGACTACGCTTTTCACCATCCAACTCATGCGTGCAGATAGATGAAACGCCCTCAAAAAAATTCTTTCCCTGAGGTGTCTGGGTTGACACCAGCACCGTCCGGATCTTGGACACATTAAAATACGCCGCCTTTCCAAATCCATAAGAGCCGCCAGCGCTGTTCATGGCTTTGCTGGAATTCCCAGCACTTCTCACAAAGGAGTAAAATGGGCACTGACGGTCATTGGGCCTATAATCCATTCCGGAAGTGTTGCTGTCGCTCACTTCCAGGTAATACACGCCACCAATGGAATTCTCCTTAATGTATTGAATCATTGGGGCGAATTTCTCTTGAGCAGAAGGGCTATTCCAAAAACTGACGCAGGCCTTAAAATGATCCTGTAATGCAAAGAGACCTGGATGATTACTCCCGATAAGCCTTTTCCAACGGAATACGACATGAACAGGTTGATCTTTGTCCGCAACGGCATCAAGGGAGTTCTGAATGGACTCCCTGACCAGCGACTCGAAAGGATCCTTCTTGAAAAGTTCGCTCATCGCCTCGTTAGGCCCTTGGTCTTGACCTCCGGTCGTAGGGGCGAAATGCCAGCGGCATTCAAGTTCTGACGTTGACATTGTTAGTTACTTCTTGAAAGAGAAACCACCCTTACCCGATTGCTTATTGAGCTCGTTTGAATAAGCCGCTTTCGCCTCACGCAGGGCCTTGCCTATTTCCGAGAACATTAACTCAACATCATCGGAATCATATTCGTAGTTATTACGATTCGAACAATTCTGGAGAAGTCCCAGATAATTAATGATTTTAGTGACACGAGCGGATGCCACTTTTGTAAATCTCGCTCTTTTCGCAGACTCGGCCATTAGTGTTTGGATTTGGTGTTCGCGACAAATGTATAAAATACTTTTTGTTAATGCAAATATATGGCGAATATTTGTTAAATATGTTACTATATTTAGCAAATATAGTGCAATATAATCCGCTTATCTCTTGTATTTCATTGAGGATTCATTCATTTTAATCTCCTCAAATCATCAGTATCCACGATAACGCCCACGACATAAAAGTCATTCCGGAAAAGCCCGTTATACCATTGGCAGGTGATGGTGAGGACATCAAAAATGGCCGCCGGCGGAGTGAAAATCAGGACGTTTAACGGAGCGCTGAACTCTTCGCTGTGCGTATCCAGGGTCAGGTCATCAAAGTGCGCTTTGACCGGATAGATCATAGATCCGTTGTTATTACCCGCCCTATACTGTTCTTCACGGAAATAGTCTTGCAGTCTCTCCGGGTTCATCACCTGAATAACAGACAAGTCATAATTCTCGTAGAAGTACTCTACCAACTTCTTTATCTCTGCAGAGCATAATACCTTCTCTGCGTCCAACACATTGTCAAACAGGACAAGAGATTGGGTAGAAGGGTGTCTCTTCAATTTGCTCAGCTTTCTCATATCCCCTCCTTGTTTTCCTTGCTTATCTTTCCCATCGCCTTCTCCGCTATTTGGTTGGCGAACAGTTTCCTGGCCACTTTGAGCACGTTTTTCTTGTCCTCGCAGTCGCTCAATACTTCTCCGTTGAGTTTTATTCTCTCGCCGGCCAGATAGTCCCTGGCTATCTTTATTAGGTAGTCTTTGAGCGTCATTTTCTCTTTGTCCAGAACCTTCTGGATATCCTCCAGTTTAAGGCTTCCCGCCTTCTTCTTTACCTGGTCGAGCACATAGTCCAGTGCTTTTCCGTCATCCTGGCAGCTCAGGGTATTTATCCCTTCCTTGAGAAATATGGAGAACCGCTCGAATCCTGCGACACTGCGCTGTTCATAGGCTGAGAAGTCCTCTACTCCCCACCCTGATTCCCCTGATTCCAATGAAACGGTAGCGACCGTTTCGGGTTCTTCTGGTTCAGGTTCCGTCTCCAGTCCGAATTCCTCTCTTGCTTGCTTTAAGATGGTAGCGGCCAGCTTGGAGATGACGAAGGCCTTTGCCCCCAGTTCCTCCGCATCATAGTTGTCCGCTCCGCCGGTGTCTCCCGACAGGTATCCGTCAGCGCAGTAGTTATGATAGACGATGTCTTTCACGTGTGCGATGACGAACGAATCGTCGGTAAAGAATTCTTTGTCGAAGATGTTCAGGAGGCTGAACTTCAACTTGATTCTCTGTACCATAGTGTTCCAGTCGTAATAATCTCCATTATTTCCCAGAAGGCGGAGATTGTCCAAGGCGTACTGTACGGCGTCATTCCAGAACGGAACTTCGATCTCCACGGAGCTGTGTTCCTTGATAGACTGTCTTTTCTTTGACTTGTAGTAATCGGAGAATGTGCTGATTCTCTGCGATTTAGTTTTAGTTTTACCCATTTCACATTTGTTGTTATTGTATATCCCGAGACGATTGCGGACCGCTCGTACTCATAGTATTTATGTGGAATTCAGTGTGATAGGTGGTGGTTTTCCTCCTTAAAATGAATTCTGTCGAAACGTGTTATATTTATTATATGACAATTAAGGAAGCTTACATAGAACAGATGAAGGTCTGCCAGTCCAAAGGATTACATTATGATTCTGGACACTACGAAACCACGATACGATTCAACGGTAAAGAGGTATATGTCTCGTCTGATGGCGCGGACGTGGTCCGCTACAAGTTCAACATTACCGGGTGCATGAAGACCAGGGTCATAAAGAAAAACGGGAAGGTCGTCAAGGTGCTTCATTTTCACAAGGACAAGTTGCCCGTATATGGTACAATAACCAAGCGTAAGTCACTGAAGGGATTCTTGTATAAGTATCTTTTGTTCCTACGCTGCGATGGGATAGAGAATCGAGAGCTGCTGAAACTGTATACTCTCAAGTGTCTGACGGACAAGTTCGAATTCTGGAGGAAAAAGCCGGTTAGAGTTCACGGAATAGGTGGAGAGATAGAAACAAAGTACGAGGACTGGGAACTATATGAACCCGGCTATCCAGACGTGGCGAAAATGATAGAAGGACTAATTCAGTCGGCTTTGAGAAAACAGATAGACAATGACACAAAAGAACAGTTTACAGTGCGTACGTGCTGTGTCGTGAATCCGGAAGTAAGAAATGAAAACGGCGGCATAAGGAAGAAGACCAATGGGGAGAAAAGGAGAGATGCGAAGAGGGGGCAGAGAGTGGCGACAGACAACAGAATCAAATCCCGTTATGATCCTGCTCTCACAGACCATGAGAATGCAGAAAAGATGGGTATCAGCATCAGGAGACTTCAAGAGTGGAAAGCAGATAACCGGGATACCCTGGAAAGCATAGAGCAGAGGATAAATAGGTTATATGACTGGACACTGTCCCCGAAGAAGAACGCTGAAATCATAGGGTGTTGCGTGAATACCATCAAAAAGTATATCGGGAAGATAAAGGCCGCACCCGTGGTCGAAGAAACGATCGATGAAACGGAGGACTCTTGGATAGAACAGGCGTTAGAAGATGAATATTCGTTCTGGAAAGATGAGCCGACAGTGAAACAGAAGAATAGTGATGATTACAACGAACTTATGGAACTCTTGGATAATCTCTTGGATGATCTTGAATAGGGTGTCAAAATATGCGCTGTCACTGCTCATATTTTATAAATAAAAGATAATAAGTGTTTCTTTCAGAAACGGTTATTAATTCTTAAAAGAAAAAGAAAAGACTCATTGAGGAGTGCGCTTCCCCTTACGGGAAGGCCAAGGCTGGCGGCTCGCTACGCTCTCCACCATCCTTGATATTGAGATTGAGAATGGTAGGATGTATCACCTTCCTTGTTAAGAATAACCATAGTAATAGGATGGCAGAACTCCACCAACCATACCTTATCAGCCACCTATGGTGGTGGCTCGCTTCGCTCCCCGCCACCATCCTTATCCTAAAGTAGATGTCGCTCCCGCTGGTCGCTCCAACACCATAATCTCCTATCCTGGGAGAGTACCCCGGGAAATCCAGGGAGAGCTATACCCTGTCTATCACCTTCACCGCACGCTCCCGGCTGCTGACGCTCTCTATCGGGCCGTCTCCGCTGGCGCTCCACCGTCCCTACCCATAAATACTATATATAATGTAATAAGAGACTATGAAACGATACCTTGTTAAGCTTAACCACCCGCTGCTCGTCGAGGACGGCCCGTGTGATAATTCAAGAATGGAAACCATATATGGTTTTTTATGTCCGGAGACAACGGATGACGACGAATACTACAATATTGAAGATGCGATCTGTTCTTATGTGGGATATTTGGCCGCGATGCACGACTGGAGCTTAAACCGTGAAGTCGAATTCACCTTGTCCGATGACAAGAACTGGATAGACCAGGATGGCAACGAGCATCCTATCAACGACCAATGGGCGTATCAAATCGGATACAGACATATGATGAGGCTCGGCCTTGACTTCGACTGGTATGAGATAGACCTGGATGGGATCGAGGGCGTTTGTCTTGACTGCGGAAGAGATAGAAGTCTCATCATTTGCGACACCCTGATGGACAGCCTGGTCAGACTCGCGGAACAGCAGGAGGAAGAGAAGAACAAAGGGCTATACAACGTCATCTTGTTCAACCGCCCCGTCTGGTTACCGGAGCATGCGTTCTGGCCTGGCAGTGAAGGATACTGTCATATATTTGGGCTGGTGATGCGGGAGAAAGATGATGACCTGCTGGCGATGGAACTCTATCCTGGCTATCTTGCGATGTGCGAGGAATACATCCTGGCCGGTCAAACACCTTCAGGATATACGACCGAGGATGGCCGCTACTGGTACAAAGATGGAGAAAAGTTCTTTGTGACGGCGGAAGAGATTCGGGCTGAATGTCTCCTATGCCAACGGAAGCACAACCTGAAATGGCGTTCAGCGGTCGTGCGGATCCCAAAAGAAGATATGGAAGAGGGAACCCGGGAGGAATTCATCACCTTCAAATGGCTGTACGAGTATCTGATAGAGGAAACCGGGATTGCGGAGGACGAGACCTGGATGTCCAAGATCAACTAATCGGATAGACCGGAAGAACTGGATAGAGCCTCTTTTCACATAATGATAGAACCCCATATTCACAACCAGGTGCTCACAAGGCACGTTTCATACTCACTATCCCTGGATCGAGAGTTTTCGGACTCCCGATCCTTTTTCTTACTTGGGACATATAGCATGGGCCCCCGGAACCGGCCAAACCCCCGGGGGTCTGATTGCGATATTTCGCAACGTAATCGTTCGCGGAATCTTAAGCTTAGTTAGTGCAACCTCCGCGAAACTTTCCGCAGCGCGTTGTAGATTTCTGCGAAATCAATAGCGGAGCTATGCGAAATGGATTTCGCAATTCTCGCAAGCGTGTTGTTTTAAAGGGAGCTCTTTCCGTTGGTGAGGTTTTTTGGATTATTCGCCGGTTTTTCTATACAAATTCAGAAGAATATCTTGAATTATTACGGAGAGTCCAGGGCCCTCTCCTTCTTTCGGCAGTACCTCAAAGCTTAATTCCTCGCCATATGCACCAAACTGGACAAGGAGGTCTCTCGACAAGCACACATATATCCGGAACTTTCCGTCGGAAGTCATCTCTTGAGCAGAACACAATGGATGTTCGGAAACATACTTGGCGAACTCTTCTGAATGCGTAGTTATTTCAATGGTTCGGACTTGCCCCAATTGCTTTCGAAGCGCGAAATCGATTACTCGTTCTTCGTTGATGTTAAAGCCCTTAACCGGCTCATATAGTACATCAGGATTCTCTTCATCGGCAAATCTCAATCTTGCGAGATCGTAGATTGCCAATTCAGCCAGTTCCTTATGGCCAAGAGGATATAGATTGCCGATGACATACCAGCGTCCTTCAATCTCCTTTACCTGATAAGGTTCAAAGGAATATGCCGCATCGATGTCAATCCCGGCTCTGACCTTTCCGTACTTGATGGTCAGGACTTCGCCGAACTGCATCGCAAACTGAATCAGTTCAAGATTCTCTTCGCCAAGAATAGTTCTATAGGACGTCCCTTCTTTTGAAAGGTATCCATGCGTTGACGCCACTCCGGCAGAGAGATATCCCATAGATGAAAAACCTCCCTTATAATGCTTTTCAATCTGACCCACCGTAATCCAGGAATCCCTCTTCGTCTCCGATTTAGCAAGAAACTCGATATGTTCTCTAAGTGTCTTCCCCTTCTCGTCAAGGAGCTCGGGGTTGGCGAGATAGTAGTAATAACCTCCCTCTCCTTTCCCTTTAATTGATCCGGAACACGATTCGTGCACGATTGCGAGACCAAACTCGTTGTAGATAATCACCCGCCATCTCATTATGAATTGGCGGAATGCTTCTTTCCGGCGTTTGGAATTCTCATTGTCTATATCATATAAGTCTTCCCGCTTAATCTCAACTCCCGGGGGGTTAAGATCAAGAAGATTCCGCAGACTGTATCCCGTACCATCTCTATAACTGCCAGAGTTCTGCAGTTTGCCATCTACGGCCCGTATCAACCACAGGCATTCATTATAACATGTTTTTGCCATAGGAGTCCTTGCTTTAGTCGTTCAAAGATATGGAAATAACCGGAGCCGAGCAAGACCTCTCTCTTCATCTCCAGTAACTAAAAATGAAAAAAACTTGGGACAACCTGGGGTGTATGTTTTTCACTAACAGGTAAACCCGTGCCTTTGTATTGCGGAAGAAAGCAAGAGTTCTTTGACGACGATGCAAAAAGGCGCTGGGACAAGAAAAATGCGGTTTTTCAAGCAGAACCAGGGGTGTATGTTTTTCACTAACAGTTAAACCCGTGCCTTTGTATTGCGAAAGAAAGCAAAAGCTCTTTGACGGCGATACAAAAAGGCTACTGGGACCAGAAAAACAACTATTTCGAGCCAGACAAGGGGGTGTATGTTTTTCACTAACAGATAAACCCGTGCCTTTGTATTGTCGGAAGACAAAACAAGTTCTTTGACAACATGAGACTGATTGTGACTTCAAAAGGTTGGGCCTTCACGTCACTGGTCATCGGTCAAAAAAGAAAGGCCCACCGCTCTCTCTGAGCTCGCCTGGCTCAAAAAACAAGGCATGCCGGTCAGTCATTACACTGCATATTATCAATTATTTACCCTTTAGAACCTCGCACTGTATAGGTCAAGTGTATTTCAATATGAACAACTGTTACGCTAACATTCTGGCTGGAACCTCTGCCCTCATCCAGAAGGGCGAGGAACTCATCGAGGTGACCTTCCGGCGTGGAAAGCCGGGTCTCCAGGACCTGGTGGTTTTCCTGATGGTCCGTGGTTGGCAGGAGGGCTCGCCTCTCCTCTTCATGTCTGTCAATGCTGAAGATACGGTCTTCATGGTCGCGAGTGACAATGAGGTCCTGGCCATTATGAGCAAGGAGCTGTGCGAGCTTTTTCAGGGCCACCACGATTGCGATTTCCTGGCGTACGAGGAAATTGTTGAGATGTGTGAGCAGGCTGGAGTTTAAGAGCAACAAAATCAATCCTTCGCACTGGGTGGTAAAAGTGCATTCCATAAGTTCAATCATTAAAACCTTCGCACGGGTACAGGTTAAAGTGCTTTTCAATTATGAGTAACACTGTTACCAACATTCTCACGATCAACGGCACCGAAGAGCAGGTCGCCGAGGTCCGCTACTTCATCAAGGGCTCCAGGGGCAAGTCCATCTCCCTCCAGTCGATCTACCCCATGCCTAAAAAGCTGAAGGGAAAGCGCGAGGTGGAGATCAAGGGGGTCCAGCTCCTCCCGGGAGTGGAGTCCTTCACCATCCCTGACTGGATGGATTGGCGCATGAAGTGGTGGGGCACCAAGGGAGACGCCGAGCCGATCAAGGATGATGCGGTGGATGCACCTAACCGTATCATCTTCAACACGCCTTCTACCACGCCTCTGATGGCGATGGCCATCCTCTCGGCGATGTTCCCCGAGGTGACCCTCCATGTCATCTTCTGCGACCAGAATGAGGACTCCTATTGCGGAGAGTATACCCTCTCTGGAGGCAAGGCGGTCAATATGGTCTGGTATGACGTGTGGGCGCCGAAGCACGATGAGATCTCCATCGATCAGGTGATGGAGTACTACTTCCTCACGCACGAGTATGACCGCGGGATGTGGAAGAAGGATGAAGATGGGCACTGGTGCCGCATCGATGATGATCAGGACGAGGAGTAAGAACATCAATTCTACACCGGGCCAATCTGCCCGGTGTGGATTCTCAAAACAAATCAATAACCCTTTAGAACCTTCGCACGGGTATAGGCTAAAGTGCTATTCATTATGAAAGACCTGATCAAATACGATGTGGATGACAATCTCTACATGAAGTATTGGAACAACGCCACGGACATGTGGCTTGGTGACGGATGGACTCCGCTGGATCATCCGGACTGCACCGAAGCGGCATATGACATCATCATCCAGAAACTGATCTGTGAACAGTTGATGGAGGCGAGCCGCAAGGCTGGTGATGAGACGACGTACACGAAAACGGTTCTCATGCGTGAAATTCTTGAGGATGTCGAGGCGGGATTCATCCAGATGTTGTCCCAGCAGAATCGTGCCGCCTACCTGCTGCTGACGGTCAATCTCAATAAACATCGTTCCGGGAAGTGTACGGCGCTTTCACTGAAGAACGGTATTCTGACCTCTAACTACTAATCTAATGAAGGAGCACGACAACACCACACCGGGAGTTCGCCCGGTGTGGATTACGTGACTAATGATTTGTTAAAGTTATTTCGGCCATTGAAGGCGCTGCAGGGCATGTTTTAGAAAATAATACAAATAACATCATTTTTCTCCGCAAAACGCTTCCTGTTTTGTTATGTTTATTTGTGCAGGGTTCACTGTCGAGACCTGTGAGTGGGGACTCTCTCCTCATAAATGTTTAATTTTCAAATATATGAGTCAAAAAAGACTTGGGAGACTTGTCATGTCCTCCATTATTAAGAAAGGTGAATTTGCTGGTGAGTCAGTGGAATATGTCATCACCATGTGTGGGAAGAAAGGAGTCTTGAAACTCCTGAAGTACTATAACCTGGATAAGACAATCCTGGAAGAATTTCATCTCCACAAACTGTCTCCTAAAGAAAAAAGGAAGAGGGAAAAGGAAAACCTTGAAAAGGGGATGCGTGAACAAAAGACTCAGGAACAGGTATGTCAAAATGTATCTGTACTTGAGGAGAAAGTCTATGAAACTACTGCTACCCTGGTCAGGGAAGAAGAGTATCTGGATCCCAATGAGTTCTACGTGGATTCAGTAATGTATGACCCAGAGGATGACCCCATGGATTCATCCTTCTATCACCCAACAGAAATGAACTGGACACATCCTTCATATGGAAGATGCGTCCTGAGGGAAATTAGACATGAAACTTACTAATTCAAACTATATGATGAATAATAAAACTACTACTGGACCTACACCTGTGGGAGTGCAGGTGGAGTCCGCCATGACTGAAGCGTACAAGACCAAGCACGCCGGCCTTCTGAACATCAAGGCCGCCAATGAGTGGATCAAGGAAAGCCTTACGGCTCCCGATCCCAAGATGTACTTCTATGACCTGATCGTGGAGTATGAGAACACTGTCATCTTTGCGGCGAGTAATGTGGGTAAGTCCATCCTCGCCACCCAGATTGCTGAGGACATCGCGAAAACCGAGAAGGTTCTCTACGTAGACCTGGAGCTCTCTTCGAAGCAGTTCCAGATGCGTTACAGCGACACCGCCACCGGAAAGGCTCACGTCTTCCCGGAAAACTTCCAGCGCGCAGAGATTGAGCCCGAACTCATGCTTGGAGCCGATTTGGAACAGGAAACGCTGGATTCTATTGAAAAGGCCGCCGTCCAGGGAACCAGGTTCTTTGTGATTGACAACATTTCCTTCATCTGCAACGGGAGTGAGAGTAGCGCCAAGGCCGGTCTCTTCATGAAGCAGCTCATCCGCCTCAAGAAGAAGTACAACCTGACGACCATCGTGATCGCGCACACCCCCAAGCGCCGTGGATGGAAGCCTATCACCCAGAATGACCTGGCCGGTTCCGCCAAGCTCATTAACTTCTTTGATGCCGGTATTGCGCTCGCCCGTAGCGCCAATGACTCCAACCTCCGCTATCTCAAGCAGGTCAAGGTCCGCACTGGAGAATTCCTGTATGACGCCGACAATGTCCTCCTTCTGGATGTCAACAAGGACGAAGGATTCCTCAAGTTCGACATCCTGGGCACTGGGCGTGAAGAAGATCATCTCAACGCTCTGGCAGGTGGCGAAGGCGCCAGCGAGATTCTTGAGATTCTGATGATGCAGCGAGATGGTATGACTGTCCGCCAGATTGCAGAAGCGATGAATCTGGGCAAGAGCACCGTCCAGCGGCGTCTTGACATGGCCAAGAAAACCAACATCACCGTCCCTGAAGGACAGTCTGTCCCGACTGTCCCTGTTGTCCCTCCCGTGGGACAGATGGGACACGTGAATTATGCGGGACAACTCTCATAATCTTTTGTTTAACATTTTAATATTTAAGTAATTATGCAGAATTATTCTGAACTTGCAGAAATGGTTAACAGCACCAATTTTGCTGAAATGACCTACAGAGAACTTCGTGAAACCAAGGACTCTTTTTTATGGGCGGCGAATCATCGTATCGATCCCCTTCTCGAGACCAAACGCCACAATGAAATGGTGGCTCTTTCCTCCTTCTATTTGGACAGTATTAGCATTTTTCATGCAACCCGCTCAGAAATCATTTCTTGTCTTGACGAGGCGGGCATGGTAGAAGACCATACGTTTTCATCTTACAAGGACGAGCATGACCAGACTCCGACCACGAATGTGGAGAACAATCAGGATAAGGACGAGTGCATCCTCGCCCTTCCTGAAGCCAAGAGTTCCCTGGGCGATTACGACAAGAATGATGCTCTGGAATCACTGGATAGTGATACCCCCGAGAATGATGAGGCCGCTCCGGCAACTAATGAACAGGAGTCCGACGATACGATTCCAATGTCATTTGGCGAACAAGATTTTGTGGGAGAAGCTCTGGAAGCGTTGAAAGCGCTTCCCGTCCCGAGTGATATTGATGTCAATTCGCCATATTATGTTGAAGGTATCTTTGCGTATGGAGACTCTGAAACCCCAGGTTATTCTAAGCCCACGTGGCGGAATATGGTTGTGAAAGACCTTGAAGCGTTTCGCTCGTCGTCAGAGAAGTACGAAAAGCTTTTTCTGAAACATGATGTGCTGGCATCAACCGATGACTATCTTGTTGTTAATGAGAGTATGAATTCACTCAAAGTAAGATTGTATCATTTCCCTGAAGAAGACTGTGATGGAGTGGATGCGATTTCTTCCAATAGCGACGGAAGCAACAATCTTTCAGTGGATGAGTTGAAACGCCGGAAGAGGTGGACTTCTCTTATGAAAAAAGCTATCAAACAGGCGAAAGAACTCTCCTTGTCTACAGGAGAGGATGCTAATACACCGTTTTATGATAGATACAAATTTAGTCGGGATGGTAAAATCCTTAATCTCTGCGGTGATAGGGTAAGGGTATATGAGGATGCTGATACCCTTTCGGAACTCATGCCTTCTTTTGAGACATATGCAAGGCTTTATCGCAATGGCTCGCTGGTGGTCTCAAAGGACAACTGTGTGGCGAACGTGTGCTGTGGAACCATTTACCTGGTACTCTTTAATATCCCCTCTCAGAAGAAAAAGAGAGGCGCTAAGAAGAAGTCAGAGCCTACCGCCAAGGACAACTTCGTCCATGAAGAGAACCCGCTCATCAAGAAGGCCGTTGAAATGACAAAGACCCTGCCGGTGAATAAGACAACGGATAAGAATGCCCCCTATTTCCTTCAGTGTGATTTCTCCGTCACGGGAAATGGAGACCTCTTCCCTGGAAGGACGTT
Organism: Bacteroidales bacterium; assembly: GCA_017651645.1. The sequence goes on from JAGCCO010000217.1 coordinate 19,659, forward strand.
CAGCAGAAATGTGGATTCTGTTGATAAGTTCAGAACCATCCATCAGAAGTGCGCGAGCAAATTTAATTCCAGCCAAGTCTCTTTTACTGATGAATACACCGCTTATATGTGGTCAGGAGATAAGACCATCAGCGTGTTTTACTACAATGCCAAAGACAAAGCGGAAGCTGTGGCATGACTATTCTGACACGGTGCGTTTTCCCCTCAAAAAAAACGCACCGTGCCCGAAAAAGCGTTTTGAAACGGATATTATCGCACGATGTTCAGCGCCGTAGAAATGGCGCTAAAAATGTCATCTGGGACATCTACAAGGTGGATTCGCCCACAAAACGAGAAACAACAGGAAACAGAACCCGCTCTCGCTCTCTCCGCTTTATTTTTGGCCAAAAACCCCTTCTGAGTACATTCAGAGGGGGGTTTTCTTATTTTGGGTTCGGAAAAAATGCACCGAAAATGCACCGGGGTCCCATTTTAACCACACGGAGAGTGTGCTGCGATTCTTTTTACAACAATTATAAAGTGTAAAGCCCATCTTTACAGTTTCTTTACAGTTGGTTTACAACCTTTACACTTTGGGTTTTTTGGTATCAATCTGATTATCAGTGTATTAAATGTTTTGGCACGGCAAATGCTTGTTTTCTATCATAGATAGAACTGAATGCATTTACCAAATATGATCACTGTTTCCAACCTTTGCAAAGTCTTCCGGACGGAAGAGATCGAGACCACGGCGCTCAATGGCGTTTCCTTCGAAATCAAAGACGGCGAGTTCGTCGCTATCATGGGTCCTTCTGGCTGTGGCAAGTCCACGCTGCTGAATATCCTGGGCCTGCTGGACAATCCGACGAGCGGCAGCTACAAACTGCTGGACACCGAGGTGGCGAACCTCAAGGAGAAGGAGCGCACCAAGTTCCGCAAGGGCAACATCGGCTTTGTGTTCCAGAGCTTCAACCTGATTGACGAGCTCAATGTGTATGAGAACATTGAACTGCCTCTCCGGTACCTGAACATCAGCGCCGCGGAGCGCAAGCAGAAGGTCACCGACATCATGAAGCGGATGAACATCAGCCACCGCGCGAATCACTTCCCGCAGCAGCTCTCCGGCGGCCAGCAGCAGCGCGTGGCCATCGCCCGCGCCGTCGTGGCCGGCCCGAAGCTGATCCTCGCGGACGAGCCCACCGGTAACCTCGACTCCAAGAACGGCAAGGAAGTCATGGACCTCCTGAAGGAACTCAACGCCGAAGGCACGACCATCGTGATGGTGACCCACTCCCAGAAAGACGCCGCCTGCGCCCAGCGCACGATCGACCTGTTCGACGGGCAGATTGTGAGCGATGTTAAGAATGAACTTTAGGAGGGCACAATGAGATTACTCAGTATTAAAACTCGATGGGTGCCGGCACTGCTGAACATTATCGGTTTAGGGATTGCTTTCACCATATTTCTGATTCTGATGAGTCAGGTCTGGTGGGATTTCCGTTATGATAAGTTCAAGGGAGGGAAGGATGTCTACGTTGTAGATTATCCCTCCGCATTTGACGGGAAGTACACTCCGGTTGTTTTACGCCCGGTGATTCCGCTCATCCGGGATTGCTCACCGGGAATCGATGCTGCTTGTGATTACTGGGGAACCAAAGACGATCCTTTGGGTATGATTCAGATCAAAGACAAGGCCGGAGAGTATGTGACTGCCCGTGGTATCAGCTACGGTGTTACAGAGACATCAGTCTTGGATGTTTTCAATATCACCCTTCTGGAAGGAAGTCGGGAAGGCTTTGCGACCGAGGGCGATGCCTTGATTTCAGAATCTGCAGCCAGGCAGTTCTTCCCAGACCGGAATCCCATCGGGGAAACCTTCATTTTCGAGTGGGAGCATGAGTGCAGGATTGTTGGTGTCTACAAGGACAGGAGGGATAATGAAAGCATGGTCAACGGCATCCTGATTCACGAAGGAGATGCGGACCTTGAACTACCAAACCACCAACCCCACTACGCCTATGTCAAGTTGAAATCTGGGGCAAATGTCAATGCCGTCCGAGACGCGGTCAAAAAAGTCAATATCGGTTCTTCCGAAAAAGACTTCCGACTCACGAAAATCCATGATTATTGGTATGTCAAAGGTAATGATATTTACGGAAGGGGGCGGGGTGGAAACAAGTTGATGTCTTTTGTCTTGCTGACGATAGCCACCCTTTTCCTGGCGATTGCGGCGTTCAATTACATCAATTTTGCGATGGCGGCCATCCCGTTCAGGATCAAGGAAATCAATACGCGCAAAGTATATGGTGCCTCCAGGGGCTCTTTGGTACGGAGACAACTGCTAATGGCAACCGGTATTGTTGTGGCAGCATTTTTCGCCGGAGTTCTGGCGATGAGGACGTTGAGCGGAACGTCTTGGGCTTCCTTCCTTTCCGGCAGCATGGACCCGGGCAAGAACCTGTCGGTGATTGGAATAGGCGGAGCCGTCGCCTTGCTCATTGCAACAACATCAGGACTGATTCCGGCCCTTTACAGCACCTCGTTCCAGCCCGCGCTGATTCTGAAAGGGGCGTATTCGCTGTCGGCGAAAGGCGACGTACTGCGGACAGTCACCTTAATACTCCAGTATGTCCTGTCTTTCGTCTTTATCATCTCTGCCCTCATCCTTCAGCGTCAGACAAACTTTATGGTCAAGAACAACGCCTTGGGATTTGACTATGAGCTGGTGCTGAAAATGGACAGTCACCAGTTCAGCCAAGTTAAGGAAGTGGCCGACCAAATCAGAAGCATTCCCGGGGTTGTTGACGTCACCCGGGGAGAATCTCCCATCCAAGAATTCCAATCATCCAGGACGGAAATCAAGGAAGGAGATAACGTGGTCCAGTACAGTTTCCGAGAGGTTCCGCCGGAGTATCCTGGATTTTTCAAATTGGAGTTGCTTGAAGGGCGTCTGCCCTTGCCGGGTGAGAATTATGTCGCCCTTGTCAATGAGTCATTCCTGGAAGCGCTGCCGTCCTATGGCGTGGGTAAATCCTTGCCCTTTTTCGGAGGAGAATGCACGGTCATCGGCATCTTGAAAGACTTCCATGCCCGTACTTTTCAGCACGAGTTTTCTCCTTTGGCCCTGTTCGTTATGGATAAGTATAATTATAACTCCTTCATGATCCGTGTTCAGCCGGATGCCGATGTGCAGGGAATCCTTGCCCAGGCGCGGAAGTACTATCGGGATATGAGGGGGTTAGAAGATGCAGACATCGAAACGGGCTTTCTGGACAAAGATATTGAGCGGCTCTACGAGCAGGAGACCAGCCAGACAAGACTCATCAAACTGTCCTCTCTCCTGTCTTTGATAATCGCACTGATAGGGATTCTGGGACTTGTATGGTTCGATACCCGTTTCATGCGAAAGGAAATTGCGCTCAGAAAGGTCAATGGAGCTACGGTTCGGGAAATACTGGACAAGATCAACCGAAAATATCTGATCATCGCCGGAGTGGGATTCATAATCTCCGCGCCGATTGCCTATGCCGTCTGCCAGCGCTGGATGAGTCAGTTCGCATTTCGCACCAATATCCCAATCTGGATATTCCTGGTGAGCCTGATCGCGGTTGTTGTCATTACCCTTGTGGTCGTAACGCTCCAGAGCTGGAGAGCGGCAAGTGCCAATCCAGTGGAGTCTTTGAAGAGTGAATAAACGCGCATGAAAAGTTACCTTAAATTCCTTTCCCGCAACAAGCTTTACACCGCCATTGAGGCGGTGGGGCTGATTGTGAGCCTGGCGTTCGTGATTGTGATCTTCTGCTACACGTGGCAGCAACTGGCTATCACGAGGGAAGCACCGGATTACAAACGAATCTATGCGCTTACAAGCGGGCGGCAGGATTTCATGTACGCATGGCCTGGGGAGATGGCGGTCGTGCAGGACCGGGTCCCGGACATCGAGGCTGCGGGAAGGATCGATATGATCGGTTCCGCAGTCACGTTCAATGGTGAGCAGGTTCAGGGATCCCCCAATGTGTATCGTGTCGATCCGGAGATATTCGAGTTCCTGCCTCACACCTTCATCTCCGGGGATGAGAAAGTCTTGAACGACAAGCACCAGGTCCTCCTGGGTGAATCGTTTGCGAGGACGATCTCTCCGGATATGGATCCTGTGGGCAAGACAGTCATCCTTATGAACAGGGGTGATACTTGTGTGGTCGGGGGGATTGTCCGTGCGTCTGATCGTTCCATTCTGAAAGAGGGGGACATCTATCAGGCTTTCAATGAACCCGATGCTCCTTCCGCTTCGGAGTTTGTCAATCCGGTGGATCTGGTGCTGGTCCGTTTGCGGGAAGGTGCTGACCATCAGGAAGTAAGAACGCTCATTGATACGGTGGTAACCCGGGAATTCTCCAAAATGTTCTCGGGTAATAAGCCGGAGTGTTCGATGAGCATGCCGTTCAAGGATATTTATTTCTTCAAAGCGGGAAACAACCTGAAACATGGCAATGCCACGCTGGTCTATGTCCTGATAGCCGTCGGAATCCTGCTGCTCGCTTCGGCACTGTTCAATTACATCAACCTCAGTGTCGCCCTGGCTGGAAAACGGAGCAAAGAGATGGCCATCCGTTCGACGCTCGGAGAATCCAAAAGCCGGATCCGGTGGCGGTATATCTCGGAGTCCATCCTGTTCGTGGCGGTTTGCCTGGCATTTGCATTCCTGCTGGCCAAGGCCCTGGAGCCGGTTTTCAACCGGTACGTGGCCGGAGATGTCGCACTCGAAGTGTCTCTGTCTCCGTTGTATCTGGGCGCTTATGCTCTGCTGGCCGTTCTGATCGGCCTGGTTTCCGGGCTGATTCCCGCCTGGATGACTTCCCGTTACAACCCGGTGGACGTCATCAAGGGAGAGCAGCGCCGTCAGACCAAGACCCTCTTCTCCAAGGTGTTCATCGTCATCCAGAACATCATCACCGTCACCCTGATTTCTCTGGCCTTGGTGATGGAACTCCAATATCATCATTTGATTAATATGCCCCTTGGAGCGAATGTGGACGGTTTGTACTACATCTCCAGCGGGAGTATCGGTAAAGACGTCCTGGCTGAAAAGCCTTATGTCGACAAGATCGGAACCAGCAACGGATATCCCAGCAACGGTCAGATGAATCTTACGACAACCGTTGACGAACAGAAGGTGTTCATCGGCTTGCTCCAGTGTGATGAGGACGCTTTCGGGATGTTCGGTTTCGAGGTAGAGAAGGATTTTGGGACCCCGATGCGAAACTCATTGTGGTTCACCGAGTCTGCCGCCAGGGTTTTTTCCCTGGATGAGGAGAATCCCACCCCGCCGAGTATCCTCAAGTTTGTTGTGGGAGACTCGCACGTAGGAGGAATCATAAAAGACTACGCTGTCAAGGGCCCGTCCGAGGTGGAGGGTAATCAGATTGGAATCGTTTCTGTCGGAGATTTGGAGGCTTATGCCAATGTGGTTCTGAAACTGAACCGCTTCGATTCCGACGTACGTTCCGATCTGAAAGAGATCGGAAGGGAGGAAAGCATAAGATTGACTGGGAAAACGGAATATGGGGAACAGTACTATGGTTACATCCCTGAATTGATTGAAAAGGGCATGGAGACGACACGCAACTTCATCAGCCTGATCGAACTCTTCATGGCCTTGGCCACCTTGATTTCCTTGTTGGGACTGGTTGCAATGAGCGCATATTACACCGGAATGCAAACCCGCGACATCGCCGTTCGCAAAGTTTTCGGAGGCAGTGTCGCCACCGAAACCGAACGCTCAGTAAGAGAGTACATGGTGCTGGTCGGAATAGCCGTCCTCATCGGCATCCCCGTCGCCATATTCCTCGCCGAACGCTATTTAAGGCAGTTCTACTACAGGATCGAAGGTTACGGATGGGTGTTTGTTGCCGGGGGCATTATCGCCATTCTCATTTCCTTCCTTGCCGTTCTCTGGCAAACCTTGAAGGCCGCGAAGACGAATCCGGCGGTAGAGTTAAAAAAGGAATAGATTATGGTTTTCAAGAATCTCAAAAGCCTGATACGCCGCTATCCTGTGGCGGTGGTACTGAACTTTACGGGCCTGGTGGCTGCATTCGTGGCGTTTGCACTCATCTTTCTGCAGGCGGATTATGAACTGTCGTTCGACAAATGTCATCCTACTGCAGACCGGGTGTTCCGGGCCGACAAGAAGGGTGATGAATCGCTTTTCCGTAATATCCTGCCGAGGGGCTTTGCTGATGATATCATCGCCTCATCGGCCCACATCGAGGCGGGATGCACGGTGATGCCTTTCATGGGAGAGATTTATTTCTCCGCGGCAAAGGACGGCGAGACTCCTGTGGGTTACAAGCGGGAACTGCTCTTCGTGTCGGAGGGATTCATCGATGTATTCGGCATCAAGATGATCGAGGGCGATTCCCACGCGCTGGAAGGGCCCAATTCCGTGATTATTCCCCGGTCCCTGGCAGAAAACCTGTTCCCCGGGGAGCCTGCGCTTGGCAAGCTGCTGAAGACGGACGCCAAGTATATGGAGGTGCCCCGGGAAATCACTGTGATGGGTGTTTACGAGGACTTCCCGTCCAATACGCAGCTAGGCAACGACCTATATCTGGCTGTCGGGGATGTGCAGAAAGGTTCCTACGGCGGGGCCAATTTCATCTGCTATCTGCTGCTGGATGATGCCGGCAGTGCGGAGGCTGTGGCCGATGAATTCAACAGCCATTTTGATTTCCCGCCGGGAGGAGACTGGCTTACGCCCATCGAGCTGGTGCCGCTGACGAGCATCTATTTCCGAAACGAGGGAAATGTCTATAAGAGTGGCAGCCGGTCGCAGTTGCTTCTGCTCATTGCGATTGCCGTCCTGATCCTGGCGATCGGCCTTATCAATTTCACGAACTTCTATGTGGCCCTTACGCCGCTGCGCATCCGAAATATCAACCTGCAGAAGATCCTGGGATCATCGACGGCGCGCCTGAGGGCGCTGGTGGTGGACGAAGCCGTCATCTGGTGCATCTGCGCCTTTGCGGTGGCCGCCCTGCTGCTTGGACCGATATCTGAAGCGCTGGCTACTCAGGGAGTGCTGATGCAGGCGTTTACGCTCAGCAAGCACTGGGGGCTTCTGATATTTGTGGGAACGGTGGCGTTGGCCACGGGCATCATTGCCGGTATCTGGCCGGGTATCTATTCGACCTCCGGGCAGCCGGCGCTTATCCTCCGGGGAAACTACGGGCTGTCACAGTCCGGAAAGACGTTGCGTTCGGTGCTGGTGGGCGTGCAGTTTGTTGTCTCCATCGCCCTGCTTGTGTTCGTCTTCTTCGTGCAGCGCCAGAGCCGCTTCATAAAGGAATATCCCTGCGGATACGACAAAAACAACCTCGCCGTGGTAAATATCGGCGGAGAGAACGGCCGCGAAAAGGCGGACTGGCTGCGGGAAAGGCTGTGTTCGCTTCCGGAGGTGAAGGATGTGGCCTACGCAAACGACCTCATCGGTGGGTCTGACACCTATATGACCCAGGGGGTAAACTTCGGCGACGGAAAAGTGTCAATGAGCATGCTTTTCTGCAGTTGGAACTTCCCGCAGGTGCTGGGGCTGGAGGTGCTGGAAGGCCGGGATTTCAATGAAGGTGAATTCGGGCCGATCCTGTTCACCCAGGACTTGAAGGCCCACGGTGCGGAACTACGGGTTTATGCCGATGAATTCGGCGACGGAGCGCCTATTGTCGGCTTCATCAATAATGTGAATATCACCTCCATGCGTAAAGCCGATTCCCCTGTTGCCTTCCAGGTGCATACCAAGAAGGGCCACTCGATGCCCTTTGCGTATATCCGTCTGACCGATGGCGCCGACCGCTTCGCTGCCGTGGATAAGATCCAGACCATCCTGACGGATATGGACCCGACGATGCCTTACGAGGTACAGTTCTATGATGCCATCGGCAAGAACCTATACAGCGGCGAAGAGCGACTGAGGCTGGCCGTGTGGCTGTTTTCTCTGCTGGCGGTGCTTCTGTCGCTGGTGGGCATCTGGGGCCAGGTGTTGATGGATGTGCAGTACAAGCGGACGGAGATATCCATCAAGCGGGTTTTGGGTGCAGAAATCCCTCAGATTACTTCGGAGGGCCTGTGGATTTACCTGCGGACGGTGGCCATCTGCTATGTGATAGCAGCGCCGATTGGCTGGCTGATCGTCCGGTACTACCTGCAGCAGTTCTCGCACCGGGTGGGCTTCTCGCTGGGCGTGTTTGTCCTGACGCTCATTATCGTGGCGGCCCTATGCGTCCTGGTTGTGCTGTCGCACTATCTGCGGGCCGCCAGGATGAATCCGGCCGAGGTGCTGAAGAAGGATTGATTCGGCATTCATAAGCACAGTTAAACATAAACACTTTTTCCGGAAACCAGGCGGGGCCCGGGAAGGTCCTGCCTGGCGGAAGGAGAAAAAGAGGATTTGTATGCAGTGTTTCGGCCTTTTGTGCGTTTAATAGGAAAACGAAAGCCATGAAGATACTGAGAACGATGATCTGCGCTGCGCTGCTGGCGGCCGGACTTTGCGGTTGTAAGAAGATCGATCTGAACAAACTGGAGGGCACCTGGTCCGAGCAGTATGACCCTACGGTCTTTGCGATGGATGGTTCCGTGGAGTACACTTTTGACGGGAACAATCATTATCAACTCCATACTTATGATGCACTTGGGGGTGGGTCCCACGACTACACCGGCACCTATGCCATCGACTTGATCAAGAAGGGAACCATCACCATCAATCCGCAGATGTCGGACTACAGCAACGTCACGTATACGCTTGTCAAATTAACTTCAGAGGAGATGGTCTGGCAGAAGGAGGGGACGACCTACTCCATCGGCACGTGGGGCGTTGACTATCGGCATTTCGTGAGAGTCAAGTAAGTGCTCCGCAGTGCCAAGAAAGCGGGGCGAGAGGCAGGTTGTTACTACGGCGGTATAACCCTCAGGAGCGGGCGACCAGGATTTGCAGTGTATAAGGACGGGAAGGTGGTGGCGCAATATACAGCGATTAGGAAATAAAAGAGGAGAAACCTTTATGGCTTCTCCTCTCCAATCTTGAAACTGCTCAAGAGAGCATTCTGTCTTGTCTTGTCGGTCAATGCGATGTACGGTTTCATCGTATCGTAGTCATTGTGCCCGGTGGACATTATCACCTTCTCCGGTGTCAGGCGCTGCTCCAATATCTGTATTCAAAATGTGGTCAAATTGTGTCCAAATTTGGTGAATACAAAAAAGAAAGACTTTGTAAATGACTGATAATTAGCAAATTACAAAGTCTTTTCTGTGCCCCGGGCGGGAATCGAACCCGCACGGCCGTTTCGGGCCAAGGGATTTTAAGTCCCTCGTGTCTACCATTTCACCACCAGGGCGATGTGGCCGTTCCGCAAGGGGGCGGAACGGACTGCAAAGATAAGGATTTTTTGCAAATTACTCCGCGAAGAGGGAGATGATGTTCAGGATCACCTTCGCCGCGGCTTCCATGCTTTCCAGCGGGACGAACTCCATCTTGCCGTGGAAATTCAAGCCGCCGGCGAAGATATTCGGGCAGGGGAGGCCCTTGAAGGAGAGGTTCGCGCCGTCGGTGCCGCCGCGGATGGGCTGGATCTTCACCGGGATGCCGGCCATCTCCATGGCCTTGACGGCCTTCTCCACCACGAAGTAGTGCGGTTCCACCTGCTCACGCATGTTGTAGTACTGGTCGCGCAGGTTGAGCACGGCGGTGCCGGCGCCGTACTTCACGTTGATGAAATCGACACAATCGGCAATCATCTTTTTCTTCGCCTCAAACTTGCCCCTGTCGTGGTCGCGGATGATATAGGCGATATCCGCCTCTTCCACCGAGCCGTTGAAGGCGATCAGGTGGAAGAAACCTTCGTAGCCCTCCGTGTATTCCGGGCGCTGGTCCACAGGCAGCAGGGCGCAGAACTCCTGACCGATATGGAGGGCGTTCTTCATCTTGCCCTTCGCGTAGCCCGGGTGCACGTTCCGGCCCTGGATATGGATCTTGGCCGATGCGGCGTTGAAGTTCTCGAACTCCAGTTCGCCGATCTCGCCGCCGTCCATCGTGTACGCGTAATCCGCGCCGAAGCGGGCGACATCGAACTTCACGACGCCACGGCCGATTTCCTCGTCAGGGGTGAACCCGATCTTGATGGGCCCATGCTTGAATTCCGGATGGGCCACGATGTACTGCACCGCGTCCATGATCTCCGCCACGCCGCCCTTGTCGTCGGCGCCGAGGAGCGTCGTGCCGTCGGTGGTGATCAGCGTCTGGCCCAAATAATGAAGCATTTCCGGGAACTCGGACGGCTTCAGCGCCAGGCCGGGCACGCCCTTGAGGGCAATCTCCCCGCCGTCATAGTTCTCCACAATCTGCGGCTTGATGTCTGCGCCCGAGGCGTCCGGGGCCGTATCGACATGGGCGATGAAGCCGATGGCCGGCACCTTCGCCTCTACATTGGACGGGATGGACCCCATCACATACCCGAACTCATCCAGCGTCGCCTCCACACCCATCGCATTCAGCTCCGCGCATAGCATCCGCAGCAGATTCAACTGCTTCGCCGTCGAAGGCTGGCTCTCCGACTCCTCATTCGACTGTGTATCCACAGCCACGTACCTCAAAAAACGATCAAGTATCTTTTCCATAATTCATTGGCAGATTTCTCCGCTCGCTTCGCTCGGTCGAAATGACAAGAGATGCACCCTGTCATTTCGAGCGGAGCCGAAGGCGAAGTCGAGAAATCTTATTTTTTATTGATTTTCATAGAGGAATAGACCATATACGCAATCAGCAGCAGGAACGGGATGATGGCGATCGCCTCACCGTACTGGGCGTTCCAGTTCGTGAGGAAGAGGTCCACGTTCGCAAAGCGGAGGATGGCGCTCACCACGCCCATGAGGGCGCCGCCGGCGATGAAGCCGGAGGCGATGAGCGTGCCCTTCTCTTGCCGGGCCGTATTGACCGCCGCGTCCTTGGAGCGCGTGCTCACGTACCAAGAGATCGCGCCGCCCACCAGCAGCGGGAGGTTCAGGTCGATGGGAATGAACATGCCCAGGGCGAACGGCAGGGCCGGCACCTTGAAGAGCGTAAGGAGGATGGCGATGACCGCGCCGATGCCGTACAGCAGCCACGGGGCGCCGCCGCCGTTCATCATGGGCTGGATCACCGCCGCCATGGCATTGGCCTGCGGGGCCACGAGAGCCTGGTCGCCGGTAAAGCCGTAGGTCTTGTTCAGCACCAGCATCACGCCGCACACCGTCACGGCCGAGACCGCGACACCGAGGAACTTCCAGCCTTCCTGCTTCTTGGGCGTGGAACCAATCCAGTAACCGATCTTCAAGTCGGTAATGAAGGAGCCCGCGACCGACAGGGCCGTGCAGACGACACCGCCGATGATCAGGGCGGCGGCCATGCCGGCGTTGCCCTTCAGGCCCACGGCCACGAGGATCAGGGAAGCGATGATGAGCGTCATCAGCGTCATGCCGGACACCGGGTTCGTGCCCACGATGGCGATGGCGTTGGCCGCCACCGTCGTGAACAGGAAGGACACGATGGCGACGATCAGGAGACCCACCAAAGCCTGCCA
>JAGCCO010000218.1 GCA_017651645.1 Bacteroidales bacterium
CGATTCTTTGTCATCGCAGCCAAAATACTGCGCAGGCGATCGCCTGCAAACTTCTCCAGACCCTCCGACATTGTCTTCATTCCAAAGAGGAACAATGCCAGCGACCCCACAAGCGAGAAAATGTTAATAATCAATTCCATTTGTATTTTATCCTATAAATTTTGCTGCAAAGATATTACAATCTTATTACGCTGTTGTTACGTCCATGTTACAATCCTGTTACAAACGGTAATGTAACCTATCTATCACACGAATGAAATGTTTTTGTAACATGTTCAGTTTATCTTTGCAATGTCAATCACTAACGGTTGGCTAAATCATTTATGGATAAAGAAAAAGCAGAAAAAATTCAGAGAATCTTTAATTGGGTGAGATTTGTCATCCTAGTGTTGTTTCTCACATTTATTTTCATCGGATTATCTAAGGCTCAAACTACCAATGATTTCGGTATGTGGACTACTATTGGCACGGAAAAGAATGTAAACGACAGTTGGAGCCTTGGAGTGAACACCGAAATCCGCACGAAGAACAATGTTGGTAGTGTTGACCGTTGGCAGTTAGGCATAGATTGTACGTATAAAATATCCAAACTCCTTAAATTGGGAGGAAGTTATGAATTTCACTTAAAGAACCATACGATAGATGGCGTAAATGAAATGGTTCCCCGCCATCGCCTTATGTTCGACATAACACCAGGATGTAAGGTGTTTAATTGGCTTAAACTATCTTTGCGCGAGCGATATCAGTATACACATACAATGCAGAGGGGCAACGAGAATGCAAGCAATGAACATCATCTGCGTAATCGGTTTAAGGCAGAGATGACCAATAGTAGAATGAATGGCTGGAATCCCTTTGCATCGGTTGAGATGTTCAATAATCTAGGTAAACAATTTCAAATAGATGAGATGCGCATAGCCGCTGGAACGTCATATAAGATCAACGCTCATCATGCCATCAATATGGGGTATTTACTTGACCTGAAAAGGTCGGCTGGTGGCTTAGATAAAGCTCTTCACGTGTTAACATCGGGATATGTGTATCATATTTAGTCATACTATGGAATCAAAATCACCAAAAGAAATACAAGTCGAAGAGAAGATAACTGATTTGGTCACAAAGATAGTGGATGACCAGACATTTGGCGATGACCTGCCTTTAAGACTATGGGATCATCTTCAGAATAATCAGGAAATAGATGCTATACAAAATTATGCCAACATAGTATCAATAGGTCGGTTGGGGTTGAATGATCACGGACCTGTACACATGAAGATTGTATGCCGCAATGCTTTAAAAATGCTCTTTTTGCTTCACGAAGCAAGTGTGGAGACAAGTCTAGAAAAGGAAAAGTCCGGCACATATGCAGATAGTGTCTGTGCTGTAATGCTTGCCTCTCTCCTTCATGATAGTGGAATGACCATCAGTCGCAAAGATCATGAGCTTTATTCCAGCATAATCAGTTATTCAATCATCAATGACACATTAACGCAACTGATGCCTGAAGATAAGAACATTATACGAAGAACGGTGATACGCTCTATTGCTATGGAAGGCATTATCGGACACATGGCTACGCATCCTATCCATTCTATTGAGGCTGGTCTTATCTTGATTGCTGATGGTTGTGATATGACAAAAGGACGTGCTCGTATTCCTTTGGAGATTCATTCAAAACCGGCAGAAGGCGATATTCACAAGTATTCTGCAAACTCTATTGAAAAGGTAAAAATTGAACAGGGGCATGAGCGTCCTTTGAAAATAGAGATACGCATGAAAGCTGAAGTAGGTTTCTTTCAAGTAGAAGAAGTCCTTATTCCCAAAATTCAATCAAGCCCCGCAAAGAGCCTGTTAGAGTTATATGCAGGAGTTGGTGGCGAAGGAATGAAACGATATATGTAATCAAATAAAAAGAATAATGAATACCTTATTTCTCGGAATAGTTATATTTCTTATTGTGCTGGCAGTTTTTGACCTCGTAGTCGGAGTCAGCAATGATGCAGTAAACTTCCTGAACTCTGCCATCGGTGCTAAGGTGGCGAGATACAGGACAGTTGTGTCAGTGGCGGCTATCGGTGTGTTTGCTGGAGCGGCCTTGAGCAATGGCATGATGGACGTGGCCCGGCACGGCATCATGACGCCACAGTATTTCTCATTCTACGACGTGATGTGTGTATTCCTGGCTGTAATGATTACCGACGTGGTACTGCTCGATGTGTTCAACACGCTCGGCATGCCGACATCCACCACCGTCTCGATGGTATTCGAACTGCTGGGAGGAGCATTTGCCATCGCCCTGCTGCAGATACTCCACGGGGCAACGGCAGCAGACGGGACGTTACTTTCATTAGGTGATCTGCTGAACACGGAGAAAGCCATTTCGGTCATCCTTGGCATTTTCCTCAGTGTTGCCATTGCGTTTGTCCTCGGCATGCTGGTGCAGTGGGTGGCACGCGTCGTTTTCACTTTTACATACCGTGTGAACGGGAGAACGACAGATCAGTCAGGCAAGATGGGAAGTCTGGTTGCATCGTCGTTAAAGATTGGTATCTTTGGTGGACTATCTGTGACGGCCATTGTTTGGTTCCTGCTTATCAACGGATTGAAGAGTAGCAGTTTAATGACGCCTGAGTTGAAAGAAATGGTCAGTCAAAACACGCTTCTGATTATTGGCGGAGGCGCGGCCGTTTTCTCTGTGCTATTGACGCTGCTGAGTGCCATGAAACTGCCCGTACTAAAGTTCGTTGTATTGTTGGGCACCTTCGCCCTGGCAATGGCATTTGCAGGCAACGACCTCGTGAACTTTGTAGGTGTTCCGCTGACAGGACTTGAGGCATATCAGGACTACATGGCCAACGGCAATGGCGAATCGCAGGACTACATGATGTACTCACTGATGGATAGTGCTCATACCCCCGCACTCTATCTCATCGCGGCAGGTGTGGTGATGGTGCTAGCACTGGTCTTCTCAAAGAAGGCGCAGAACGTAGTGAAGACCTCGGTGGACCTCTCGCGACAGGATGAGGGTGACGAGATGTTTGGTTCGAGTGGTGTGGCACGGACGTTGGTGCGCACGTCCAGAAATATGGCCAACGGCATGGCTTCTGTAGTTCCGAATGGTGTGGCGCGATGGATTGACTCACGCTTTAATGCCGATGCTGCCGTGCTGAAGCGGGGAGCCGCCTTCGATGAGATTCGTGCAGCGGTCAATCTGGTTCTCGCTGGGGCGCTGGTGGCATTGGGTACATCGCTCAAACTGCCGCTATCCACCACCTACGTCACTTTTATGGTAGCCATGGGTGCTTCGCTGGCAGACCGAGCATGGAGTCGCGAGAGCGCAGTATTCCGTATTACTGGTGTGCTATCGGTCATAGGTGGTTGGTTCATCACGGCTGGTGTAGCGTTCATGTTGTGCTTCCTCGTCTGCATCGCCCTGTTCTTTGGATCGTTTGTGGCAATGGCCGTTGCCATCGCGCTGGCCATCTTTTTGCTAATTCGAAGCCATCTGCGCTATGAAAAAAGCAACAAGACCAGTGAGGCCGACGAATTGTTTGATCGCATTGTTCGTAGCAGCGATAAAGCAGAATGTTGGATACTGCTTCGACAACATGTGGCACTAACCATCACACATCAACTACAATTGGTAGCAGAAACTTATAAATCGATGACCGATGCTTTCTTTTATGAGGACTATCGTACGCTGAAACGTACCGCAGCGGTGACCGAAAACCAACGCAAAGATATAAAACGCCAGCGACGCAAACAGATTATGGCCCAACGACGTATAGACCCCATGTTGAGTATTGAGAAGGGCACATGGTACTTTCTGACAATCAACTCGCTGGCGCAAATGGTATATTGCTTGAAACGTATGGGTGAGCCATGCTTAGAGCATGTAGGCAACAACTTCAGTCCGGTGCCAAGCAAATATATCCAAGAGTTCATTCAGATGCGCAATGAGATATTACAACTCTTCAACCGGGCCTGCCATGCCGAAACAATGGCGTTGATACGTGGTGATGCCGAAAAACTGCAATCACAGCTTTCCGATTATCGACGGACTATCATCCACGACATTCAAGCCAAGCAACTCAATATTGAGAGTATGACTGTATTTCTGAATTTGGTTCAGGAGTCGCAACAACTTCTCAGTGCCTTGCGCCATACTGTGAGGGGAGCAAACAAGTTTGATGAGTAATAAATTTAATAATACAATTGTCGGATGGGC
>JAGCCO010000020.1 GCA_017651645.1 Bacteroidales bacterium
CCTCGCCATGGTCAGCCACCCTTTGGCGGCTTTTGATTTGTTTTGTGTTTTCGTTGCTTGGCATAAAAAATCGTGGAACTTTTCTTACGCCTACTTAGGTGTTCCACGACCTGCCAAGCAAGTAAGTAAAGCCCACGATTATTCGTAGGCGTTTACCGCTATACTATTGCTTGGCTTGTTTGTGGAACTTCAAGTAGGCAAGTGAGAGCGAAAACGCTTTTATAATATGTTAGTTATGTTCTATTTTGTTTGTTCGATATGTTGGGTGTTTTGTTGGTTTATGGGTGCAAAGATAGGGATTATTTTGGAAAGAGAGCAATTTATTGCGCATCTACATAATATGAACAATTCACAACCTATAACGAAGAAATTCTTATATTTTAAGGAAAATGGGGCCCAGTGCTCTAAGCCCCATGAGCGGCTTTCATAAAGCCACAAGCCGGTTATGTGTGTGAAAGATGTTGAGCACTTTGTACCGACTTGCTTCCCCGCAAAGAAAGTCAAGAATATACTTCCTGACTAATCTTGGCATTTAGTTCTTTTGTCACGTTTACCCCCGTCCATTTGGTGAACATATATTTCTGAGTCTTCATATACTCTGCTATTGCGTCAGCATCTGCTATTGACAATCCCATTGACCGTAAAATATTTTGTTTGTACGACTTTGAATGAACACCTAAATATGGACATGCAGCCAAGTCTAGGGCAAGGATTGCCATCTCAGCAGAACGATGTTTTCTAACATTAGGCATCTCTTCAAACTTTCTATTTATCTCAACCTTCAAAGCCTCCTTCAACTTGTCATACTCATTTGACGAACCCATATAATAAAGGAGAATAATGATTGCTATCGCATTTAGCTTTGGAAATTCACTTAGTGACCCATCTTCTTTGCGCTTCAAACCAAGATACCGCTCTATCTCAACCGATGTCAACCTATATTTTGCACGCATTTGGCGAAATACAGGTAAAAGATAGAGGGTTTCTAATTGCGTATCAGGATTCATAGGAGTCCGCTGCATCACAAGACAGATTTCATCCCTTATTTTCTTAAACACCAGAGCTCTTGTCTTATCCGTAAAACGTTTGATGGTCTTCTCCTTAGAAATCTTATAGTCGTTATCCAAATAGATAATAATCTCATTGAGCACCTGCGAAAGCTTTAGTGTAGTATTGATTCGATCATTTTCAGAAAAGATGAAAAACACTGCGTCTACCAACTCTAATAGATAGTCCGAAAGCCTTGTCTCAAGTTGAGCTATCCGTTGTGTACAGTCGTTATGATATGCTTCCAATTCAGAATCATCCAGCCCTTTCTTCAATGCCTTGAAAATCTTGTCATACTTCTTTAAAAGCCTTGGCAAATGAATATTTGCAATAGCAAGTGTATAGTTGGCAACATCCTTAGGAGCAACGTTTGTAGACGATAGAATATCTTTATACTTTTTGTTGAAGTGAGTTGCTTTAAGATGGAAATGCGGTTCTTTGGCAAGTGTTTTTTTCAAATTCTCTTCATTGATTGTAACCTCTTCATCGTCGGCATCATATTCATCTCGGTCATCATCATCTTCTTTCTCAACTTCTTTCTCTGTAGTAGAAAAAGAGAAAGAATCTTGAATAAGTATGTCTATCAAGTTTTTGGCGCGTGTAATGTCGGTAATGAACGGTCTTTCAAACGGAATGGTTTTTTCATGACTGATAGTCATTTTGAATTCCCTAAGAATATCATCAAAAATCCGCAGTGCCTTGTCTTTCAAATCCGGGTCGTTATGGAATAGAAAAAAGTCATCAACATATCTGTAACACTCGTAATCTACCTTATTGATAAATCCGGCTTTTTTCAATTCCGCCTCTGCCTTGAGGTCTATGTGTTGCAAAATTGTTTCTGCAAAAATGCGTGAAAACTCTGGCCCAATCACAATACCATTAGTTTCATTATAATTGAGGTGTTGCATGATTTCATCCCACCGAGAAGCAAATGAATCATCCTTGCCCTCAAAATGGTCTTTATAGGCGTTCATTCCTCCATTCACAGCCCAGGCGATGCTATGTGTATATATATTATCAAAGCAACCTTGTATATCAAATTTCAATAAGTGTTTAAACTTCTTTTCCGCCCGCTGATATCGGTAGTCTTCGTAGAACTTGTATATATTCGGATATTTTTTGTAGCTAAAGAAAGTCTTCATGTTCTCATATTCACTGAAGTAAATCTCCAGCTTATCCGATTTCTTGCCGATCAGTATGCTGTGGAGTCTGTCTTTGTAATAAAAATAACATGCCACCTTGTTGGGATAACGAATGGAAAAATGGCTTTTACCACACATATACAAGAGAGTGTTCTTATATTGGTTATAAAAGTCCACTATCTGAATCTGATTCAGCGGATGAACAATTGACAATCGTCTATTACTCGTTTCCTTATGCTTAATGGCATAATTGAATGGAATAGTAACAAGACGTTTCTTGAGTTCTATCTCAGTTTTGCCCTTCAGCTGTTTTCCTTCGTGCTGTGAAAGTAAAGCAAGAATAGCCAATGCGCCCTTGTGTATTCCTTCTTTCCAATGCAATACCTCTGAACCATCTATTGTGATTTCGTTTTTTACCAAAAAACGATAGAAATAGCGGTTGGTGAAAATGAAAGGCAATTCATACGGCAGTACGTCAGAGAATACCACACGCTCTTTCTTGTATCTAAGTTTGAATTTCTTTCTTCTCATAACCATGCCTCCATTTCCTGTATTCTTGCCAAAGAGAAATGAAACATTTTTTTCTGTTCCCAGCGATCTCGTAAATTAATATGCTCAATTTTATTGGCAATTTTAGTCTTGCAAATTGTCCACCCCGTAGCGTTATGGCTAGGTTCTATCTCTTTATCCCTCAAATATTGTTGTAAAGTGTCCAAATCCTCTTTCTTGTCTAGAAGGTCATTGTTATAAAATAGCCCAACTTTTACACCAGCCTTACTCTTAAAGAGTTTGGTGTTGCCAGTAATGTAGTTAAGCAAATCGAATAAGTCTTTATAAGCTTCTTTAAAGTTATTCTTGCTCTTGTTTTCAAAATGGGCAACAATGTGGTCGACCTTTTCCTTGAAGTGTTTTATTTTGTTCTCTGACAAACCAAACGTGGCCTTGGTCAGCTTTTTTTCACGCTTTATGGAGATGCTGTAACCCAAATAATCAAAGGGCTCAAAAGTTTCATCCTTTATTACATCCAGCAATTTGCACTTTTTCTTTGGGTCAGTTTCATCCTTCAATGTCAGGCCATGCTTTTCAAACATTACTTGGAGACTTGCGAAATAGTCCTTAGCATCTTTTTGTCCTTCAGGCAATATTGTCAGAATAATGAAGATGTCATCCACATAGCGAGCATAGAACTGTGTCCCTATACAAGACTTGATATGTGAATCAAGATCCCGCACATAGATTTCACTTAACAATGGACTTATTCCCACTCCTCTTGGCACACCTAACCCTTTGGCCACCTTTGTTTCATCCTTGCAATCGTCATATATTTTAAGTAACGCTCGTATGAAAGCTTTCGATTTGTAGCTCAGCAGTGTATTCCCTTCGACTTTTTCCAATAGTACAGTCTGTGGTATTGATTCATAAAAACCGCTAATGTCCGTCCGTATAATATGGAGTGGCATCATGGTATGTAAAAGAGCCTTCACATCACACAATATGGCATGGCGATTTGCCTGTTTTACCTTGAAAGTCTTATGAATGTTATATTGCAACTGTTTCATCGCAAAAAACACAGTTGGTTCCTCAGCATTCAGTTTGAAAACCTCTTTGTCAGCCTCCTCGTCTAGGTACTTCGTCATTGTGAATTTGAAGTCCTTGGAATTAATTTTGACTTCGCAATCTTTTAAGAAGGCTTGACGGAATTCCTCTTTCTTATCTTTCTGTTTCTTATATGCTTGCTCTAACGCCTTGATTCTTTCAACATCTTCCTCTGTCTTTTTCCGTCCTTTGCTTTTCAATTCACCTATTTGATAACGTAGTTCTTTCATTTCCACGGCGGCAACACGATACCCCTCTGGCATCCAATTGATATCAATGTTGCCTTTTCGGTTCTCAAGGTCAAAAATAACCTCAAGATTATGTGCGGAGAATGACTGGTCTAACATTGGGTTATTTTTTGTAAATCTTTACATATTCATCAAAAATACATCGTTTTTTATTACCTCATCCGCCAAATAAATTACATCCCATACTCCATCTCCCGCATAAACTCATCAGCCACATAAAGGTCTCCATAAAGGTAAAGTCCAGTGGATTTGTCATGCAGGTCGGCGCAGGTCTGGCTTTCGTAAAACAGTTGCAGTGCTTTCACGGGTTCAATATTGAGCCGTTTGGACAACTCCATTGAAATGGCGCCAATGCGGTTGCTCATGATAATCTCCTGTATGACAGGCGATTTAACGGGGTCTTCAGATTGCTTCTGTTCCATCGAAAATCAGGTATTTGTTAGTTAATTCTTGTGAGCGCAAACACATCTGGTTGTTAGGCCGATGCTCCGATAGGCGAAGTAGGGCGGTGTCCTCATCCATCAGACCTGCCATATAAAGGTTGATGGTGTCAATCACACGGTCGTTGGCCACGCCGCCTTCAATGTAATCGTAGTTGTCGGCCACAGGTTCACCACGACGGCTGGCCACAATAAAAAGCAGCCACTCCTTGTCGTATGCCGTGAAGACCTTGCAGCGGGCTTCAGCCAATATGGCGTCACGGTTTAAACGGTATCTGTTTATGATTGGCGGTGCTTTCCTGCGGTCGGCCACCTGAGTAGCCCAGTCAACGGCTTGTTTGCGAAGGTCAGTAACATAAAAGCCCTGCCCGAAGTCCAAGTTGCGACGGCCGAATTTACAGATGGGAAACTCCACCTTTTCCGTTCCACCATGATAGACGATAATTTCACTCATTTCCTGTTCTCCCAATTGTTCATACATTCCACCAAAACCTCCGCAAGGTTCTCTCGGCTCTCACTATGAAGGGTCTCGTAGTGCGGAAGTATAAACCGCTCTATCAGCCCTACACGCTTCATCCGTTGATATACCTCTTTGTAAGAAGTGTTCAGCAGTCGGGCTGTGGTCTCAACGCAAGTGGCCACAAAAGTCATAATCACCTGTGTCCTCGATATTTCTACAACATTCTTCATAATGCAACCTTCAAGAACGAATATTTATCACTGCAAAAATACAAATCTTTCCTCATTCAACAAAAAACCGTTATGAAAATAGCTGGCTTTCCATCACCCTCCCAATAAACCGTACAAACCCTTCAATATTCCCCTCCACGCTTGCCTGCTCCAGCGCAGCCATGTATTCCTGTCGGCGCTCCACGGGAATCACTACCCAGGGGTAACGGGCTGTTACCAATTGGCTGTTCATCACGAAACGCGCCGTGCGACCGTTGCCGTCCATGTAGGGGTGGATGTAGACAAAGAAGAAATGCCCTAAAATGGCACGTACCAACGCATTCTCCTCTTGCATCATCAAATCCGACAAGGCACTCATCGCATCCAAAACCGCGTCAGGATTCAACGGCGTGTGCATTGAATTTCGGATATACACCTGATGCTTGCGGTAGCCAATCAAATCCGATGCCTTCACAATGCCCGCTCTAACGCATGGCTCAAACAACTGAAAGTGCCAGTCCTGATGCCCTTTCACATACAACTGTGCAGGTGCCTTGCCCGAAAAACAGTCCTTCACGCCTTGCTTCAGCAATTCGTACGCCTGATAATACCCGCGGGCAGCCAAGGCATTCCTGCGATCCTTGTCTTCCTCGTCGTTCTCAGGATTCCAATTGCCACTCTGCACACGCTCCAACAAACCTTCCGTAATCTTATAACCCTCAATCGACAAGGAGTTATAGCTGTCCTTTACATACGTTGCATCCATCATCGCCAGCACCGAAGCAGCATCTTGCTGTACTGGCTGTATTTTTAACGTGTCTATTACCACCTTCCGCATTTGCATCCACATCAAGCGGATGCGTGAGGCGTATGGTGATTCCGCGAATGTCACCATCCGCACATTTTCCTCAAATGGATTCTCCTCTGTCACCGTATACCCCACTTGGCGCATCATCCGCAACAGCTCATCCGCCATCTCCTCGCGTCCGATGGAGCGCAACGCACCTGCCATGCGACCTGCCCGGGTGGTATGTCCCTCGTCGATGGCCGCCAAGACGATGGGCGAGACATCACGCAAGCTGGCAAGACAAGTCCTTGCCTCCAACGCATCACGGCGATAATAATCCGGTCCCACCATCAACAAGGCATATTCCATCGGATACAACCGCACACCATAACGCGGTTCCTGTATCATCTCTGGCGGCAGGCTGGCCTTGATGTCCACAAGCGAAGTCCCGAAGGGCAGTTGCAGGATGTTGTTTGTTCCGTTCTCGCAGCGCACAATCAATTGTTTGGGAATCACCGTCTTCCCGCTGTGGAAATAGAGTGACATTTCAGGCGACAAACACCAAGCTCCGTTGAATCTTTTGTTTAAATAAGCCGTAATGAAGTGCCAATACGACACATACCACACCGTTGAATCTCCCTCACTCCCTGGCGACGACGGGATATACCATCCCTTCATGACCATCTGAAGGTATCCGCTGTTCACCAACCGTTTTGTATGAGTCCGTCCCAGCGTATCCGCTCCTTGAATCACCAAATTGTCACCATGGGCATCCTGATATGCCTTCAACACCGCCAATGACTCCGCCAATTTCTCTTGTATTGTTGCCATATTAGTATCTTTTGTACCGTCGTTATTAGTTTATTTTGCTTTACTAACATTAGTATATTTTGTATTGCTAACATTAGTTTTTGACGCTGCAAATATACAAATCTTTTTCTATTTCAACAAAATAATTACCAAAGAAAAAATAAAAAACACTATGCATTGTATTGCAAAGTCTCTCTAATCGCGCTTGTTTTTATTAGTTTATTTTGCTTCGCTGTTATTAGTTTTTGCCGCTAGGCTTCGATTGGTTTCAATGCCTTTTTTGCAATTACCACAGCCACAACCGCACTGAAAACACTGGAAACGAAATTGAGCACCCAGACACCGTCGAGCTGCCAAATCGGGACGAGGATGGCCAAAAACACCAAGGGGAAAACGAAAGTGCCCAACAGGGAGATGGCCAAGGAATGCCAAGGCTTTTCCAAGGCGGTCAGGTAGCCAGCCAGCGTCATCTCCACCCAACTCACGAGATAGCTGAGCGCATAAAACCGCATGGCGCGCAGACTCATGTCATATAAGGCCACGTCACCGTCCTTAACGAAAAGCGGCAACAGCAGCTTCCCGCCGAAGAGCAGAAACAGCATGGCAAACAAGGACAGGATGGCGGCTGCCGACATGACGACACGCTGCATCTTGCGCATCCTTGGCAGGAGTCCCGCACCGAAACAATAGCTGATGGCGGGCTGTAAGGCATCCGACATGCTGTAAATCACCATGCCCGTGAGGCTCGCGATGTATTCCACGATAGACACCGCCGCCACCGCCGTGGAACCGCCCAGCTTCAGCAACACGATGTTGATGATGATGGCAAACAAGGAACCAGCCATGCTCACAAAAAACTCCGATGAGCCGTTGGCGATGATGGTCAGCATCTGCTTGACCGAGATACGGCCTTTGGTGAGTTTTAGCGGCAGTTTCTTGGCGGAGAAAGGTGTCAACGACCAAACCGTGCCCACTGTCATCGAGATGCAGCTGGCCAATGCCGCTGCCCACAAGCCTTTGTGCCATACGACGATGAATAGCGCATCAAGCACGATGTTCAGCACCGAGCAGACGATGTTGATGACCATGCTCAAGCGGACTTTGCCGCAGTCGCGCAGGTAGTTGTCGGTGGAGAAATAAATGGAGCAGAGTGGCATGAACAGCGAGAACACACGCAGGTATTGCACCGCATACTCAGCCGTCACCCCTTTGGCGCCCATCAATCGGATGAGTGGTTCCGCAAGGAAAAAACCGAGCAGACCAAAAAGCGTTGAGATGACAGTGATGAAAGCCAGGCACACCGAGAACACACGGCTGGCCTCTTCTTTCTTGTCTTGCCCCAACAGGATGGAGACACGCACAGAGGAGCCTGTTGCAATCATGTCGGCCACTGCGGCGATAATCATGACTATCGGCATCACCAGATTGACCGCCGCCAAGGCCTCTTGCCCGATGTAATGTCCGACAAAGATGCCATCGATAACGGAGTACACGGCAGAGAAGCCCATGCCGACCATCGCAGGCAGGGTACACTTGAAAAACAGCTTCAAAATGGGTGACGATCTGTAGGCTTGCTCGTTCATGGTTTAGTTTGCGAAATTGATTTTTGTTCCTTCTCTGACAAACCCCGCGCCCTTGGCGATGATGACCTCACCGGCTTTCAGCCCATCAATCACAACGTATGATTTCCCGTCAGTGGCGGATTCCACCTGAATCATGCTGGCAACCGCCTTGCCCTCGACCACTTTCACCACATAGACTTTATCCTGAATGTCGTAGGTGGCCTCTTGTGGAATGACAATGGCGTTATGAAGCGAGGTCGGTAAAATGACCTTGCCCGTGCCGCCGCTAAGCAACATCCCACTGGGGTTGTCGAAGCGGGCGCAGACCGAGACGGCACCTGTGCGCTCGTCCACCACACCGCTGATGCTCTCCACATGGCCAGTTTGTTCGTACACCAGGCCATTAGACAGTTGCAATTGCAGTTCAGGGAAATGACTTATCGCATCCGCGAGGCTTGGGTATTCGGCCAGGTACTGCATCACGGTGTTTTCCGTCATCGAGAAAAAGACACGCATCTGACCATTGTCGGCCACCACAGTGAGGCCGTCTTGGATGGTTGGCCCTACGAGGTCGCCTTTGCGGTAAGGGATACGACCCACCACGCCATTGGAAGGACTGCGGATCTCGGTATAGCTGAGGTCGTTGCGGGCAGAGGTGAGCGCCGCTTTTGCCGCTGCGAGGTTGGCTTTCGCCACATTGAGGTCGCTCTCGGCAAGTGAAAGCTCAAAGTCAGAGACAATCTCTTGCTGGCGAAGCGTTTTCTTGCCGTCGTATTCCAGTTGCGCCCTGTTCAAAGCGGCGGTCATCATTTGCACATTGGCGTTGGCCGACTCCACCGCGGCACGATAGGTGGCATCATCGATGCGGAACAGCAGCTGACCCGCCTTTACCGCATCGCCTTCCTTCACATACACACCTTGCAGATACCCCTCAACACGAGGAATGATCTTGATGTCCTGGTTGCCTTGAATCGAGGCAGGGTATTCTGTACTCATTGTGTAGTCCTGCATGGCCACCGTGAGCAGTTCGTGTGTTTCGGGCACGTTTTGTTCCTCTGGTAAGTTGTTGCCGCACGAAAAGAGCAGGAAGGCTAACGCCGACAATACTGTCAAATATCTAAGCTTCATACACTACAAATTTGAAGTTGCAAAAATAGGCTTTACGAAAACAGGCATGGTTTATAAAAGTGAACCGATATTGTATGTTTTCGGAACTATTTGTATTTTTGCCGCATGAATTACATCCTTCAACAATATGACCATGCAACGGCTATCGTCAAAACTGAGCTATCGGAGTTTTGGCTGTGCCACGTGCAACATGGCACCATCACGGTTTCTTTTGAGCAAGAGAAACACAAAATGTTAGCTGACACGGTTTTCGTAGTCCCGGAAGGGGCCCAGTTCAAAGTGGTTTCTTCCTCTCGTAATATGAGGATGGAAGTCCTTGTCTTCGATGAGCCGTTGATGAATGTGGTGTATGCCTTGCTCGGCGCGGAGGCTGATTTTGGCTCTTTGGAGATGGCGTTTTGGTCTGACAAAACGATAGACGAGCCTTTCAACCGAATGCTTGCCGCTGACTATGATTTGCTTCATATCGCCGTTGAGCAGCCTAAGCTCGTTGCCCGCAACAAAATGATTACAGCCTTGCTGGTGCATCTTTTGCTGACGCTCTATAACGCTTCCGACAGACCCGAAAATACCACGCAAAATGACAACAGCAAACGTTCCCGCCAACTCTTGAACCATTTCTTCGAGTTGGTAGGCGAAAACATCCTTTCGGGACAGCGCAACATCCCGTTTTATGCCGAGAGACTCTGCGTTTCAGAGCGTTATCTTTTCAAAGTCTGCAAGAAGGAAACGGGCAAAACGCCCAAAGACCTCATCAATGAGTTCCTGGTTGGCCAAATCAAGAATGCCCTGCTGACTACCGAGATGACCCACCAACAGATTGCGGACCAGTTCGATTTTCCCGACCAGTCGGCTTTTGGCCAGTTCTTCAAACGGCAGGAAGGGATGTCGCCGTCGGAATTCAGGCAGAGGTACAGGTAATCAAAAAAGCCAGGCCCTTAAAACGAACACCGCCGCAAAGGCACAAAACCCTTGCGGCGGCAGCTTGTAATCCAGTTTTAGCAATCCCCTTTAGGAGGTGCTTGTTGGAAATCGCTGATTACTGTCCAATCTCATACATCAAGCCATGATAGGTGAGCTCGGCATCAAGAATGGGGAAGAAAAACTCGCTGTCGTGCTCCACGTTCTTCAACTTAAGATTCGTCATGGTGACCGTCTTTGTTCCATCTTCGTTGGTGACAATCTTCAGGGTGCCACTCTTGGCGACATAACCAGTTTGGGGCGTGAGCGTCCAAAAGTCGGAGTCGAAAGCGACATGCACACAAGGCAACGTGGGAAGATAAGGCGTGATGAAGTATCCCAGCTGGTATTCTCCATCCACGGTTTCATCGCCAACAAAACTGACGATAAACGACCTCTTGAATCAGTTAATCATCCACGCCACACCTCCGCCAATGGCGTAATACTTTCCAAAGTGCTCGAAGTCAAGGTCGCATTCGAGGTCAAACTGAAGGCGGTGTATGGGCATCCAGGTCAGGCCAAATTCTGTCATGAATTGATGCTCACCCTCTGGATGCAGGTAGTTGTAGGTCTCCACAAATGCACCGATGTCATCGGTGATGTTGAAACCGGTAGCCAAAGCCAGATAGGTTTGTGGTGCGGCCGTTTCACCGTCCCATTCCAAACCGACGTTGTAACAAATCCAAAACCAATCGTTGATATTGTGTTCGAACAAGGCGTACATCGAGGGCGCAAGATGGGACGGAAGCAGTTCTTTTGAGCCGACGTGCGGGGATTGTAATTCAGCCAAAATGCTCACGGAAGGCAGCCAATTGGAACTCTCATACACATTAATCTTTGTCCCGATGGTAAGTGGAGAAAAAGCAAAAGTAGGTTCCATGGCCTCCCCATCGTTGAACATCAGGAAGTCCGTTCCGATACGCAGTTCCATGTTTTCGAAAAGGCCATAACGCACCATCGTGTTGTTGAGCGTCAGACAGTGCGCACCATCGGGCAATGACTCGTAGCCGAATCCGTTCTCCCATGCGACTTTATGGCGAGGGACGATGCCGGTACCTGTGGTATATCCAGGACGGTCAGCGGAAAACTCCGGCAGCTCCTCTTGGGCTTGGCTAATACCCGCCGACAACAAGAGGACGAGTAGAATAATGATGGATCTGTTTTTCATGAAAGATAGTTATTATGTTGCATAAGCTACAAATATCGCAATTGGTAAATTAAGTCAAATCACGAATCGTTTTACCGACATTGGTGAGGTGGTCGCCGATACGCTCTGAGTTTTGGGCCAACGAGAGGTATTCTGCACCAACCGAAGGGGTACACACGCCTTTGACAAGCCTGTCGATATGGTTGCGCTCCATCTGTTCGGTATAGTCGTCAATCTCCTCCTCAATCTGATTGGCGCGCTCAAGGGCTTGCAAATCGAGTTTGTGATAGGCCTGCATGGTTTCCTTGTACAATGCGAGAATCAACTGTTCCATTTTCAGGATTTCCGAAACAGCCTCCTCCGAGAATGTGGCGTTCTGCTCCTTGAGGGCTTCGGCATACTCGACGATGTTTTCCGCATAGTCGCCGATGCGTTCAAGGTCGCTGACAGAGCGGATGGTCGAAGAAAGATAACGCTGGTCGAAATTGTTGAGCCGCATACCCGATAGTTTCACCGAATAGTCTACCAACTCTTTGTTCAAATAATTCAACTGGATTTCCGTCTTTCGGAATTCCTCAACCATGCTAAAATCCATGGTGGTTACAATATGGATGGAACGCCGGAAATTCAGTATGGCCTGCTCAGCCATGTTCTCGATTTCGGCCTTCATTTGGCGAATGGCAATCACAGGTGTGCGAAGCATCTGTTCGTTGAGAAAACGCAGATGAGGCACCCTGTCATTGATAACTGGAGGCTCACTCACGATTCGGCAAGCCAAGTTCACCAAAGCGTTGGTCAATGGCATGGCCACCAACATCGTGCAAATGTTGAACACCGTGTGGAACATGGCCAGCTGCAGTTGTGGCGCAGCAGGAAACAGCCGCTCAAACAGTTGTCCGAAACTCCAATCTCCTCCCGTTGTCATGCGCAGCAAGAGACCTATCAACAAAAAGAGCACAACACCCATTACGTTGAATATCAAATGTATCAATGCCGTGCGTTTTGCGGATGTGCCACTTGTCAAGCCCGCTATGACGGCCACCACGCACGAGCCGATATTGCTTCCCATCGTCAGATAGATGCCTTGGTCAAGGGTGATCAAGCCCGAAACGACCATCGTGATGGCAATGGAAGTCATCACCGATGAGGATTGGATGATGGCAGTCAGCACCGCACCCACCAAAACCAGAAGCACAACATTGTTGATGCCAGCCAAGAAACGCTTGACGGAATCCAACGCGGCGAAATCGTCCATCGCGTCGGACATCATCGAGAGGCCGACAAACAGTAGTCCGAATCCCGTTAAGATGCCACCTATTTGCTTGGTTGTGTTGCGCTTGCTGAACAAGTTCATAAACGCGCCAACACCTGCAAAAGCTGCAAAGATGACGGTGG
The DNA here is from genome assembly GCA_017651645.1 of Bacteroidales bacterium. Next base: position 12,932 of record JAGCCO010000020.1, read on the forward strand.
TGGAGATGCTGTTGGTGCCAAACATGCCTAATGCCACCAACTGTGCCGTGACCGTAGTACCGATGTTGGCGCCATAGATGATGGTGGCCGCTTGTGCCAGCGACAAAATACCTACATTGACAAAACCAATGACCATCACTGTGACTGCACCGCTGCTTTGGATGGCAGCCGTGCCCACCGTGCCGATGCCCACGCCGAGCCACTTGTTTTTGCCTGTTTTGGAAAACAGTTGTTTCAGCCGTTTCGACGACACCGCTTCGAGGTGGGCACTCATCATCTGGCAGGCCACGAGAAACACGCCTATGCCCGCCAGTAAGGTTAGAATTGCGATGGTTATTGTCATGTCATGAAAGCTAAAAGTGGAAGCGGCCAAGGAAAAAACCGTTGACCGCTCCGGTTATGAAGAACTGATTTGACTTTCTATTTGTCGTCAATGTGAGTCACGTTGAAATTGCTGTCGAATTCAATCTCAATGCCATTGCTCAACTCAATCTCCCATCCGCCGTCGTGCTTCTTTTCAATCTTGTCAATATGCTGGTTGGGATAGTTGGCCGTGACGTATGCGGCAATCTGTTCAGGGACAAGTTCTGTTGGAACAATACCGTAAATACTTGATTCTTCACATTCGATGCTCATCCATTCGAAGGCGAAATTGAATTTGATTTCAGTGCCATCGGTCAGTTTCACCTCATACTCGTGGTCGTCCACCTCAATCTTGTGGATGCCTGCTTGTGGGAAATAAGTCTCAACAAAAGTGTTGATTTCAGGATAGTTGCCGTTGTTTCCTCCTCCGTTTCCTCCTCCATTTCCAATGACATTGAAGTTGGTGTCAAACTTGATTTCCTGTCCGTTGCTGAGTTCAATTTCCCAACCGTAGGATTCTTTCTCGATTTGCTCAATCTGCTGGTCAGGGAAGTTGGTGCTCACGTATGCCGTAATCTGCTCAGGGACAAGTTCGGTGGGCACAGCATGATACACGGTGGCATCTTCGCAGTCGATATGGGTCCATTCAAAGTTGAGGTTGAAAGAGATTTCGGTGCCATCGAGAAGTTCCACTTCGTATTCGTCATCCTCTGCTTCGATTTTACGGATGTCTGTTTGAGGGAAATAGGTGCTTACAAAAGTGATGATGTCGGGATAGTCGGTGCTGTTACCACCGCCATTGCCACCGTTGTTGATGACATTGAAGCTGGAATCGAACTTGACTTCAACATTGTTATCAAGCTCAATCTCCCAACCATTGTGTTCCTTTTCGATTTCGTCGATATGCTGATTGGGATAGTTGGCCGTGATGTATGCCGAAATCTGTTCAGGGACAAGTGTCGCGGGCACGGCATCATAGATAGACGAATGTTCGCAGTTCACCTCAACCCATTCATAGGCATGGGTGAAATGGATCTTCGTGTTGTCGTTCAGAATCACATTGAAATAATGCTCCGTTTGGTTGCAACTCAAGATGCTTGTTTCAGGGAAGTGCGTGTTGACAAAAGCGACGATGGTCGAGTCGATGTCGGTCAAATGAACCGTGGTGCCAGTGCCTTCGGCTTCCCATTGATTGGTCTGGTTGGTTGAACCCCCGTTGGATTCTTCCTTGCTACATGACATTGCAGCAAAAGTCAAGGCCACGAATGTGGCGATTAAAGCTAATTTTCTCATTGCTTAAAAGATTTAGTTAGTGAATAATGTGAATGAATGAAGATGCTATTACATAAAAAAAGATGGCGCGAACCGAAGTCCGCACCATCTTTTATGGATTTCAAAATGATATAGTTATGGCTGTCAGCCATGTTATTCCTTGGGGCATAACGCCTCACCTGACCCAACCGGAGCGCAGCCGAACACTTGTTTTCGCTTTGTGTCTTGCCAATGGAGAAGAACAGCGAAATGCTCTTAGGCAGACACGAAACAACGTCGGCATCCAAGCAAGTGAAGTCCGAATCCTCGTCAAGGTCGCAGTCTTCTGCTTCAATTTCAGCATCGGACATCGTTTGCTCAATGATACACAAGTCTTCGTGAGTGTAGACCGATGCATCAAGGAGAAACAGGCTCACCAAGATGAGCGCGACGATGGAGAGATATTTTCGACAAATACGGGTCACTGTTATCGTTTCGTTTTTCGTCAGTAATAACGCTATTTTTGCGGAATTATTGTGAAAAGTGAAAAAAAACGCCGCAAAAGCACGAAACCCTTGTGGCGGTTTAGTTGTTAGAACTTTATGTTACGCTTCTTCAATGGCACCCACAGGGCACATCAGGCACTTTTTTCCCGTATTTTTGCGCTGAAAAAAATGCTGTCATGGAAGAACTGAAACGTATCAAACTCTTTGCAGGATACAGTGACGAATCTTTGGGGCGTCTGATGAACCAGCCTTGCAATACCCGATGTTGAAATTGTAATAACATTGTAACATCCTCGTCCTGTGGCTTCAATGAAAAGCTGTATCTTTGTACTCGATTGGTACTTTTTTGAAGCGCACTAAATCATTGAATTTATGAATATTCTTGTTGTAGATGACGAGTCGGATCTCTGCGAGATACTGCAATTTAACCTTGAAACCGAGGGATACGAGGTCGTGACAACCAATTCCGCCGAAGAGGCACTCAAGCTTCCTTTGCAAGAATATGCTCTGATTCTCTTGGATGTGATGATGGGCGAAATGTCGGGGTTCCAAATGGCGCGAAAGATAAAGGAAAATCCTGCAACGGCAAGGATCCCCATTATTTTTATCACGGCTCTCGACGATGAGGACAACACGGTCAAAGGGCTTAACATCGGTGCCGACGATTATATTACCAAGCCGTTGAGCATGAAAGAGGTGAAGGCAAGAGTAAAAGCGGTGCTGAGGAGGTCTAATTCCCAAACTCATCAAAGGGATGCTGCTTACAATAAACTTTGTTACGAAGCCATCATCATCGATTTAGACACCAAAACGGCCACACTCGACGGCGAGGAATTGGCGCTTACCAAATTGGAGTTTGAATTGCTGTCGTTCTTTCTCCGTAACCCCGACAAGGTATTTTCGCGCGAGGAGTTGCTTACGCAATGTTGGCCGCAAGATGTGTATGTGCTTGACCGCACCGTGGATGTCAACATCACGCGTCTCAGAAAGAAGATTGGCCGCTATGGCAAACAAATAAAAACACGAATTGGCTATGGCTACTGCTTTGAGGAAAAGTAAATCGTTTCAGAAGAACCTGTTCTTCAGCATTGGCGGCATTTTCCTGCTGTTTGCCGTTTGTTTCAGTGTGTACCAATACCAACGCGAAAAAGAATACAAAATAGACATACTGCACTCACGTTTGCAAATGTACAATTATGAGTTGATGCAGTCTTTGGGTAAGCAAGGCATCCTTTGCGACAGCCTTTTTGAGTCCTACACCCAATCCCTTAGCATTGATAAGATGCGTGTGACCATTATTGACACCAACGGACTGGTGCTTCAGGACAACAATTATCAAGGGATTGACTCACTGCCCAACCATCTGAAACGCACTGAAGTGCAAGAGGCTTTGGCTCATGGCAACGGGTATGACATCAAGCGGACTTCTGAATCCACTCACGAAACCTATTTCTATTCTGCCACGCGGTTTGGTGACTTGGTTGTCCGTTCCGCCGTGCCCTATTCCGCCGAACTGACGGAATCGCTGAAAGCAGACAACACCTTTATCTATTTCACCATTGCGCTGACCTTATTGTTGGCCATTGCACTCTACTTGAACACGCGCCGAATCAGCCGACACATTGGGCATCTGCGTGAGTTTGCGGTAAAAGCAGAGGAAGGTGAGGAACTTGACCATGAGTTGGAACAGCGTTTGCCGGATGACGAATTGGGCGAGATTTCCCACACTATCATCACTTTATACTGGAAACTGCGCCATAGCGAAGAGGACAAGCTCCGCCTCAAACGCCAACTTACCCAAAATGCCGCCCACGAGTTGAAAACCCCTGCCGCCAGTATACACGGCTATTTGGAAAGCATCCTTGACCATCCCGACATGCCGCAGGACAAACGTCAGCATTTTCTGGAACGCTGCTATGCCCAAAGCGAGCGCATGAGCAAATTGCTCATGGACATGTCGCAACTGACACGTTTGGATGAAATGCCAACAAGTCTTTCCATAAACAAAGAACACAATAATGTCATTGATGTTGTTCCGATTATTCACAATGTATTGGAAGATACTACTTTGCAATTAAAGAACAAAGGCATTGAGCCCATCGTCGAACTTCCTGCGAGCATCATCGTTTCTTCTCCTTTTGCCGAACCAGAGAGTTTGATTTACAGCCTATTTCGCAACCTTGTGGACAATGCCCTTGCCTACGCCACAAGAGCCACTCAAATCCTCATCACCTACGACAACGGCGAGTTTTCCGTTGCCGACAACGGCGTAGGAGTTCCGCCACAACATCTTCCTTATCTTTTTGAACGTTTCTATCGCGTCGACAAAGGCCGCTCTCGCAAACTCGGCGGCACAGGTCTCGGCCTGGCCATCGTTAAAAACACCGTTGTCGCCCACAGCGGAACCATCACGGCGCTACCCACGCCTGGCGGCGGACTGACTGTTAAGTTTACGCTTCGAGGATAACATTGCAATGCTTTTGTAATACAACCGCAACACGCCTGTAACTACAAGTGTGTTCCTTTGCCACGTATTCGAAAAACAGACATTGTGAACAAAGATAATAACAAAAGCAAGTTTGTCGATTGGCTGGTATTTGTAATACTACTCGCATTAACCTTTGTGCTTATATACTTGGAGATTATTGCTGCATCGACGGACAAACTGTAAAACACCAAACACATGAACATTCTATTTCTCGGAATAGTGGTATTCCTTATTATCCTTGCCGTTTTCGACCTTGTGGTGGGCGTGAGCAACGACGCTGTGAACTTCCTGAACTCTGCCATCGGCGCCAAAGTGGCGAGACACAAAACGATTGTAATCGTTGCGGCTATTGGCGTATTTGCTGGTGCCGCCATGAGCAACGGCATGATGGACGTAGCTAGGCATGGCATCATGACTCCACAATACTTCTCGTTCTACGATGTGATGTGCGTGTTTCTGGCCGTGATGGTGACAGATGTAGTGCTACTCGACATATTCAACACGCTTGGCATGCCGACATCAACCACCGTTTCTATGGTGTTTGAATTGTTGGGTGGAGCCTTCGCCATCGCATTGCTACAGATTGCCAAAGGCGCAACAGCAATCGATGGCACCTTGCTTTCGTTGGGCGACCTGCTCAACACGGAAAAGGCCATCTCGGTTATCTTTGGCATCTTCCTTTCAGTAGCCATCGCGTTTGTCCTCGGTACATTGGTGCAGTGGGTGGCGCGTCTGGTGTTCACCTTCACCTACCGTGTGAATGGCGTTACCACCGATCACACTGGCAATATGGGAAACCGCCTGGGTTCTTCGCTCAAAATCGGCATCTTCGGAGGCATTGCCGTGACGAGCATTGTTTGGTTCCTACTCATCAACGGGTTGAAAGGTTCAAACATTATGACACCAGTGGTGAAATCGTACATCGATGAGAACACATGGCTGATCTTGGGAGGTGGTTTCGCTATCTTCTCCATCATCTTGACGATTTTGAGTGCCTTTAAACTGCCTATTCTGAAATTTGTGGTGCTACTGGGCACCTTTGCGTTAGCCATGGCATTTGCTGGCAACGACTTGGTGAACTTCGTAGGTGTGCCCCTAACTGGTCTTGACGCCTACAATGACTATGTGGCCAACGGTTCGGGCGATGCTTCGTCGTTTATGATGAAATCGCTGATGGACACGGCGCACACTCCCACAATCTATCTGGTCATAGCAGGCATAATCATGGTGCTCTCATTGGTGCTCTCAAAGAAGGCACAAAATGTGGTGAAAACTTCAGTTGACCTATCCCGTCAAGATGAGTGCGACGAGATGTTTGGCTCAAGTGGTGTCGCCCGTGCCTTGGTGCGCACAAACAAAAAAATAGCGACAGCTGTTGCTGCATTGATACCCAATCGCATTAAGAAATGGATTGACTCGCGCTTTAATGCCGACGAAACAGTATTACCTAATGATGCAGCATTCGACCAGATTCGCGCAGCCGTCAATCTTGTTCTCGCAGGACTTCTTGTTGCTCTTGGTACCAACATGAAACTGCCGCTCTCCACGACATACGTCACCTTTATGGTGGCCATGGGAACCTCGCTTGCCGACCGTGCATGGAGCCGCGAAAGTGCCGTGTTTCGAATTACAGGCGTATTGAGTGTCATCGGCGGATGGTTTCTCACTGCTGGCGCGGCATTCATCTTGTGTTTCCTCGTCACCATTGTATTGCATTTTGGCTCGTTCGTGGCGATGTTTTTAGCCATTGCGCTGGCTGTCGTGTTAATCATCCGAAGCAACCGACGCTTTGAAAAGAACAACAAGAGCAGTGAAACGGACGTGTTGTTTAAGGAAATCCTTCGCACCAACGACAAAACTGAATGTTGGAAAATGCTTTGTAAACATGTGAACTATATCACCATAGACAACCTACAATTTGTGGTAAATCATTATGAGACATTAACTACGGCTTTCTTATTGGAAGACTACCGTATGCTAAAGCATGCCGTTGTTCAGCTTGAGAGTCAACGAAAAGAGATTAAGCGTCAACGGAGGAAACAAATTATTGCAATGCGCCGTATAGACCCTGTACTCAGCGTGGAAAAAGGCACATGGTACTTCCTCACGATCAATTCCCTCGCGCAAATGGTGTATTGTTTGAAACGCATGGGTGAACCGTGCTTGGAACATGTAGGCAATAATTTTCGTCCAATTCCCATCAAATATGTCAACGACTTTTTCTTCCTACGCGATGAGATTGTACGCGTTTTTAACCGAGCTATTATTACTAAAACCAGCAGCCAAATTCGCGATGACGCAGCAAAACTCCAAGCCACTCTTTCCGATTACCGTAATGTGATCATTAAGGATATTCAAACAAAGCAACTCAACATAGAGAGCATGACCGTTTTCCTCAACATTGTTCAGGAGTCACATGAACTACTCAGCGCTTTGCGCCATACTATGAGAGGAAAGAATAAGTTTGAGAAATAGGGAAAGAACCCGCCGCAAAAGCCAAGAAAACCCTTGCGGCGGTTGAGTTGTTAGAACTTTATGTTACGCTTCTTCAATAGCTCCCACAGGGCAGCCTTCTTTGGCTTCGGCGGCACTTGCAAGAGCTGCTTCCGGCACATCGCCCTCGATGGCAACGGCTACATCGCCGTTCATGTGAAACACTTCAGGGCAAGTGGATTCACAAAGCCCACAGCCGATGCAACTGTCATTTACTTTGTACTTCATGATGTTCCTTTCTGTTATTGGTTTATATGTTGGTTAATTAATCCTTTGATTTTCTCGATGATAGTCTCCACTTCCATCCCCGACTTCTTGCTCATTTCGGCGATGGTAGCCTTGCCCAACATGATTTTGCCAACGGGCGTGTTGAGCATCTTGAACTTTTCGTTCACTTTTGCCATTTCCGTCTTCAACCAAGGATATTGGGCGATGAGGTCGGCTAGTTTTGTGTCTTTTGTGATTTCCATATTGTCATCTTTTGCGGCTGCCACGGTGTGACAGCCCTACAACTCTAAACTCTAAACACTCAACTCTAAACTTTAACATCAGGGTTTTTCTCCGTGAATTTATCCTTCAGCACCTCGATGATTTCGGTGCGGCTGTTGCCTTTCTTCTCCATCTGTTTGATGGTTTTATAGGCTTGAAACAGCGTGGAAGGCCCGATTTCCGAACTGAAATAACCGATGCCTTGGTTCCAAGCCAGCAGTTCAAACACATCGTCCAAAGCGGCTGAATCTAGGCCGTGGATGTAGGCCTTCACCAGTTCGCGGGTGGCTTGGCGCATACGACCTGCCCCGACTGCATTGGTCAGCGAGAGCAAGAGGCGCATCTCGTAAGGCAGATGACGGCGGCTGTCGTTCCAGGTCAAGTCCCAGAAGTTGACAGCGGTTTGTGCCAAATCATCATCGATCAAGGCCATGTTAGTGAGGGCGTAAGGGCGCATCGGGATTTCTTTCTCTGCCTGCTTCATCTGGGCACGGTAGAAGTAAGTGTGGTATTCGGCCTCGGCCACCTTTTCGGTATAATGCTCGAAACCAAGGTCTTCAAGCACCTCATAAAGCGGAATCGGCTCAAAACTTTGGATGATTTCCATGCCTTCACCGACGGCCATCTTCGCAGCCTGCATTTTCAGTCCAGGGAAAAAGTTGCCCTGCACACCGCGCACGTCAATCTTCTTGAAATTCACGGTTTTGTCTTTCCAATCGTTGTAACTCATAGTTGTGTCTCCTTTCATTGGTTTTATGGTACAAAAGTAGATTCTTCCATTGCGGCAAACCGAAACAAATGTTACATCAGGCACTTTTTTCCTTATTTTTGCGCTGAAAAATACACTGTTATGGAAGAACTGAAACGTGTCAAACTCTTTGCAGGATGTAGCGACGAATCTTTGGAGCGTCTGCTCGAAAGCCCTTGTCGCCGACAGGACTATCCCGCTGGAAGGCGGATGCTCAACCCGGGTGACCCTTGTCGTGCGCTGATGGTGCTTGTCGAAGGTCAAGCCGAGGCACGAATGATGGGTGAGGAAGGCCGTGAGGTGCTCGTCGACCACCTGAAGGCCCCTATGCTGTTGGCTCCAGCGTTTCTCTTCGCCACGCCCAACATCGTTCCCGTCGAAGTCAATGCCGTGACCGACTGCGTGGTGTGGCACATCAACCGAGAGGCCTTCTTCGAGTTCCTCCAGCAAGAGCCGACCGTACTTCGTGCCTTCCTTGAAGTCCTCTCCGACCGAGGGCGTTTCCTAAGCCGAAAGATGCGCACCTTCGCTGTCAACAGCCTTCGCAACCGGGTCATAGAATACCTTGAAGCCAACGGCAGCATCATTTCCGTGGCCGCCGTTGCCGAACAACTTGGCGCGACAAGACCCTCACTCAGCCGTGTACTTTCGGAAATGGTGAGCGAAGGAATGATTGTTAAAGATGGGAAGGGGTATGGGAAACGGTAAAACCTATACTATTTGACCAAGTATCGTTTCAGGTGAGGTTCCCATTAAGGTGATGGCCGACAGTTTGCGCCCCATATCCTTGAGTGAATGCCCGCAGTGGTACAATGAATCATCTATTATCAGCCAGCGGTCATGCGACGGCTTCGACCAAAGGTGCGTGAATATCGGGTCAACATTAGCGGCATTATGTGTGTCTCGCAATGTGGACAAGTCCTTCCCCGAATAAATGTCGGCCACAACACCTTTTTTGCGCACATCAAGCATTTCGAATGTGGCGGCGTCAATATACGCATCGATGACGACCACTCGTTGCTGTGCTCCTTTGATGAGCTTTTCGAGCAATACGCGAGCCTCGAAAAACTCACCTTCAAAAAACACCTGCTCGATTGGAGGCATATTGGTACGAACGAAAAAATCAATCTTTTCTTGGTGCTCTTTTAACTCACCTTCAATAGCAAATAATCGATTATCCTGCAATTCAAATCGGGAGTCAATCTGTCTTTGGATAGCAAGCAGTTGTTGATTGACGACATGTCCTTCCAAAAGATATTTCTTCAAAACAGAATTTGCCCATTGTCGGAAACGGGTTGCATTTATGCTATTTACTCTATAGCCTACCGAGAGAATCATGTCCAAGTTATACGCCTTAGTGGTGTATAGTTGTTTGCCGTCATTACCCATGTATTCCAAAATGGAATATGTGCTACCCTCATCCAATTCTCCTGATTTGTAGATATTTGCAATATGCTTTGAAATAGCAGGTTGCTTTACGCCAAACAAATCTGCAATCTGTTGCTGGGTGAGCCAAACGGTTTCCCTATCAAGTCTAACCTCCAGTTTGATATTATCGTTGGGTTGATAAAGCACAATTTCCCCTTGATTCATCGGTGCGGGCATCAGTGGTAAGTTCTCAATCGGAGACATAAGCTAAAGGACAAATAAATACGGTACAAAAGTAATCAAAATCCCTATATGTAAAAGAAAATCTGTACTTTTGCATACAAAATTCCACCATGGTTGAAAACCAAAACATAGAATACAAGGAATCGTGGCTGAATTGTTAGGTATGAGCACGACCGCGATGGACAAAAACATCAAGTGGTTGAAGGATAACGGAATCATCCGGCACGTTGGTCCTGCCAAAGGTGGACGATGGGAGGTGATGGGGAAATAATTGTATTGATTTAGTCAGTTACTGGCTGTTATAAAGAATATTAAGTTATGAATGACAATTATTGTAAAGATTGGAATCCTTTTATTGAAAAAGGGGTAAATCCCAAAGTATTACTTATTGGACATGATCCTCGTTTGCAATCATCTGACACCATTGCCAATTATGCTCTTTTTTCTGATTATTATTTTGGCGACAAACCTAAAAAAGGTTCAGAAAAAAAGAAATTTGATTTTGCAACAAAAAGTATTGGACAAGTGCTCGAAATTACAAACAACAAATATAAAGCAGATGAAATCTATGTTACGAATCTATGTAATGAATCTTTACCTCATGCTCCTAAAGGTAAAACAGTCTTAATCCCTGAATCTATTGCAAAAAAAGGATTTGAAAGAATTTATTCAATTATTTGTCAACAGACTACAATAGAGTATATTTTCCCTATGTCACAACAAGTCAATTACTGGTTGCAATTTTTTGGATTATATCAAACCAATACGGACTATTTGGTCAAGGCAAAGCCAAAGGAAAAAGGTATTAACAATCATCCCCCATACTATGAGGCTGTTAAGCAAAGTGATCATCCTTTTTTAGAAATATGCGGAGTAACATATCATCTGAATACAGGTCAGAAACTTATTCCGATTTTACATACAAAGCAATACGGACAACAAATGGCATATTTTCATTGTTATGAACGGATAAAAGATCATTTTGCTTCTTTCACTGCACAATAATTAAAACATGGGACGCGAAACTAACCACCGTCCCGCGTCCCGTTTCATATTACCAAACATCTATTAAATCCCAAACCCCTTCATATCCTCTTCAACAGTTGTAATCCCGCCAATGCCGAAGTTCTCGACCAAAACTTTTGCCACATTCGGTGAAAGGAACGCGGGCAAGGTCGGGCCGAGATGGATGTTCTTCACGCCGAGGCTGAGAAGGGCGAGCAGGACGATGACAGCCTTCTGCTCGTACCAAGCGATGTTATAGACGATGGGCAGTTGATTCACGTCGTCCAAGCCAAACACTTCCTTCAGTTTCAATGCGATGAGTGCCAGAGAATAACTGTCGTTGCACTGTCCCGCATCCAAAACGCGCGGAATGCCATTGATATCGCCCAAACCGAGTTTGTTGTATTTGTATTTGGCGCAACCCGCCGTGAGGATAACGCAGTCCTTGGGCAGCGCCTGTGCGAAGTCGGTGTAATAGCTGCGGCTCTTCATGCGACCGTCGCAGCCCGCCATCACCACGAACTTGCGGATGGCACCGCTCTTGACAGCATCCACTACCTTGTCGGCAAGGGCGAACACC
>JAGCCO010000219.1 GCA_017651645.1 Bacteroidales bacterium
CCCATTCCCCCGATTGCATGGATTCCCCTTGCAATTCTCTGGTTTGGGATCGGCGAAAGTTCAAAACTCTACATCATCTTCTATGGAGCGTTTTTCCCAATACTCTTGAACACCGTGGATGGTATCCACAATATCGACAAACGTTATCTGGAACTGGGAAGAGTTTACGAGGTTGACAAGAAACGCCTGGTGTGGAGAGTCATCTTGCCGGGAGCTTTACCTTCGATTTTGACGGGAATCCGCGTAGGGCTCGGGAATGCATGGGTCTGCGTCGTAGCAGCAGAAATGATTGCGGCGACAAAGGGAATCGGATACATGCTCACCAACGGAAGAAGCCTCTCGCGAGCGGATGACGTGATTCTGGCGATGCTCCTGATTGGCATTGTCGGAAAATTCATGGACGATGTTTTGAAGTTTGTCAGCAAGAAAATCATGAAGTGGAGTTAAGGCATGTCCACAAGCGAAACTGCCGTAAAAATCACCCATTTAAACAAGCATTTTGAAGACCTGAAAGTCCTAGACGACGTAAGCATCGATATCAAAAAAGGTGAATTCGTCTCTGTCATCGGAGTCAGCGGCTGCGGTAAAAGTACTATGCTCCGAATCATTGGTGGTTTGGAAACACCCTCCTACGGTGAAGTCCTTGTTTACGGAAAACCGGTCAAAAGGCCTTCCCGGAAAATCGGTTTCGTTTTTCAGGACCACAGGCTTCTTCCGTGGCTGACGGTAGAACAGAACATCAAGCTCGCCCTAGATGCAAAAACAAAGAACGCCAACGAAATCGTAGAAAAATACTTGCAGCTGGTCGGACTTTCAAAATTTATCCACGCTTACCCCTCACAGCTTTCCGGAGGCATGGCGCAGCGTGTCGCCATTGCAAGAGCGCTTGCGAACCAGCCCGACATTCTTCTGCTGGATGAACCCTTCGGTGCATTGGATGCCATCACCCGAATCAGCATGCAGCAGGAGCTCCAGAAAATCTGGAAAGTCGAAAACATCACCATGATCCTGATTACGCACGACATCTCTGAAGCGGTTTTTCTCGGAGAGCGTGTCGTGGTCATGTCGGGAAGGCCCGGTAGAATCAAGGATATCGTCTCGGTCGATCCCGTTTGCCATTACCAGAGAACGGATAGTGCTTTTTCAAGCACCAGGGATCGCATCTACCAGGAATTTTTCAAGGAAGAAGAAGTTCCATTCTCTTACAGCATTTAAAAACGCTGACAAGACAAGGCTTCACTTGTCATAAGGATTGAAGAGGTAAAACCATGAGCGGATTTGTATATTCTCCCCAAGAAGAAAGAGTCCTCCAAAAAAAGAACATCGTGAATTTGAATAGGGCGTCGCACCTGATTGGAAACGTGAGGGGCGTAAAACCGCAAATTGATATCGAGAGAGGCTTGTACTTTACACGCTCCTTCCAAGAAACCGAAGGGGAACCGCTCATTGTCCGCTGGGCCAAGGCGCTCAAGCTGTATGCGGAAAAATCTACCATCCACATTGAAAATGGCCAGCTGATTGCCGGAAGAGGCGGAGTCGCCGGGAGATACGGAATCCTTTACCCGGAACTGGATGGAGATACTCTCGGGATAAACATCGCGAAACTTCCGGGAAGGGCCACATCTCCTTTTGACATTTCCGAGGAAGCGGCCAATATCGTGAGGAATGAAATCGAGCCGTACTGGAAAGGAAAAACGTATCACGAAGAACTGGTAAAATCGCTCCCCGCCGATACAAAGAAGCTAACCTATAACCCAGACAGCGAAGCTTCTTCGAGGTTCATCGTCAACGAGACATC
>JAGCCO010000077.1 GCA_017651645.1 Bacteroidales bacterium
TGGCATTGACAGTATTACATCTGCCACAAATGTAAAAACAATTTTCCGAATTGTCAAATAAACTTTACAAATTGTATGTTCGGTTTAACAATTCAGGATAATCACCTCGGCTGCAGGAAGCAACTGCGCGAATCTTTCCACTTTCCGGAGGTCCTCCCAAAGATTCGATAATTTATCATAATAGTCTACTACTGAGGATAAATCGAAAGATTTGTCCTCTTTTTGTTTATGTCGGAATAAATAGTATCTTTGTGTCGGGATAAATGTCGGGATAACTGACGGAATAAAATGACGGAATAAACCATGTACAAACCACCCTTCACCGTATCGGCCAAGGCCATCAACCTGATTGCGAAGATTTCCAGTCAGCTGGAAAGATATGCGATCAGGATGGAACAGGAGGACACCTTGCGGCTTAGGAGGGCCAACCGGATCAAAACCATCCATTCCTCTCTGGCTATCGAGGGTAACACCTTGTCTGAAGGGGAAGTTCAGGCGGTTTTAGAAGGCAAGAAGGTGGTTGCACCGTTGAAAGAGATCCAGGAAGTCAAGAACGCCATCAAGACCTACGAACTCTATCCCAAACTCAATCCCTTTTCCATCCAGGACCTTTTGCTGGCCCATGGTACGATGATGTCCGGCCTTGTCGATGAGGCCGGGATGTTCAGAAAAGGAGGAGTCGGTGTTTTCGACGGGGGCAAGCCCGTTCATATCGCTCCCCCGGCTGACAGAGTCAGGGACCTTATGAACGACCTTTTCGTTTGGTTGGAAAATGCCGATGACCATCTGCTCATCCGGAGTTGTGTCTTCCATTACGAGTTCGAGTTCATCCATCCCTTTGCCGATGGAAACGGCCGAATCGGCCGGCTCTGGCAATCTCTTATCCTCGGCCGGCTGAATCCGATTTTCGAGCATCTTCCTGTCGAGAACATGGTCTATTCCAACCAAAAGGCCTATTACCAAGCCATCAACCGAAGTTCCGACCTCGGCGACAGCGGCCCCTTCATCGACTTCATGCTGGAAGAAATCCTGAACGCACTCGTTGACCATCAAGGGAAATCCAATGCCGACATTGCCGATGAAAAAGGCCTCAACTACCAGCAGGAACGCGTCCTCGGATATCTTCGGGCTGACAGGCACATGACCGCCGCCAAGATTGCCAAAGACCTGGACATGAGCGCCCGCCAGATTGAACGGATGCTTGCCGACATGAAAGCCAAAGGCATCATCCGGCGGAACGGTGCAAACCGGAACGGCTGTTGGGAAATCGTGGATGCTTGAGCGTCGACACTCTTGATGAACTCCTTCACCTTCCGGAGGTCTTCCAAAGGGAACAATATACCTGTTGTCCAAGATTGGACTAATTAAAAGCCGTAGGTGTGAAAGCCTGCGGCTTCGTTTATAGCGAACTCACATACTGTGAAATCTTCTCGGCGTTCTCGCTTGCTATGGCGTTGATGATGTCTTCCGAAGCCCTCATACAATCTTCAATGGCTTGCATGTAACTATCGGGATTGACATCCAAACCCTATGTGGAGAATAATGTTATCTGAGCATCCATTTTGTTCGAAATCCGCTTATCCTCGTGATACAAGGTTGATTGTTCTTTCTTCCAGGCTTCCATTTTGGCGATTTCAACAA
>JAGCCO010000220.1 GCA_017651645.1 Bacteroidales bacterium
CTACACAGCAAGCCAGCCTTTAGGGGTTGGCTTTTTCGTTTGTCTGTCCCCCGCCCCGAGGTTCGGCACCAACCATTTCGCAGCAGACTGGTAATTAGGCACTTACAAAACGCCCGGTTCCCAACCCTCTATTATTATGCCAGGTTCGGCCCCGGCTCATTTGCAACCACCTCTCCATGAGCCACATACAAACCAACGAGTTCCCAACCCCATGAATCGTCCTGAAATAGGTTTACCTACGGTTTGGAAAATCGGCGGAATGTAACCATCTTCGTCCGAAAAACGGCAAATGGAGCTCGCAATTTGTGAACTTCCTTTCTTTTTTCGTACATTTGCATAGTTATGTCAAGGCAGGAATGCATACAGGGTTTTTCGGACAATATCTTCTGGGATGTTGACCGGGATCATATCGACCTTTCCCTGCATGCTCCTTTTGTTGTCCAGCGGGTGTTGGAATATGGACAGATCGATGATTGGAAGCTCCTGCTGGCCTATTATGGATTGGATGAAATCGTGAGTATATCCAAGAACCTCCGTTTCCTGGAGCCCCGTGCGCTTGCCTTCATCAGCACCATCTCCCGGACCCCTCAAGACCAGTTCCGATGCTACAATACCAGACAATCGAACCCGGAACACTGCAACTTCTGAAGTCGCTGCAATCCATGCCGATGTTCCAAGGTCTCCGTCTTGTCGGCGGTACGGCCCTGGCGCTTCAGCTGGGACATCGGAAATCCATCGACTTGGACCTCTTCGGTACGATTGAGGCGGATTCTCTGGAGATTCGGGAGGCCCTGGAAGAGTCCCACGTGGTTAGCGTCATCAAGGAATCCAAAAGCATCCACATCTACATGGTCGATGGAGTCAAGGTCGATTTCGTCAACTACCGGTATTCTTGGATCGACGAACCGGTCGTCGATTCTGATATCACCCTTGCGAGCATCAAGGATATCGCTGCGATGAAGATAGCAGCTGTCATCGGCAGAGGCACAAAAAAGGATTTCATCGATATCGACATTCTCCTTCGTTCGTTCACGCTACAAGAGATTCTGGAACTCTACATACAGAAGTATCCTGACGGCACCCTCTTCATCGCCATAAAAAGCCTTACCTACTTCGAGGACGCCGAATCCGACCCTATGCCCTTCCTGTTCGAGGAAACTGATTGGGAAGACGTTAAAACTCGGATTCGTGAGGCGGTAATCAGTCTTTAGGTGTATGTTAAAGAACAATAAAACCTTTCTCACCATCGTGAATATGGCATCTTCCATCGTATGGGGTGGGATAGGCTGTTTTGTTGTGACCATCATGGTGGCGAGTTGGTTCCGAGGGAATCGAACATGGGATTATTGGGAAATCCTTCTCCTTCTTGGAGGTATCCAATTGATTCTCTCGGCTATATTGATTTGGAATCGGCAAAGGGTCGTGAAGATGGTTGTAGGCCTCTTTGCTTCCCTGTGTTCTTTCTTTGCACTCCTTTCGTTTTCAATGGCTGCCGCGGCAGGACATTGGCCACCGCTCGAGGGCTATTTGGCCATATTTATCCCTATTGTTGGTTTCCTGCTCTCTATCCTTTCGCTGTTCTGCTTGCCGCCTAAGAAATCAAAGAAGGTCATAACGGAAGAACAATTGTCTCGTTAATACAAAACATAAGGTGATACATTCGGCAACGGCGTATCACCTATTTATGTCAGTGGTTGGAATCGTAGTTCGAGGGCCCAAAAAACAACATCGGGAATGCTAAATCGGCGAAGTCTTAATCATTTCAATATCAGCCTTATAGCATTTTAGGTCACAGAACGAAAAAACCACCTTAGATTGGTCTTTTTTTCGAGAGAATTCATAGATCTTCACGACTCCCATCTTCTTCCGACACGATTCTATTCAATTCATCTTCAACACTTTGCGCAAATCTATCCAGCTTCTCAAGGTCCTAATAAAAGTTCGAGAATTTACCTGTGTAGTCTACTAAACAGGACATTTCTTCGGAAGTGTCCTTTTTTCGTATCTACACCATCATAGACGCCTCTATTTGAGTTCGAAATCCATTGAAGACTTGGTTCATAATGATTGGTAGTTCCCCCAATTAATACTAATTTTGTGATAGTATTGATATGATGCTTTATGGATGAGATGTCTAAATATCAAATTGTCAAAAAAGCCATAGATAAACTTGATGTTTATGGGTTATTGGAAGGTGGCACCCCTGACGATGAGTTTGATTCCGAGTCAAAGGAGATATCTGACCGTATCTCAGAAAGCGATTCCATCATACAGATAGCGGAAGTTATAACTGATGTCTTCAATAAGGCTTTAGACTTACACGACAAACCATCCGTCTATTATTCTACGGCGGAGGAGATTAGACATCTTCTTACAGGAGAGAGTTTGGATGACATAAACAGCATTGGAACGAGAGAGAATGGCTCATGGATTGCTATTGGCTACGATATTCGGTATCGGTATGGATATGAG
>JAGCCO010000221.1 GCA_017651645.1 Bacteroidales bacterium
CTCATATCCATACCGATACCGAATATCGTAGCCAATAGCAATCCATGAGCCATTCTCTCTCGTTCCAATGCTGTTTATGTCATCCAAACTCTCTCCTGTAAGAAGATGTCTAATCTCCTCCGCCGTAGAATAATAGACGGAAGGTTTGTCGTGTAAGTCGAAAGCCTTATTGAAGACATCAGTTATAACTTCCGCTATCTGTATGATGGAATCACATTCTGAAATACGGTCAGATATCTCCTTTGACTCGGAATCAAACTCATCGTCAGGGGCGCCACCTTCCAATAACCCATAGACATCAAGTTTATCTATGGCCTTTTTAACAAGTTGATATTTAGATATCTCATCCATAAAGCATCATATCAATACTATCACAAAATTAGTATTTATTGGGGGAACTACCAATCATTATGAACCAAGTCTTCTGTAGATACAAAAAAAGGACACTTCCGAAGAAATGTCCTATTTAGTAGACCAAGCACTCCGAATCTCGAACCTGGCTTTCGTTGAGGGACTGGTTCAGATTCAGTCTTTTATCAGTACTTTATTTTAAAATAATCCAGCAAAGCCTTATAGTTATCCTGTGCCGTGAGGCAAGTGTCCGTCAGATAACCGTTGACATGTCCCCACTCACTAAGGCCACGATAATAGAAGAATTTTAGGTCGTCCGTAATGATAAACGGAACGATACCGTTGGCAAGGCATTCCTTGAACATAACCAGACGCCCCACTCGTCCGTTTCCGTCCTGGAAAGGATGGATGAGTTCGAACCTCTGGTGAAGGTCAATGATGTCCTCCAATGATTTCTCCTTCTTGGCATTGTAGGCGGCAAGAAGTGCTTTCATTCTCTGATGAACTTGTTCGGGAGGGCAGGTGGCCTTCCCTCCCACCTCGTTGGGAAGTTTCTTATAGTCACCTACGTTAAACCAATCCTTCCTGCTATCTGACGTCCCGGTTTTCAGGGTGCGGTGCAACTCTTTCACAAAGGATTCCGAGAGTCTTTCTTCCGCCCGCTCAATGATAAGATCGATGCAGCGGAAGTGGTTGGTCGTTTCCACGATATCATCGACATTCACGCTTTCGTCCGTTATGCCGATGGTGTTGGTCTCGAAAATATAGCGCGTCTGCTCATGGGTAAGTCTGCTTCCCTCAATATGGTTGGAATTGTAAGTGAGGTCAATCTGCGTTCTATGGTAGATTCCTCCGCTCACTTTTCCTGCTTTTTCCTCCCTGAGGCGCTTCATAAGTGGACTGACCCTGCGTTTTCCCTTTCTGGGCAGCGGGGTATCGGCAGGAATGATCCAGGTCTTTCCCGAAAGAAAAGCCCCGTCCATTTTTCCTTCGCTGCACCAGTTTCGCACAGTGCGTCCGGAAAGGTTATGCAATTCTGCATATTGACTGACGGTGATGAATTCCATAATCTATCGGCAATTAATGCTTCTATGCCGATACAAATATAATAATTCTTGCCGATATCGGCAAAAACAGGATGGCTATTTAGCAAAAAAAAGCACCTGCAATTGCAAGTGCTTTTCTGTGTAGACTATTATGATAAATTATCGAACTTTATGCGCGCGTTGTTGGCGCTGGAGTCGTTTTCAAATAGTATCAGAATGGACGAGATGAAAGATTCTTTGATTTGATACTTGTTTATATCATATAATTTTATTAGTTTTGCGAAAAAGATAGAGCATATGGAAATACCGTTCGTATATGGAAAAATCGTTTCGGACAACGATTTCACCGATAGGGAGGAAGAAACCCGGAAACTGGTCTCGAACTTCCTTTCCCAGACAAACACTGCCATCATTTCCCCTCGCCGATGGGGGAAGTCTTCGCTGGTTAACAAGGCGATAGAATCCGTTGCCAAATCGGACAACACCATTTTATTCGTGAAAATGAATGCGTTCAAGTGCGAGACCCCCCAAGACTTCTACGAATTGTTCGCAAAGCGTACTATCGAATGCATATCTTCCACGGCGGAAACGCTCCTTTCCAACGCAAAGGAATTCATCTCAAGGCTTTTGCCCAAACTATCCATCTCAGATCCGGCTGGCCAATACGAGATGTCATTTGGTATTGACCTAAAGAATAACCCTATCGGGGAGGACATCCTGGATCTTCCTCAGCAGATAGCAATGAAGCGGAGGAAAAAGGTGGTGGTTTGCATCGATGAGTTCCAGCAGATAGGGGAGTTTGCCGAGACGGATCGGTTCCAGAAGATTCTCAGGAGCCATTGGCAGGAACAAACGGATGTGGCCTATATCCTTTACGGGAGCAAGAAGCATATGATGCTCAACATCTTTGGAGAATATGGAAGTCCGTTCTACAAGTTTGGAGATTTGATGTTCCTTCCGAAGATATCCAAAGAAAACTGGGTCGCTTATATCAAAGACCGTTTCACGGAAACCAAGAAGTCGATTTCTGATGATGCCGCCGGACATCTGGCCGATTTGGTCGAGAACCATTCCTACTATGTCCAGCAGCTGGCTCAGTATGCCTGGCTCCGAACGGATAAGGTTTGTTCAGAAGAGATTGTCGATGCCGCATTCCAGGGAATGCTCGATTCACTGAACCTTCAGTTTGTCAACCTGATGGACAGTATGACGGAAAAGCAGCGGAGTTTTCTCTGTGCCGTCAGCGACGGTGTCAAGAA
>JAGCCO010000021.1 GCA_017651645.1 Bacteroidales bacterium
CCCTTCTATCACATCGTAGTTGCCGACTCTCGCGCACCACGTGATGGTAAATTCATTGAGAAATTAGGCACCTACAACCCGCTCACCAACCCCGCTCAGATCAACATCAAGTTTGACAGAGCCCTGTATTGGTACAGCGTTGGCGCTCAGCCCACCGACACAGCCCGCTCGCTGCTCAGCAAGACCGGCGTCATGATGAAGTATCACCTGATGCGTGGCGTCCAGAAAGGCGCTATGACCGAAGAGCAAGCCGAGATCAAGTTCCAGAACTGGATGAAGGAGAAGGAAGCCAAGGCCGCCAACCTCGTCAAAGCTAACGAAGAGAAAGCCCGTGGCGAGAAGAAGACCCGTCTGGAAGCCGAGAAGCAAGTCAACGAGGCCCGCGCCGCCGAGCTCGCCAAGAAGAGACTCGCTGAAATGGAAGCCAAGAAGGCTGCTGAAGCCGAAGCCGCCGCTGAGGCTGCTGCCGAGGAAGCTCCCGCTGAGGAAGCCCCGGCCGCCGAAGCTGAAGCTCCTGCCGAAGCCTAATCGGAATATTTCAGAAATCATGAAAAACCGCTCAATCTGGGCGGTTTTTTTTATTTTTGCAGCAACAAAACTTTTCATCATGAACCAAGCCCCTTCTTTTTCTGAGAAATCGAAACTCTACGAGTTGATAGCCGACAACCCGAAGCTCTTGCCTCTATTGTCGCGCTTTGGAATACAATTAGGCTTCGGCGACCGTAGCGTAGATGAGGTGTGCCGTCAGAATCACGTCAGCACACGTCTCTTCATGCTGGTGTGTGCCCTCCACTTCGACCACGACACGCCCACTAGCATAGCCACTCCGGATGACGCGGACCTCACCTCTCTCCTCTCTTACCTCAGTGCCTCGCACCGTGCCTACCTTGACGAGCATTTCCCACACATCGAGATGCACCTCAACCGCATCATCGAGGCTGCCGGACCCAAATACGGCAAACTACTTGACCATTTCTACAATGAATACAAACACGAGATGGTGAAGCACTTTAAATATGAGGAAGAAGTGGTGTTTCCCTACATCGCCGCGCTGCGCCAAGGACAAAGCACTGAATACAGCATCGACCAGTTCCGACACAACCACAGCAATATCGAGGACGCTCTTGAGGACATGACCAACATCCTCATCAAGTATCTGCCAGGCGACATCTTGCCCTCCGAGCGCATCTGCATCGCCACCGACATCATGGAGCTCTCCGCCGACCTCACTGCGCACTCCCGCATCGAAGAGCATATCCTCATCCCCTTCGTCGAATCCTTAGAAAACGCTAAGCCATGAGTAACCGCATCATCATCTGCGAGGCGTCGGAAATCATCACCACAGGGCTGTATGACATGCTCCAGAGCATGGCGGGATGCGATGTCGTGGCACGTTTGGACAAGCCTGAGCAACTTAACGAAAAGATTCTCGCCTGCGATGCCAACCTGCTTATCATCAACCCAATACTGTTGGGATATAATGACCGCAACCTGCCCTCGCAACTCGTCAAGGAATACCCGCAACTCAGCATCATAGCCTTGGTCACCACCTATATCGAGCCTTCATTGTTAAAACCCTACGATGCCATCATCGAAATCAACGACTCGAAACTCAAGATCATCAACAAGATGGAACAAATCGCGAAAAGCAGCGACAAAAAAGAAACCAACGATGACGTGGATCTCTCGAAGCGAGAAATCGACGTGTTGGTTGCCGTGGCCAAAGGCATGATGAACAAGGAGATTGCAGACCAAATGAACATCTCCATCCACACCGTCATCTCACACCGCAAGAACATCACCCGCAAGACTGGCATCAAGAGTGTTTCAGGCCTTACCGTATATGCCTTGCTGAACAACCTGATTGACGAAAACGAGGTCTACAAATAATAACCTCACAATAAAAACTCACTTTCCGCTTTGAGTTAAAGAAATATTCGTTACCTTTGCGCATCATTTCACTAAAACATTTCAATTATGGCAAAAAACATCGAAGAAATCAGAGCCGCGTTGGCCTCCTACGGCATTACCGGCGTGAAAGACATTTATTATAACCCGAGCTACGAGCAGCTCTTCAAAGACGAGATGGATCCCGCCCTCGAAGGCTACGACAAAGGCGTGCTCACCGAGCTCGACTCCGTCAACGTGATGACCGGCATCTACACCGGCCGCTCGCCCAAGGACAAATACATCGTCATGGACCCCAAGTCGAAGGACACCGTGTGGTGGACCACCGAGGGCTACAAGAACGACAACCACCCGATGAGCGAAGAGGTCTGGGCCAAAGTGAAAGACCTCGCCAAAAAGCAACTCAGCGGCAAGAACCTCTATGTGGTCGATGCCTTCTGCGGTGCCAACAAGGACACCCGCATGGCCGTCCGCTTCATCATGGAGGTGGCATGGCAGGCCCATTTCGTGCTCAACATGTTCATCAAGCCCACGCCTGAGGAACTCGCTGAGTTCAAGCCCAACTTCACCGTCTACACCGCCTCGAAAGCCAAGGTCGACAATTACAAGGAACTCGGCCTCAACAGCGACACTTGCGTGGCCTTCAACGTCAGCAGCCGCGAGCAGGTCATCCTTAACACTTGGTATGGTGGTGAGATGAAGAAAGGCATGTTCTCGATGATGAACTACTACCTGCCGCTGCAAGGCATCGCCGCCATGCACTGCTCCGCCAATACCGACATGAAGGGCGAAAACACCGCTATCTTCTTCGGCCTCTCTGGCACTGGCAAGACCACCCTCTCCACCGACCCGAAGCGTCTGCTCATCGGCGACGACGAGCACGGCTGGGACGATGAAGGCGTGTTCAACTTCGAAGGCGGCTGCTATGCCAAGGTCATCAACCTCGACAAGGAAAGCGAACCTGACATTTACAACGCCATCAAACGCAACGCCCTGCTGGAGAACGTCACCGTTGACGCCAAAGGCAAGATCGACTTCAAGGACAAGAGCGTGACCGAAAACACCCGTGTCTCCTACCCCATCGAGCACATTGAGAAGATTGTGAAGAACGTGCGTCCTATCTCGGCTGGCCCCGCCGCCAAGAATGTTATCTTCCTCAGCGCCGACGCTTTCGGTGTGCTGCCTCCTGTCAGCATCCTGACACCCGAGCAGTGCAAGTACTACTTCCTGAGCGGCTTCACCGCCAAGTTGGCTGGTACCGAGCGCGGCATCACCGAGCCTACGCCTACCTTCAGCGCCTGCTTCGGTCAAGCCTTCTTGGAGTTGCACCCGACCAAATACGCCGAGGAGCTGGTGAAACGTATGGAAAAGAGCGGTGCCAAGGCTTACTTGGTGAACACCGGCTGGAACGGCACGGGCAAGCGCATCTCCATTAAGGATACGCGTGGCATCATCGACGCCATCCTGGATGGCAGCATCGAGAAGGCTCCGACCAAGATGATCCCGTACTTCAACTTCGAAGTGCCGACCGCACTGCCTGGCGTCGACCCGAACATCCTCGACCCGCGCGACACTTACGCCGACAAGAACGCGTGGGAAGAGAAAGCCAAAGACCTCTCCTCGCGTTTCATCAAGAACTTCGAGAAGTTCACGACCAACGCAGCAGGCAAGGCACTTGTGGCTGCTGGTCCGAAACTGTAAATCAATATCATAAACTATTTGTAGAGACGGTGCATGCACCGTCTCTACTATTTAAAACAAAACCTAATAATATGAAAAAAACTATCAGAAAAATCGCTCCTGCAATGCTCGTTCTTGTAGCATTGGCAACCCTATCATTCATGGCCAAAGACGGCATCACGCTCAGGCTTCGTCCTCAACAAGGCAAGACCTACACCATCACCACAAAAGCGAACATGATGATTATGATGGAAGTGCAAGGACAAACCATGAACAGGTCGCAAACCACAGAGACAAGACAGTCCTTCACTGCAAAAGAGGTCACTGACACAGAATCAACCTTTGAAACCCAGATCGAGGCCATGAAACTGACCATCTCCCAAATGGGCATGAAGCTTGAATATGACTCCGAACATCCTGAGAAGACCAGTCCCTTACTGGCAGCTCAGACAAAAGAAATAGATGAAGCCATCAACAAGCCTGAATCCGTCAAATATGACTTGATGGGCAACATCATCGACACCCTTTCTATTGAAAAGAGCCAACTTGGCGCTGTCATCAACGAACTCCCCGAAAAGGAAGTGAGCGTGGGTAGCTCATGGACTTTCACCAAGACCCAAGATGCCGGCGGCATTGAAATCAATGCCAATATGATCTATACAGTGACGGCCGTCTCGAAGAAGAGTGTTGACGTAAGCATCAATGGCACCGTTGAAGGCACGAATGAAACCAGCGGCACATACGAAGGCACGGCAAGCTTCAATCCTCAAACCGGCCTTGTGATGAACAGCAGCATAAAGAGCAACATCTCTATGACCATCAACGAGCAAGGCATGAGCATTCCTATGACCATTGTGGGCAACACGACCGTTGAAGTGAAATGATTTAAAGCAACCAGTTATGAAAAAGACATTATTTTTCCTCGCATTGTTGCTGTTGGCTGTCTCTGCCACAGCGCAAAAGCCGAAACCTCAGCCTCTCACACAAGAGTCGTTTGAAGCCTTATGCCCTACCCCGCCTATGGGCTGGAACAGCTGGAACAAGTTCGGCTGCGACGTCAGCGAGCAACTGCTGATGGAAGCCGCCGATGCCATGGTCGCCTCGGGCATGAAAGATGCTGGCTATGAATACATTGTCGTTGATGACTGCTGGCAGATAGACCGTGATGCTGACGGCAACATCGTGTGCGACCCTGAGCGTTTCCCGCACGGCATGAAGTATGTGGCTGACTATATCCACTCTAAAGGGCTGAAGTTTGGACTTTACTCTTGCGTGGGTGCCTATACATGCGCTGGTCGTCCAGGCAGTATGGGACACGAATACCAAGATGCCATCTATTATGCCCGCAACGGTGTCGACTACCTGAAGTACGACTTCTGCAACAACCGAAACACGAACTCCAAGACCGCCTACACCATCATGCGCGAAGCCCTGAAAGAGGCTGGCCGTCCCATCGTGTTCAGCATTTGTGAATGGGGCAGCACCAAGCCCTGGGAATGGGCGCAAGGCATTGGTCATCTCTGGAGAGCCACGGGCGACATCATCAACATGTGGGACGGCAAAGAAGACTGGGGCGGACATGGCATGGTCAACATCATCGACTTGGTGCAAGACCTCTATCCATACAACGGTCCCGGCCACTGGAATGACCCTGACATGCTGGAGGTCGGCAATGGCGGTATGACAACCATCGAAGACCAGAGTCATTTCTCCATGTGGTGTATGTTGGCCGCGCCGCTGATGGCGGGCAACGACCTCAACAACATGAGCGACGACACCAGACGCATCCTCACCAACAAGGATGTCATCGCCATCGACCAAGACCCATTGGGCATCCAAGCGCATCTCTCTGTCGCCATGGGTGATCGCCAAATCTGGGTGAAGCAACTGGCCAACGACGAATGGGCCGTTTGTTTCTTCAACCGTGGTGAAGATGCCTGGAACCTCAACTTTAATTGGAGCGACATCCCCGAACTGCGCAAGGCAGGAGGTAACTTCAGCGTCTATGACCTCTGGCAACACAAGACCATCGCCAAGTCTACGGCAAAGAATGTGGCTTCAAGCATTCCTTCACATGGTGTACTGATGGTGCGACTGACACCTGTCAAATAAGCCCTTTACACCAACTAACAAGAAAGCCCGCTGAATTGCTTCGGCGGGCTTCTTCTTTTCTTGCCGTTACGGATCAGTTCAGCATCACCGGCATGAGCAACATAAGAAGGTCTTCCGACTCGTTCTCGTTGCCCACAGGGGTAAGGATACCCGCGCGGTTGGGTGCCGACATCTCCAGCTTCACTTCCTCAGAATCGAAGTTGCCCAGCATCTCTTGGAAGAAACGAGAGTTGAACCCGATTTCCATGTCGTCGCCCGTGTAGCTGCATGCGAGGCGTTCCTTGGCTTCGTTGTAGAAGTCGATGTCCTCAGCCGTCAGCATGATCTCCTGTCCCGTAATGCGGAAACGCACCTGGTGGGTGGCTTTGCTCGAGAACACAGCCACACGACGGATAGCCGCAAGGAAGGTCTGGCGGTCGATGGTCAGCTGGTTGGGATTCTGCTTCGGAATGACGGCCTCATAGTTGGGATAACGGCCCTCGATGAGTCGACAAATCAACATATAATCGCCGAAGACAAACGAAGCATTCGTCTTGTTGAACTCCACACGCACGGGCTCATCGGCCAAGGTGGCAAGGATGTTCTTCAGCTGGTTGATGGGTTTCTTTGGCATGATGAATGAAGCCACATTCTCCGACTTGACATCCATTCTTCTGTAACGTACCAGCTTGTGGGCATCAGTGGCGACGAAAGTGAGATAGTTCTCCGTCATCTCCATCAACACGCCCGACATGATGGGGCGAATCTCATCCATACCCGTGGCGAAGACGGTCTTTTCAAAACCCTTAGCCAACACATCAGCGGGAATCTCCCAAACCGAAGTGTCCGCCATCACCGGCAGCTGTGGGAACTCATCGCTCTTATGACCCGCCAGCTTGTATCGGCCATCACCGGCAATCAGTTCGACAGCAAGGGTATTGTTGTCGACAGCGATCGTAATCGGCACATCGGGGAAATTCTTCATGATTTCAAGCAGCAAACGTGCGGGAATGGTCACCTCACCTGTGCCTTCAACCATATCAGGGACAAGGCTGACTGTCATGGTCACGTCAAGGTCCGAAGAAGTGATTTTCAGCTGGTTCTCGTCCAAATGGAACAGGAAATCATCCAGAATAGGCAAAGTGTTCTTTGAGCCAATGACACCGCTCAAGGCTTGCAGGCTCTTTAAAAGCTTTAAACTTGATACTATGAATTTCATTGCGTTATGTGTTTTATATTCATGCAAATTTGAAGTTGTAAAAGTACAAATATTTGAAACATGTAGGACTTTTTATCGAAAAAAATTCTCAATTTTTAAAAACCTCCAATATTCAGTCCAGCATATTTCAGACGGTTGAGGAAGTCAAGCATCGACTCATAAGGCACCGCAACATATTGGAAACGCTTGTCATCCTTGGTACGGGTACGATATTTCTCCTTTGTGTCGGCCAGTCTCTGATTGATGTCGGAGAAGGTGCAATGTACCTGGAACTGTCCATCGCCACTGTTGTAATTGATATAGGTCTGGAACATGTCATCCTGGAAGAAGTAAGTGATGTTGCCCAGTCGGCGGTCAAAGACCACACATCCGTCGACATACTTGTTCACAATGTGACTGCCAAAGTTACCCAATCCGATCTTCCCCACCGAAACGAAAGCATGGAGTTGGTCGTTCCACACCATCTTTAAATCAGGAATCACGATAGTATTGGCATAGAAATCAGATGACTCCATTTGCGGATAGCCTTCCAACTCGATGGCTTTCTGTCGTTCCTCCGTCTTCTCATCATCGTTTTCGGAACGGAAGTAATGCAGATACGGTGTTTCCGTCAAATCGATGGAGGCACCGTTGACATTCGCAAAGACTTCAGCCATTGCCTCCAAGGCTTTGTCATCAAAGACAGGTGCGTTGAAGACATTCAGTCCTTCAAGCGTCAGACTGTCATTGGGATATTGGGTGTATTTGCCGTGAACAACAAACTTAGCCAAAGGCGTGTCGATGCCCAAACCGAAGTTACCCTCACCGCTGACGACACCGCGTGAGTTCAAGTCAACATAGGAATCATACTGAGTTTCGTCGGTCACCACAAAACGCAGGCTGTCGGCATCAAACCACAAGATTCCATTGGCAGGTGCCGTCTCATCAAGTTCTTTCCTCCCTTCTTTTGGCGTGAGGAAAGAGCCGAAATAGCCTCCATCGATGGCCAATTCATAATAGAGGCCGTTAGTCATCCTAGGCTCCGCTTCACGAATTCGTTCCATGTCGATGGGAATGCGTATCGAGGCGGGATCAATGCGGGCAGCCGAGACATACCAGTGGTTGAGTGCAGCAATGGTTTCTTGCGCCGTCTCTTCAAGACCTGCCATTGGGTTGAAATCATCAAGGATGAGCGGTTCCTCCATATTGGTCGTATCCATCAGCCCTTCCAAAGGCTCAGAGACGGAATCAAGAACTTGTACAACGATGGGCGCGACCTCTTCAAAAGCCAACATAGCGAACTTGCCGTCGTAATAACCCAGTTTTTCAGAGGCATCCAGCGTCAAGCGACCTTGGAAACCGAACTGCGTGTTCAGCTTGAAATCAGCAATATCGGCAATATGTGCATAACCGTGGGTGACACCATTCAATGGAACGATGGTATCCACCTGTATTGGGGTGCTGACACCTTCGGCATTAACATAATCCCAAACGCCTTGCGCATCGTAATAGTTTCTGCTATGGATGTTCACAACAGCGTTTTTATAAAGGTGGAAACCGTTGAGCGTGTCAGCCAGAAGGTCGCCATTC
The DNA here is from genome assembly GCA_017651645.1 of Bacteroidales bacterium. Next base: position 8,468 of record JAGCCO010000021.1, read on the forward strand.
ACCGGCTCAAGCTTTGACTCCGCATTGATATCCACATCATGCATATATGGGAACACGGCTGCATCCGCCACCCGGATAATCTTCACATCATGGGCGTGGATCACATAGTTGGTCATGTCGTATTCCGCGCTCATGCTGTAGAACTGCAACGAGTCCTGCTCAGGCACAAGCGAAATGAACTTGGAAGCGTCGTTGTGCACCGCCAGCAATTCCTCGTATGTCGTCGCAGTGGCATAATCGCCAAAGCTCTCCTCTGGATTGTAAAGATGCAGGCTGTTGGTGGCCATATCCCATTCGGCTTCCTTCAAGGAACAGATGTACTGATTCATTGGGAAGTCCAGGTTACTGTTTTGATTGAGATAATCGTACTTCACCTTCTGCGCATCGAAGTCGACATTGGCGCGATAGTTGGTCGCAGCGAAAGCAATGTTGGTTGTGTCGGCGGAATAAAGAAGGAATTTGGCCGAATCAGCCACAAAAGTCTTGGCATCCAAGGCAAAATGGTCGGAATCGAACTCGGTCAGGCCGAAGCGCATCTTACCGTCAGCTGAGTAACCATCAGGCGAAAGGGTAGTTTTACCCGAGAAATAGGTGTCGCCGTACATACAGATGGGCCTGCCGATAGTCTCCGTGGTCAATTCAGGTTTGAGGACGTCCCATTTCAGCCGCAAGGCATCGGCTGAGGCCATAGGGAAGCCCGTTCCATCCTCGCGCGGCACCATCTTGAACTGATTTGTGATGGCGGTGACTGAATCAAGATAAAACATGAACTGGTCCGACTTGAACGCAGCGGTTTGATAATCCAGCGTTCCTTCACCGAAGAAACCATTTGAAGAAAGGAATACCTTGTTATGGAACCGCCCCAAATCATCATACAAAGGATATGATTCCGTTTCGTTTTCACCGATTTGATGGATAAAGCCCAATGAATAGTCATCCATGACAACCAACGGCTGGACGATATTGGGCATGATGCCGCCCGAGACCAACTCGCCATCGAAACGGACCTTTTTCATGGAAAGGTCATTCAAGCTGTCAACGACGAAGGGATAAAGGCTATAATAGAACTTCCCTTCCAGGTCGTCGGCGGTCATCACTGAATCCACACTGCCAGGGTTGAACACTCCCCCATTGATCTTTCTGTAAAACTTAAATCCTTCAGCCTCACTGCGGAAAATGGGAAATTCAGGTGTTTCATAACGGCTCGATTTGTTGTCACCATGGTCGATTTCCAGACTGCCCTGCAACTTCTCGAGGGTGCCGTCAACAGGAATAACATGATTGTTGTAGCGGGCATAGAAACGCAGCGAATCTATCTTGTTCATCTTGATGGTGAAATCCTCATAGTTGAATTGGCTGTCCTTGGTGAAGAACTCGAACATGCCCGCCAAAATGCCGCCCGAGAATTCAAAATTCTGCTTTTTCTTGAACACGATACGGCCAAAGTCGGGCACAATGACCACGCGCTTGCGGTCGCTCAACGAAATAGCCGAGCCCTCGAAGCCGTCAATCTGACTCGTTATGCCATACACCAGCAAGTCGTTGGTGTTCAAGTCAAGACGGATGTTTGGTTGACGGTTTGTCGTAACTGTATGGAGTTTGATGACATCGAAATCAATGATTTCACGATAGGAATCGAGCACGTCGAAAAAGCGGGGCAATGCCGTCGCCCATTTCGTGTCCGACTCATACTCCACATAGCCCTCGGCCTGCAGTTTGAGCAACAGGGAAATCACCTGCTCGATGGGATAACCCAAATAAGAGGACAGGTCACCCACCGCAAACCGCACCTGCCGGTCAACATTGTCAAAGCCTTTCAAGAACTTCTCAATGCGAATCATGGGATGCGAGCCATCGAGGCCTTGGAGACGCTTGAAATCATCGTAGCGGAAATAGTTTACCGACACTACATCGCCTTCGCTCATGGGATTGACACCTTCCATCCTTCTGAAATCCACCTGATTGTCGTCAATATCCCAATACATGGCCTCTAAAAAGATGTCCAAACCATGGAAATAGTCATGGAAAGGACCGTCGCCAAAATCCTTTTCCGAACGGAACACCATCAGCTTTCGGGTCTTGTTGTCGTAACGGAAACCCAAGTCATTGTGGTAGAGGGAATCCATCTCGTAACCAGTGGAGTCCATGAGGTAAAGACGCATTGCTACATGGTCGGAAACCAGCTGCTCGTCCATCGACATCACAAATCGTGGTGCCTCCATCCTGATCACCTCTCTGCCTCCCTGGCGGAAATGAAACACAGCCTTGTTCTTCACGCCACCGAACACATCCACTTGATTGCCCATCATGCCTATTCCGCCTTCAAAGTCGATATTCCGCAGCAAATCTGTAATCTCATAATCAGAACGGTAGGATCTCACACGAGGGTACATCGTTTTCTCGTTAGGCGCATTCACCAGCACCTTGTCTTCGTAACGGCAGAGGATATCCTGATCGAAATGATGACGTTCATGGAAAACCACAGAGTCGATGGCATATTCCGAACGGTTCAGATCCAACGAATAGAAATCAGGCAGCGTCACATACACCTTTTCGGGAGAGATATCGAAGCGCGACCAGTCGGCCCTACCACCCTTCCCTTCCCAGTGGTTATCTTCCTGATAATAAACACCTTTAGTGTTTTTGAGTACCGATTCGTCTTTTTGAGAGACAAGCACCAAAGTGCCGTCCACCGTAAGCTCGAAATGCTCCTTTGAAGGGAATCCTATCAATGCATCGCGGAGCATCCATTTGGAGTTGCCTTTTGCCGACAGCACCTTGTCGACGAATAGGTCACGGCAGGAAGCCAAATACTTGTCTATCCCATTCATCGATTTCTGCACCTTGGCATCGGTGTAAAAGATCCAATTGTTCACATCCCTATGCGAGAGATTGGCTGTCGGGATGCATTGCAGCACCTCAACAAAATAAAAGATATTGGCATAAGCCTTACTGCCACTTTTCGAGTGAAGACGTTCGCACAGTTGCATTACCGTATTGGCTTCAGCATCACTATAATAGCTATCCCATACCCCTTTGAAATTCTGCATGATGAGTGCAGCATCGTCGCGGTCCTTCTTCGAGGTGGACGAGTTCAGGAAGGCTGAGAGTTGGTCATAAAAAGCGTTCTTTTCGGTTGGGAAAAACGCCTGCGCAAACGAGACAGTGACGCTCATGAAGAGCATCAAAACGGCAATAAGGATTCCTCTCTTCATCAAATTATCAATTACAAATTCTCAAATATCAATTACTTAACAAACTCAGCAGCCACCCAATTATTGCGACTTAGATGGCGACTGTAATGCAACCCCAAACGCTCAGCTTCTGCTTGAATGCTCGGCAAATCTTCGGTGTAGAAACCGCTGAAGAAGATATGGGCATTGGGGCGCATTGCCTCCACGTAATAGTGCATGTCCCGCAAAAGGATATTACGGTTGATATTCGCCAACACCACATCAAACTCTCCTCGGATGGCTAAGGCATCCCCAAGGATGATCTCGATGTCGGAAATACCATTTAACTCACAGTTGGTGAAGGCATTACGATAGGCCCACTCGTCAATGTCGATGGCTACAGTATGCGCTGCACCCAATTTCTTCGCCAAAATCGCCAACACCGCTGTACCACTACCCATGTCGAGCACTTCCTTTCCTTGAAAACCCGTCTCCAGCATCAATTGGATAATCTGTGCTGTCGTCTCATGGTTGGCCGTGCCAAACGACATCTTGGGCTCGATAACCAAGTCAAACTCGAAACTCGGGTCTGGCTCATGGAACGGCGCACGCACACGGCAACGTTCATTCACTACCACTGGCTGATACGATGCCTCCCAAAGCTCGTTCCAGTCCTTATCAGGCATCTCCTCCACGTTCAGCAGATGCACATCAAAGAATGACGGTTCCAAAAGCAGGTTCTCCACTGCGATGTCATCACGATGCTCCGATGAGCAATAGGCTTTCAGGCATCGATCCTCATCCATAAAGGAGTCGAAACCGATGGCCGCCAGCATCGTGGTCAGCATGTCGTGTTGAATATCCGATGAAGGCGCGGTGAAACTATACTCAAATGTTTTCATTTCCTTTATTTCAACCAAAACCTACAAAACTAACAAAACTTCCTTCTTGGCATGGCGGCTCCACAACCGTGTCGCCGCCGGAAAGCAGCCAGTTGGCGTGCTTTCCTTAACTCAAAAAAGTTTTGCTTGTTTTGATAGTTTTGTGATTCTACTCTTCACCGATATGTGAAGCTTGGTTGCAGATGGAGACGAAATCCTCCGCCTTCAACGAAGCGCCACCAATCAAGCCACCGTCAACATCGGGCTGTGAGAACAACTCAGTGGCGTTCTTAGCGTTGCAGCTGCCGCCATAGAGGATGCGGATATCGTCAGCCGTGGCTTCATCGTAGTGTTCCTTAATCAAAGAGCGGATATAGGCGTGCATCTCCTGTGCCTGCTCGGGAGTGGCGGTCTTGCCCGTGCCAATGGCCCAGACGGGTTCGTAGGCAATGATGGCATCATAAATGGCATCGCCATCCAAGTGGAACAAGCCTTTCTCCAGTTGTTCCTTGACGACCTCGAAATGACGGCCCGCCTCGCGTTCTTCAAGCACCTCGCCAACGCAATAAATGGGCGACATATTGTTCTCAATCACACGATTGATCTTCTCGGCCAGCACTTCATTGGTCTCACCGAAATACTTTCTCCTCTCACTGTGACCGATAATACAATAGTCCACGTCGATGGACTTCAGCATCTTGGCTGACACCTCACCTGTGTAGGCACCTTTGTCGTAAGCGCTGCAATTCTGTGCGCCCACGTTGAAACGCTGTTCATCGAACTCATAGTCCGTCAGCATTTCAAGATAAGGGAACGGCGGGCAGATGATGATTTCACAACTCATCTCGTCCTGTTCGTCAAGGCGGTCAAGGATATCATCGACCAAAGCTTCGGCCTCATCGAAGGTGAGGTTCATTTTCCAGTTTCCTGCTACGATTTTGCTTCTCATAACTATTTTCGATTTAAAGATTTAAAATTCAAAGATTCAAAGATTTATAGTATTCTTAATTCAAAGATTGTTCTTTTGGTGTGGATCAAAAGTGATTTTCAAAGGTACAAAAATACAAATTATATGAACACCAACCTGCATCGACAAACCTCTGTTTCCTTTTGGGTCAAAGAATCCGTCTTCGTCAAGCGTACACAATACTCGTTTTCAGCATCTTGTTCACGATAAAAGCTCATCTTGTCACCTTGATGGGCCTCGGCGACGTATGCAATCTCGAAACGTTTCAAACGATGTTCACGATACCAATCAATATCCCAAAGGTCAAGCACATGCTCGATGTATTTCACCGAGTTGACATGCCCATTAATGTCAATGTCGTTGTAGCTAACATCAACGGTGCGTACCAATTCATCGTTCCCAGACATCTTCACACGCCCGCCTTTCTCGATGGGACACGGCTTGTCGTCTACAATCCAGTTTTTGACGGCCCCATCATCGATGGAATAAATGTCGGTAGGCTGACGCGTCTCCGTGTCAATCATCGCCCAGATGGAGCGCCCGTAGCCATAGATGCGACCATGGCCATCCGAAACGCTGAAATTACGACTAGTAAAGAAGCGCATTGCACTCTCCACCCAAGTCTCGATGGTGAAACGGTCATATTGTGTAGGCATCTCCGTCACCTCAATGGCTAGGCGCGACAGCACCCACGAACGGTTGATGGTCATCAGGTATTTCATGCCGAAACCTCGGTCGGTGGAATGGAAATCTGCTGCATTGAGCATCTGATTGCCCAAATGTCCTAGAAACAACCGTCCCGAGAAATCGCAATGGAACGGCTCAGCCATGAATTCGTATTTGCCTATTTTTTGCATTCAAAAATTCAAAGATTTATAATTCAAAAACAGAATCCATCATTCTGCATTCATCATTCCGCATTCTTAATTAATTCTCACTCTCGGATCAATAATCCCATAAATAATATCCACCACAATATTGACGATAATCAGCATGACCGCAATCAATAACACCGCGCCCATGATGACAGGAAAATCGTATTTATCTAGTGCGTCAACCACCACCACACCGATGCCTTTCCAGTCGAAGACATACTCGACGAAGACTGCACCTGCCAACAAAGAGGCGAACCAACCTGAGACTGCCGTCACCACGGGATTCAAGGCATTGCGCAAAGCATGGATGCAGATGACCCGGAAAGGCTTCAAACCTTTGGCCCGTGCCGTACGCACATAGTCCATCGACATGGCTTCCAGCAAGGAGGTGCGTGTCAACTCAGTCACCACGGCCAAAGGGCGCATGCCTAAGGTCAAGGCGGGTAGGATAAGGTTGCGCAGGCTCAAGAACTCTCCCCTGCCGTATTCGTCAACAGTATAAAGACTGCCCGTCATGCTCAAGCCCGTATAATGTTCCAACAAGAAACCGAAAATCCAAGCCATGAGGATGGCGGCGAAGAACGAAGGCAATGACATGCCTATGGTGGTGATGAACAGCGTCAACTTATTGAGAAACTTGGTGTTGATAACTGCGGCTAAAATCCCAATCACCAAGCCCAAAACCATCGCAATGGAGATGGACACCGCCGCCAAAAGCAAGGTATTCGGAAACGCCTCGCCCAAGATGTCGGAGACCTTTCGTTTGCTTTGGTACGACATGCGCAGATAGGGGCCTTTCAGCACGACAGCCGTCGAACCAACGGCCGCAAGTTTGGCGTAACGGCTAATCTTTTCCAGTTTCTGCTGACCTTCAGAGACATCGTAGAATGAAATCGGCAACAAATCGTTGAGGTAATCGACATATTGTTTCCCAAGGCTTTGGTTCATTCCCAGTTCCTCACGGATAGCATTCACTGAGGCTTCATCAGTGCGCTGACCAAGCATCATCTGGGCAGGGTCGCCGGGCAGGATGTTGAACAGGAAAAACACCAACGTCGCGACACCCCAAAGCACCGCGATACCGTATAGTAACTTCCTGATGATGTAACTGCCCATTTTATCACAAAACAAACAAAACCATATTAGGGTTAGTGCGGTTACACAACCGTGTGCCGCTTATTTAAACAACTTTTCAAGCTTTTTCCTCTGTGGAAAGTCGACAGCACTCCATTTGTCCTTTACCAGACCGTTGTCAAGCCAAATAAGTCCAGGATTGGAGCGTACTATCGGTTTGATTTCCAGCTCGTCGGCATAATACACTTCATAGAGGAAATCATATTTCTCACGCAGTTGTTCCACATATTCAGGCTCATCGGCCACTGTCCAAACCACGGTAAAGTCATGCTTTTCAACCGCTTCCGTAATCTCCCGAATCTTCTCCCATTCCTTTTCGGTCACCTTGGTCAGGTCGTGAGAGGTGAACATCAGCAGATTTTCGGTGGTGAGGATGTTCTCGGTGACATCGTTGCCATCTTCATCCAAGGCACTGAAACCAAGGAAATTGGCACCACCTTCCACCCTTTGATCGACGAACTCCCACTGCGACATCCACACCGAGTCGTTCCAAGGATAGTTCGGCGAGAGGTATTCCTTCGTCTCGCCTGTAGCTTTGTTCCTGTAGGTCAGGTAAATCTTGCTCTCCTCCGTCGTCCCAGTGGTCAGCTGCTTGCCCACCTTCCAATTCATGAAATCGACAACGGGCAGATGACGATAGTTGTAAAGCTCGAAGCCCAGGAACGCCAGCGCATAGAGGCAACCAATTATGAACTGTGTTGATTTCGACAGCTTGCTCTTCAACAATTTGTTATTGAAAATCAACGGGATGAGCACCGCATCAATGACGAGATTCTTATAGAAGGTCTGCCAGTTGCTCATCTTGATGGCTGTGCCGAAGCAGCCGCAGTCGGGCACAAGGTCGTATAAGGCATCAAAAAGCGTCGTTGTGGTGAAGAACAGCATCAGCAAGGTCGCGCCAAGCACGGCCAACCTTGGGAAGATCTTCGTTATCAAGCAAATGCCCACGATAAACTCGGCCAAGATCATCAGCATGGCCAACACCAAGGCGAAGTCGTTGAGCCAAGTCATGCCATAGACCGCGAGATAGTCCAGCATCTTGTATTTCGTGCCCAATGGGTCGACGCCCTTGGTGAAGCTGCTGAAGATGAACAAGGCACCCACCAACAGGCGGCAGACGGTCAACGCCGTCGGACTGTATCTTTTGCTGAACACGATGGAAACCAATAGGTTAAGCAACAGCACAGCGAGAAACAGCCAGCTGAAGGCAGGGACAAAGTAAATCCCCACCGCCGATGCCAAAGCCACGCCGATGCTCATCCACGGGATAGTCGAATTATTTCTCATGGTCTTCCTTTTCGCTCAGCAGTATCAAGGCAAACACTGCATAGTTGATCATATCGTAATAGTTGGCATCAAGTCCTTCTGAGACCAGGGTCTTACCGCCATGGTCCTCGATGCTCTTGGTGCGCAGCACCTTGCTCATGATGAGGTCGGTGATGGAGCTCACGCGCATGTCGCGCCAAGCCTCGGAATAGTCGTGGTTCTTGCGCGTCATCAGCTCGTAAGCCTCCGTGGTGACCTTGTCGTACAAGGCCGTGGCTTCCTCGGCCGTCAGGTCGGGCTGGTCGACCACACCGAGTTGCAGCTGGATGACACCCATGGCCGCATAGTTGACGATGCCGATGAACTCAGGCTCAATGCCTTCATCGACCAGGCGTTCCGATGTGGTCTGTAAGGTTCTGATTCTCTTCACCTTGATAAAAATCTGGTCGGTGATGGACGGTGTGCGCAGGATGCGCCATGCCGGACCATAGTCTTTCATCTTGTCGACAAACAATTTGCGGCATTGCGCCAAAACGCTATGAAATTGGGCTTTTGTATCTTTCTTTGCCATGAAAAATGTATTTTTGCAAAAATAAAACTTTTTTCAATGCTGAGAATCAATTCAAGGAATAAAACCCTCATTTTCGACCGCCCCGCCCTCATGGGTATCCTCAACGTGACGCCCGACTCGTTCTCCGACGGCGGCCGTTACAACCAGATGGATAAGGCCATTGAACACTGTGAGCAGATGATTGCCGACGGGGCTGACTTCATCGATATCGGCGGATGCTCCACCCGACCTAACAACGCCATCGCCACGGAAAACGAGGAGTTGGAGCGCGTCGTCCCCATCCTGAAAGCTATAAGGAAAGCCTTTCCTGAAACCTTGATTTCCATCGATACCTTTAGGAAAAGCATAGCCGAAGCCTGCATGGACGAAGGTGCGGACCTCATCAACGATATCTCGGGCGGACTGTTTGACGCGGAGATGCTGCCTTATATCGGCCAAAACCATATCCCCTATGTGATGATGCACTGTGTAGGTACGCCCGAGACCATGCACCAATATGCCCTCGGCGGCGACATCCACCAAACCGTGTTGGACTTTTTTAGACAGCAATGTGAAATCCTCGAAGCATACGGTGAGCAGCAGATCATCCTCGACCCTGGCATCGGCTTCGGCAAAAGCCTTGAAGCTAACTACCAGTTGCTCAGCGACTTGAATCGATATCGTTATAACAATTTGCCCATCCTCATCGGCATCTCGAGGAAGTCATTAATAAATAAGGTGTTGCACACCACCCCCGACACGGCCGAGAACGGGACGACGGTTGTGAACACCATCGCCCTGCTCAACGGTGCCGACATTCTTCGCGTCCACGACGTAAAAAATGCGCGCGAAGCCATCGAATTGGTCGGGACTTTTTTTAATTTTGCGCAAAAATTCACGCTATGATTGACCTTTTCATCCAATTCCGTATCTTCGACGTCATCGATATCATCCTGGTGGCCTTGCTCTTTTTCTGGTTCTACCGCATTTTAAAGGGTACTTCTGCCATCAGCATCTTCTTGGGCATCGTGGCCATCTTCCTCATCTGGCAAGTGGTCAAGGCCTTGCAGATGGAACTGCTCAGCACCATCCTCGGTGCCTTCGTCAGTGTCGGCTTCATAGCGCTCATCATCATCTTCCAACCTGAGATTCGTCGGTTCCTTTTCACCATCGGCACCCAAGCACAGGAAGGCAAGTTATCGCAAAGGTTCAAATTTTTGAGAGTCACTGGAAATGCCGGCCTCGATGTGGAATCAATCACCAAGGCTTGCCAAAACATGTCGGACATCAAGCAAGGTGCACTCATTCTCATCGCCCGCAAGAACAATCTTGACGACATCGCCTCAACGGGTGTTGTGGTCAATGCCGACATCAGCCACTCGCTGATTGAGAACATCTTCTTCAAGAACAGTCCATTACACGACGGAGCCATGATTATCCGTAACAACCGCATCACGGCCGCCCGTTGCATCCTGCCCGTGACGCAAAAGACCAACATACCTGGTCATTATGGCTTACGGCATCGTGCCGCCATCGGCGTGACAGAAGTCAACGACTGCATCGCACTCGTAGTCTCTGAAGAAACGGGCAACATCAGCATGGTGATAAACGGCCAAATCAGCACCGTTAAACCTTTGGATTTGAAGGAAATAATCGAGAAAGAGTTGAGAGTTTAGAGTCAGTTTAAAGTTGAGATTGTAATACTCTAAACTCTAAACACTAAACTCTAAACTATTCAATTTCAACAAACCCATCGCCCTCTTCCGCATATCGTAACTGCTTCTTATACGGGTCGTAGCGCAGCAACAACTGATAGGCATAGCCCTTTTTCTTGAGTTCTGCTCCTACATAACTGTTCATCATGTAGTCGTAGGTGTAACCCGCATAGAGTTTGCCAAGATACACGGCATAGTTATAGACATCATCAAGTTTCAGGGTGTCGATGGTATAAGTATAGTCAATTTTTTGGGTCCAAAACGAATAGTCTGTCTTGGAATCGAAGCCGTCCATGAGGTTGTGCTCGCAAAACAGCACGGGTTTCCAATCTCCATCGTTGACCTCAAACCATGAGGCCACATTGACCGTGTTCAAAGGATGCTTGTAGCTGTACTCGTCTGTGTCGCTGAAGAGATAATCCTCGTATTCCGTGATGCGACCCGAGACTTCCATACGCGAGAGCATCACCAGCCAATGAGTCGAGTCAACTTGCACATTTTCAATATCTTCAGGAACATAAACCTCAACACCATAATCGCCCATGGCAGCGGCATAGGCGTTATACATGACATCCAGGAACAAGTCTTGACTGAAGCCATTCAACACCTCGGTCTGCTTGCCCAATTGGGTGTTGTATTCCACCTTCACCTCAGCTTGTTCGGGGAAATAGACTGCCGCCTCAATATCAGGTCGCACAGCCAAGTATTTTTTGGCTAATTTTAGTTCTGTTTGACAACCTGAAAGCATCAAAACAAACAACAATCCTATGAAAACCAACTTCTTCATCATAAATCACCTTCAAATAAATCCATCTGCACGCCATCGCCCTTTGGCTCCACAATCTCCAATGGTACATCGGCAGGATTGACATGAATCTTCTCCGTAGCTTGTTCTTCCTCTGACGACTCATCGATTTCACCCGATCCATCAGGTGTCTCCTCTGTAGGCTCAGGTTGGAAAGGCTCAAGGAACTCCCAAGTATCTATCTCACGTGTCGACAAGCGCTTGCCCTTAGCCTTGTAGCTCTTGATGCCGATGAACTCTTCCACGTTAACCTCATCGTCGGGGAAGCTGTTGCCCGCATCGCTGACCTTGTAGCTTAACAACAGACGCGGCATGTCATCAGTACTCATTCCCAAGTATTTCGCCTCTGGATGCTCCCCAATGAAAGAAGCGCGGGCATTCAGCTTGGTCTCGGCCTCGATACAGAAACGCTTCAGATACATCTTCTGGGTCTCGCCTTCGATGTAGACGACAGAGAAAATCTCATCGGGATCGAACTTTCGGATTTCAACCATGTCATCGTCAAAGTGGGTGTTGAGGTCAAAGCCCGAAATCTTGAACTCCCCGTTGGCAAAAATCTGAAGGATACGGTCGTCGCCCTCGAATGCACCGAGGTATTGTCCACGTTTGTCGGCATTGAGACGGTGCACCGTATCATCGTACCAAATCTCACGTGCATCAAGGGTGGAGACACCTTCTCCGCCCTTCTTGATCTCCTTGACTTCGTACTTAGTGAGCAGGTTACCGCGTGTGTCACGGCCTTTCACGGCCAAGTCGGCAAACTTGTAGTCCACCGTCTTCTGCTTCTTGTTGAACAGCATCAACGTCACCTTGATGACCTCTGCCTCACCATTGGGATTCGACGAGAAATAACGTACCTTTGAGCCCGGCTTGCCTTGGGTGAGATCGTATTCCTTGTCGCGGGTAACTCCCTTCACGGCGAAGCGCTTCACATAATGAGGCGCACCGTTCTTACCGTCACGATAGACGACATTATAGGTGGTTCGTCCGTCGTTCTTATGGAACACATCAACATGAATAACCTTCTGACCCACAAAGAGTTTTGGTTGCAATTTGACCACTACATATTTGCCGTCCTCGTGGAAGACAATGATATCGTCCATATCGGAGCAGTCGCATACATACTCGTAAGCCTCCTTGTTCTTCTCACGTTTCAAGCCTTCGCCCGTGCAGACGAAGCCTTCGTCCTTGTTGACATACAGCTTCTCATTGTTGGCGGCCACGGCCACAGCGGAGATATTGTCAAAGTTGCGAATCTCGGTCTTGCGCTCACGGCCTTCACCGTATTTCTCTTTGATGTGCAGGAAATAGTCGATGGTGTAGTCCACGATATGGTCGAGGTTATAGTGTGCCTCTTCCATCCGCTTCTCAATATCAGCCAGTTGTTCGTCAGCTTTTTTGATATCGAACTTAGAGATCTTGCGGACAGGTCTCTCGCAGAGTTTCTCCACATCCTCGCGGGTGATTTCTCGTTTCAACAATTTGCGGTATTTGTCAAAGCGACGTTCAATGCCCGTGAGTTGGTCGTCCCAAGTCTCGTAGTCCCTGTTTTCCAGTTCCTTATAGATACCTTTCTCAAAGAAAATCTTCTCCAACGAAATCCAATGCCAGCTGTTCTCCAATTCTTCGATAAGGATACGGAGTTCCCAGCTGAGCAGTTCCATCGTGCGGTCAGTGCTGAGTTTCAGGATCTCACTTACACCCATGAAGGCTGGATGCTGGTTGACGATGACGCAGGCATTTGGAGAGATGGACACTTCGCAGTCGGTGAAGGCATATAGCGCATCGATCGTTTGGTCAGGCGAAACACCAGGATTCAAATAGATCACAATTTCGCATTGCTCGGCTGTGTTGTCATCAATCTTCTTGATCTTGATTTTGCCCTTATCGTTACACTTCACAATGCTGTCGATGACACTACCCGTAGTGGTACCGTAGGGTATCTCGCTGATGACCAGTGTCTTCTTATCCTGTTGACTAATCCGCGCACGAATACGCACCTTGCCACCTCGCAGACCGTCGTTGTAGTTGGTCACATCCATCAAGCCGCCCGTTGGAAAGTCAGGATAGAGCGTAAAAGGCTCGTCGCGCAGGTAGGCGACAGAGGCGTCAATCAACTCGTTGAAATTGTGCGGCAGGAACTTGGATGCCAGACCCACGGCGATGCCTTCGGTGCCTTGGGCAAGCAGCAACGGGAACTTCACCGGCAAGGATACCGGCTCGGCGTTACGGTTGTCGTAGGAACGGGTCCAGTCAGTAGTCTTATGGTTGAAGACGACTTCTTTGGCGAACTTCGAAAGACGTGCCTCAATGTAACGAGGGGCTGCGGCATCGTCACCCGTAAGGATGTTGCCGAAGTTTCCTTGCGTGTCCATGAGCAGGTCTTTCTGGGCGAGTTGCACCAATGCATCGCCGATGGAGGCATCGCCGTGCGGGTGGTATTTCATCGTGTTACCCACGATGTTAGCCACCTTGTTGAAGCGTCCGTCGTCGAGTTCATCCATCGAATGCAGGATACGGCGCTGCACAGGCTTCAGTCCGTCCTCGATGGCGGGCACGGCACGTTCAAGGATGACATACGAGGCATAATCGAGAAACCAGTTCTCGAACATGCCTTTCAGTGGTATGACATGATATTCATCCTCTTGAGCCTGAGCATCTTCCACACCTTCAAAACTATCGTCCATCGGCTGCTCGTCCAAAGGTCCGTTTTCCAAAATCTCTTCGTTATCCATAAGTTTACTCTATTGGTCGCAATAATACAAAGAAGTCGTGAGAATCTAATCGATTATTTGATTTCAACCAATTCCAGATCGATGACGACAGGCGTATAGGCAGGCAACCAAGTTTCATCGATTGAAACTTCTCCAAAACCTAACTCTGAAGGCACAACCAATTTCACCTTGGCCCCTGGTGACATGGTCATTACAGCTTCTTCAATCGCGGGTATCATCTCCCCACTCCCAATCGTAAAAGAAATAGGTTTATTAAAATCATAACTCGATTCCAAGATAACACCTTCCAAATTGATAAGATTATAGTGCACCGACACATTATCACCCCATTGGGCAACATCACCCGTCCCTTCCTCTTCTCTAATGATATATAGTCCTGATTCTGTAGGGCTTTCCGTGACATCATTATCTTTTATCCATTTTTCTATAGCCTCTTTCTCCTTTTTCAGACAACGTTCTTTCTCCGCTTGTTTCTCAAGTGCAAGAGCCGCCTGTTTCTTTTCATAAGCCACTTTGTCCATCATGCTGTTCAACTTCAGTTTGACAACCAAAGGAGAGTAAGGCTTGATATGTTTCTGATAACCAGCACTATCAAAAGCCAACTCAGAAGGTATCACACAACGCAGCACACCTCCAACTGGCACAAGGCCAATGGCTTGATTGAAACCTTCACAGAAAAAGCCTTCTCCGTATTGCATCTCAACTGGTTCAACACCAAAAGAGTTCATTATGGTATCGCCAGAAGGCTCACACACGGTGAAATCGAAATTAACGAAGTCTCCCATCTTGGCATATTTGTCCTTACCTTGCTTTTCCAAAATGATCAGACCAGACTCCAAGATAGTATTGTTAGGATCTTCCCTCAAAGAAGCAAGAAACTCATTTTCAGCTGTTTTTAGGCTGTCAAGCAGTGCCTCGTGTTCGGCTTGAAGAACTTCGAAAGGCTTCACCGATACCAGTTTCAAATCGTAATAGATGGGCTTCCCTGCATATTCTTCGGGCACATCCGTTTTCATCGTCGTGACAAACACGGAGTCGCACAACACCAAGAGACGGGCTGAATCACCCACATGCATCATGCGCAGCGCATCCGGGACATCACCAACAAAATCTGCCTTCTTTATCACGAGGCTCATAGGTTTGTCGCCAACGGTAGAGAACAGCATGGAATCATTGAAAAACTGAGCCATCTCAAAAGTGACCTCGTCATCAAGACGAGGCATCACTTTTGAGCCGCTGCGACTGTAAAACTTCATGTATGCCCCACTATCCATTTTCTTAAATCCTGCATATATGGTGTCTTCCCTACATGAAGCCATGAGCAGGATTATAGTAAGGGCATACAATACTTTATTGAATGCTTTCATTATTCTTCAAAATCAACGAGTTCGACTTCAAACATCAGGTTGGAGAATGCTGGAATCTTGTCGCCAGCAGGTCTGTCACCGTAGGCAAGATAATAAGGAATATAGAGCACACCCTTCTCGCCTTTCGACATCAGCTGTACGCCTTCGTCCCAACCAGGAATGACCTGACCGACGCCCAAGGGGAACACAAAGGGTTCACCTCTCTCGACAGACGAATCAAATACAGTGCCGTTGAGCAGTTTGCCAGTGTAGTGCATTTTGACAGGTTTGCCAACCTCAGGCTTTTCGCCATTGCCTTCTTGAGTCATCACATAGTAGAGACCAGATGCTGTAGGCTCAGCCACAATCTTGTTTTTGGCCAGATAATCAGCCAGCTCCTTTGCGGCCTTGGCAGTTTCTTCAGGATGATCGGTCTGCAACAAGGCAGCTCTATCGGCATTCATCTTTCTCACATTCTCAGCAAAGCGTCTGGCATATTCGCTTTCCGGATAAAAGTCCTTCAGTTTGATCTCGAAACGCATCACATCGGTCGACTTGAACTTTTCAGGCAATTGGGGCTGTCCCAAGAGATACTTGAATGTGGAATCGATGTTCACAATGAAAGACGCCGAATCGCCTTTATGCATCATGGCCATTCCCTCAAAAAGGTCACCAGGGAACTGTGACTCCATCAGCTGCATAATGTTCTCAGTAACAGGGACAACAACTGCCGTGTCGTTCACGGTGCAACCCAAAATCACTTCCATCAATTCGCCAACTTGAGGCTGTTCACCAGTGTTTTGCGTGAAGAACTGATAATACAATCCGTTTGTTGATTTTTCGTAGCCAGGATAAGCGGATTTTTCGTTGCAGGCACCCATGATGCCAATCGTCAGCATGGCTAAAACAGCCACAGAAAAGATACTTTTTTTCATTTTTTTAAGATTTTAATTATTTGATACATTTTTACTTATTCACAATATTCAGTAATTCAACGTCAAAGATAAGATTGGAGTACGCAGGTATGTTTTGGTAAGCCTTCTCGCCATAGGCCAGAGTATAAGGTAGCACAAAACGAGCCTTCTCGCCCACACGCATCAAACCGATGCCCTCTTCCAAACCTCTCAGCACTTTGTGTTGACCCAAAGGCACCTCATAATACGCTCCCAACTCGTCGGAAGTGCCCAAAAGCGTCCCGTCAAGGTAGCTGACCACATATTTAATTTGGGCGGTCTGCCCTGTTTGAGGTGTTTTTCCCTTAGTAGTCACTAATTTTTTGTAAAACAATCCCGTAGTAGTGTGGTCAGTGATATGGTTCGCATCTATATAATCGAGAAATGCCTTTTCCGAATCGGCTTTCAGTATCAACATCGCTTGATCGGCTTCAGCCTTCAATTGCTCAACAGTCTGAACATCAAGCAATTTTACTTCATAACGAAAATAATCACCAGGCTTCAAACCGACGGAATCGGGATCTATGCCATAATACCGAACAGCTATTGAATCCGCCTTGACATAAAACGAAGCCGAATCACCCACATGCATCATGGCGTATGCTTCCTCCAAATCACCTGAAAAATAGGATTCCTTAAGTTGGGTAAACACATTATTCCCTGATTCCTGAAAATCATAATACAGAGAATCATTCAGATAGCAGGCCATCTGAATCATCATGTAATCCGTCAATTTGGGCTGAGTTGCTGAAGGATTTTGGCTGTAGAACTTATAATACAGGCCCTTGGCGGTTTTCTTGTAACCAGGGAAATCCTGTGTACATGCCGACATCAGCAGTAATGCAGTCACGCAAACCGACACAAACAATAAGCTTTTTCTCTTCATAATTTATTGATTATCTATTACTTTAATCGTATATACCAAAGTTGCATATTCAGGTATGCGGTTGTCGTCACCATGTAGTCCAAACCCTAAATGAAACGGAATGATCAGTTTGGCGACGTCACCGCGATGCAGATAAGTCATAGCCTCGTCAAGACCGGACTCAACACTTCCTTCTCCCACAACGAATGTCTTAACACCATCATTTTCAGAAGAATAAATCAAATCCCCAGCTATGGATTGCAACTCATATTCTAAGGTTACCGTTTGACCTTTTTCAATCTTTTGCTCCGAACCCTGCTTCATGATCTGATAACGTAATCCCGTACCCGTTGAAGTCATGTCCAATCCATGCCGTTTTATATAATTGGAGATATCCTCCTCTTCCTCGTTCAGCAAATAACGGTTGGCCGTCTCCATGCTGCTTTTCATATCACTTTTTGACAAAGCTTCTTGTGGTTTCGGAGTTTTCTCATTACAGCAGAAAACTGAAACCAACAGCAACAATATCAAATATTTACAACACCTTTTCATTCTGCATTATTCAACAATTCCTTATATTCCGGCAAAACTGATTTCAATAGTGCGACCGCTTCTTCAAAGGAGCAAGTCAAGGTACCGCCAGCAGCATTAGTATGACCGCCGCCCTTAAAATGCTTATTGGCCAATTCATGCACCGAAAAATCGCCTTTCGACCTGAAGGATAGCCGGATCTGGTCTTGGCGTTCTGTCACAAGTACAGCCATCTTGATTTTCTGCATCGAAAGCGGGAAATTAACCACACCTTCTGTGTCACCTACCTGATATTTAAAACTATCCAAATCACTCTTACTCAATGCGATGATAGCAGTATTATACTCATCAAGCACCTCCATCCTGTTGTTGATGGAAAAACCTAACAGACGAAGGCGGTTCTCTGACATGGTGTCATAAACCAACTGATGGATATAGGTGTAAGGCATCGATTTTTCAACCAAAATGCTGACCAAATCAAAAGTCCTAGGATGATAGATAGAATGTGCAAACGAGCCCGTGTCCGTCATGATGCCCACCAAAAGGTTGGTGGAAATGCTTTCTGTCAGGTACTCCTTTCCGTAATGTAGGATGATTTCAGTCACAATTTCAGATGCACTAGAAACGCAAGTACTTGAATATAAGCAATAAAACTGGCTTTCATCAGGGTCTCTATGATGATCAACCAAAATCCTAGGACAACGAGTCTTGCCAATTTCATTATGCAAGATACCGCTACGTGACAGGCTGTTGAAATCCAACATGATGATACATTCAGCCTCAGCAATGGCCGACTTGCAGGCATCGGGATCTTTCTCGAAAACCAAGAAATTCTGGGCGTTAGGCATCCAATGGAGGAAATCAGGGAAGTCGTTGGCAACCACCATCTTAACCTCATGACCGAAACGCTTTAGAAACTCAGCCATAGCCAAAACTGAACCCACAGCATCGCCATCAGGATTGACATGACAGGCTAACACCATGCGTTTAGGTGACTGGATTACAGCGTCAAAGCGTTCAAAAAAGGTATCAAATTGCATAACTCAATAAAAGCCTGCAAAATTACACTTTTTTCTGATTCCACACCTATTTAAAATAAATAGAAATGCATTATCGGGGAGCCATCACCTCGAAAGTATGGTCGGAATACACAAAAATGATACGCTGCAAAGCCGAATCCGATGAAGAAACCACTTGTTTTGGACGCGACTCGGCCTCAACCGGGTTATCAAATAGCGTTCCCTCAGAATAACCGCTATCATTACGATCTTGAATCTGTAATGCAGGTTCATTTGCGGCAGGGGTGGGGATCTCAAACGGCACCGAAACCGTCATGGGTCCTTTCCCCATGACAATCCAATCCAAATTGTATTCGGGAAACGTCTCTTTCAGTTTTTTGACAAAGTCCAAACTCGGATTGTTTCGTCCCGACAAAAGGTGGGAAATACTTGAAGGTTGGATGCCAAGTTTGAGAGCAAATTCAGCAGCGGTCAAATTCTTTGCTCTGATGATATGAGCAATTCTGTCTTTCATTTCTAAGTCTTCCATGGATGTATCCTCCTGTTTTTTTTCATTTTTCCGGATCTTTTTGGTTCACAAAAGTAAACATTTATTCGTTACAAAATACCAATTATAGAAATTTATTTCTGTAAACATTCTCTCTACTTTTAAACAATTGAAGTAAAATATAAACAATAGAATATTATATATTTTGATTTTAAGCAATTTAAATACAAATAGAAATAATCCATATTTAAATAGAAAACGACACACAATATTTAATATTTTAATTGAAATAATATAAATTAAAATACTGAATATAAATGTTTTATGATACGATTTTGATCATGATTCAATTATTGTATTCTTCTAAATTATGCATCACACCAAATTCAAATAGTGTATTGATGTAAACAATAATTTAAAGCATTTAAAATCAATGTTTTAAACAAATTAAGTTTATTTATGTAAATAATCGACATCTATTAAAAAGTCAAAATAAAACTCTTGAATTTGACGTTTTTTCTTTCAGAATGACTCCTTGTTTGTCTCAAAACCAAAGTCGCTCCAAAGCCGCTAAAATGCCTTTTACAGCGTTTTCGGTTTCTTCCCTACCCTTCTCCAATTTCCTCTCTAATATCAATAATACTACCTGTATTTTTCTTCCGTTTTTATACCTTATTAATATATGCACTTTCTCTCGTAAAAAATTCCTAACTTTGCCGCCTCATGAGTAAGAAAGAGCATCATATCCAGAACCTCATCTCGGAGGGCGAGCATCAGATGCTCGATTTCAAGTTCGAGATTTCCGACAGCAAGCGAATTGCCCGCTCTTTAGCCGCCTTTGCCAACACGGATGGCGGTCGTTTGCTGGTTGGGGTCAAAGATAATGGTGCCATTGCCGGAGTACGTTCCGATGAGGAAATCCACATGATCCAAGCCGCTGCCGAAATGTATTGTCAACCCAAAGTGGAGTATACCACAGAAGAATGGGAAATCAACGGGAAGACTGTCCTTGAGGTGATCATCCCAAAAGACAAACATCACAAGCACAAAGCGCCTGACAATCAAGGCATCTACAAAATCTTTGTCCGTGTAAAAGATGAGAATCTGGTAGCTGACAGCGTATTATTAAGGGTGTGGAAGTCAGACAAATTCTCCAAACCTGCAAAAATCGCTTTTACTGAGACCGAAACCCTTTTACTCCATTTCCTCTCTGAACATAGAGAGATCACTTTGCAGGAATTCCAACAAATGGCACATATTAATAAAAGGAGAGCGGAAGCCATTCTTGCAGATTTCATCATCGTAGGTACAATTGAGCTTGTTCAGACCAGCCAAAACACCGTTTTCCGACTCTCCCAAAGCATCGAAAATGAATAAAACTACAATTATTCAGCGCATTTCTTTATGGAATAAAATTTTTATATCATTGAATGATAAACAAATATAATATTTTATCAAAAATAATTGATTTTTTTGATTGCCAATATTAAAAAAGGTCGTACCTTTGCAATCCGCTTCGCCCAAAAAAGAGGGGTAAGACTGAGGGGACGACGAAGCGTAAAGTTCATTGAAAGCTTGAGGCCAGCACAAGAAAACGGTTCGCATCGGTCGTGAAGGCGTGATGCGGACACGGGAAAAGGAACACAAGAGAACATCAAGGCGGAACCCGAGATTCAGAGTAAAAACAAAAGAAAGACAATAGTACAACGAAGAGTTTGATCCTGGCTCAGGATGAACGCTAGCGGCAGGCCTAATAC
>JAGCCO010000222.1 GCA_017651645.1 Bacteroidales bacterium
GCCAGGAGCTCTGTGCCCTGCTGCCCGTGGACCAGCGCCCGGAATACACGGAAGGCTACGAAGGGTTCTTCCACCTGATTGCCTTCAACGGCTCCGTGGAAGAGGCGGACATCGCCTACATCATCCGCGACCACGACCGCGCCAAGTTCGAGGCGAAGAAGGTCATGATGGGTCAGGTCGTCGATTTCATCAATGCGAAATACGGTTCTGGCACGGCGGTGCTGAACCTCCGCGACCAGTACTACAACATGCGTGAGCAGGTGGAACCGCACTACTTCGTGGTGGAAAAGGCCGTGAAGGCAATGGAAATGGCCGGAATCCCGGTGAAGATCCAGCCAATCCGCGGCGGCACCGACGGCGCGAACCTCTCCTTCAAGGGCCTCCCCTGCCCGAACATCTTCGCCGGCGGCCTCAACTTCCACGGTAAGATGGAGTTCGTCCCGCTCGAAAGCATGGAAGCGGCCTCGAAGGTCATCCTGAACATCATTTCCCTCTTCGCGGAGTAAGCTTTCCGCTTTTGGGAAATAATCCTTATCTTTGCAGTCCGTTCCGGCCCCCTTGCCGGAATGGCCCATCGCCCTGGTGGTGAAATGGTAGACACGAGGGACTTATGCGAGCTCTTTGAAATAATTATTTGTTAATCTTGACGGGAAAGCCTAACTTTACGTGTATGCGAAAAGTAAGGTATTCATTAGATGATGTATGCAAAGCCGTAGCCGATAATAAGTCGATTGCGGGCGTACTTCGCCAATTGGGTTTAAGGCCCATCGGGGGCAACTATAAGACAATCAAGCAGATTATTGCTGATAATCAAATAGAAACCACCCATTTCACGGGCAAAGGATGGAATGTTGGTTTGGCATTCAAGCCGAAGCACGGGATCAAAGATGATGATCTGTATGTCGAGGACTCTTCCTATCGATGCTCCTGGAGACTCCGCGAGCACTATAAAAAGACAACAGGAAAGCATCACTGTGAACATTGTGGACTGGAAGAATGGCAAGGCCAACCAATCCCCTTGGAGATTCATCATATTAACGGAATCAACAACGATAACCGTTTGGATAATCTCATACTTTTATGTCCGAATTGTCATGCATTAACGAATAATTATCGAGGAAGAGCGAAATTGAGTGCACTCTCCGAAAGGAGGGATGTAGAATGTCGTAAAATCAAGGAAACCTTACCAGGTCGCGCTGAAGGCAATCTTGAGCCAAGCCTCCAGAGGGAGGAAGGTGCAGAGACTAGACACGACACACCTAACGGACAAAGTCCTACGGTGAAGGAATAGTCCAGACCCCAAACAGGTTCGGTTAAGCCGTCCTGGTGGTGAAAGCCACAGTGGTACGAAAATCCCTTGGCCCGAAACGGCCGTGCGGGTTCGATTCCCGCCCGGGGCACCTAGAGATGTTTTTGAGGTTTTTCAAGCATTTCTTAAGATTGGAAAAGTCTAACAATTAGCGAGTTGCTGTTGTTAGACTTTTTTAATTAGTGCTTGCTATTTCGGAAAATAGCTTGTATTTTTGTCTTGTAAGAAAAATTTACAAGCTATGGCTGTAACATTCTATCTTTTCACGAGGCCGGACAAGAAAGGCGATCACCCCATTTACACATCCATCTATCTCAATGGGTGCAGGTTCTGTTCCAGTATTGGGTACAGCATCAGCCCGGAAAAGTGGGATGACGAAAAGATGAAAGTGAAGCATGGCGCGAGCAATGCCCGCAAAGTGCCTTTCAATACCATCAATTCCAGGATTGCAGCTATTTCGTCCAGGTTCGACACCCTTGAAGCGAATAACGCCAAGTTATCCAAGGAACAGATCAAGAGGCAGCTTGCAGAAGTGGTCGGTCGTGCAGCAAAAGAGTCGGACACACCAGAGAAGTATGGCCCTGTCAATTTCTTCCACTATTTCGATGCTTTCATCCTTGATGGTAAGTTGAATCACAAGTGGGCGCTGAATACGGTCAAGAAGTGGGGAACGCTCCGTGCCCATATGAAGAAATTCAACCCGGACATTACGCTGGATGACTTTGATAAGGAGACTCTCGATGCCTATGTCCGCTTCGGCGCGACGGAAATCCACATGTTGGATGTTTCGATCAGAAAGGAACTAAGCCTTCTTCGCTGGTATCTCGGCTGGTGCGTTGACAACGGATACACTACGAATCAGACCTTCTCCAAGTACCGGGCAAGATTGAAGGATACGAAAAAGCCTGTCATATTTCTTGAGAAAGATGAGCTCCTGAAGTTGTATGGTTTCAAGATCCCAAAGAACGGAACAGAGGTGGTTCTCCATGATATGGATGGAGAGGAATACAGGAAAGTTGTAACGGAGAAAGCGTCCATGGACAAAGTCCGGGATCTGTTCTGCTTCTGCTGCTTCACTTCGTTACGCTACTCAGACCTTGCCCAGTTGCAAAGGACGAACATTCAGGACGGCTACATCCAATTGACTACGATCAAGACCGACGACACTGTAAATATTCCCATCAACGAACAAGCCCAGGCTATCTTGAACAAATATGCAGCCTTTGACTTCGACGGACTGGCCCTTCCTGTTATCAGTAACCAGAAAATGAACCAGTATCTCAAAGATATCTGCGAGCTGTGCGAGTTCACAACACCTGTAACCATTGTCCAGTACATTGATGGAAAGAGAAAGGATATCTGTCAGCCGAAATGGAAACTGATGGCTACTCACGCCGCGAGGCGGACATTCATCTGTACCGCTCTGGCAGCAGGAATCCCTCCCCAGGTCATCATGAAAATGACCGGCCATTCTGACTACAAAGCAATGAAACCCTACATCGAGGTCGCGGAGAGAACCAAGGATGATGCAATGGTGAAGTTTGCCAACTTTCTTAAATAGAGCGAGCTATGAATATACTTCTCATTATTGCCTATTCTCTCCTGGCGGTCCTCGCCGTGTGGGCAGCCTATTGGTTCTTTAAGGATCCAGGGCATTTCCTTCTCTTGGACAACAAATACAGGATGATGGTGAGAATCCGCGAATGTTATTTAAAGGGACAGAAGGCTCAGCCTCAGGACAGCGAAGATTACTTCCTGAGAAAGGCGACAAAGATCATCAACGACTATAAGCCAGTCTTCGGGCCGATTGAGATAAAGGCAGATCTCCGGTTCCACAAAGAGACCGTCACCAATATGCTTTCCAGAAGGGAATACTATCAGTACTATTTCACGCAAGGACGATCCAACCTGCAATGGTTCCACCAGATGTATGAAGACTACCGATCCGGGGTCTATGCGACTTACCCATATGATCGGGAAAGCAAGCTTGAGGCTGTTTTACCAGAGCCAATCAAGAAAAATAAAACGCTCGTCAGCGATATCACCAAGTTCATCGATGCCGGATGGCTGGATGAGAATGGTCGGCCTGTTCCCGGTGCCAAAAAGGAACAACAACTGGCTTTAGCCGCGTCTATGATGTGTGACCATGCCGGGGTCAAAAAGTATTCTGAACTATTCGGCTCTTACTGGGGAATAAAACCCTCAACGATGAGATCGAACAAGCGGAATGCGTTGGAAAGTGTTGACGGGGCGTCAATAATGATGGAAATCAAAGGAATTCTGGGATAATCTCGTACGATATGATATGGTTTCCTATTTCTCGAACTGAACATCAATGACCATTACCCTTCATAATTGGAAAACCGATGACAAACTAGTGCTGATGGCGCTGTGCAATGCCGTGGACAGGACCTTCCTGTCGGACCGGCTGCCATATCCCTACGATGAGGCAGATGCCGATTGGTGGCTTGGGATGGTGGCGGAGAATGACGGCAAGGAAGGCGTCTGGCGAGCCATCGTCGTGGATGGTAAGATTGTCGGCAGCATCTCTGTGGAGAGGATGGCTGATGAAGAGCGCAATGTCGGGGCGATTGGCTATATGATCCTGACGCCTTGGTGGTCCAAAGGTCTCGGCACAGAAGCCGTGCGACAGATGTGTGGGATTGCTTTCCGAGAGCTGGCACTAGAGCGCATCATCGGAGAAGTGTTCCCTGAGAACCTGGCATCGGCCCGGGTGCTGGAGAAGAATGGCTTTCGGCTGGAGGAGACGAGGGCCGGGGCCGTGGTGAAGGGCGGGAAGGCGATGGATGTGAAGGTGTACGGACTCCCTCACTGAGTTTATTCTGCGATCAGCTTGTAGCCGGTGCCGCGGACGTTGACGATGCGGATGCGGGGGTCGCGGGAGAAGCGGTGGCGGAGGCGGGTGATGAAGACCTGGAAGCTGCGGGCGTTGAAGAAGTCATCGTCGCCCCAGAGGTCGAGGAGAAGGTTCTGCATGGGCACGACTTCTCCGTGGGCGCGGCAGAGGCGGCGGAGGATTTCGGCTTCGCGGTGGGAGAGGTTGGCGGTTTCTCCTTTCGGGAGGTATTCAAGCGTCTGGGATGCGGGCGTGAAGCGGTAATCTCCAAGGGTGTATTCGTTTTGCTCCGGTTCC
>JAGCCO010000223.1 GCA_017651645.1 Bacteroidales bacterium
CACCGTTGGAGGCGTCGGAGACGGTACCCCTGACGGTGATGTTCTGTGCCCACAGCGCCGTCGAAGCGACAGCCAGCAGGCACGCCAGGAACAGTTTTACTTTTTTCATAAGCAAGATCTTTGGTTAAACATATTGTGATTGGTAATAATTCCTTACCTTTTAGTCGAAATACACTGCTAAACGGTCATTTACACTACTACTCCAAATGCAAAGTTGTAAAACAAAAACGAAATCTGCAAATTCTATAAGTGACTCATTCTTTGAAGATTTTAGTTGTGATTTCTTGATTTGTAAACGATTTTGACACAATAAGCGGGCAGAATGTTTTAAATTGAAAGAATAATGTCACTTATGATTTAAAACAAAAATATTTATTTATTCAAAAAATCTTCTTACAACACCTCTTTCAGGTACCTGTAAAGCGTGTTTTTGTGGATTCCGATCTGGTCTGCTATGATATTATAAGGTGTTTTTTCCTCCCGCAGCCTGTGAATATCATCAAGCTTTTCTTCAAAACGGATCCGCTGCTTCGTTTTTCCACGGGGTCGACCCAGTTTCTTTCCTGCCGCCCTTCTTGCGGCCAGCGCCTCTTTGGTCCGCTGGGAAATCAGGTTCCTTTCTATCTCGGAGGTTAGGGAGAACGCGAAGGCGATAATTTTCGAATGGAGGGATTCGGACAATTCGAAATTATCCTTGATGGACTGTATCCTGATTCCTTTCTCGCTGCAGTAGTTCAGAATAGACATGACCATCATCATGTTACGTCCCAGCCGGGACAACTCCGTGCAAACCAACAAATCGCCCCGGCTCATTTTTCCGAGCGCTCTTCCGAGCGTCCTTTCGCGCAGGTTTTTCATACCGGATACTTTTTCTTCCACCCAGGCGTTGATCGTGATTCCGCAGCGGACACTCCAGTTCTCGATTTCGAATCGCTGGCCTTGCCCGGTCTGAATCTGCGTACTGACTCTAATGTAAGCAATAGTCATAATTGTCAAACTGTTAATGAATCATTCTTCTTTTCACTTTTCAAATAGTACCAATAAATGACCGTTTATAAGTGAATCTTGCATCTGACCGGTATCGACTATGGCGTTCAATATGATAAAGGTATATGCTGCTGAATACACGCGTATTCCTTGTCCCGTTATTATTCTACGTTGGCACGTCAAGGACATTAACATTTTACGGGCTCCCGATTCCCCTGTAAATGCCTGACTCCTATGGTCTTCAAGCACTTTTCAACAACCGTTTGTGAATAATTATTTGCATATTTGAAATCTATTTTAGAACTTTGCGAGTTCATTCCGCCCATAATGGTCGTTTTGGATTGAAAACTATTATTGTTTTATAGTGTATTTTTGTTTAACTAATCTAATGCTTATGAAAAAAGTATTGCTTCTGATCGCATCTATGATGCTTCTGGTCGCAGGCCCCGCGTTTGCGCAGAACATCAGGGTGTCCGGTACCGTTACGGACAGTAATGGCGACCCGGTTCCCGGTGCGGCCGTCATGCTCCAGGGAAGCACTTCCGTGGGTACGGCGACGCTCGCGAACGGATCCTATTCGCTCTCTGTCCCTTCCAATGGCACGCTGGTGGTTTCCTCCGTCGGCTACAAGGAAGCTTCGGCTCCCGTCAACGGAAGAGCGGTCATCAACTTCGTCCTCGAGGACGACGCTGAGGTCCTTGAGCAGGCCATCGCCGTCGGTTATGGTTCCGCCAAGAAAATCAGCTCCATCGTGGGTTCCGTCTCGACCGTGAACTCCGAGACCATCAAGAACGCCCCGTCTTCCTCCGCCCTCGACCAGCTCCAGGGCCAGGTGGCCGGTCTGTCCGTCCTGTCCTACTCCGGTATCGCCGGTGATAACGCGGTGAGCATGACCCTCCACGGCGTCGGCTCCCTCGAGGCCAGCACGACTCCGCTCTACGTGATCGACGGTATTCCTTCCTCCAGCACCGCTGTGATGAACATGAACCCGAACGATATCGAGAGCGTCAGCGTCCTGAAGGATGCGTCCGCTACCTCCATCTACGGTTCCCGTGCTGCGAACGGTGTCGTTTACATCTCCACCAAGAGCGGTTCCTACAACACCAAGGCTTCCGTCACCTACCGTGGCCAGTGGGGTGTTTCCACCCTCGCCGACACCTCTCTCTATGAGAGCATGATGAGCAGCTCCGAACTGATGGACTTCTGGGTGCGCGCCGGTATCCAC
>JAGCCO010000224.1 GCA_017651645.1 Bacteroidales bacterium
ACCAGAAACTCCGGGAGGAAGAGTTACAATGCCGTCCGTTGAAGAACAACATGATCCGGATGGAGATCTCTCCGTCCAAGGAGGAGTCCGAAGGCTGGACCCTGGAAGACTGGAAGCAGCTGGCCGATGATTTCGTACAGGCTTTCGACAGGGTCCGGCTGCCCGGAGAGGAGGGACGCTACAGGTCTCCATGCCGCCTCCCAAAGTCCCAGTACATCATCACGCTTCATACGGACAGCAAGTCCGGAACCCCTCACCTCCATCTCGACTGCAACCGCGTCGATATGGATAACTGCCTGAACAGCGACCACCTTATCGGCATCCGCGCCAAGACGGCCGCCGAGGAGGTCAACCGCCTGCGAAACTGGAAACGCACGAAGGAAAGGTTCGAGGAGAACAAGGCCCGCATCAAAAAGGATTGCCTCGCGGTCCTGTCTGGAATGTCGGCCTTCTCCTGGGAGAAGTATTCCGCTGCGCTGGAAGCCAAAGGATACAAGGTCAAACTGAAGATGGATGCTTCGGTGGCGGTCCGTGGATACTCGATTCAGAGCGGCAACTCCGTCTATAAGTCCTCTGTCATCAGTCGTGAATTGACGCCCTCCCGAATCCATGAGACTTGGGAGAAGATGCGTCCGGAGAATAGATACGGACAGATGACTCCATCGGAGCGCGTCGCATTTGCGCTATCCGATGAAGGGAAGAATTACCTTTTCCCCTGGGGTTTCACTATAGATGGGAAACGCTATGAGAAGATGGTTCCTGGAAGAGTTGCTCGGATCTTCGCTGAAGAGAGCAGAGTGACAGAACAGTCTTATTCGCGGGAGGAGACAAGCAGCATCTTTCGGACCGCCTTTCTTCTCTTTGCCGGTTACGTCGATGCGGCCACCACCTTCGCACAAAACTGCGGAGGCGGCGGATCAGCCCCCGACCAGAACTGGGGCCGCGACAAAAACGAGGATGACATCCTCTGGGCCCGCCGCTGCTTCCGCAAGGCCAGGGAGATGGTCACTACGCCGGTGATAAGGTGGAGTAGAAGGAGATGAATGCATCAAACGATCACTTCAACAAATGCAGCAGCAATCGTGTAGATTCACTTCGCAGGATTATTCCGTTACTTCCATCAGTTCCGTCAATTGATGGAAGTTTTTTAATGGCCTTTTCCTTCCTCGGAGTCTTTCTTAATGAATGGCGTTTTACGGGAATGACCGATACCCTCTCCAAGCCACTCTCCTGTAATAACCCATAACTCATAGAAATTGAGCCATTCCGAAGCCCAGGGGACAATTGTTCGTGAAAGGAACATGGACGCATCCCATTCGCCAAACCTACTGTAATAAAGACAGAGTTGTTGTTTCTCTGGATCAAAAACATGGGGTAAAACAGTTGCGCCTTCTGCCTTTCTCAAAACAGCTGGTCTAATCACAAAAACTTTAGGCGATGCACCTATTGTATAGTCAATCCGAATTCTGTAAGTAGAGCTGTTGGGTGAAGGCACGATATCCATCTCCCATTTCAAACGGCGAAGCGTTTGGCTCTTCACTTCGCCGTTCGGGAAATCCTCAGCAAGGAATTTGATTTGTACGGGAATCGGTACCGTAGTCATACTACTTCTGTTTTCCAAAGAAGTTATGCGCCGCGACTTTGGTTCCAGCACCTGTTCCAAGGGTTGCAGCTCCCGCAGCAGCCGTCAACTTCCCGGCCTTCCTTTGCTCAAGGATCTGGTTGCCATAGGCCTTGAAGGATGCTTTCGACACCTTCTCCCCAAACAGCTCTTCAAACAAGGCCTGGAGTTTATCTAGTCCCTGTCCTGCAGCCGCAATAAGCCGATCTACGTCCACCTGCAACTTATCGACCCACTTGTAGAAGTTATCCTCCTTCTTATTCTCGGGTTTCCACCTGTCGGCGAAGTTCTCCGAAGGGTTGACGGGATTTCTGACCACACGGTGCCCTGGCGTACCCTCAATGTAAGACGTCATGTTGCGAGCAACGTGATGAAGCGCACTAAGCAGATCCGTCTCGTCATTATATGCCCTTGCAGTAAGCGTAGTGATGATGATAGAAATAGGTTTGTCATCCTCGTCACCGTCAAACATAATATCGCGGTGACGCTTCATCAGCTGAACCACGCGCTGCAGCGGCGCTTTCATCTCATAATACTTCGGCACGGGCGCGACGGCCTCTTTTAGGATGATTGTCCGCTGTAAGTTTGTCGGTCGGTAAGCTATGTTATAGAACCACTTGGCCAATGCAAACGGATTGCTCTTCTGCCACTTGTCGGAATCTGTCTCAGTCATATAGTCAGACCGGGTCTTATCTGTAATACGAATGGCCGTCGTATCCGAAACCACCGAGTCAGAGGAAGCGAGCATCCTCTCCAGCGCAGTAGTATAGCCTTCGTTCACAATACATGGAAGAACATCCATATGATACTTTCCGTCAGCATATTTCAGCGTCCAGCATCTCTTCCCCTCTTTGTCCAACATCGGCCCATAAACGCCGGATGATTTCAATCTATTGCCGACAGCATTCTTGGTGGACCATTGTGTCCAGTTAGCCGGCTTGCGTGTTAACTCGCATACGAGGTCGATATCCAAATCGGCATCCTCAGATACAGGACGCACAGCGGTACCGAACAGGAACGAACCCTGAGGCCGGATTTGAGGTGAATAATCCTTCAAGGGGCTAGAATCCTCAGCCAAAAAAGTGCCTACGGCCATGTAGCTGGTAGTAATCTGATCATACTCTGTCTTCGTCACGTCGAGCGCTTTACCAATTTCATTAAGCAGGACGGAAATCTGTTTCTTCTGTTCTTCTGTCATATCTATAGTTATTTAATTGTAATTGTCTCAATATCATACATATCCACGGCGTTGTTCTTATCGAACAGGACCAGCTTCTTGTCCGCTTTTGGCATCCATACCCGCCCCAGTTCTACAGCACATGCGGTCGGCATCGACATAAAAACCTTGATTGAATCGGCCTGGGAGGATGCATTAATATCGGCCAACACTTCTCGAGCCAACGCCCTGAATTGGGCAAGCTGGTCCGCCGACTTCAACATATCATTGTCGGGCTTATCCGCTGTCACCTCCCAGATACTCGCTTCATTACCAAAGCGCTTCCTAGCCCTCTCTGAGACGGCATTGGCGCTCAGCGAAAAGATAAGGACGGGAATTTTAGATGTGTCGTCCGGCCGAATAATCCTCATCGGATTGGACTCAGTCATAGCCTGCCATTTCCATGTATCTGGCTCCCGGTGCTTCTGATACACCTTCACTTTATGGAGGTCAGAAAGCATAGTCCCAAGCTTCACCAGCAGTGGTTGAGGTGCCAGGGCAAATACTGACACGCAATCTATATCCTCCTTACCGATAAGCGGTTTCAGGGATTCATTGTACTTCTGCTCAAGTTGTGCGACCTCTGCCTGCCAAAACAGCTCTTGAGAGTCATGCAAGCCGGAATTCTGGCACGAAATGGTGACTACATTTTCGGTAGGATAGTTGTCTGGGAGCATAGCCTGGGCGAGTTCTCTCCTGGGAATGGACACCGCTTCTTTCCCGATGTTCGTTCCATAAACGACGGGAACGCTGATTTTTGCAGCATCTATTTCCGTCACCTCCCTGACCCGATCCTCGTGTTTCTTTTTCATCGCCCGTAACCTATCAAC
Organism: Bacteroidales bacterium; assembly: GCA_017651645.1. The sequence continues at coordinate 3,668 of JAGCCO010000224.1, forward strand.
AGTATGCTCGGCGACCTGCTCGTGGTCTATAAGCCGGTGGTGTTCGTGACACATTAGCATCACGTTGCCGATGTCGTCCACCAACTGAGCTGACAGAACCTCATCCCCTCGCGGACCATCAGGAGATGCCGCAATAATATGGGCGACGAAACCACCGTTGATGTCCTCCGATGTCAAATTATCCTTGTACAGCAATTTGTTGCAGCCATCGTATTCACAGCGGCCGGCGGCTTTTGCCCATAATTTGGTTATCGTCTGTGGGGATGCATTCCCCGCTCTTCTTTTTGCCATATATATTCCTGATTATTACCCCGCGACAAAACAAGGGCTTTTGGATTCTTCTCATTGTTTATCAAAGGTTTTGCCATCGCCAAAATGCGGTGTTTTTCTGCCACATTGTCAGTGGGGACCAGCACAAAACTGGTCCCCCCGACAACAGTCTCTACGCGGCCTCGATATCCGGCTCCTCTGCAACATCAATCCCCTCTGTAAGCGCCGGAATCTCATCCACATCCAGCAGCGCCTTGATGGGGTGCCTGTCGCTGTTCTTGGCGCCGAGCTTGATCAGCTTGCCGGACGTGTTGATGATGCTCTGTCCCTGGGGGACGAGCTTCTTCTTACCGTCCTCGTACTCCTCGGACGCCTTCTTCAGCGCCTTGCCCACGGCCTCGTACTTCTCCATGAACAGCCCTACACGGTCAATCATCTCGTTGGCCAGCTCATACACCTTCTCGTGGTTCTGAGCCTGGGCAACCTGCGTCCAGGTCATACTCACGATCTTGAGCGCACCATACAAGGTCTGCTCATCCGCGATATAGACGTTGGCATCTGCTGCCTTGCGCCAGAGGTCCGGCTCAGCGTTGAGTGCTGTCCACAGGGCGCCCATATTCGGAACGAACATAATCACATAGCCGGCGGCCACCTTCGGGGACTGGATATAGGCCGCATAATCCTTCGCTGCAAGCTCCTTCACGTGCTTCTTGATGCTCTCAAGATGAGCCTTCAGGAATACCTGCCGGTCAGCCTCGTTCTCAGCGTTGACGTAATCCACATAGGCAGTCAGCGACACCTTGGAGTCGATGATCACCTCGCGGCGTTCGTCCAGGTGCAGGATGATATCCGGCCGCATGATACCGCCGTCCTCGTTCCGCACAGGCTTCCCGTCGATGCCGCGGATAACCGCCTGCGTATCGAAGTGGACGCCCTTCGTAAGGCCTTGCGATGCCAGCAGCTCCTCCAGGATGGTTTCACCCCAGTCTCCCTGCATCTTGCTGCCATGCTTGAAAGCGGCAGCCAACTCATCGGCACTCTTGCGGGCGGCGTCGCTATGCTCCATCAGGCTCTGGATGCGTTCACGCATTTCGCCATTGCGCACCGCCTGCTCCTTATTCCCCTCCTCCATCGCCTTCTTGAGCTCGGCGATATTCTCCTTCAGCGGATTCACAATCTGCCCAAGGCTCAGGTTACTCGTCTCCGAGAACTCCTTCTGGCGGGCCTTCAGCATCTCCGACGTATCCGACTTTACCTGTGCGCTCACCTTTGCCATCGTCTCGTCAAAGCGAGCCTGAAGGGTATCCATCGCCTCCTTGTGAGCCTTGTCACGGGCAGCAATATCATCGGCGTTCCGCTTGCTGAGGTCGGCCTTCGTATCCGCAAGCAGTTTAGCGGCCTCCGTCTTGGTCTGCTGCAGCAATGCATCAGCCTCGGCCTTGGATTTCTGCAGCGTTGCCGCCGCTTCCTCCTTAGCCACCTGCACTTGGCGCTCCGCCTCGCTTTTCGCATCTCCCAGTTTCGCAAGCAGCTCCTCGGCACGTGTGTTGGCGTGGCCCAAATCAGATTCCAACCGGGCCTGCTCAACCTTGAAAGATGACTCCGCCTGCATCCGAACCGACTGTTCGGTCTGACTGACGCGGGATTTGACAATACTCCTTGCGATGAAGAAGGCAATCAGCGCGGTGAGGACTAGGCCTCCAAGAAAAGAAAAAAGAATCTCCATAAGCAAAAACACTATCTAAACCAATCAATTATCTCTCTCAAAAGTGGGCTCCGAATAGAAAGCCACCATATACTTCCCGTACTCCTCTCCACGCAGGGACGTGTAAAGAATCGGAGCGCCGGAATCCTCATATACATCTATAAATAGATCTGAGTCCAAAACTGGAAACTCAACGGTACGTTTCGGCGTCACAAGCTGGATCTTGGTCGTGGGACGGAGAACATATTCCTCGCCCTTCAGCTCCGCAAAAACATCCAGGTTCTCATCGGTCACGTCCAGCACGACGAGCTTATCCTCAACAGCCTCCTCAACGAGCCTCTCGCTGTAAGGAAGCACGATTACATCCCCTTTCCTGTGAGGGACAAGGTCTATTACCTTGTGTGCCGGTGGAAGCACATCCATCGGCGTATCGAAAATGCCGAGTTTACCCTTTGCCGGGATGGGTGTGTCGAAGAGATAAGCATTCTCGAAAATCCACTTCTCAAGCTCCTCGCCGCCATCCCAGAGAGACTCGGTGTTCTTGGAATGGCCAACCAAATCCACATAGCCGATGATCGCCCCCGTCGGCATATCCTCCACTTCCGGGAGCCAGCCGTACTTCACGGCATTGTCCATAACAGAACACCACTCGAACGGCAGCATCCTGATCTCCTCCTCGGACACCATCTTGCCCGAAGCATGAATCAAAAGTTTCTCACCGATGGCCGACACAGGCGGCGCCCAGGTGCGGTTTTCTACGTCCTTGATTCCGGAACAAATGAGTGAAGCCCACGGCTGTCTAACAGATAAAGTCCTCATAATCAAAACAACAAAAAATACCGTCATCGGATTCATTTCCTTTGACGGTACAAAGATAAATCGATGGTGTGCAGTGTTCCTGCCGACCAAAAATGATTAGTATCCAGCCTCTTCCAGGTCGCCTATACTCCAAGCTGTCACAAAGAGATACATGGCCACAACCACCTTGGTGCCGGCAATCAACTCTTGCTCCGTAGCGGCAGGCGCAGCGTGGGACTCCAGATTTCTCCACTCCTTGAGGTTGGACAGATAGCCGTAGAAAGTCTGATACGCAGGATCCGTGTCGTACTTCAACTCGCGCAGGCAGTCAAATGCAAAGATTGCATTGGACAGGGTCGGGACTGTATCTTCCGGAGCGTGCGGATTCGTCGGCACATCAGTCTGGTGGATCAAGTAATACAGCTTCTTCAAGAAGTTTTCATACTTCGTCAGCAACTGATTAAAGATGGTCCGCCTGTCGATAGCCGTCAAGTTCGGGTTGCAGAACACGTGGTTGAGACCATCTTTTAGAATATCATCCGCACCGTCATAGAGGGCTGTGCTCGGAGTCCGAAGAACATAGAGCAAGGATTCAGACACTTCCTCCAATGGTCGCATGCTCCTGCTGAAAGGCTCGAACATCGGAGCCATTTCAGACGACATGGCGGCAATGAGGGCCTCCTCGTTGTACTCCAGCCGTGAAGCTGCATACGTCCTTTCAGCGATAGCATCCACGAACCGCCTGATCAGCGCAACAGAGAAGGATTGATTCTTCTGGAGGATCTCCATGAAGTTGTAATACTTATCAATCTGCTCGGCTATCTTCTCGTCGAACTTCTCCCTCACCAGGTTGATGAGGTTGTCGTAAGTATTGTTCGCGCGGAAAGCTTCATTTACTTCAGGATCGACCAATACTGACTCCCAGATCTGCTTCAGGATTTTGTCATTCTCGTCCAGGATGCCGGCATAAGGCTCGTTGGCAATATGGAGGATCTCCTTGATGGTCATCTCCTCATCCGGTTTCTTCTTGCCCGGCTCACCTATACGACTGGCAGACAACTCTTTCTCCTCGTCCTCCAACTCCAGTTGCCCCTCAAAGGACATCTGTATACGAAGTTTATCCAGGTCGATATGTTCCAGGATATCCACGGGAAGCGTCTCTTTCGTGTACGGAAGATACTTGTAGAGAACCTTCAGGAACACGTAATACTTTTCCAGCTCAGGATCGACAAAAGTCATAACCTGTGCGATGAAGCCATACTGACGGATATACCGGTTTACCAGTTTGCGGAAACGGTCTTTCTCCGCATCCTCCATCGGCTCTACGCGGTCCGTCACGATTCGCTTCATAATGGACGGTACGCCGATGGCTGTTGCAGCCGACTGGAGTCGCTTTACCACATCGTTCACCTGCTCCTCCGAGAACACCTTATACTCGTCGATGTCCGACTTGATAGGATACATCCTCGTCTGATCCACCGGTCCATTCAGAACCGTCTTGGTGTAATAGTCCTGGAACGACTTCTGGACCACATCGGAATCATTCCGGAAGTCAACTACCAGCGTATCATCTTTACCCGGGCAGCAGCGGTTGAGACGGCTGAGCGTCTGGATGCATTGGATGCCGCCCAGGACCTTGTCCACATACATCGTATGCAACAACTTCTGGTCGAATCCGGTCTGGAACTTTTCCGCCACAATCAAAATCTTGTACTCGGGTTCTTCGAACTTCAGGCGGATATCGTCATCCTTGACGCCTCCGTCGTTCATATTTGCCTCTGTACACTTCCTCCCGTGACTGTCCTCCACCTCTCCGGAGAAGGCAACCAACGTCTTAATGGCACCGCCATACTGTCCATTGATAATGGTGTCGATGATCCGCTTGAAGTCGGCAGCGGCCCTGCGGGAATCCGTAACAACCATTGCCTTTGCCTGTCCGCCGATCTTCTTGATAGTGTGACTCATAAAATGATCAACTATCATGGATGCCTTGCGGAACATGATGTACTGGTTCTTATTCAGGCTGTCGTAAATGACCTTCAGCGACTTCTTCTCCTCGAAGAGTTTCTTTAAGTCCTCGTCCGGATCCTTCTCCACCAGCTCGAACATGGTCTTGTAGCTAATGTAATTCTCCAGAACATCCAGGATGAATCCCTCCTCGATAGCCTGTTTCATCGAATACAGGTCGTGAGCCTCGTGCTGGTTCTTCCCGTACAAGGCAAACGTCGTATCCTTTGGAGTGGCCGTAAAAGCGTAATAACTGATGTGGTGCATCATCTTACGCATCACCTGCTGATAAGCCATAAGGGCATCAAGCTGGTTGTCGTAGTCCTCCGGGTGGAAGTCGTCAATCTGCCGGAGATCATCATCCGAGGACAGGGCACTGATAATATCTTTCGCACTCTCCTTCCCCAGAGCCGTGTGAGCCTCATCAATGATAACCGCAAAATGCCGGTTGTCCTGCTTTTTGATATTCGGCAGAGCAAAAGCGAATTTCTGTACCGTACTGATAATGATGCGGTATCCTTCGTTGATGGCCTTGGCAAGGTTCACCGAACCGCGGCGAACATCCTTCACCGTGCCGGGCTGCATTTCGAAAGCAACCACCTCGTCGGCCATATTCCGGTTGAGAACAATACGGTCCGTGACCATGATGATGCTGTCGAACAGCGGCGTATTATCGTCGTTGGTCAGATTGGACAGCTCGTGTGCCAGCCAGGCCATCGACATCGTCTTGCCGCTACCGGCGCTGTGTTGAACCAGATAGTTATGTCCCGGGCCTTCCTCTTTGGAAAGAGCTCTCAGAAGACGTACGGCCCTAAGCTGATGGAATCTCGGGAAGATGACCGTATAATTCCCCTTGCGGTCCTTCACGCGCTTGATAAAGTGCTGCAGGATATCCAGCAGACTGTCAGCCTGTAGAATCTGATCCCACATATAGTGCGTCGGGTAGTCTGCATCTCCCTCAACAGGAGGATTAGTCGTACCGATATTGAACGGCAGGAAGTTGGTATCCGCGCCGGCCAGCTTCGTGGTCATGAATACCAGGTTGTTGTCCATGACAAAGTGCACCAGGCAGGCATTCAGCATGCGGTTGCCGGCATTGCGGTTTGTCTGATACTGAATGATGCCATCCTCATAGCACTGTCCGGTCCCTTCGTTCTTCAATTCGCACGTAATAATGGGAATACCATTAATCAGGATGCAGAGATCGAGTTGGTTGTCCTTGTCGCTCGCATCTGTGGAATACTTCATCTGACGCACTACCGAAAAGCGGTTCTCTCGGTACAGCCTATAGGCAGAAGACTGCTCACCGCCAATCTGCGGCTGGAATTCCACAAACTTCACCTTGGCCCCCACCACCATGAGCCCCTTGTGGAGCATATCCCAGATGCTGGTGCCACGATTGATGGCCCGGTTGTAGGTCTCAATAACCGTGTCTATTTCCCGGCCGGGGACATTACGGGAAAGTTTGGCCCATATTTCCGGCTGGGCCTTCACAAAGCGTTCAAGCATCTCGCGGTCGCAGAGGTCTGCGATTTCGAAATTGCTGGACTGACGCTGGTTATAGAGGTCAGAGTGGGCGAGCACGTTAGCGATGTGCTCTTCGAAGCGGGTTTCATCAAGATTCATCATAGGCGAATGTCAAATATCAATTACAGCGCAAAGGTAGCCCCCAGGTGTGCAGTGTTCTTGCCTACCTTAACAGACTTTTCGTTTTCCGGTTACAACTTCCGTAATGAGGGATTGCTTGTATTCTTTCAAGAGGTCTATTTGATGATTGGCTCTTGCAATACTGGTATCGTACTGAGCACACTCTTTATCAAGAAAAGCAACTATATCTCTTTGTTCATCAAGAGGCGGAAGGACTATTGGTAAATGGCCAAGCATTGTGCGACTGATTCGATGCATTGTAGCACCACGGGCAATTATATTCGCGTGCTCCGTCAGTTTCCCATTATTCAAGTAATAACAGGCAAACTTCCTGTCAAGTATCTTGGGGTTGGGTCTGAAAATGACATTATCAACCGCAGTAACAACTCGCGATTCTAAATCGGGGACAATGCAAGTGCGGGCGATGGGTTCATTCAATCGGGAAATAAGGAGATCTCCCGGAAGAACGTCAAAGCAATCCAACTCTTTAAACTTATCTTCTGTTATATATCCAGAACCTTGCTCTTTGTAATACCCAGGTCCTACATTCCCGGTTGTCAAATATTTAATGCTACCACCATAATCAATATCTTTGCTTTCAATCCAATCGCCGTCAATAAAGCAACATCCTTTTGCGTTGGCAGTATAACGCAAAGGCATGATTGTCCAGTGACTGGGGACGCTCCCCAACCAGACGTGTTTGCTCGGGGTCATTTCAACATCGCTCCTGAGTCCCTGTAGAACCGCTTTTGTAACAATAGAAAGCCTGGCCTCTTTAAGTAGTTCTATCCGATTACCCTCCTTCTCAATTAGAACATCTATCTTCTTACATTCAGAATCCAGATAATCTGCAATGGACTTTTGTTCCTCGAACTTCGGAGCCAAAAAGGGAGTATTGGATAACTTCTCCTTTGTTAGATGGGCTATGCTTACCTGGCTAACGATTGAGAGGAAATAATCCTTCCCTGCGGCCATATTGATATAATACATTATATAGCGAGAATCATAGCCTATTTTGGGGGTAATTTTGTGAACGGAGTTCTGAATGTAACAATCATAGTTTTCATTCCATAGGCCAACTTTCCCGATATCACCTCCTTCATTTGTTACTACATCACCCTTGTGAAGCTTGTATAATTGCTTCTCAGATTCCGAGAACCACATTTCTTCAACGTCATCTTCCTTTGCAAGAAGGCGTAATTGACCAATGTTTCTGGATTTAAGATACTTCTCCAAAGAATAATCTTCAAGAGAATTATCAGGAGGATTGTTACAGAGCATTTTCCCCAGGACTATTCTCGCAGCGTGCTTTAACCTCATAACAGTCCAATGATCGGGAATTTGACCAATCCATGAAATGCCAGAATCTTTATATTTTACGTATGTACCCATACTAAGGAACTATAATTCTTTAAGATTCCTAGAGAGTTCGTCATCCAAACTCTTTATCTCCTGTAATATCACAGAGCTCTCCCTAAGTGACTGATATTCATAAAATAGTTTTGTAAACGGGAATTCACAGCCGACTTTATCTTTTGTGCGATCCATCCAAGCATCCGGGACATACGGCAGGACCTCCTCGGCGAAATACTCATCAATGTCCTTCTTGAAGGGGATGATTTCTGTATCGTTAAGATCCGGATCGGCTTCGAATCCGCTAGTCGCTTTGTACGGATTAGCCAAGATTTCAGGGGTATCCTCGTCCCTCTCACCGAATGTGGTGCGAAGCAGTTTTACCTCCGCTGTGCTAACCTTCACATTCTGCTCTTTGAGGAACGTGAAGAAACACGCATCGGTCCGCTTAGTATCGATATCTTTCAAAGCCGCCACTGTTTTTAGGATCTGACTCTTAGGAGCATCAGCATTGAAATTGTCATCGGCAAGAAGCTGCTCATACTTCTCGCTGACATTGCTAAACGACAGCCGCTTAGGGCGAAGAACTGCAACCTTGGTGTACAGGAAATCATCGTAATCGAGGAGCTTCGCTATCTCTTTATGCGGGAAAGTCCCATCATCCAGGTAGTCAATGGGAATGGAGAAATTATCATACGCCTTGTATGCCAGCATAATAGCCTCGGCACCTATCTTACTGATTTCGTATCTCTTCTTTCCTAGGCTACGCTGAAGAGGTGTGGTGAAATAATCACACGTTGCGTCAATGAACAGCACCTTATGGTACCGGTCAGCCGGACGTTTGTTATCCAGGATCCAAAGATAGGAACTGATGTCTGTTCCATAGAACAAATTCTTGGGAAGGGCCACGATGGCATCAAGAAGATTCTTCTCGAGAAGACTCTGGCGGATATTGCTCCATCCTCCGCCGGCATCACCATTGAACAGCGGTGAGCCATTAAGTACGATTCCAATTCGGGAACCCTGCCTGTCATCCATCTTGCTGATCATATGCATCAAGAAGAGCAACGAGCCGTCATTTTTTGATGGAAGACCAGCCTCAAATCTCCGACCGGGGGCATTGTCCTCTTCAACCTTCTTCTTCACATTCTCATCCTTGCCCCAGTCCACACCGAACGGTGGATTGGCCAGCATGAAATTGAAATGCTGATTCTCGAACTTGTCATCGGCAAGCGTATCTCCCTGGCGGATCTGCTTGTCCTCATGCTGAAGGTCGCCCTTAATTAAGAGGTCGGACTTGCAGATAGCATAAGTCTTCTCGTTTAGCTCCTGGCCATACAAGTATATCTTGATATTGTCACGGCCGGACATCTCCTGAACCATCTCTTTCGCCACAGTAAGCATGCCGCCGGTTCCGCAGCACGGGTCATATATGGAGAACATCTGCCCCAACTGCTGGAGTTTCTGCTCTTGGCCATAGAGTGTCAAGCTGGCCAGCAAGCGCACAATCTCACGCGGCGTGTAATACTGGCCGGCCTTGGAGTTCGTGGACTCCTTCGACCACCGGATCACAATCTCAAACACGGTACCCATCTGGGCATTTGTAACCTTTTTAGGGTCAAGGTCCGCCTGCTGGACGAAGGTCTGCACCACGGAGTACAGCTTGTTGCTCTTCTCCAAGCGCCGGTAAATCTGCGTCAGGTCCGGCGCCTCCCCGTCCTGGTGAACAAAGTTCGACAGGATATCCTTCACATTGTCGGTAAACCCTTCGAGGTAGGTCTTGAAATTCGACGAGATACTTGCCGGGTTCGCCAGGAGCTTCTTCAGGGACAACCCTGAAGTATTGAAGAACGACAGGTTATACCGTCTCAAGAGGCTCTTAAGCTTCATCTCACGCTTATTCTTCTGCCTCTCCGGATCAGCATCCACAATGCCTTCCAACTCCGTGATGATATCATCCCGATGCTCATCCAGCACGCAGTCCAGACGCCTCAACAATGTAAACGGCAAAATGACGTCCTCAACTTCCGAGTCGTCATAAAAATTCCTGATAATCTCCTTAATGTTCCAGATAACCCTGGCAAGATCCTGTTCAGTCATATGTAATGTGTTCAAATATCTAATGTCTTGATCTTATTGCTTCAAGTATTGCCTGTGTTTGGCTCTTTCTTGCTTCTACATCTGCTTCCTCTGTCGACAGCGTCTGCAACCAGATTAGAATGTTAAGCAGTTCGTATACCGTACTTTGTACAAGATAAGGGGCGGAACCATCTTTTGTATCCTCATCTATCTTGAGCCTGTGACTACCCTCATTCGCAATCGTAACTGCCGAATGAAAACTACGTTGCACATACGCGGGTATCACTTCGAGCATCTGCGGACTACCAAGGAATTTGCTACAATCATTCAAGTTGGTCCCTGTGAACTCAACTTGTGAAAGGCCGATTTCATAGCAGTACTGCATCACCCAGTCTAGGACCTTCCGAATTTTGTTGTAGATATCTGCATTCCTGTAATCGTGGTTCTCGATAATCATTAGGATCTGCAGGAGGTCCATTTGAATATCGCGGCTCAGACCAAAAGCGGCTTTGTATTTGCCAGATATCTTGGCAATGATATGTCTATCAACGATTGCACGAAGATAGTCTTCGGCTTCAATGCCCTGAAAGTTCTTATCAAAAATCTCGCACTGATACTCCTCCTTAAACCCCTTCACATCTTCAAGGTACTTCCCTTTTCCGGTGAATGCGAAATACTCGATGGGATTCCTATATGCAAGTTCCTTGATGCAATCCCGCACTCTGCAAAAACTGGTCTTCGTCTCCTCATCTGAGTTGGGATTGATGAAACTCTCGATATCCAATACTGCTGCCGAGAGTTTTTCAATATTGTCTTTTAGATACTGAACGGCCGTTTCAGCATCTTTGCGGATGACGAGTTCGATTGTATCGTCTTCCTCTATGTCACGCTTGAAATTCTTCAAACGTTCGGGTTCATTCTCGACCCAGAGAACAAGTTTCTTACTCATGACTAACCTGGATATGAAGATTAACAATGAAAGGCCAATTCTTGTCCTGAGTACTGATGGTGACAAATCCTTTGTAGAAATGCATAGCATTGCTAACAAAGAAGCCACCGCGCCCAGTATGGGCGGTCGTACCACATTTCCCGAACTTGCGCTCGTAAATGTCCTCAGAAAAGCCCTCGGCAGCGGGCAAACCATTGTTTGCCACGGAGATTACAGCCATACCCGGCAGTTTGTCCTTTGCGATCCTGATTGCTATGCGCTTTTCGCCATAGAAGCTATCAGCAAATCCATGCATCACAGCATTTCGGACAATAGTATCGAGGGCAAGCCGGAGAGCCCTAGACGTTATCATAAGCGGGAAAGGCTCCGGAATTGGCATCAAACGGAATTGAATACCGTCGTAAGCGTCATCAGCCTGAAGATAAGCCAAATACTCTTGCAGGAAAAGGAAGCTGTCAAGTGGACGGTCTACAGCCTCGAAGATGGAGCCCCCTATGGATGCAGTGATATAGCCCGCAGACTGGCTCTTAGAAAGGAGATTCTCCAGGTAACTATCAAGCCGGATATCGGAGTCTTTGAAGATGCGCGTTGAAGCATCAAGCTTCTCACCTTTCTGCAGCTTTCGAAGTATCCGATTGATTCCTGACTGGACATCGAAATTATACGGGCCAAGGAGATGGATTTTATCTTCGATATCATCCTTTATGTCCTCCAGGCTCTCCTTATGAGCCTCCTTCTCTGTCTGTGCCAGACGAGTCTTGCGCTCGGAAATGAAGTGCATTTCCTCCTGAAGGAATAGGACTTCACGGTCTACGTCAGGGATAGGTATCTCAACATCGAGGAAGGAGGAGCGACTCACCCGAGGCAATACAGACTCCCCAATGCGACTCTTGATGTCAGCTTGGACATCTTCCTCGGAAAGGACAAAGCAGAGGTACTCTGGAGAGATTCTCTTGTCCTTGATCCGGAATGTGTAAATATCCCCATTGCAATAAACAGGCACGGCATCATCACCGTCACACCAAAGATAATTCTGGGTGATGGAATGGAAACAAAATACACCTTCGGTAATGCGGGTAAACCGTCCTTGAAGATGCTCTAGCGGAAGATCGTCGAAGAAAATCTTGTAGTCCGGGAGCTGCAGGTGCATATCCTTTCCACTCAATCTAGGCAATAAATCTTCAGAGTCAACCTCGACGGACTTACGATAAGGCGCCAGGATTTCCGACAGTTTCACAAACTTAAATCCCGGCCGATCAATTCTCTCATTCAGGAAAGACTTGTCTCGAATCGCAAGATTACTGCTTCCCCATATATCTGAATACTGGATACGGGTACAGATATCAGCATTTCCAAAACTAATTTGGTCGATGAGGTTCAGGTAGTCGGCCACCGACTTGGTCTCCACGGAGGTAGCGTTAGCGAAAAGAAATGAATCGGAGTTGCTATCGCTCTTCTGAATGAAGAAGATGGCGGTCTTTACATTCGTGGTGGCGTAAACCGCTTTTGGGCCGAGCAGCGCTACTACACGGAGATAACCGCGCTCAATGAGAGTCTTGCGGAACTCAAAATACAGATCAGAAGAAAGGCTATGGATTGGGAGTACGACAACCATGTTCCCCTCTGGTGCGAGGACGTCGAGCATACGAAGAACGAAGTTCTCCTCTATTTTACGTCCCATGCCTGCAATGCGGATACCAAAAGGAAGTGCCGGGATATAGATATGCCGATAATGGGCATCCTCATATTCGGGTCGCATCAGCGGATTGTTAATCCGGCAATGAAGATTGAATGAGCCATGAGCCGCAAGGACAAGCTGTGTATACCGATTCTCCTTCTGATTGATAATATCGGATATAAAAAAGGTGTCGTGCCTGTCGATGGGAGCGTAAGGGTCTCCGCCGAAGGGGTTGTATACGGTCTCGCCCGCTGCCGGATGAAGCCAATCGAGCATAAAACGGGAAGCGCCAGGCGTGATACACCCCTGCTGGGCATAGAAGCGAGGAAGCTTTGTCTGCACATAATCGAGGAGAACCTCTGCCGTAAGTGCAAAATTCTGGCAGAGAATCCCCAGCTTCTCCTCATACTCGGGACGTTTCAAATGCTCCAAGACGTATGTACCCTGAGCGAACAACGCTTCGAAATCGAACATCTTATTGTCGAAGGTTTCACGGATAACCTTCCTATTTGCGCGGCAGACATACAGCGCAATACCGTCAAGCATAATGCTATCGTGCTCGCGATAGTCGCGAACAAGATTGTGGACAATGGACTCAATGACTCGTCTTTCCATAACGCGAAAAATTAAACTTTGCTTTCTTTCACGTTGCAAAGATCAGCTTTTGGTGTGCAATCATCTTGCCCACCGAAATAAAGCCTATTGGCGTCCGCAACTTTTTGCTTGATACGGTCTCGGTACCAGTCAGGAGACACCACCTCCAAATCACCGCCAAATGACAGGATCAGAGAATCTAGCTCCTTATTAGGAATAACCTTGATTGTGAAAATCCTATCAGCAGCACTCTTCAGTTGTTGGCTACTGTGGATGGGCTTTGATTCAATATAAGGGTATCGCGCTTCGCTGGCACGGAATGTAATCTCCGAAGGCTCAAAATCTTTAACTGTTACACCCACGACATCATCGAAGAAGGTGCTGAAATCCCGGAATGTATTAGGGATAAATGCCTTGGGGAGGCGCTCATAGTCTGGACAAATCCTATCGAGTGGGGCGTTACTTATTTTCCCCTCAGTCTCATTGTACCCAAAGAGGAACCACCGGTTATTGTACTCCTTCAATAAATAAGGATGGAGGATCCACTCCTTTTCGGGTTTACCATAAGGCATGTATGTGATCTTGATGGGCTGCTGCTTTATAATGCAGTCGCACATCTCAGCCATCATCTCTTCCCCCGTGCTCTCCACATGCTCATACTCCACAAAAGTCTGACCGCCAGAGACCAAGCCGTATTTCTGCTCCAGCTTGGCACCAAGATTAGCGATGCTATCATATTCGGGCAGACCTTTAAACCTGGAAAGCAGCTGCATGGCACATTTAAGCTGCCCGACCTCAGAGTCACTAAGCTCGTTTTTATAAATGGAGAAATCGGGATTACTATAGTAATAATAGTAGCCTTCGCTTCCTAACTGTGAAACAACTTCTACATTATGCTTTTCGGCCAAACTCTTGATATATGCAATATCACTACGGAACGTTCGGAGACTTACCTCAGCAGATTCATACTTAGGATCCTGTTCCGCGATAGCGCTACAACAATAATCACGAAGGTTCTTTTGGTTATTCACTTCTGATTTCTTCCGTAAGCACTCGTCAAGAACCTGATATCTAATTGAAGCGTGTTTATTCGTTGCCATACATTATGGGGATTAGTGTTTCTAGTGCAAATTTAGCAATTATTCCGTGGTGTGCAATATTATTTGCACACTAATAAATGATGATTATTGGAAGATTTGAAGAAACAGTGACAAGGCTCATTTGCCCCTTAAGTCGCCAAAATGTCGCCAAAAATTGAGACTCAAAAAGAGCTAACCGCTGAAAATCAGTCAGTTAGCTCTTTTTAAGGTGCCCCGGGCGGGAGCACTTTCGCTATTGATTATTAAATAGTTGACGTTTTTACAAGCTAATTTACAAGCCGTACTATAGCGTTACAACGTCCGGGTGATTGCTCCGAATAAAGGGAGAAAAATAGATAGGAAGATAGGTGATGAA
>JAGCCO010000225.1 GCA_017651645.1 Bacteroidales bacterium
TGGAAAATCCAGAGCGAACTGACCCCTCGAGCCAATGTTTCACTGACCCCTGAAAATTTTCTTATTTTGACCCCCTAAAAGTCCTGGCCGGCGGGGTCATTATTAAATTGGTTTATTTGCTTTTACTACCCTTGATCTTTCGCACGCTCTCACCAGACAACTCAATCTGATGGGCAGCGTGTATGATTCTGTCAAGTATGGCATCTGCGACAGTCGGATCACCGATGGCATCGTACCAGCTTGACACGGGGAGTTGTGAGGTGAGTATCATGGATTTCCTTCCATGACGGTCTTCAATGATGTCGAGGAGTATCGGACGCTCCTTGGCATCCAGCGGTACCAGGAACAGGTCATCGAGAATAAGCAGCGGGCATCGCTCTATCTTCTTCAACTCGGCATCAACTGTCCCCTTGACTTTTGCCACCTTGAGTGCCCCCATCAGCTTTGACGCATTGGCATAGAAGGTGCGTATGCCGTTCTTACATGCCTCAAACCCCAGCGCTGTGGCAATGAAGCTCTTGCCGGTTCCCGACGGTCCCGTGACGAACAGGTTCTGTCCCTGGCGGATGAATTCAAGTGACGCAAGCCGCTCCATCTGGTTTCGGTCCAGGCCACGCCCGATGGCATAGTCTACCTGCTCAATGAAGGCATCATACCTGAAAGAGGCGTTCTTGATCAGCCGTTGGATGGCAGCCGCAGAGCGGTAGTCCCATTCCCTGGCCAGCAGCCATGAGAGGAAGCCGTCCGGTGTCATGCTTTCTGCTATCGTGGACGTAAGGCTTTCTGAGAATGCAGCGGCCATGCCGTGCAGTTTCATGCGGTTCATCAGGTCAAGGGATATCGCATTGCGGTCCTTTTCCTGTACCACAGGTGCAGTCTTAGTGTTTATTTCCATTTCTGTTTGACTTTTTGTTTGACGTTGCAGGTTTCGTGTAGTAGTCGCGTCCGCGTATATTCTTATGCTGCGGAAGCGTGCGAGAAGCCTCGTTGGAAGGACTGGTGTCTGCCGACGGCATGAAGTCGGCATCGTCTCCCTTTTCGAGGATGTCCAAAATGTCATTATAGCCGTAGCGCCGTGACTGCGTGGCGCAGGCACAGGCTGCTACGAGGCGCTCGATGCCGTATTTCTTCTCAAGTGACAGGATACCCCGGCATGAACGGAAGGCAAGAGGAGGGTACTTCTTCAGGCTGGCTACCTCTTTCAGGTAGAGCAGCAGGATGTTGTCAATCTGTGCGGCACGCCCGTAGATTTCCTCTATGTCCTTCTCGTAGCTGCCGTGACGGCCTGGCAGATGATGTGCCTCCTTCTGCGTGTATTCGTACGGGGTGTCATTACGCTGGTGCGCAGTGACGAGCTTCAGGCCATGGAAAATCTCCACGGTATCCGCATCGAAGACAAGGTCAACACGCTTCCCCACATACTCCTTAGGTACGCTGTAGTGGTGCTTGAAGAGCGTTACGTAGCTGTTGCGCATGACAGTGGCGCTCAGGCGCTGCTTCATCTGGTGCCGCCTCTCAGGAAGCGGGCGCAGGTAGCCTTTCTCGACCTGTTCGAAAAGCTCCCTGCGGGATTCTTTCCGGTTGGACATCTTCCTGCCGTTGAATACGTCCAGGGAATTACGGATGGCTGCATTAAGGGAGTCGAGGTCATGGAACACAAGGCCCTCGATGTCGGCATAGACAGACCTGTACATCAGCTTGACTGCATTCTCCACCAGTGCCTTGTCTTTGGGATGGCGCACACGTGCAGGATAGACGGCACACCCGTAGTGCTCGGCAAAGGCGGCAAACTCCTCGTTGATGACAGGCTCGTTGCGGTTGTTGCGTACAACGGCCGATTTCAGGTTGTCAGGGACTATGGCCAGCGGAGCACCGCCATAGAAGTGGAGCGCATTTTCACAGGCCTTGATCAGGTCGCCCTTCTGCTGCGACCAGACGGCTTCACAATACGTGTAGTGGCTGCAGGGCAGGATGGAAACGAAGACCTCCACTCCGCGGACTTCGCCTGTCTCCGCGTCAACCACTTCCAATTTGTCACCGGCAAAGTCGATGTACATCTGATCGCCTGCATAGTGCTCCACATGTCCGACGACACGGGTGCCGAGCATATACTGCCTGAGATACTTGCCGAAGCTTGCGTGTCGATAACCGTCCGGATGCTCCCGCTCGTATTCTTCATAGAGAGACTTCACGGTCACGCCCTTGCGTTTGAGGCGTGCCGCATAATCGGGCAACAGGGCTTCAAGCTCTGTCTCACGCCGTGAGGGCTTGCGTTCCCGTTCATTACTGCCGAACATCTCCTGAAGATGATGCTCGGACATCGACATCAATTGTTCCATGGACAGGCCGCTGTCCTGAAACATGTGCACGTAACGTCGCACTGTGTTGCGGGATATCTCAAAGGCACTACTGATACCCTTTATCCCCATTCCCGTCGCATAGCAGCGGAGAATGTCTTTAATCTTACTGATCATTTTGTTATTTACTTAATCGCCGATCAGGACGATACGCAAAAATACAAAAAAATCCTGCCAAATACAATTTTGGCAGGGGTCAGTTTTATTTTGACTCTGAGGGGTCAATCAAAAAATAGCCAATGGGGTCAGTGAAACATGGCTCGAGGGGTCAGTTCGCTCTGGATTTTCCAA
>JAGCCO010000226.1 GCA_017651645.1 Bacteroidales bacterium
CGTAGCTTCTTTCTTCTCTCCCTTAGATTGGGGCTTCATTATGGGTTCATCCTGAGATATAAGGGAAGAAGAAAGCGTGTGATCCGGGGCTATCCTTGCTGCCGGATCCTGTCGCCGGAGGGTCTCCGACTCCCGCGTCCACTTTCCCGTCGGTTTGGGAACAAAGGGAAAGGGATAAGATGCGGGGATGAACCTACTGTGCCCCACCTGGATTCGCCGGATTTACGCCGTCGGATTTGCGGGTCTCGACAGGTTTTTCAGGTGGGACACGCTTCGTGGCCCTGGACGGTTTCACAATCGGCTTGACCACGGGTTTACTGTCAAAGAAACTGCTCTTTATCATCCCATAACCGGTGAACCAGACAGACAGGCAAATCAGCGTATGAATGGTGGTCCGGTTGGACGATTCCGACCGGAGGATGCCAATCTGGTTGAACTCCTGAACGATGCGGGTTGCCGTCTTCCGGTCGCAGCCCCATAGCCCAGCAAGTTCGACTTTGGAAGCCATAAATTGCCCGGGTTGTAGGACAGCTGAAAAGTTCTTTCCGGAGACCTTGGTTTCCTTCAGGACAGCCATCCGGATGAAGGTCTTCAGGCACTTCATCCGGAGGATATCCTGCTGCTCGTCTGATAGATAATCGAGCTGCGCATCATTGAGGGTGATGCTGTATCTGATGTTCGGGTATTGCATAAGGCTGACTATCGTTGCTGGTACTGCGTGGCCAGTTCGCGTGCCTTGTCAACATCGAAGACGATCCGGCGCCCGATTCGGGAGACAATCGCTGACTTGAGGATTCCACCACCTTCAGAGGATCCATCCTCCTCACGTGGTGTGCGCATGAGCCCATAAACCGTGGAATCAGAACAGCCGAGTTCAACAGCCAGGGCATGAATTCCGAGGGCTTTCTGTCCAACAGGTGTCTGGGAAGACCCTGCGTTCGGGGAAAGGGAGAGGGCATAATGAGTGAGTTGGCAGTATTCCTCTCCGGTCATCTGCCAAAGGGGCTTTTCAAGGAGTCCTTCAATCTTGTTTTTTGTTTCCATATACTTGAAGTTATGTGTTAATCAACTATGGCTTCATCCTCTTTCAGATTGGCTCCTGCTTCTGCTGTATTGCCAACCATGGAACAGAATTCCACCGAAAACATGGGAACTATGGGTCACTTCCCAGCTTCAAGTTATGGATTAGGGATGTCTTACACGCGCCTCTAAACGATTTTTCTCGTTTTTCCCACGAAATAAGGGAGGCGAGTATCATTTTGCACGGAAAAATGGTACTCAGAATTTGAGCTCCATTGAAAGAGCAGACACAGTCATAGAAAAATCTCTCCCGGGTGTGGGAGAGATTATCTGTGAATCTGCCAGAGAAAGGCTGATTATTTGCTCTTGTTTTGATTTTTGATAACCAGCCAGCGTCCGCCTCTATCCGGTCCAAAATGCTTTATCCAGCCGGTCTTGACAAGTACTTTCAACTCTCGTTTGACCGTACTATCTGAGATGCCGAGTTTCTGAGCCAGAGAGCTCATCGTTTCTGGGTCATTATCTAGGTCACCACCATGACCCTGAACGGCTAGTATTTTTACTATAGATGCCTGTCTATCAGTGAGTTTTTCTATGCCATGATCTGGGTCATGATCTAGGTCATCACGTTTGTTTATCACAGAGCCGCCATGTTGGATGGCTTGGAATAATTCACGCTTGATGATGGCTGTCACACCGCCGAATTC
>JAGCCO010000227.1 GCA_017651645.1 Bacteroidales bacterium
ATTGTCATTGTCAAATCCCACATGGATGACAGCATTCTGGACATTATTCGCAACTTCCTTGATATATGTGTGATATACAAGGTTTTTCTGGGGAGTGGTGATCACGTAGCCTCCACCAACAAGACCTACCTGATGTATGTTGGAGAGTATGTTCTCACGCATACCCTTGTTCATCTGTTCGGGATTGTAAGTACCGCTGCCTCCCCAACTGCTTGATGACAGCATGCCTGCGGTTGCAACGGTAGCCCCCATGCCCGTATTCAAAACGGAATTGGTGATCAGGGATCTGAAACTCGGATTCCTGTACATGGCCTTTGATGTCTCTTTCAAAATCAATTGGGCAGCCTCGATCTGTTTTGTGGCCAGAGCGATTTTGTCTAAGGTGTTTGTGATGGCTTTACTCAGATGTGCTTTCAGAATAACGAGTGCAGTCACCTGTTGTCCGTTCAATCCGGCCATAGGAATTAAAATGAATCTGCCTGATTGATCCAAAATACTGTTAAGCGGCAAGATGGCACTTTTGGACAGATTCAATCCGTAAGTGCCAAGGTCCTTTCCTGCGAGTTGGACCAATACATTTTGTGGCTTATTCAGCAGATATTGATCCATGACATAATTAAGTGCAACCTGTGTGTTTAACAGATTATCTAAGGCTCTCTTTTCGGTTGTAGCGGCTGTCAACTGGACTGAAGCCGATTTTGAAGCCTGAAATGATGCATTGGCACTGACAGAGAGTGATGCTTCGTAGATTGATGCAGCATATAGAAGCACCTCAAGACCGATGCGGGGCGCTGTCCACCATGACACGTCCTGACTTACCACTTGTGAGGCCTGCGATATGCCTCCGGGTGCTGTCATATAACTGTAGGTAAGACCTCCATCAGTAAAGTCTTTCATCTTGCCTTGCGGCATAAACTCAGTGGGTTCAATGTAGCTTATATAGGGAATCCAGTTGGGGTCTGATAGAAAATCCTGATAGAGCTGGGTTGCCACCAGAATCCTGAAACCTTCGGGTACGTACTTAGGTACAGCTGCCAGTTTCTCTTCAGTAACCGGAGCCGACGGGTCGTCGCCAAAGACTTGATTGAGATCTGCTATCTGCTGCTCAATTGATGGCTCACCGAATATGTTGTCACCGGGAATCACATCCTTGGGGCCCAAAGCCATCCAACGGTCATCGCCATCCTGAACGTAGTAGAACATGCGCAGTTCCTTAAGGTTGGTGCAGCCTTTGAATGCACCGTTTGGAATGACCATCTTAAGGTCGCTGAAACTGTTCTCCGAACGGCCGTTGGTCTGCCAGAACTCAATGCTCCTGACATGTGTGTTGCCGGCTATGGCGTCCCGTTGCAGCTGGATGGTCTTGTAGTTGTAATACGAACCGGGATCGTTGAATATCTTCATGGTCCCCCCCTCGCTGTCGATACCGCTGTCATCAATGCCTGTTATGCTGGCGTAATATACGTTGCAGCCCTCTTTGGTATCCAGCAGGGATGATACACGGAACTGCTGGTAATCGGCATTCCATGTGCGTAACATCTCAGTCATGCTGCGCTTGCCTTCATCGTCGTTCTTGAGGTCCTGAGTCTGGTCATAACTGCGGAACCACCGATACTTGACGCCATTGACAGTAAAGTCAGCCGTAGAAGCCTCATATATGATAAAGCGGCTGTGGTACGGCTGCCATGTGGTGCTGGACAGATATGACTGGTACTTGTCGGCCTGTACACTGATCTTAAGATTGGTGCAGCCATTGAATGCGTCGCCGGCAATGGCAGTCACCTGGTCATGTGTGAGCGGCTCCCAGTGGTTGTCTCCCTCGGTGGTGTATTGCATCATCTTCATCTCTTTAAAGTTGACGCAACCCTCAAAGGCACCTTCGCTTATTGTGAACTTGAATTGTGTGCGGGCGCTTTCCAGATTGGCATCAGTATCCATGAAATAGAGTGATGTCAGTTGGGTGCTTCCGCGGAATGCATGGGGTGCTATAAGCCCCAGATGAGTGTGATTATACACTGCACCAACCAGATCGTTGCGTATCTGTGCGGTGCCGTTGTCATACCCGCTTTCATCGTAACCTGTGATGGCGGTGATTTCGGATGGCTCACCACCGGTCTTTACTATCAGATTGGCATCAGCATCGTTGCTTTCAAACTCCCATCCGCGGGCTGCAAGCTCTTCATCGCTGATAAAGAAGTGGTAATCCTTGCGGGACAGATAGCGGTATTTTACGCCCTGATAGGTCCTCTC
>JAGCCO010000228.1 GCA_017651645.1 Bacteroidales bacterium
AATATAGATAAAATCTGGCGATTTTAGGCCAGTTGAGATAAAAATCAAGACCGCTTCCTTATCTTTGTTGGCGAGCGGTCATCGCCTCCCGGCGCGCCGCAATGTTCTTATGTGTAACGGGCTTGGTGTCCCAAAATTTGTTATGCCTATGCGACAAGTATGCGGTCTTGACGTTCACAAAGATAGTGTGTTCGTCTGTATTCTCAATGAGAATGGCATTGTTTTTCAAGATAAATTTGGAGTTCTGACTCCGGAACTCGAGCATTTGGCTTCTGTATTACAGGAGCATGATGTCGGTGAAGTGTGCATGGAAAGCACAAGCATATACTGGATGCCGGTGTGGCGTGTGCTTGAGCCCTATGTCGCAGAACTGAAGTTGGTTAACCCGTACTTCATCAAACAACTACCGGGTAAGAAGAGCGACGTGAAGGATGCTGAGTGGATAGCCACTTGCTTACTGAAAGACCTGATTAAGGGAAGTTATGTTCCTGCAGATATCATCCAGCAACTTCGTCAGTATGACCGACGCATATTTGATTTGAATGCAGAATGCGTGCGAAAGTTGTGTAAATTGGATGCCGCTTTACAACGGTGCAACATACGTATCAGCAACTATGTTTCTACTACGGACAGCAAGGGCTATAAAGAGGTTGTCCGCCTTATCTCAGAAGGTGAGATAGATCCTGAGGTGTTGATTAAAGCGATTCATGGGCGAACCATCAATAGGGTCGGTAAAGATGTTATTCTTGCGTCTCTTTCCGGGGTAATATCTGAAGCTGATGTTGATATTATCCGACAATTGCGCGAAGAGATAGACCTCGCACAGCGCCACAGGGATGAATGTCAGTCGAGGATGGATGCGGTTTGCCGGCAACACTTTCCGGAGCAATTGAAGAACCTTCAGACCATACCGGGGATCAAGGGCCGTTCGGCCACAGCTATTATTGCAGAAGTGGGCACTGATGTATCATCGTTTCAAGATGCCGCCCACCTTGTTTCCTGGTGCGGTTTGAAACCAAGGAACGAGGAGAGTGCCGGAAAAATCAAGGCACGAAGCATAACTCACGGTAACAGGTTCTTACGAAAAACGCTTATAGAGTGTTCTTGGGCTGCTGCTAAAACGCAAGGATGCTTTCTCAACAAGTTTAGTTATTACCAAACTGTCGTTCGAAAGAAGAACAAGATGAAGGTTCAAGTTGCCATCGCGCGGAAGATACTAATCGCCGTATGGTATGTTATGCATGACAATGTCGCCTATCGTGACTATATTCCCGATATTGTTCCGGCTGAGTAATCGGTTGGTCCAATATATACCGCATATTGTAAGGTCACTATCTTTATGGTGGTTCGTCCCCGTGCTGTAAATTGGCTAATGCTTTATGCGGCTTAGGAGGCCTGTTTGAGCATCAGAGCTCGTAGAGGAAAGTTATTTATTATCATTCATCTATCACACCAGCAATCGTGTTAGGTGTTATATCCTCGTAACCTCCAACACTCGGCGATAGCCGCTCGCCAACAGGAAACGATGGTGCCGAGGGGATTTATAGAGGAAAGATA
>JAGCCO010000229.1 GCA_017651645.1 Bacteroidales bacterium
CACTTCCCTGGACCTTTCCCAGCAAGACCTCCGTATCTTGCCCAAGGAACTCTTTGACATAGAGTCTCTCGAAGAACTGAACCTCGACCGCAACAAGCTCGTGGAGCTTCCGGACGAACTGGGACAGCTCAAGAACCTCAAAAGCCTCTCGGTGAGCGAGAACGACCTCATGGAACTCCCCGACTCCATCGGCAACCTCACCAAGCTCGAGCACCTGTACCTGGGTTACAACAGCCTTTCGGAACTGCCCGCCACCGTAGGCAAGCTCACGAACCTCCATACCGTGAACATCGCCAAGAACCAGCTTATGGACTTGCCCGAAGATATCGGCAACTGGAAGAAGGTCGTGAAGCTCAGCCTGCACGACAACATGCTCACCGACATTCCCGCGAGCCTGGGCGAGATGGAAAGCCTCGTAAAGCTCTACCTCGACAATAACGAACTGACCAGCATTCCCAGCGCGCTCGGCCACCTCGGCAAACTGGAAATCCTCATGATTTCCGGAAACCAGCTCAGCGCCATTCCCGCCGAATTCGGAAAGCTCGGCAAACTCCGCGAACTCGTGCTTGACGCAAACCAATTGGCCACGCTTCCCGAGACCCTAGCCGAATGCAGCAGCCTCCAGACGATTTCCATCATCGAGAACCCGATGGAAGCAGGCGTCCCCCGCGTGCTACTCGACAAGAAGGGCCTGAAGATCGATCAGTAAAAGACGAACGAACGGACCTGCGGTCCTTTAGACGAAAGACGAAAGAAAAAGGAGTTAGGAATGCTTTTCTCGCGCATCGCGGTCTCCGCCATTCGTCTATCACCTATCTTCCTCCTTGCCGCGTGCAGTGATTACCTGACGCCCGTAGAAAGTACGCCCACCCCGAGCGAGTACGAATACAACTACTGGCTGCTACAGCGCACCTACCTTTTCGAAGACGAACTAGGCGCCCTCAAGGAGGACGGAGAATCCGTCAAGGAACTGTACAGCGCCCTCAAGGACCGCTACACCCGATACGTCGAGCCGTCCAAGAGCGAGGCCGCCGAGATCGCCATCAACACGACCATGGTCCCGGGCGATATCGGAATGACCTACCTGCTCAACCAAGACGTCACGTACCCGCTCTTCGTCTACCGCGTTTACCCCAACGGACCCGCAGGGCGTGCAGGAGTCCCGCGATACGCCAACATCATCAGCATCAACGACGTGGACCTCGGCACAGAAAACGCCCTGGACATCTACAACGCGGTCTTGGACACCTCGACAAGCGTCACCCTCCGCATGATCCGCGATTCGAACGAACTTGAGTTTACCTTGACTAAGGAAACCGTCTACGCACCGAGCATCTTCATCGACACGCTGGACGAAACGATTTTCATTTCCATCACGGGATTCAAGCCCAACACCGCCGACATGGAAAACGGTACCTACGGAGAACTGAAGGCTTACCTCGACTCTACAACAAACGTAAAAGAACCGCGCGTCATCGACATCCGTAGCAACCCCGGAGGCCATGTCGAACAGTGCGTTTCGATGGCGGACCGCCGAATGACCATTTCAGCGAAAAAACATCGGTCATGCAGCCGAAAAACAGTTTTGGAAGGGCTTACGGATTGAGGATTTTTTGCTAGCCGGGCACAAGTGTACAGTTTAGCCCGACAGAGCCGTCCGTTTTTTATAGCATGTAAACGGAGTGAGGTAGTATATGAGCAAGCAGAATGTGTTGACTTTTACCGCATCAAAATCAGCCGGCAAACTCTATTTTTCCCTAATTTCTAGTATCAAAATGCCGCAAATTTGCTCAATTTGCGAAAAAAGTGCTTATTACATGGCGGAAAGTGGGGTGAAAGGTGCACTTTCCGCAGTGCAATCGGGCATTTTTGGCGAAATTCGCTCAATTATCGGGCGTCATGAGGAGAAAAAAGTTCTCCAAAGGTGTGTGGATAGTGAAAGAGCTGAGTTTGTCGCGATATATGGTCGCAGGAGAATCGGCAAGACTTTTCTGGTAAAGCAGTTCTTTGAAAGCTCGTTTGATTTTTATACGACTGGAGTCTATCAGGTCTCTCGTTCTGAACAATTGAAAAATTGGCAAAAGCAATTACTGAAATACAGTAAACAGAGAAGGAACACGCCTAAAGATTGGTTTGAGGCTTTTGATCAGCTTCAAGAGTATCTGCAATCCTTAAAAAAGGAACGGTTTGTCGTTTTTATTGATGAATTGCCTTGGCTCGATACTCCCAAATCGAATTTCCTAAAGGCTCTTGAAATGTTTTGGAACAGCTGGGGTTCTGATTGCAATCGACTAAAGCTGATTGTTTGTGGCAGCTCCACAACCTGGATGATTAATAAACTGCTAGGTGATAAGGGCGGTTTGCACAATCGTGTGACAATGCCGATTTGCCTTTCTCCGTTCACCTTGCACGAAACAAGTCAATACTTGACTTATATGGGCTTTGACTGGTCCGATATGGAAGTTATCGAGACTTACATGGTATTGGGTGGAGTTCCTTATTATTTGTCTCTGTTGAGCCCCTCTTTAAGTTTGCGGCAAAATATAGACAACCTGTTTTTTAAGCGTAACGCGGTGTTAAAAACGGAATATGACTTCCTTTTTAACTCGCTTTATAGCGAGGCACAAGCATACAAGAAAGTTGTGGAACTTTTATCGTCAAAAATGATTGGCATGACTCGTAGCGAGATGATGTCGAATCTTAAACTTTTGGACAATGGTTTTTTCTCGATAGTTCTTGATAACTTGGAAAAATGCGATTTTATTCGGCATTATCAATCTTTCGGAAAAAGAAGAAACGAAGCGTTATACCAGCTGACGGACATGTTCACACTGTTCTTTGTGCGGTTTGTCAAGAATTATAACGGCATGGATGAAAATGCCTGGAGTCATTTGCCCGATGGCAAACGCAATGCTTGGCAAGGTTACGCTTATGAACAGGTTTGCATACACCATATAAACCAAATAAAAAAAGCTTTGGGCATATCAGGGATTGCAAGTGATGTTTGCTCATGGACTAAAAAAGGGGAGAACGGCGCACAGATAGATTTGGTTATTGATCGGAGCGATAGGGTGATTGACTTATGCGAAATCAAGTATTGCGATCGACCGTTTGAAATCAAAAAAGATTATGCAGATTGGCTTAAAGAACGACGTGATATTTTTAGAGAGAATGTGCGAACGAACAAGACTTTGCACCTGACCATGATTACCCCCTTTGGATTGGCTAAAGGGAAATATGAATCCTGTGTTCAAGGATGTGTGACGGCAGCAGACCTTTTTCAATAAGGAGAGGAGATACTTGCGATGGATTGTTTCGTTTTCTACCTTGCAGAAAGACCTTCGTTTTACCAGTATCTGGAAGGGCAGAACCTTGCTGTCAATACGATGGATTCGTATTGCTGGACAGCGGACTTCTTCAAGTCGCATTTCGGACGGTTCGGTCGTAAGTCGCTGGCTGATTATAAGAGTTTTCTTTTAGAAAATTACAAACCCAAAACTGTTAATTTGCGAATTCAGGGCATCAACAAGTATTTGGATTTTGCAGGCAAATCGAAG
>JAGCCO010000230.1 GCA_017651645.1 Bacteroidales bacterium
GCGCCATCTGCGTCACCTTCACAGACGGGGCCTGATACTTCCGTGTTTTGTTGTTACGACGAAACATTTGTTTATGGTGTTAATTTGTTAATAGCCAATATGTTATAATTCAACTTCCTATAATGACCGTTATGAGAAGTTCTAAAACCTTTCATCATCCCGGTCAACGGGATACAATTTACCCTACGTATTCAAAGTGCAAAGTTAATCCATTTTTGGCAAATTGCAAACAAATCTTGTAAATTTTGCGACTAACTATCTCTCTCTGGTTGGTGAGGATACTACTTGAGACGAATCCTTGCGTTAGGTGATCGATACCGGTGGCCTTCTCACAACCTTTTTGGCCCCGCTGAAATCAGGGAAACTGGTCATATTAGTACCTTTTTATTCCAATAAATGTCAAAAAGTGATTATTAGTGTATTAATAAAACCAGCTGTAAATCAATAGTATAATTGGATAAAATATGAACAATCGATATCCCATAACGGTCATTATATGATGTAAGGGTCCAACTGCAGGAAAAAGATTAACAAAATAACTATAAAGCAATGATTCGTCGTATCAAAAAAACAAAGAATTATCAAGCCCCGAATGCGTTGGTGACGCATATGGCGTTTGAGAGCAATTTCTGCACGACTGTCCGTTTCTTGATGGATGTCGAGGATTATGACATCCGCAACGCCGCTCCTGAGTCGGAACGTGCGGGTGAGTACTTTGAAGACATCATCTCATAACTCTAGGAGGATCGATTATGAAGAAGATTTATGTTGCTATGGCGGTTGTTGCGACCGTGCTGTTTTCATCCTGTGTCCAGGAGAAGAATTTCAACGAGATCAGCGTAGGAGAAAACGAACTTTCCTTCGTCATGCAGGGTGTTTCCACGCGTTCTGGAGAAGAATTGCCAATGGCTGTCAAGGGGGTTACCATTCCGTTGGGCGATGGTATAATCTTGGAGGAAACCATCGAGGAACTCAATCCGGGGCCTGCCACCAAGGGCCAACCAGTCTATACGGCGACTTTAGCTGATGTCTATCCGAGCATGGGCGTGTATGCCGCGGGTAAATTCGGTGACGCCGTATTCAATAAGATGGACGAAGCGCAGTACAAGGATCAAGGCTGGCGTTATAACCATAACTATAATGGAAGCCCCTGGCCGGATGACAATAAAGAGCAAGTCGATTTCTATCTGCGCATGCCTGCCAGCGGAGGCGGTGTCTCCAATTATAATAAGACCACCTTCGAGTTGACGTCCCCCCTGAATGGCCTGGAGCAAAAGGACCTGCTCTTCGGTCAGGCTACCATGTCAAAAGAGGAGCATCATGCGAAGCTTCCCGGCGGCTATCCCGTTACGATGAAACACGCACTCTCCGGCATCAAGTTCCGCAACGGCCATCCGAACGGTACCATGACGAAGACCATCATCACCAGGGTTGAACTTATCGGCCTGAACAAGTACGGTAAGGGTACCGTCGGAGAAAAAGGTGTTGTGACTTGGGATCCGGTGACTCCCGTGTTAAGCACGGAAGAGAATCCTTTCTATTTGGTCTTTGATAATCCTACCTATACGAAAGGAGATGGCGCATCGAATCCGGACGGCACCGTTACCGCCTGGAGCGATGGTTTGACCGGGACCTCATGGACAGGCGAGAACGCAGCCTCAGACCACAACCTCAACCACGCGAACGGCGAGTTGACCTTCTGGTTCGTCCCGCAGGAAATTACCGATAATGTCGTCCTCAAGGTCTACTTTACCGTCAAGACCCCTGATTCCGTGGACGGTTTCGAGACCGAAGCCTGCCACTCCATTAACTTGGGCGCGATGCTGAACGAGAAGTATCAGAGTGTCGAGGGCAATGCGGGCAAGAACCTCAAGTGGGAGGCCGGCCAGCTCCGTACCTACACGCTGAAACCATTTGATGTGGATGTCGAAATTGAAGATGAGATAACTGCTACTACGAAATCCGACCTCCATATCGCCAACACCGGAAACGTCGATGAATATGTCCGTATGCTAATTATGGGTAACTGGTATGGTTGGGAATCTGAAAAATCGAAGAACAACGGTGACGAACCTTCCATCCTGGTCGGCTATAAGTATCCGAGCAAAGAAGCCGCGGCTACGGCCGGGGAGCCGAGCGACCCGATGATGCTGCCTTGGTACCGCGAGGGATATCCTGTTAAGGATGACGTTTATTATGCGACGGAGGCAGAAGCTGTCGAGAATGGTTGGGTGAAAGGCACTGATGGGTACGGTGATCCTTATGGACATTTTGACAGTACTTTTGCATTAGCCAGTCTTGGTGACCGCGATGGCGATAAAGACGATTGGGCGGATGCTTCCGGTGGTTTCTACTATACGATGCCCATCGGTCCTGGAGATGGTGTTGGTACTGCGCAATCTGCTACCACAGATTTGTTCGAATCCTATGTAGTGACCAACGTTCCTAGGATCTATATCGCAACAAGCGGCGTGCATCGTACAGAGGCAGTTGGTGTCCATCTTGTTATGGAGATCGTGGTTCAAGCCATAGCCGTCCCCAAGAACGATGATGGCACCAACAAATGGTGGCTGCAAGCATGGTATGAAGCGACAGGTATCTCCAAGTTGGATCCTGATGCAGATAGAAATGCTGCCTACAAGACAAAATATGAGGCCGGTGAATATAATCAGGAATAATAAAATAGGTTAAAGAAAGTGCTATGAAACAGATTAAATATATTCTTACCTCCCTTGTTCTCTTGTTCCCTGTCCTGGCACATGCCGCGACGGATAACCCGCCGATCTACTCCAATTATAAAGTGGAGAATGGCGTTGCTACGGCAAAGAGTGTTTCAGCCTCTGATGAAAACAACGTCTATACCCTCACATTGGAAACTTTCGCGACGGGTGTCAAGACGATAGTCAAGACATATACTCCTGTGGATGTGATACTCGTTTTGGACATTTCCAATTCAATGACCGAGTATAACTACTCGTATTATGATGAAGATCAAGGCAGGCAAGTTACGGGTACACGTCTCGCGGCCTTGAAATATGCTGTCGGGAAATTCGTTGATGAAATCGCACGAAACGATGGTTTTGATGACGACGGTAATCGTCGTGTTGATGCGGATGGCAATGAAACAGTACTTGGAAACCGTATTCAGGTTGTTACCTTTAATTCAAGTGCATCCGCTCGCTTTTCTGCGTTTCAGCCGGCCTTCGCAAATCAACAAACTATCAAAACTAATGTAAATAACATTACTGAAGATAGAGGGACACGTACTGATTCAGGATTGGAGACTGGTCTTACTTGGGTGAGAAAT
Source organism: Bacteroidales bacterium (assembly GCA_017651645.1). The sequence continues at coordinate 3,308 of JAGCCO010000230.1, forward strand.
TCTATATCCCAAAAACCTAATAGCAATCGTGTTGTAGTAATGTTTACTGATGGCTGTCCTTCAACTAGTGGCGCGACCAATTTCACTGCTAGTTATGCAATTTCTGCTGTAAACAACGCGTATACCATAAAGAATACCACTTCTTACAATGGTGTTACAAGCAATACTGGTGTTGCGACCGTTTATTCGATTGGTCTGATAGATTGGAACGTACTTTCGACTGATAATCAAACCTATGTCCGAAACATGATGGACTACATCTCCTCTAACTATCCAGACGGACAAGCTTCCAGTACAAATACTTTCACTTGTACGGGTACCCGTGTTGCTGATACATTCAACTTCTACGTAGATGCGAACGAAACGGACTTGGGCGAAATATTCAAATCCATCGCTGTGGCTTCCGGAGGTTCCGAGAACACAATCCCGGGAGAAACGCAGTTGGTTGATGAGGTTTCCAGCAGTTTCGAAGTCCCTTCAGATTTCGAAGCATCAGATGTTGTTGTCTATTACCGTACTATCAATGCAGACGGGACACAATGGGTGGGCAGTGCTGCAACTACCTCTCTTACAAAAGTTATTCTGCCCGATAATTATGATCTAACTCAGCTCCCTCCTGAGAATATTGCGGCACAAATCGCCGATGAAAATACCGTCGGCGTTTATTTGAAAGACGGAAAGCTTGTGATACTCGGATTCAATTACAGTAAAATTGACGGTGACGATGAAGATGGGAGTACCGAACACCCTTATACCGGTAACTGGGTCGGCTGGCGGACAAACTCAAGCAATAACACTGTGTGCGCAGGCAAGGAGCTGGTAATTGAATTCAACGTGAATGCGATTAATGGTGTGACAGGAGGTGATAATACAAACACGAATAAGTCTACTTCTGGTGTTTATATTCCTACCTATGATGAAGATGGTAATTTCACTGGTTACACGAATGCCACTTATTACCCGTATCCTGATACAGACCTCCCGATAAGGCTTGTCATTGAAAAAGACGGACTGAGACATGGCGAGAGTGCAACCATACAGATTTATCGTGCCCCTCAAAAAGCCGGCTCTTATGATGCTAACACGGGCAAGCCTGCCCCGGATCTTACCAATGGATGGGAGAATTTTACCAAGGTTATCCTGACAAATAAGGGAGAAGATTTTGATACGGTGACCAAGATACTTCTGAGTTTGGACCCGAGCTATGTGTATAAACTCGAAGAAGACGATTGGGGATGGGGGTATAAGCTTGACACAAAGACTTATGATACCTCAAGTAAAGAAAGCAATCCATTCACTTTCACGAATACACTCAAAACCACGGATGCCGAAGGGAACCCCATCGTGAAGCATGCCGAAGCAGTTTCCATCAACCACTTCGGAACAGGTGCACATGCAGACACTTATAAGAGTTCCAAGACCAATTACTTCAATTCCACCAATTCTACTGAGTAATCATTGAACTCTATTGCCGAAGCAGTTTAGTTTTACCACTTTGCAAAATGTGCAATAGGAAGTTCTTCTGTCGGGACTTATCAGAGTTCAAAAGTGAATAATTACTAGACGATTTGCAAAAGAAAGCAGCTTCTTGGTAACAAGAGGCTGCTTTCTCGAAAGTGTTTTACCTCCATCAACACGGATGAAAACGCAGCCGTCGCGAAGTTCCATGGGCAGATGACCATTGATGTCGTTACCGCCAGAAACGAGGAGGAGACATGATCTCTTCGTACTTCTGGGGGCTTTATCCCTATTCGGAGGAGGCGCTATACGATATGTACGATGGCACCGTTGAAACATCTCTTCCCAGTGAGCAGACCGTCGAAATGAACACCTTTACCGACGATCCAAATAAATACAAACGCTGTTTATTATGGAATACAAGTCATTTGAACAGCTTCTCCGTGAAAAGGATTTCGCGGAGAATTCTATCATCAGCTATGCCTATGCGGTGCGGGTATTTCTGGAGAGATACGGAGCACCGAACCGCACCAATCTGTCGGCCTACCGGTCGTACCTGATTGAGAACTACAAGCCCGCCACGGTGAACTTACGCATCCTGTCCATCAACAAATATCTGAATGCAACCGGACTCGGGAAACTGCAGTTGAAATTCATCACCCTGCCCAGGGAATCTTTCCTGGACAGGGTGATCAGCAAGGAGGATTACCTCCTTTTCAAGCGGTCGCTCCGGAAGGAGACTGACCAGCGGTGGTATTTCATCGTGTGGTTCCTGGCGGCCACAGGTGCGCGAATCAGCGAACTGACCCGATTCAAGGTGGAACATGTCCGCACAGGGTATGTCGACCTTTATTCAAAGGGCGGGCGCATGCGGCGTTTGTACTTCCCCGAGACTCTTCAGTCCGAGGCGATCCAATGGCTGGAAAAAGAGGAACATCAGGAAGGCTATCTGTTCCTGAACAGCCGCGGAACCCCGCTGACACCGCGCGGCATTTCGTTCCGACTGAAGATCTATGCGAAGAAATTTGAAATCGACCCCGACCTGGTCCACCCCCATGCCTTCCGGCACCTATTTGCCAAAAGTTTTCTCCAAAAGAACAACAACATCGCCCTCCTGGCGGACCTCCTGGGCCACAGCAGCATCGAAACCACCCGCATCTATCTCCAACAGTCCAGTCGTGAACAAGGAAAGTTGATGAACCGGATTGTGGACTGGTAATCATGTGAAAACTTTCGTTGAAACAATCCGCCCGTTCACTGATTAGATTTGCATCTGAGCGCATTAATTGCAAAATTCGCCTAACTAAACTATGAAAACGGGATGTCGCCTTACGAGGCGAGACCGGGCAGAATCTCAGTGGAATTAGGCGAATTCGAGAAGGAACTCCGAAAAAAGAATTATGCGGAGAATTCAATTATTGCATACCGGAATGCGATAAAGGAATTCTTCGGCAAATTCGAAGTCATCGACAAAGAGAACCTCCTGCAATACAAAACCTACCTGATTGAACACCGCAAGCCCAAGTCCGTCAACCTGTGTATCTGCGGGATCAACAATTATTTGGCGTTCATCGGTAAGCCCGGATTGGAAATCAAGGCAGTCAAAATACCGAAAGCCACGTTCCTGGACCATCTCATCAGCAACGAAGACTACTTGTTCTTCAAGAACAGGCTACGCGAAGAGAGCGACCTCCGATGGTATTTCATCGTCTGGACGCTGGCCGCAACCGGAGCCCGGATCAGTGAACTTGTGCAGTTCAAGGTCGAACATGTCCAGGCGGGACACATTGACATCTACTCTAAAGGTGGCAGGATCCGTCGGATCTATATGCCAATCAGACTCAGGAACGAACTCCTGGACTGGATCGGTGAAGAAACCGGATTCCTGTTCGTCAATCAGAAGGGCCATCCGATCACGCCGCGCGGAATCGCGCAGAAGCTGAAGGAACTCGCTTTGAAACACGGAGTCAACCCCGACCTCATCCATCCCCACGCATTCCGTCACCTCTTCGCCTTAAACTTTCTCGACAAGAACAACGATCTGGTCCTGCTGGCCGACCTGCTCGGGCACGCGTCGGTGGAGACCACACGCATCTATCTCCAGCGCTCCGGTTACGAGCAGAAGAAACTCGTCGATCGGGTTGTTGACTGGTGAGGAAATAATCAACAGCAAGTTTGGGCAGTTGGGCCCGGGGCAAGGAATACTTCCTACCCCGGGCCTTGGTGTTGTCTCAGTTATTGTCCATAATCCCAGAATTAGCATAATAGGATAATTCTATTCAATGCTTAAATAGTTATGATATAATATTTTATAGCTTGTATTAGGATAAATCAACTTCTCATAACGGTCATTATAGGAAGTTGAATTATAACATATTGGCTATTAACAAATTAACACCATAAACAAATGTTTCGTCGTAACAACAAAACACGGAAGTATCAGGCCCCGTCTGTGAAGGTGACGCAGATGGCGC